>DATFYE010000072.1:0-41128 GCA_035315185.1 Syntrophorhabdales bacterium | reverse complement strand
TAAGCCGCCTTCCGTCACCAGCTTCACTGCTTCCTCCCGAACTTCCTTTGTGTATATTGCCCTGGGAATTCTCTCCATACTGACACCTCCGTTTTGTATTCTACCTCAACTTTGGTGTCCACTAAATCCAGCCTACCTCAGTGTGGCACGCTTGAACTAATGGAACCAATTCAACCAATTGAACCAATAAAACAGTTCGATGAAATCTCTTGACAAGGGTATGAATTTTGTACACAATAGAGCAGAAAGTGAATTTAGTAACAAGCGTCACGGAAGTATGGGGCTTCAGCTTATTCAAATCTTTGGCTTTTGCCATATGGGGGGCACATGAAAAAGGTGATGCAGCAAGGAAACGAAGCAATAGCGAGAGGCGCCTGGGAGGCTGGGGTGAAAGTGGCTACCGCATATCCCGGTACCCCCAGCAGTGAAATCCTGCAGGAAATGACGCAGTACAAGGAAGTCTACACAGAATGGTCTCCCAACGAAAAAGTGGCTGTTGAGGTGGCAGCGGGCGCTGCGGTGGCCGGTGCGCGATCCATGGCATCGATGAAACACGTGGGATTGAATGTGGCATCAGACCCGTTCATGACGCTCGCCTATACGGGTATTAAAGGGGGACTGGTGATCGTAGTCTGCGACGACCCGTTCGTACACAGTTCGCAGAATGAGCAGGATAGCCGCAATTGGGCACGTTTTGCCAAGGTTCCCATGTTTGAGCCGGGCGATGCACAGGAGTGCCACGATTTTATGAAACTCGCCTTTGACGTCAGCGAGCAGTTTGATACACCCGTTCTCCTTAGAGGCGAGACAAGGGTTTGCCACGCTGACTCGCCGGTCGTCCTCGGAGAGCGGAAAGAGTCGCCAATGCCCCTCGGTCTTGATCCCAAGCTGGCGTCGAAGTACGTGATGGTCCCGGCAAACGTACGGGTGAGAAGGCCGATCGTTGAAGAGAGGATGAAAAAACTGGAAGCCTACGCTGACAAATTCAAGTACAACAAGATGGAGATACATGACAAGAACATCGGCGTCATTACCTCCGGTGCCGCTTACATGTACACCAAGGATGTCTTTCCGAATTACTCTTACCTAAAGCTGGGTATGGTCTGGCCTCTCCCGAAAAAGATGCTTGCTGAGTTCTTCAAGAAGGTGAAGAAGGTGATCATCGTTGAGGAACTGGACCCATTCCTGGAAACGGAGATCAAGGCCCTCGGTTATAAGGTGTGGCATGGCAAGGACCTTATCCCCACTATGTTTGAGCTTACTCCGGAGATCGTCGAGAAATCCCTCACAGGGAAGGCGTACAAGGCGCCGAAGGTCAGGGTCAAGCCGGAGGACCTCCCCAGGAGACCGCCGAACATGTGCCCCGGTTGTTCACACAGGGCACTCTTCTACTCTCTTAAAAAGCTGGGCACGTTCGTCTTCGGCGACATCGGCTGCTACACCCTCGGCGTGGCGCCGCCTCTCCAGGCCCTTCACAGCTGCGTCTGTATGGGCGGGAGCATCGGCGAGGCCTTCGGCGCGGGCAAGGCCCTCGGTCAGGAAGGTCTTGGCAAGGTCTGTGCGGTGATCGGCGACTCAACCTTCCTGCATGGAGGCATTGCGCCGCTCATGGATACCGTCTACAACAAAGGTTACTCCACAACGATCATCTGCGACAACAGGATCACGGGAATGACGGGCCTCCAGGAACACCCGGGCACGGGCTACACGGTAAAGGGTGAGCCGGCCAACATGGTCAACTACCCGGAACTCGCCAGGGCTCTCGGTATCAAAAACGTGCGCACCGTCGATCCTTATAACGTTGCCAGCACCATGGATGTGATCAGGGAAGAGCTGAACAGGGACGAAGCATCGGTAATCGTGACCGAGAATGGCCCCTGCATGCTCCACAGGCGGGAAAAAAGGAAATTCCAGTATCCGTATTACCAGATCGATGTTGAAACGTGCAGGGGATGCAAGGCGTGCCTCGAGATCGGATGTCCTGCTATAAGCTGGCAGGAAGTCTCCGAAGCAGAGTCTATGACGAAGGACGGCAAGAAGCGGAAGGGCGTCGTCTCGATTAATAAGACGATCTGCCCCGGATGCGGCCTCTGCCACCAGATCTGTAAGTTTGAAGCCATAGTCCCGGGACAAGCGTGAGGAGGTGCGCTATGAAGGGAAATAATAATGTAGTCACGAATGTGTTGCTCTCAGGTGTCGGCGGCCAAGGTACCATACTCGCCAGCAATATCCTCACGGAGGTCTTTCTTGGGGCAGGCTATGACGTCAAGAAAAGTGAGGTCCATGGCATGGCCCAGAGAGGCGGAGATGTAACGACCCATTTCAGGTTCGGGAAGAAGGTCTATTCGCCGCTCATCAAATACGGCGATGTGGATTTCCTCGTTTCTTTCGAGGAGCTCGAAGCCTTGAGGTACATTAACTGGGTAAAGGACGGCGGCAAAGTGATCATCAACGAGCAGCAGGTCTTGCCGCCGGCTGTGAACCTCGGGCAGGCTGTCTATCCCCCGGAGATTGAGAAAACCTTCAAGAAGTTTTTCAAAGAGAATGTTCATGTGATCAAAGGGCAGGACATCGCGATGAAGCTTGGCGATGTGCGGGCGGCCAACGTTGTCCTGGTCGGCGCCTTTTCCAACTTCTTCAAGTTCAAGGAAGAAACGTGGATCGAGGCGCTCACAGCCTTGCTCCCGAAAAAGATTCACGAACTGAACATCGCAGCTTTCAAGGAAGGAAGAAAGGCCCTCTAGAGGCCTCTTTCTTTTCTCACCCCCGCCCGGTTCCTCCCCCTACGATGGGGGAGGGACAGGGAGAGGCCCGGCGCCCATGAAAGCATTTACCCTCAATAACGGCCTGAAGTGTCTCTTCGAACAGCGAAAAGGGACCGGTGTTGTCGCGATCCAGGTCTGGGTGAAAGTCGGGAGTAAGTATGAAGCGGATCACCAGGCGGGGATAACCCATTTCATCGAGCATCTTATCTTCAAGGGCACGGGTCAGGCTGAAAGTTATGAGATTGCCCCAAAGATAGAAGCACTCGGAGGCGCCATTAATGCTTTCACCTCGTATGACAACACGGTCTATCATATCGTAGTGCCCGAAGATGCCTTTGAAACGGGCCTGGAGCTGCTCGTCGGCTCGGTAAGAAGCCCGCTCTTTCCTGACGAGGAGATTGGAAAGGAGAAGCGGGTCATCATCGAAGAGATCAAGATGGGCGAGGATCACCCGCAGCGCAAGCTCTTCAAGGAGCTCTTTTCACTCAGCTACGAGGGCCATCCTTACGCAAGGCCCATCATAGGTTTCGAGCAGACCGTAAGCAGTACGGAAAGGGCGGACATCGTGGCCTATTTCAAGGGGCATTATACGATCGACAACATGGTGGTCGTGGTGATAGGCGACTTTGATGAGGCAAAGGGTAGAAAACTGCTCGAAGAGGGTTTTTCGGGAGTCGGCTCGGTGCCAGGTGCGGCTCAGTCTGTGCAATCTTCTCGATCGGCCACCAGGGGTAACACAAAACGGATTGAAAAGGATGTGAGGGAGAGCTACCTCGCGCTTGCCTATCCCGTTCCTTCGCTGGCTCATAAAGACATTCCCGCGTTAGACGTGCTGTCAAAGATACTGGGTGACGGCGACAGTTCTCGTTTACAGGTGACACTGAAACACAAAAAGAGGCTCGTTACTAATGCGGGCACGTACCTCTTCGCTCCGAAGGAAGATGGTCTCTTCATCATCCTGGCCACATTCAACGAACGAGGTGATGAAGCCATTTTGAAAGGAATAGATACAGAACTGGGGAGGATCCGTAAGGGCTCAATCGAGACCTGGGAGATGGAGAAGGCAAAGAACCTTGTGCGTTCGTCTCACATCTATGCGTCGGAAACCGTGCAAGGACGCGCCCAGGAGATAGGATACTACGCCACGATAACGGGCAATCCACGTTTCAGCGACAGGTATTTGAAGGATCTTGGCCGGGTGTCAAAGGCGGATGTGAAACGGGCGCTCCAGACGTATGTAATGGGTGAAAAGAGAAACGTGGTTATCCTGGCACCCCATACCAATTCGCATTCACGTGGAGACCGAGGCGGCAGCGAGGAGCCCCACCCGCAAGCGGGTACCCGGGCGTACTGAACAGTACGTCGAGGAGAGCGACGCAGCGACAACGAAGGTATACGCATGAAGGCAAATTGGTATAAGACCAAACCCAATCCTCACACGTTACAGTTGAAAAACGGTCTTACCTGCGTTCTGAACCGAAACAATGCCAGCCCGAGCGTCTCGTTCATGGTTGGGTTCGTTGGCGGCCCCAAGGAAGAGGCGGTCGGCAAGAACGGAAGTTTCAATGTCCTTTCGAGGGTGCTGCTCAAGGGTACCGGCAAGAAAAATGCTCAGACCATAGCCCGCGAGATTGACACGCTTGCAGGATCGATTGACCCTGTTGCAGGGAAAAACGTGTTTGGTCTGTACGGCACGTTCCTCTCGAAAGACCTGAAGCACGCCGTCTCCTTGTTGAAGGACCTTCTGACTGACACGAGGGTGAAACAGAACGAGCTCGAGAAAGTCAAAGAGGACGTGCTCTCTGAGATACGGCAGAAGGATGACGAGCCCGTTTCAGCAACCTTCAAGGAAATGTACCGGGTGCTCTATGAAGGCCATCCCTACGGGAAGGATGTGTCAGGCACGGCCGACGATGTGATGGGGCTTGCCCGGAAGGAGATTGCCGATCTCTATAAAGCCTACGTCACTCCCAAATCTGCAGTGCTCGCGATATCAGGGAACATAAACCTGAAGGAAACAGAAAAGCTCGTTGATAGAATCTTTGCCCGATGGACAGGCGGCGCACGGACACTGGAGAAGCTTCCGCACTCCACATTGAGTAAAGAGCAGGCCGTGGTCAGGCAGATTTTTCAGACACACATGATCTTCGCTTTCCTTGGACCGGGAGTTGCCTCCGGGGAAAGATACGCAGTGGAAGTGATGGCCGGCGTTCTTTCCGGGATGGGAGGAAGGATTCACAAGAGGCTCAGAGAAGAGCGGCCGTATGCTTACGCTGTTACTTTTTTCAATCAGATGGCCTATGAGACAGGCGCCCTCGGCATCTACATCGGCACAGACCAGAAGCACGTGGCTGACGTGAAGTCGGTTGTGGCGAACGAAATAGAAGAGATCCTTCGGCATGGGTTTTCCGAGGAAGAGGTTATCACCGCCCGGCGGTACCTCATCGGAAACCAGCGCATTCGCATGCAGACGAACAGCGCTGTAGCTTCGAGCATGTGCCTCGACACCATGTACGGGCTTAAGGCCGATCACTTCAAGCGCTGGCCGGCGCTCATCGATAAGGTGACGAAAGAGGATGTTGACGAGGCAGCGCGAAAATATCTCTCGCTTGACAAGATGGTCACAATCCAGGTAGGACCCCCCGAAAAATAGCGACGAAAGGCATACCGTCTCGCACAGAGCGCACAGAGTTCACAGA
Organism: Syntrophorhabdales bacterium; assembly: GCA_035315185.1. Taxonomy (GTDB): domain Bacteria; phylum Desulfobacterota; class Syntrophorhabdia; order Syntrophorhabdales; family WCHB1-27; genus JADGQN01. The sequence goes on along the minus strand of DATFYE010000072.1, from coordinate 35,664 downwards.
GAAGTGCAAGAGACTTGTCTCACGCCCACTCGCCACGCCTACACGCGGCTCGTTCGAGGCCGCAGAGCCGCAGAGGAAAGACGGCAGAGAAAATGAGATTCTTGCCCGGAATGGTTGAGAGGACCATTCCGGGCAAACCCCGTCCGGCTCTGCCGGAAGGGGTTTAGTACCGCAAGTTTCCGGCTACGCCGGATGTGATGCGAAGAATTCTCCCCGAGAATTCCGAGCGAACACATGCATACCCTTAAGCATTTCTCTCCTCAGGGTTTACCTCTGCGACTCTGCGGCCTCTAGCGAAGCGGGCGTGAGATAGATTGTATTGGCCTTCGGTCACTTGGAACGTAACGAGCGGGCGTGAGATAAGCTGTAGTGGTCTGGCTTTTTCTATGCGAAGAATTCTCGGATCGACGCTGCGACGTATTCTTTCTGCTCTGTCTTCAGCTCGGGATAGATCGGTAGCGCCAGGCTCGTAAGCGATGCTTCCTCGGCTACCGGGAAATCGCCTTTCTTGTACCCCAGGCTGGCGAAGCACGGCTGAAGATGAAGCGGCAGAGGATAGTATATGCCTGTTGCTATTCCCTTGTTCTTGAGATGCTCTCGCAGCTCGTCCCGTTTCTCTGTCCTGATCACGTACTGGTGAAATACGTGGGAGCCGGGCGGGTCCATGATCGGGAGCTTCAGGGGCAAGCCTTTGAGCTGTTTGTTATAAAATGCGGCATTGGCAATACGCTTCTTGTTCCACGCTTCAAGGTAGGGGAGTTTTTCGACGAGCGCGCACGCCTTGATCTCGTCGAGCCTGCTGTTGATACCCACAAGTTCGTGGAGATACGGCGTCTCGGCCATGCCGTGGACACGGAGTTTTTTCACGCGCTCTGCCAGGTCTTTCCGTTTTGTCAGCACCATCCCGCCCTCGCCTATGCCGCCGAGGTTCTTTGTCGGATAGAAACTGAGTGCGCCTATATCGCCGAGACCCCCGCACATGGTACCCCAGAGGCGCGCGCCAAGAGACTGTGCCATATCTTCTGCGACGGCCAGGCCATGTTTGTGTGCCAGAACTGAGATAGCCCTCATGTCGCACATCTTGCCGAATAGATGGACAACCATTATAGCCTTTGTCTTGGGCGTTATGGCGCTCCTGATCATGACAGGATCGATGTTCATGTGATCTTCTTCGATATCAACAAAAACCGGCTTAGCCCCGACCAGCAGAATTGAGCTTGCCGTAGAAAAGAACGTATACGGCGTGGTGATGACCTCGTCGCCCTCCTTTATGCCCAAGGCCATGAGGCTGAGGATGAGCGCGTCCGTTCCGTTTGCACACGATATGGTGTGGGGAACCTCTGCGTAGCGCGCTATCGCCTCCTCGAGCGCGGAGCAATACTTTCCGAGGATCAGGTGCTGCTCTGAGAGCAACTCTTTGAGCTTGCGCAAGAGTGGCCGCTCTACTTTCTTATACTGAGCTTTCAGATCAATCAGCGGTACGTTCATGGCGTGTAAGGTTCTCCGAAGGCGTTCAGGAACGCAATTTCTGTTAAAGGCTTGCGGGGTCTCGCGTTTGGTGGGGTCTCAAAGTAACCGAGAGGCGTCATCGACACGATGCTGTATCCTTCGGGGATCTTTAGGATCTCTTCTGCCTTGGATGCGTCAAACAATCCGACATGCACCGTTCCCAGGCCGAATTGCCACGCTGCCAGCACCAGGTGCTCCATGGCGATTGCCACATCGTACATGAACCAGTCACCTTTGTTTGTCGTGCTCTCCCCTTTGTAGTAGCCTGATGATCCTCTCTGGGCTGCTGCGCAGATCACCATGGGCGCATCGAGAAATGCGGCTCTTGCCGGATTCGTCGGCCCCATTGTCTCGGAAAGCCTGGCCCTGATCTCCTGATCTTTCACAACAATAAACCGCCATACTTGTGTGTTGTTCCATGAGGGAGAGAGCCTCGCCGCGTCGAGTATCTCATCGAGGATCTTCTCCGGCACGGGTTTGCTCTTGTACTTCCTCACACTTCGTCTTTCCTGTATGGCTGTGAGCAGTTCCATGGTCTCTCCCCGGATAACGTTGGTTTGCGCTCAGGCTGGAGTCTATCACATCCGCGCTCGTATTCTCAACAGATTGCCGAATTTTCCGTTGCAGAGGTTCTTCTATATGGGGTAGATTGAGACTCATGGCACGGTTTCACGCATTAAAGGGAAAAGCTCTCGTATTTCTCCTTTTCGTCTGGTTTCTCTGGTTTATGAATTTCGTGTCCAGGGCCATTCTATCGCCCGCGCTACCGCTGATCGAGGACGAGTTCGGCGTGACCCACGCACGCGCCACGAGCATTTTTCTTTTTCTCGGCCTCGGCTACGCCCTCTCCGTTTTCTTTTCGGGAGTTTATGCGAGGATGCTTGGATCGAGAAAATCCGTGTGCGCAGCCCTTTTGTTTCTCGGGCTGTCATTACTTGCTATCTCGCAGGTCAGGACTTTTGATCTGTTCTATCTGTTCAGTTTCACACTGGGCCTTGGCGCCGGCATGTACCTGCCTGCCATGATACCCATCCTGACCGAATATTATGACCAGAGAGACTGGGGAAAGGTGATCGCTATTCACGACTCGGGATCGCCGCTGGGCTTGTTTGCAACCCCGTTCATCGTCATTGTCGTTCTTCTCTTTCTGCCGTGGCGAGGCATGCTGATGCTTATCGCCACAGTCTATTTTGTGTGCGCCGTCATGTTCTACTTCTGGTGCGACGAGGCGAAGATCGCGGCCAAGGTAACATATTTTCCCAGGCATCTCTTGAGACGAGGAGACTTCTGGTGCTTTGGCATTGTATGGATCTTTATGGCAGGCGCTACTATGGGCCCCTACTTCGTGGTTCCGCTTTACCTCACCAAGGAACTCTCCTTCAGTGTTGAGAGTGGCAACGTAATTTTCGGAGTCTCCCGAATAGGGGGTGCTCTCGCGGGTATATCGGCGGGGTTCCTCGTTGATCGGTTTCGGGTGAAGGGCATTGCCTACTTTATGGTTCTGACGACAGGCATTCTCACTGTTTTGATGGCGGTTCGCGACGTACGGTGGGTACAGGTTTTTCTGTTTTTGCAGGCGACGGCCGTGACAGGGTTCTTCCCCATCTCGCTTGTCTCTGTTTCCAGAATGTTTAATAGCGAAGAGCGGGGGCAAGCCGTGGGCTTTATCGTCACGCTCGGTGTGATCGGCATGGCCGTCATCCCGTACTTTCTCGGTCTCGCTGGTGACTTGGTGAGCTTCAGGCTGGGCTTCGTGCTGCTCGGTATTGTCACAGGGCTTTCCGGTGGCCTCCTCTATTTCGTGAAGGGACTGCGGTAGCGGCGCAGCACGTCACAGATTACGGGTTACAGGAAGATGCCCGTTACGAATTACGGGTTCAAAAACCTGTTACGAGTTACAGGGCAAGGCCCGTTATGAGAAAAACCCGTTACACGTTACAAAGCAAGGCCCGTTACTAGTTACAAAACAATGCCCGACCTTCGGGCCTCGTAGCCCGTAACATGTTTTGCCTGTAACCGGTAACAGGTATCATCTTATAACAGGTATTGTTTGTAACCCGTAACAGCGCCGCAGGCGCAGAACCGCAGTAGAAAAGACCGTCACAGGTTACAGGTTACAAGTTGCAGGTTACGGGCAAAGCACGTTACGAACAACGACGTAGAACAAGCATTTTCATTACCGTTAACAGTTCCTGTCGTTAACCTGTAACGGGCAGCATCTTGTAACCTGTAACATGTAGCCTGTAACCTGTATTGTGCCTTGACTTCCGCGCATTAATCCGGTATCCTGTTGACTAACAGCGGGGTGGAGCAGACTGGTAGCTCGTCGGGCTCATAACCCGAAGGTCGCAAGTTCAAATCTTGCCCCCGCAACCAATAATACCAAAGGCTTCGGGGTTTTCCCGAAGCCTTTTTTCTTGCCGATTTCTACCATTCTTCTACCGAAAAAGAGGCTTTTTGCTATGAAATTCCCGATAAAATTCCGATATTATCCGCAATATTATCCGCATAAAAAGTGCCACAATTTAGCTTTTTTCCGGTTGTCACGCGTAAGCCGTTATAATCGGACCCTGGGTACCTTTTTTCAATTTTCAAAACCGGAGGTTCTGTCAGAGAATACGTTGTGAATGTGTGGAGGAAGGTATCAAGTTCCCATAACTATCTCAAAGACGCAGGTCACCGCGGCCGAGAGAGGTCATGGGTCGTGCGCCGCCTGATCCGCGTTTCTGCCACCCGGTTGACTGGAACCAATGTTCTTTTGCTCTCTTGGGGTGCTGCCTCATCCTGCAACCGTCTCGCCCCTTCATTTTCTTGCTCGCTGAAGCCCAAGAGTTCGTCGAGCCTCTTTGCCTGTCGTGCGTCCGCATTCTTCATGAGATGGCCGTACCGGTCAAGCGTGGTCTGAATCGACGCGTGGCCAAGCTGCCTCTGAATGTATTTGATATTCTGTCCCTGTTCAATTCTCATCGCGACATTGGTATGCCTCAGATCGTGGAAGCGTACCTTGCTGATGTTCGCGCGCTCGAGCGCCGGAATGAACTGCCTCTTAATAAAGTTGTCTGGGTCTATCGGGCCTCCCTTTCTGTTGCAGAAGACGAGGTCAAGGTCGCTGGGAGGATTCTGGAAGATATGCTCCTTAAGCTCTGCGGCCAGACGGGGGGTCATATCAACGTTTCTCACTGACAGCTTTGATTTTGGGGTGATAAACTCGCCCCTCCAGAGAGAACGCCTCACGTGTATCTGGTTGGTACTCAAGTCGATGTCTTCTGTCTGCAGTCCAAACAGTTCGCCCCGCCTCAGGCCCGTTAAGACAGCCGTGAGCACGACGATGTAGGTAGTGTCTGTGAATATGCTGCGGAGTTGCTCATAGTTCGTATCGTGGAGAAGGTCCCTGACCTCCTCGAGCGTAAGAATGGCCATTTCCTCTGTTTCTACCCTTGGCCTCTCCACGTACTCAGCGGGGTTCGCCTTTATATAGGCCCACCTGACCGCATGCCGGAACATTTCTTTAATCAGAACGAGCTCGTTGATGACCGTCTTTGGCTTCACGCTTTCAAGTCTCTTTGCGACGTACGTTTGCAGCATGACTGTTGTAATCTGGTTTAGATACGTCTCTCCGAATGCAGGCTTGAGATGCTTCTCGGCGATGTCTTCGTAGCTCCTCAGGGTAGATGGTTTGGTGGCGCTCCTGGCGTAGAGATCAAACCATAGCTTTGCGAAGTCCTTAAATTTTATCTTCTTGAGCTCGTGGTAGGTCCCGGCCTGGATTTCGGCCAGCTTCTCATTCAGTATGTTTTGGGCCGCCCTCTTCGATGTACCTGCCCCGGAAAACCATTTCTTCTTGCCGTTAATCCAGAGATACGGGTAATAATTGTTACCCTTTTTTGCTATGCCCCCTCTCAAGGCTTACCTTCCCTTTTGCTTTCTCAGAGACCTTAAGCGTCTGGTTCGCTCCGTTTCGTCTTGTGGCTTCCCACGGCCCTCTTCTCCGCTGAGGAAAGCCTTAAGATTTTCCTCAGTAACATACCACTCCTTACTGATCTTCACACCTCGGAGTCTCTTCTTGTTGAACCATTCCCTTATGGTCCTCTCGTTGACGCCGAGGGCCTCATGTAAATCCCGCACGTTGTAAAGCTTGATGCCCGCCACTTCTTTCACTCGTTGATTTTTCCTATCCTACTAATTGCCATTATACGTATATAATAGCATATTTTTTGTAGCTACAGGGAGTTATTCGAACACCACCCTCTGGTTTCGTAGCGGATACCGCACCTGAAAAGCAAGTACCGGCGCTGGTCATAGTCTTCTACCGTCCTTCTACCGTTCTTTGTTCTGCTTCATCCATACAAAACGTCTCGCTGATTGAAGCGGAGAAACTTCCCGGCCTTCTATCCTGCGCATGCTAACGGCTGGTAATCTTACTGTCCCCTGCCATCATCATCGTCCTTTTTGCCACCGGGTAATACAGTCATGTGCACCTTGCGCCACGCGTCTGCGAGTATCTCGCGTATGTTTGGTCCGTTTTGATGAGTTCTTTGATTCTATCGTCGTTTTTTTTCACGACGCGCTTTTTTCGTGTCAGTGCCTTCGCCGAGCAATAACAATTCCAGTTTTATGATCATCTCCAGGTCGCGTACGTCCTTGATGATCGTAAACGGTAGTGGTTTGGATCCCGGGTCTTCACCCTTGCCTTGCTCATACGCACGATGCCTGGCCTTCCACTCACGTAGCCTCAGCTTGTGCTGCCTCTTCCGCTCATCGCAGTACGCAAGAAGATCGTTGACCAGCGCCTCACTTTCCTGTGGCGCCGTGAAACGCTTGGCTTTTGGATCAACTGCTAGGTGTGGTGATGTCTTCTTCATCTCGTTTATTCCCTCCTCACCCTAAATAAAACAGAATGTCATCGGTTTGTTAATAATGAGGCGGAGTTTTTTGCGGGGATTTGGCACAAAAGGCGGAGTAAAGACGGAGTTTCACACTTCACGTTCTTTAGGTAAGACAAGTGCTTCGGGGCTTCCTCGAAGCCTTTTCCCCTGTATGCATCTGTTCCACGAAGATCGGGTGTATGACGCGGCGAGACTTCGTGTCCTCAGGTTTGAGATAAATGATCTCGAAGGTGCCGGTCCCGGACTGGTGTGGTCGCGAGGCTTTTCGATACAGGGCGGTTACCACTTCCCGATTTCGTATGCTATCTCCAGTATCCGCTCGATCCGGAACGTGCGTTCTTCGTTGCGGAGATAGCAGTAGGCCCTCAGGCCTTCAAAGCCCTTTTCCTTGTACTCCATTTGTTCTACAGAGATCGGCCGTACGACGCGGCGAGACTTCGTGTCGTCAGGTTTGAGATAGATGATCTCAAGATTGATACCGCGCTTCATGGCATCCTGGATGATTCTGCGCTTCTCCGCATAATCGACCTTTTCATCGGCCTTTCTGTACTGGAACCTCGTGAGGAAGGCTGAAACCCGCCAGTCCGTGCGTATGTGACCCTTGGTTATCTGCTTGAGCAGCGTGATGCCGGCAAAATTCGTGCAGCGGCTCAGCGCGACATAGACCTGACCGTGGGCGAAGGCGCCGCGGCCGATATCTATCACGACCCTTTCAAAGGTCTTGCCCTGGCTTTTATGGATGGTGACCGCCCACGCGAGACGGATCGGATACTGAGTAAAAGCTCCCGTTTTCCTGGTCGAGATCTGCTTCGTTGTCCTGTCGTACTGGTATTCGAAGAGCTCCCATGTGTACGGCGCTACTTCGACAAGGGTGCCATCCTGAAGTGTCACCAGCACAAGCTCGTCCTCGTGGCTGCCTTGTGTGCCAATGCTTGACCCGTGCCCGGGTACCCGCTTGCGGGTGTCCCTTGACCCTATGGCTGACACCTTTCCTATGGTGCCGTTGACCCAGCGGCCCGCCTTGTCATTGTTGACGAGCATGACCTGCGCCCCGACCTTAAGCCTTAAGGTTTCTTCTGCCGGCAGAGAGGACCGCTCGAACTCGCCCGTGACCGTACTGGCATGCTCGAAGAGCGGTCCCTGCAGGGAATCGAGTTGTTCCAGGTTTCGTGTCGTGGCAAGATCGTTGGTGCTTGTGAGCGTCACGTAGAAAGCGTCGCCAGGAGGGACAAAACCGGGAACGTGGCGCGCGTTCAGCTTCTCGATGTCGTCCTCAGTACAGGATTTGTTTCGTATGGCGTTGAGCAGCGCAATGAATTCTGGCTCGGTCTGGCGGTAGACCTTCTCCAGTTCGATGAATTCCATGTCAAAGGTCTGCTCCTTAAAAACCTGCGCTGAGAAAAAGTAGGGCGTCTCGTAGCGGTGGGTGAATATCTCTTTTTCGGAGGTGGTGACCACGGGGGGAAGTTGATAGAGGTCGCCGATGAAGACCATCTGCACACCTCCGAACCATTGCTTCTTGCGCGGCCCGTTGAGGCGCAGGAATTTTTCGACACAATCGAGGAGGTCGGCGCGCACCATCGATACTTCATCGATGATGATCGTGTCGAACTGCCGATAGAGATCTCCGTCCTGCCCGCTGACCTTTCTGACCTTTTCAGGGGTTATACTCGGCTTGAAACCGAAGAAAGAGTGGATGGTCTGCCCCTGGACGTTGAGCGCGGCCACGCCCGTGGGCGCGAGCACGGCAACCTCTTTGCGTGTGGTTTGTCGAAAGTAATCGAGGAGCGTCGATTTTCCTGTGCCCGCTTTTCCGGTGATGAATACGTGGCGGTTCGAGTGCTCCATCACTTCAAGAGCTTTATGGAATTCAGGATTGATGTCGATGGGTCTCTTTTTCATCTCTTATTTTTCGTCACTCTATTTCGCAAGCTTTCGTTTTTTGACCCCCGAATAGACGGCCGTGATGAGGACGACCGCGGCCAGCCCAAAGAGAATGACCGTGATGGGAGTTGAGAGAAAGATGTCGAACTGCCCGCCTGACATGATCAGCGCCTGTCGGGCCGATGTCTCCAGGATGGGCCCGAGAATAAAACCGAGGATGAGAGGGGCCAGATCAAAATTCATTCGTCGTAACACATATCCCAGCAGGCCGAAAAAGAAAAGCGCTCCCACGTCGAAAATGCTGTTGTTCACACTGTAGGCCCCGATGATACAGAAGAAAATGATCATGGGATAGAGGATCGATGAGGAGATACGCAGAAGCCTCACCCAGATGCCGATGAGGGGCAGGTTGAGCGCCAGAAGGAGGAGATTCCCGAGGTACATGGAGGTCACGACCCCCCAGAAGACATCGGGGTGTTCCTTGATCATGAGTGGGCCGGGGATGACTCCATGAATCTTTAAAGCCCCGAGTGTTAATGCCATGACCGCATTTCCGGGAATTCCCAGGGTAAGCAACGGGATGAACGCCCCTTGAGCCGCGCCATTGTTGGCCGCCTCCGGCCCGGCGACGCCCTCGATGGCCCCATGCCCGAAACGCTCCGGTTGCCTGGCGATTTTTTTTTCAATCGCGTAAGATGCGAACGAGGCAACGATTCCTGTTCCTCCCGGCAGGAGACCGATCAAAAAGCCCAGCACGGATCCCCTCCCGATCGGGCTAATCGATCTCTTCCAGTCATGGCGGTTCGGAAACAGGTCCCAGAATTTTGGAGTAGGCTGCATGCCGCCTTCTCCGGCGCTGATCTCCTCAAGGGAGAGGAGGACCTCACTCACCCCGAAAAGCCCCATGATCAAAGGCACCAGGTCAAGGCCCGATTGGAGATCCACAAAGCCGAAGGTGAACCTGGGGATCGCCGTGATCGGCTCTTGTCCCACCATAGCCAGCAAGAGACCCACGACAACCATTATGAGAGACTTGATCATGGAACCGCTGCCCAGGAAGGCAACGAGGGTAAAGGCCAAAAAGACCACGGCGAAGATTTCTGCAGGGCCGAATTGGAGCGCGAACTCCGCCAGAGGCGGCGCCACGACCATCAGGCCGATGACGCCGATGGTACCGGCAATGAACGAACCAAAGGCAGAGATACCCAGGGCCGCTCCTGCCCGGCCTTGACGGGCCATTTGGTACCCGTCCAGACAGGTAATAACCGACGCCGCCTCGCCCGGAACGTTGACCAGTATGGAGGTGGTGGACCCTCCGTACTGGGTGCCGTAATAGATCCCCGCGATCATGATGACAGCCGAGGTTGCGTCCATATGAAACGTCAGAGGGATCAGAAGGGCAACGGCCCCCGACGGTCCGATACCGGGGAGCACCCCCGTCGCGGTTCCGACCAATACGCCGAAAAAACAGGCGAGGAGCTTGGCCGGCTCTAAACAGACCGAAAATCCCTGCAACGCTCCCTGCCAGATATCCATTTATATCCCCAGCAATCCCCTCGGAAACGGTATATAGAGTAGCTTGTAAAACACCACGTACGTGATCACTACAGTAAACAGAGAAACGGACAATGGTCTTTTGTACCCCCTTTCTCCCGAAAGTCTCATGAGGAAAAACATGAGCAGGAACGTGTCGATATAAAAGCCAAGGGGCTTAAGCAGGAGTACATAGAGAATCAGACCCGCACATATGTAGAACGTGCTCTTTCCTGTTTGCCAATCCTTCCAAAAGACGGCTGTTTTTTCGGATGATTCAGGGAAGAAAAAAGCGAGGAGCGCGAGGAGGGCCAGTGCAAGCCCGAGGAAAAAAGGCATGAAGCCGGGTCCGGGATTGTGAACCGTGCCCAGTCTGAGCCGCATTGATTCCATCATGACAAGGCATGCGAGAACTAGAAATATACTGCTGACGATCCGAGGACCGGGCTCTTTAATCTTCTCTGCCTCCTTCTCCGGATGAAAGACGCTTATTTTCTGGGAGCTACCCAGAGGCCCAGACTATCGACCAGATTGCGAATCATGCTGTCCTGCTGTTTCAGGTACACGGCGAAGGTCTTGTGATCCATATACGCCATCACGTTTCCCATATCCTGCCAGGCTTTGATAACCTCCGGTGTCTTGAGTGCCATTGCTACGGCCCGGTCAATGGTGGCGACCATCTCTTCCGGCATGCCTTTAGGCCCGACAAAGGCCACCCAGTTCCCCATGTCAAGGTCGATCCCCAGTTCCTTCATGGTGGGCACATTCGGATAGAGGAAATGCCTTTCGCTTGCGGCAACCGCCAGCAATCTCAACTTCCCTCCCTTGACCATCGCAGTCACATCGCCCACAGGGATACAGGTCGCCTCGACGTGGCCTCCTGCAACGGCCGCCACTGCGGGCGCGAATCCGTTGAAGGGAACATGAACCTCCTTGATGCCCGTCAGCCGGTCAAAGGCTTCGCCGATGATATGCGCGGACGCCCCCGTTCCTGAATTGGCATTTCTGACTTTCCCGGGATTGGCCTTCGCATATTGGATAAACTCCTGCAGGGTTTTCCAGGGTTTGCCGGCATTGACCGTGAGTGTTCCCGGTGAATACATGACTTTCGAGATAGGGACGAGATTGGCGAGGCTGGGTGGATTGGGGGTGGTGTATTGCGTTAATGCCTGGGAAAAAGAAAAAGTCCCAATGGTGTAGCCGTCCGGAACAGATCTCTCGATCTCTTGGGTGCCGATCACGGCCGCAGCGCCCGGCTTATTCACAATCACGACCGGCTGTTTCAAAAACTCTGACATGGGCTTGGCAAGGGTTCTCGGGATCACGTCACTTGCGCCCCCTGGAGGCCACGGAACGATAACCGTTATCGGTTTATCAGGATACGCGGCTTCAGCGATTCCGACCGTTCCGGCGGCGAGAACGAGAATGAGTCCGGCAAAGATAAACGACCACGTGATCATGCCCCTGCATTTCTTCGAATTCATCTTATCCTCCTTCTTTGTTCCGGATTGAAACTTCTACTCCTCGATGATCGCTACGGCACGGGTCCAGCCTGCTGAACCGCCGGCAAACTTTACCGGGAATACCGCAACCTTGAAACCGTACGGTTTAGGCAACGCATCGAGATTTGCCAGCTTCTCGATCTGAAGATACGCGCATTTTCGTCCGTGCATGTGCGACGGCCATAGCTCATCTTTGTCGCCGGTCTGCTTATACGACTCGGCCATTTTTTTCGCCGGCCTATCCAGCCCCCATGCATCGATGCCGATGCAGCGAATTCCCTGGTCAAGGAGCCACATGGTTCCCTTCACTCCCAGCCCGGACTGCATTTCCAGATATTTCTCCGTAGTCGTGCCCCAGTACTTATCGGCGCCTGTCTGCAGCAGGACGATATCCATGGGTTTCAGCACATAGTGAATCTTTGCGAGCGCCGTCTTCATATCGTCTACCGTGATTTCAGAACCCGGTTCCTTGTGGCGGATGTCAAGAACGACTCCGGGGCCATAACACCATTCGAGTGGAACCTCGTCGATCGTCTGGGCGGGTTTACCTTCGCAGAGAGGGCCGTAGTGCCATGGCGCATCTACGTGTGTTCCTGAATGGGCACTCCCCGAAATGTAATCGGTTGCGAGCGCCATGGAGTCGGGAAAATCGAACGCCTCAATCCCGGCAAGCTTACCCAGCCGTGCCGCTCCTTCCGCATGGCCCGAATGAGTAATCTGCGGCGGAAACGGCTCGGTTGCCCCATTTTCGTGACTTACGCTCAGATCGATAATCCGCCACATCGTTCTTCCTCCCTTCCCGACTTTTGTCTCATTTTATCCGATGCTGTCCGAATAATCTCGGCCAATTCTTTTCCCACTCTTGACCGGTGGTCGCGGTTGATCTCTTCTGCTCTATGAATGTCTCTCCTCCGGATAGCCTCAACGAGCCGGTCGTGCTCCACATCTGAGATTTTCATCGTCGCGGGTTTCAAACCAAAGATGGCGCGTCCAAACTGTGATTTCATGAGCAGCTCTTTGAGCAGATTGAGAAGATTGGGGTAGGGAGACTTTGCGATAATGGCCCAATGAAATTCTCGATTGAGTCGGCCGTATTCCTTGTAATTGCCGGACTTCAAGCACGCTTTCATGGAAACATTCATCTTTTTTATGGTGTCGATATCGCGGCGAGTCAACAACGGGATCGAGGTCCGTATGGCCGTGCCCTCGAGGCCGGCGCGCATCACAAAAATTTCTTCGATCCATTCGGGAGACGGTCTGGTCACGATGGCGCCCTGATGGGGCCGGACTTCGATGAGTCCCGTGGCTTCCAGTTTCTTGAGGGCTTCGCGCACCGGAATCTCGCTCACCGAAAGTCGTTTCGCGATATCTTGAATAATGAGGCGGGTTCCCGGGACAAGCTCATTTTCCACGATAGCGTCTACCAGGGATTTGTACACCAGTTCCGCCTTCGTGGCATGCTCATGCAGCGGCTTTAGCATCTATCGTCCTTTCCATCCGTCATTCAGCCATCGTTTCTTTAACGAGGCGGCTGAATTCTTCGTCCGTCACAAGCCCCTTTTTCTCGATTGAAAGTTTCTTGACTCTCTGGAGGATCTGCTCAAACTTCTCTCGATTCTCCTCGCAGGTGATGCCGAGTTCCTTCATCTTCACGAGAACGGAATTGTACCCGCTCTTCTTTCCGAGGACTGCTTTGGGTTGCTGGCCGACAAAGGCGGGATTCAAGGAGAACATGGCGAGAGGCTCTTCATAGACCATCTCAATCCCGATCCCTGATTCGCGGGTAAAGTTTCCGGACCCGACAATAGGCTTATTCGGAGGCATGGGGAAGCCGGTCAAACGTTGGACTAATTTTGAAAGTTCCTGCAGCTTGTCAAATTTGAACCCCCACTCATAACCGTAAAGCGTTTTCAGCGCCACCACGACCTCCTCCAGAGCAGCGTTGCCTGTCCTTTCTCCAATCCCATTTACGCAGGTGTGGAAAACCGAAGCCCCTGCTTCGAGTGCGGCCATTTCGTTTGCAACCGCCATCCCGATGTCGTTGTGAGTATGAATTTCGACCGGCAAATTAGTCAGCTGTTTCACCAGCCTGACCAGAAACTTGATTGCCGAAGGCACCGCGCAACAGGTGGTATCTATCACGCCGATCGAATCGGGTCTGGCCTCCTGCATCAGGCCCGTCAGCAGCTTCTGCAAGTCATCGAGCCTGGCGCGCGTCGTGTCGTATGGAAAGAAAACGACATGCAACCCCAGTTCTCTCGCACGGTTTATTGCTCTGACGCTTTGAGCAAGAACGCGCTCCCAGGTCCACTTGAATTGTAGGTCGAGCTTGGGTTGGCCGATCGGGACTTCGACAATGACGCCGGAAACTCCGCAGTCTGCCGAGGCCTCAACATCTTTTTCCATAGCACGGACAAAGGAGAAGACCTTCGCTTTCTTGAGTCTGGCCGCTATGATCTTGATGGCTGCGGCATCGTCTTCCGACACAGCAGGCATGCCCGCCTCTATACGATGGACGCCAATAGCGTCAAGCATCGCGGCTATTTCGACTTTATCCTCTTTTCTTAAGACAATCCCCGGTGTCTGTTCACCATCGCGGAGCGTTGCATCATGGATCTGTACTTCCTGAGGCAGATCAAACTGGTCCCTCACGACCGGAAGGAAGTTGAAGGGGGAAGTCCACCAGTCTTTCGTTCGCCAAAAATTTTCCTCCATACCTAGCTCCTCCTGTGTCCCGACGTTAAGATGATAGCGTATCTTGATGTTCTTGAAACCTCAAGGCCTTACTTTTCTGAAGCGATATGAGACCGGGTGCGATAATTCTTTCATGAAGGCGAATATATATTATATATAATACGTTGTCAAAATCATGTTGACCCGTAGTTGCACCTGTTCCATCCGCGGGACGCGTGGCGGACGGAGTGCTACGGGCTTGTCCGCGAAAATCTATTGTGCTGCACAACGACTTGAGATACAAATAGAAGTATATATTGTATTACAGAAAATTATAAAAAAGATCCATAAATAACTTAATAAGCTCTATTAATGCGTCATTAGGCTTATAAAGCATACGTGGGTTCCTTCGGCCCAATTTTTTTTATTGCCTTTTTCAGTTTAGCCGATAACAATAATGAGTAGGATACATCTGGAGACGGCTGAACCTTTGATGAAATCGGTTTTTAAGGCACTAAGCGTATGCGCGCTCATCATCCTGCTTGCTTCGCACGTCCGGGCTCAGGAGCCTGCCGAATTGAGCGCCTGGAAAGAGGTTCTGGTACAAAAACTTCTGGCGAGAGGAGTTGGCGAGGGAGAGGCGAGAGCCTTTCTTGACGACCCCCGTGTTGCAGTCTACCCGGAAATCCTCGAGAAAAAAGGAAAGGGCATCGACTACTTCAGTCGCAGATTCGGCCTGCTCACGCGGCCTTCGATAGAGCGGGGCCGACAGGTCATAAGGGATAACCTAACCGAGCTGAATAGGATAGAGGCTTCTTTCGGAGTCGAGAAAGAGGTTCTCGTGGCTGTATATCGTGTAGAGACCTACTTCGGAGGGTATACGGGTGGCTATCCCGTATTCAACAGCCTCCTCACGCTGACGGTGCTGGAGAATCGCCGATCGGCATGGGCTGAGAACGAGTGGATCAATCTCATACTGCTCAGCAAGGAAAGAGGATTCGATCCTCTGGCTATTAAAGGTTCCTGGGCTGGAGCATTCGGGCTTTGCCAGTTCGTTCCCTCCGCGTATCTGAAGTATGGCGTCGATGGCAATGGGGATGGTCGCGTTGATCTTTTCAACGTAGTCGATGCTCTGGCAAGCATTGCCAACTACCTCAAGGGTAGCGGCTGGGAGCAGGGTAGCCTGGCAAAGAAGAAGAAAGCGATCTACGCGTACAATCACTGCGACAACTATGTCAAAGCTGTTTTGGCGTACGCCAAAGCCATACGGAAAGCCCCTCGCTCAACTACCGCAGCCACACCTCGTCGGTCTCCTGCCCAAATACCTTCCTAGGCTCACGCCCGCTTCGCTAGAGTCCGCAGAGGCTCAGAGGAAAGGCAACACTGTCTCACACAGAGATCACAGAGCCCACAGAGGAGAGCAGGAGATTGATCTCACGCCCACTCGCCACGCCCACACGCGGCTCGTTCGAGGCCGCAGAGCCGCAGAGGAAAGACTTAAGAAGAGAGAATGATATTTTTTGTCCGGAATGGTTGAGAGGACCATTCCGGACAAACCCCGTCCGGCTCCGCCGGAAGGGGTTTAGTACCTCCAGTTTCCGGCGACGCCGGATGCGATGCGAAGAATTCTCTCCGAGAATTCCGAGCACGCACGTGCATGCTCTCAAGCAGTTCTCTACTTCTGCTCTACTTCTGCGAGTTTTTCCTCTGTGCCCTCTGCGGGCTCTAGCGAGTGAAACGAGCGGGCGTGAGATAAAGTCTCGTTTTTGGTTGCGGCCGAAGGGTGCGCTGTGAACTCTGTGGGCTCTGTGTGAGACAGTCCTGTCTATGGTGGTTTTCCATACCAGCTCACTTCCCGCCTGGGTAGTCTCCTCCAGTTGACAAAGACTATGCCGAAGCAGACGAGTGGCAGCCCCACCATTAGAGAAAGAGTGAGTTCCTCTCGCAGCAACACTATGCCAAAGAGCACGCCGAAGACGGGTGCAAAAAAGGTGAAGACGGAAAGGACGCTTACCGGGTAGGTATGGATCAACACGAACCAGACCATGTAACTCATGAAGGCCACGATGACACTCTGGTAAAAAAGAGACCCGAGGATGAGCGCATCGACTCTGTACACCCAGTGGGGTTCGAGCACGCAGCTCATACCTAAGAGTATAGGGATGGAAAAAACAAGCTGGTACAGGAAGGTGTTGACGGGCTGGACCCTTTCCGCCATGTATTTCTTTATGTAGAGCGTTGTCGCGCCCCAGAGAACTGAGCCCGCTATCTCCAGGATGTCTCCGAGCAGCATGGATCCGGGCGCTGTCTTCGGCCGCCCATGGAAAACGATAACCACCCCGGCAAACGCGAGCACAAGGCCCGCAGTTTTGAGGAGCGTGAGTCGATCACCTTTGAGAAAAAAGTGTGCACCGAGGGCCACGACGAAGGGACTCAGATAGACGAAGATGATGGCACGTGCAGCATCCGTGTACAGCAAGCCGAAATAGATACAGACGAATTCAGCACCGAAGAGAAGGCCCACCATGAAGCCGTGGAAGAGCATGATGTCCCTGTGAAAGAGTTTCTCACGCTTAATCATGCAGTAAATGATCCCACACACCGAGGCGACTACCGAGCGAATGGTGGCAGCAAAGACAGGAGCTACACCGACGTTCGAGTATTTGATGACCACGTAATTAAAACCCCAGAGCAGCGTCAGGATAACTGCGGCAACCATGCCTGCCGGGTCCATGTGGTCTTTCTTCATCAAGCCCTTTTTAACACAGCCCATCCTCCGGCTGCAACCAAAAACAACACCTTATCTCACGTCGGCTTCGCCAGAGTGCGCGGAGGCTGAGTGAAAGAAGACGTTGATACGTTGACTAGGTTGATACGTGTCAACCGTTCTTTTGGTGCTAGTCCACGTATCAACTATTCAACAAGTCAACCAGTCAGCGGGTCTTAGGGGTGGGCGTGAGATGAAGTCTTTCGGTATGTCGATTTGTTGGTGATGTCAGAAAACAGACACCTCTGTGACTGTCTATTTAATTGACATCAAGCTCCAGACATAGTATGACATGGCCGGAGTTCTTAACAATATCGATATGTTGCAGATTCCTCTATTTAAGGAACTGGTTTGCTATGTGTGCGAAAAGCCTGTGCGGGAAAATGACAGCATAGGCATCGGAGGCGGCTTGAAGCGACACGTCAAATGCAAGCCCGGTTCCCGCCGATGGAAAAAACGACAGCTACGGTCCTTCAAGGGACCGGATGCATGAAGCTGTAAAAGTACCAACCTCAGACCGTTGGAGACGCTTAGTCTACCACGTAGATCCTGCGCCTCTCGGGTCCGCTGTACCTTGAACCACCCACGCCGCGTACCGGATCTTTGCCGATTGTGACCCAGCCGTCGGAACGGTAGAACTTCTTTATTTTGCCTTCGGCTATCAGGTCATCGAGTCGGAAAGCTGGGACGTAGTCGTGTCTGTCGTCCTCGTACAACACGCGTATGATCATTAATCTCCTCCGCCACAGTTGATGGGATACCCGCGACCCGCTCAGCGGTTACCGCGGGATACCCGGCCTCGCCAAGGATCAATATTGCCCGATGCGTGAGGACATGCAATCCCCGTTCCAAAAAAATGCCTGCGTGCTGCTATCCGACTATACCCTTGATTATCGGCAGCGTATACGGGAGAATAGATTCTAACATGCGCGAGCAGTTCGCACAGGTTTGCGCATGTAGTTCTATCAGAGAAAGTCAATACAGAGGAGCGAGCATGTTTATACGTACGAAGCAGGGAGAGAAGGCATGGATTTCGGCGGTCCTTTTGACACTGCTCCTGTGGTCATCCGTTTCGTCAGGGCAGACGATCGCGGCGGGCGAAACACTCACATTGTCTCAAGCGATTGAGCTGGCGCTCAAGAACCAGCCGACTATTCTCGCCGGCATAGGTGCGGTAAGGGCCAACGAGGCAAGGATCGGAGAGGCGAAGTCAAACTATTATCCGCAGCTCACTGCAGCGGGAGTCTACAGCAAGATTGCTCGCCCTTCCTCAGGAGCCGCGGTTACAAGCGTGGGCACCGGTGGCACTTCAGTGGTCTCAAGCACTTCAAGCGTGTTTGACCAGTACACGAGCAGCGTGGGTCTCAACCAGCTTGTGTACGATTTCGGCAAGACAGCGAGCACGGTGAAAGTCCAGGACCTTACCACCCAGTCATCCCGTTTCGATCTGAGAAATACCCAGGACCAGGTGGTCTTCACGGTTAAACAGGCGTACTACAATTTCCTTCTTGCAATCCGGACCAGGGACGTTGCCCTGGAAACCGTTGCTAATTTTCAAAAACATCTCAATCAGGCACGCGGCTTCTTTGAGGTAGGGAAGAGCCCTAAATTTGACGTCACGAAGGCGGAAGTTGACCTGAGCAACGCTCAACTCGCCCTGATCAAGGCCGAAAATCAGGTGAGACTCGCGCGGGTCAACCTCAATATTGCGATAGGCATTCCTGAGGCGCCTGAATATACGCTTCAAGACGTGCTTGCCTTTGTGAAGTATGAACTCCCCTTTGACGCTGCCTTGCAAAAGGCTTTTACTCAGAGGGCCGATCTGCAGTCGCTGGTTCGAAAAAAGGATTCCTCCAAGGAAGCGATCAATCTCGCGCAGAAAGGGTATTATCCTGTGGTCAACGCCAGCGCGAGTTACTATTACACGGGTACTGATTTCCCGCTTGCCGACGGCTGGAACTATGGGCTCAATTTCACAGCGCCTATCTTCAGCGGGTATCTCACGAAGTACCAGGTTGTGGAAGCGAAGGCAAATTATGACAGCGCCGCCGCCAATGAACGCACCCTGCGCCTCACTATAGTCTCACAGGTCCAGCAGGGCTATGTTCTCCTCCGTCAGGCAAGCGAGAGCATTGCCACGTCCGAAGTAACGGTGCGACAGGCGAAGGAAAACGTTGAGCTGGCGTTGGGCAGGTACCAGGCAGGTGTGGGTAGCCCGATCGAGGTAACGGACGCGCTGACAGCCCTTGCGAATGCGGAAGTTGCCTACGCGTCATCTCTGACTGACTACAAGAACGCGCAGGCAAGCATTGAAGTGGCGATAGGAGCGAGGGACTGAAAAGGCAGTTACCGGTTAACGGCAAAACTTGTTACGGGTTACGAGTTACTGAAAACCTGTTACAAGTTACAGGTTACAGACAAGGCACGTTACGAACGATGCGTCTTCTTACTGCTAACGGTTCCCGTTGCTAACCTGTAACAGTTCTTTCTTGTAACGTGTAACACGTAGTATCTTGTAACCTGTAACCGCGCCGGAGGCGACGGCCAGATGGGCCAGATAGACTAGATAGACCAAATGATGGTACGATGAGTATACAGGAGACCGTGTAGCGAAAAGGGGAGATACGCCATGGACATGGACCTGAAAGAGAACTTTGTGAGGTTATGGAAGAGGCACTTCAAGAGTGCAGAGCTGCCGTTGGTTTTTTACTACGCAGACGACGAAAAACAGGCAGAAGCTGCCAAGGCGCCGAAAGAGCATCGCTGCATCATCGCAGATCTGCAGCGCGTGCGCCATGGCACCTCACTCAAGTTTGACGTAGACACCATAGGCTGTGCCGGAGGCAAGCGCTACTTGGGCTTTTCAGAGAGTATGCGACCGGACTTTGAGTATTTCTTGTCGTACGGCATCCCGGGCAAACTGGAAGGCGAGCGCTACAAGAAATCGCCCGAGATGGTGACGAGGCTGATGAAAACTTTGCCGGTCATTACGGCTCCATCCCGATTCATCGTGTTCAAGCGGTGGGACAAACTCCAGGCCGCTGATGAGCCGGTAGTCGCTATTTTCCTGGCTTCGCCCGATGTCTTGTCCGGTCTTTTTACCCTGGCAAATTATGATCGCGATGACGTGAACGGTGCAATTGCGCCGTTTGGCGCGGGTTGCTCAACGATCGTTCAATATCCATATATGGAGAGAAACGTGGCCCAGCCGAAAGCGATAATCGGCATGCTCGATGTGTCCGCGCGCCCCTGTGTGCATGCGAATGCCATAAGCTTTGCTCTGCCCATGGTCCGTTTGCAGCAGATGATCGCAAACATGGAGGAGAGCTTTCTGATTACCTCCTCGTGGAGAAAGGTGAGCAGAAGGATTGTGTAATGTATCAGAAATTTTATAACCTGACAAAAGAGCCCTTCCACATTACACCGAACCCGGAGTTCCTGTACCTCAGCGAGAGCCACAAACAGGCTCTTGCCTCGATGATTTACGGTATAGAAAAGCGCAAAGGCTTTATTGCGATCACCGGCGGCGTCGGTGTAGGTAAGACGACCATCGTGCGGGCTTACCTGGAAAAAGCCAAAGCCGCATCGTTAAGGGTGATCTATGTCTTTCAGGCCAACATAACGTTCAAAGATCTTGTCAGGACCATTTATCGAGAGTTTGACCTGGAGCTCGCCACCAATAATCTCGTTGAAATGGTGAACGGGCTTCATCTCGCCCTCATAGAGCTGTTCAGGCAGGGGAAGACAGTTGTAATCATCATTGACGAAGCGCAAAACATGCCGATAGAAACCCTCGAAAACCTGCGCATGCTTTCTAACCTGGAGACACCCACTGAAAAATTGGTCCAGGTCGTGCTCGTAGGGCAGGCAGAGCTGGACGGTCTGCTCGAAAAGCACGAGTTGCGTCAGCTGAAGCAGCGGATCGCCATTCGAGCCCGCATCTTACCTCTGAGTGCTGAAGATAGTCGTGCCTATATTGAACATCGGCTTTCCGTTGCCGGGCTTAATGACAGCTCTATCTTCGATAAGAGGGCGCTCGATATCATCATAAAAGAGGGCGCTGGTATACCGCGAAAGCTTAATGTCCTGTGCGACAACGCACTGATCACAGGGTTCGGCTATCAGAAAAATCCGGTCACAACAAGCATTGCAAGGGAAGTCATTGCAGACTTTGCATCTCCCCGGACAGAACGCCGTCCCGTTAGGAGACGGTACATTCCGGTTCTGATCGTTCTGACAATCTTTGTTGCGTTAGTAATTGCTCTGCTCTATTCACCTTACAGTAACAGATTGATGGAGTCGCTTGGCGTTGAGGGCTTTTCGCACGAGACAAAGCCAGAGCCGGTGCGGGCAGCGGTGAACAAAAACCCGGAAGCAAACCCGCAAGGCACCACGGCAGCCCCCGCATTGCCAGTCGCACCCGCAGTCCCCGTCGCCCCGCCAGTAGCTGCAGCACCCGCAGTGCCGGTCGCCCCAACGGTCTCCGCCCCTCCCGCAGTCCCTGCGCCTGCGAAGCAGCCGAGTGAGGCCAATGAAAAAGAAAAAAAGGCTGCGCAGCCGCAGAGCAACGTCAAGACCCAGTACAAAATCAGGGTCGTAAAAGAAGGTGAGACCCTGGCGAATCTCATCAGAGAGGTATACGGCATAAGCACAAAGGCATCTCTCGATCCCTCTATAATTAAACTCGTCAAACAGCATAACCCGATGATTACGGATTCTAACCTGATCATTGCCGGCAGCGTGATCCAATTCCCCAACCTTCCCCGCAAATAACTTAATTACTGGTTGATTGATTAAGCGTTGACTGGTTGATTGATTACTGAGAGCCAGTCCTTGTCAAGGTGTCAGAATGTTTTACAGTTTTTGTTTTTGTCCGCCTGGAGGCTTACTGCAAGCCTTTTAACAGCCTTTCGCTCGCGCATACGACCGGGGAAATAGTCGGAATAGTTTACAGAATCATGTTCCGGTCTCAGGCATGAAAAGATGAGATCAGTAATGATATATGGGAGTTACAAGAATGGCATGGCGTTTGCTTTCCTTCTCATAACTGCGGTAATATTTCCTTTGCTTGGCCCGGGTTTTGCATCTCTGCCACCAGATGGAATCTTGGGTTAAGTCCTTCAGCCGAGGCGGAATAGCCAACCGGCTAATTGATTGTACAGCAAATCTGCACTATAATTGTCTTTATACCTTCAGTAGCAGTGCGGTCTCGTAGGCGAATTCCCTAGGGATTATCGCCATGAGACTATACTGCAGGGGTGGCATGCTGAAGACGAGGTGAGTTGGGCCCAAAAGGGCTGATGGCGGTAGCATGTTGAAAATTTGTCATTCAGGCATTAGATATAGTCAAGCGCTTGACACAGGGATTCATACCCATCGACAGGAGGTACGATGAAGACAGCACTGGTTTTTTCCATTTTCTTGCTGGTTACAGTGAGTTGCACTTGGACCTGGGTAGAACATCCTTCGCCCAAAGAGCCTCTGGATAAACAGGCCCAACTCTATCCGGCGCAGGAATACAAAATCCAGTACGGCGATCAGCTCGACATCAAATTTCTTTACAACCCGGAGCTGAACGAGAATCTGCCTGTCAGGCCGGACGGAAGGATCACGCTGCAACTGGTCGGCGACCTGATGGTGGTGGATATGACGCCGACGCAACTGGCCGAAGCTTTGAAAACCCGGTACGCGGCTGAGATCAGGAAACCGGAGATTACGGTTATCGTTCGCCAGTTTGCCGCCCAAAAGGTCTTTGTAGATGGAGAAGTGGGCAGACCCGGCCTTCTGCAGCTTGTCGGTCCTATGAAGGTTTCGCAGGCCATCGCACAGTCCGGCGGGTTTGGGTACGACGCCAGAAAGAAGGAAGTCGTTGTGATCCGTCAGAATCCCGCTGGCAAGCCTCTCGTCACCGTGGTTAACTTGGATGACGTCCAACACGGCATAGAGATGGCCAACGACATTAACCTCATGCCGTACGATATGGTATTCGTGCCCAAGTCGCCCATAGGCGAGGTAGACAAGTGGGTCGCCCAGTACATCCGCAATCTGCTACCGTTCCCGATACCATCTCCCATCCCCACGCCCACAACAACTACAGGGTCCTGGTTTTAGACCGGTTCAGGAGGCACTCACATGGAAGAGCAGCAGCAAGCATACAGCTTAAGGGATCTCATGGCGATCCTCTTCAAGCACAAATATAAGATACTTATCCCGTTCGTGGTCATAGCCATAGGCACGCTGGTCGTGGCCAGGCTCTGGTTTTCGCCGAAGCAGTATGTTGCGCGGGCAGTGCTCATGGTGAAATTCGGCAGGGAGTTCCAGTCGGTGTCGGAACTGCCCGGGCAGGAGCGGCCCGGCATCAACCAGGAGGCGATCATCAACACGGAAATGCAGATCCTTACGAGCAGCGACCTGGCCAAAAAGCTGCTTGAAACAGCAGGAGCCTACAACCTTTACCCGGACCTCGCCAAGTCTCCGGCCCAAGGCCCCGCGCTCCAGGAAATCGCTTCGCTTCAGTTCCGGCAGAACCTCTTCGTAAAGCCCGTATCCAGGACCAACCTCATAGAGGTCTATTACAGGCACGATAACCCTGTTGTGGCGGCCAAGGCCGTGAATCAGCTCGTTGACCTGTTCCAGGAAAAACATCTTCAGGTGTTCAGTGAAAATAAGACCCCGTTTCTCGAGGAGCAGGAGAAGGCTTACCAGGAGAAACTGAAGGAGTCGGAAAACCGGCTCGCAGGCTTCAGGCAACGATATGAAGTCTATTCTCTGGAACAGCAGAAAAGCTTGCTCATCACGCAGCGGTCAGCCGTAGACACCCAGGTAAAGACCGAAGAGAGCAGGATCAAAGAACTGCAAGAGCGCTATGCCTACTGGAAAAACAGTAGCAATATTGTCAATGACGCGGTTGCGAACGGTTTAAGGACCCAGATCAATACAAGCGAGATCAAAGAACAACAGCTCCTGCAAAAGTATACCGAAACAAACAGATTGGTGCAGGAGGTGCGCCGCGACATACAGTTGGCAAAGGAGCAACTGCGGAAGCAGGAAGACGACGTGCGCAAGGTCAACCTCGCAACCATAGAATCTGAGCTGAACCCCCTCCTCGTTAAAGTGGCCAGCCTGAAGCAGCAACTGGCCGAGGTGGATGCGAAAATCCGTTTCATCGATCAGCGTGAAGAGCAGTCGCACGAGTTAAGGCGCGACGTGGCAGACAATGAGAGCAACTACCAGATCTATCTCAAGAAGTCGGAAGAGGCCAGGATCTCTGAGGATCTGGACCGCAGGAAGATGACCAACATACAGATAATCGAGAGAGCATCCGTCCCCCTCATGCCGATACAAACGGACAAGAAGAAAGTATACGGGATCGGATTTTTCCTGGCCGTGGCTTTTCCCCTTGGATTGGCCTTTGTCAGCGAGATGCTCCCTCAGGGCCTTACGATTCCTCATTATGCGGAGAAGAAGCTGCGCCTGCCCGTCCTTATTGCGATACCGCTGAAAAAGTAGAGCAGCCCCCGTAACCCTCTCCCCTTGAGGGGGAGGGGGCGTGGGGGTTTAAATAAGTTAATGTGTTTGTATTGTCAGCCAAAGGAGACTGAATGAGCAAAATATACGAAGCTTTGGAGCACGCGCGGCGGGAACTTCAGGAGGTTCGGCAGCCCGTCCAAAAGGAGGCAGTTGAGGAGCCGATCGTAAGGCCTGCGGAAAAGATTCCGGGACAGCCTTCGGCAACTGCTCCCGCGGTGCCCCTCGTTCGGGTGGGGCCTGAGTTGAGTCTGGAGCGGGAGATGACCGCTCTCTACCAGAGCATCAACTCTCTTCTTACGGATGTCGATCACAAGGTCATCCAGTTCATTTCTTCCCGCCAGGGCGAGGGCACATCCACGATCATCCGCGAGTTCGCAAAGGTTATCACGCTGATGATGGGCCGTTCCGCTTTGCTTCTTGATATCGACCGGCATAATGCCAACCTGCGTACCTTCTTTGATTGTTCACCCCCCCCTCAACTGGATGAGGTCGTGAAGGGAGCATTGCCCATAGATAAGGCCATATGTCAGGTGGAAGATACAACGCTCTTTGTGAGCCCGCTTTTTCAACACTCCGTTCTTACCCCGCAAAGGCTGGGGTCCGGATCGGCTGATCAACTATGGGATCAACTGCGTCAGCGTTTCGATTATGTTTTGATCGACTCGCCACCGATCTCCGCTTCGTCTGACGGGTTGGCCATCGTTCGGAAAGCCGACGGCGTGATCTTTGTGATTGAGGCTGAAAAGACGCGCTGGCCTGTGGCGAAGGCTGCAAAGGAAAAGATAGTTTCGCACGGCGGCAACATTCTTGGCATGGTCTTTAACAAGAGGCGTTTCTACATTCCAGAGTTTGTCTATAGAAAGATATGATAAGACAAGTTAAGACGATATCGAATATACACCCAAAGGTATTAAAACCTAAAGGGCAGAAAAAATAAACCTTTGAGCCATTGATTTTGCAGCGTGCAGGACTGATATTATTTAAATAAGGTTTAGTCCTATGCGGAGTCACTCATGAGAGCCATGCAGGCAGGGAATAAAAGGAAGCAGAAACAGGTAGAAAGGCACAAGCATCCGGGACCTTTTGCGGATCGGCTTCTGGAAGCAGGTCACCTCTTTCTCGCTGAAGATGCCTTTACGAGCATCCTTCGCCTGGAAAGGAAGAGGACCGAAAGGTCCGGCAAGCCTTTTCTGTTAATGCTTCTGAATGTCGAAGAGGTTGTGGGTCAACATGACAGGGAGCCGTTGCTATTTGAGGCTGCATCGTCTCTCTTCTCCTCGGCCCGTGAGGTCGACATAAAAGGCTGGTATGAGCACGACAGGATCATGGCTATCATCTTTGCGGAGATCAACGGTGTACACGAGAAAGTGACGAGGAAGATTTTTACAAAGGTTTACCAGGCGCTCTGCCGCCGCATCGGCGTGGAGATGGCGAACAAGGTAAAGATATCGATGCACGTCTTTCCGGAACCGGAAGAGGGAGACGTCGAGAAGAACGGTAGCAGCTTTGACCCGAATCTCTATCCTGATCTGTCGTCAGACCATTCGTCAAAAAGATTTCCGCTGTTTTGTAAGAGGGCCCTCGATGTGATGAGCAGTCTGCTTGCTATCACTCTGCTTTCACCACTCCTCATGGCTATTGCCGGCCTTGTCAAGCTTACGTCAAAAGGGCCGGTCCTTTTCAGGCAGGAGAGGGTGGGGCTTTTCGGAAAGAGATTCACGTTCCTGAAATTCAGATCGATGTACGTTGACTCCGATGAAACCAAGCACCGGGAGTATGTGACGAAATTTATAACGGAGTCGAGAAACGACGGGGCAAACGGAAATGGATCAGCCCTCGCTGAGAACGGTGTTTACAAACTGACGAACGATTCGAGGGTTACGCCGGTCGGCAGATTCCTCCGGAAGACCAGTCTCGACGAACTCCCGCAGTTCTTCAACGTGCTAAGGGGTGATATGTCCCTTGTAGGCCCGCGCCCGCCGATTCCCTACGAGTGTGAGAAGTACGATCTGTGGCACAAGCGCCGGATCCTCGAGGTAAAACCCGGCATAACCGGGCTCTGGCAGGTCAAGGGAAGAAGTTCGACAACTTTTGACGAGATGGTCCGCCTCGATCTGAACTACGTGACACATTGGTCCTTGCTTCTCGACCTGAAGATCCTTTTCGAGACACCCTTTGCTGTTTTCAAAGGTAAAGGCGCCTATTAGTACAAACGTAATAAATAACCTGACATCACCCTCTCCCTAACCCTCCCCCCTTGAGGGGGAGGGGAGGGTGGGGGGAGACCCTGGAGACAAGAACAGGTTAAGGTCAAGGTTAAGGTTAAGAAAGAAGAAGAACCTTAAATCTGTTTTTGTTTGGGTCTGATTCTTGCACTACTAACCTCAACGTTAAACTCAATCTTAGCCTCAGCGTTCATTCTTAAGGAAGGTGCATTTATGATTCGTATGGGTGTAATTGGTTATGGCTATTGGGGTCCGAACATAGTGAGAAATTTCAACAGCGCCGAAGGTTCAAAGGTAGTTGCGGTCTGCGACCTGTCTGAGGACAAAGCCAAAAGGGCCAGGAAAGCCTATCAGGATATCCGGGTCACCACCAGCGTGGATGAACTGATCATGGCCTCTGACGTTGATGCAGTCGCGGTTATCACACCCGTCTTTACCCACTATGAGCTCGCAAAAAGGGCACTCAACGAGGGCAAGCACGTCTTTGTGGAGAAGCCTTTCACCTTCACGTCTGCCCAGGCGAAGGAACTGATAGATCTCGCTGAGAAAAAGCATCTCAAGATCATGGTGGACCACACGTTTCTCTTTACCGGGGCCGTGATGAAGATCAAGCAGCTTGTAGATGAAGGAACACTGGGTGATCTTTATTACTTTGACTCCATGCGCGTCAACCTCGGTCTCTTTCAGCATGATGTGAGTGTGATCTGGGACCTGGCGCCGCATGACCTCTCCATCATGGACTATCTGGTCGACGATAAGCCGACCGGTGTGGCGGCTACCGCCGAAGCCCACTTCAATCACGGGCTTGAAGACGTCGCCTACATTACCGTTTACTTTCCGAAGAATGTTATAGCCCACTTCAACGTCAACTGGCTCTCTCCCGTTAAAGTGAGGACCACGCTGATTGGCGGTCAGAAGAAGATGCTCGTCTGGAATGATCTTGATCCGGATGACAAGATCAAGGTCTATGACAAAGGCGTGGAGGTGACGGAGGCGGAAGGCCTGTACAACCTGCTCGTCAGTTACCGCTCGGGAGACATGTGGGCTCCGAAGGTGAGCCAGACAGAGGCCCTCAAGCTTGAGGCTGAGCACTTCATCGATTGTGTTACGAACAATAAGAAGCCCATAAATGATGGCCTTTCCGGTCTCAGGGTAGTCCAGATGCTGGAAGCAGCCCAAAAATCGGCCAAAAAGAAAGGAGCCATGATCCCGCTGTGAAAAAGAAGGGGCTATATCTGTCTATAGCTGATGACGTTAAGCTGGGTCGCGGCGTCAAGCTTTCCAAGTTCATCAACCTTTACGGGTGCACCATCGCCGAGAACACGAAGATCGGCGCCTTCGTAGAGGTCCAGAAGAACGCGACAATAGGCAGGAACTGCAAGATATCCAGCCACACCTTCATCTGTGAAGGGGTGACCATCGAGGATGATGTCTTTGTCGGTCACAGCGTTGTCTTCATCAATGACAGCTATCCCAGGGCCACCGCCAATGGCTCGCTCCAGACCGAAGCCGACTGGTCCGTGGAGCCGACGCACGTGAAACGCGGGGCATCGATCGGCTCAAACTGTACGGTGCTCTCGAACGTCACCATCGGTGAGAGATCGATTATAGGGGCAGGCAGTGTCGTGACGAAAGATGTCCCTGCCGACACCATCGTGGCAGGCAATCCCGCCCGCATCATTCGCACCATAACGCCGGATAAGGGTAAAAGGCTAAAGGCGAAAGGTAGACCAGGCTAAAGGATAAAGGAAAATGGTCAAAGGATAAGGGCAAAAGGGAAAAGGATAAAGACGAGAGGCGTAGGAAAAAAACTTGGCAAATATGCGGTTTGAAGATCTCGAGGTTTGGAAACGGGCGGCTAGATTGAGCGCAGACATCTACAAAAAGTTGAGAAATCTTAGAGACTATAGCTTCAGGGACCAAATATCACGGTCGGGGCTGTCAATACCAAGCAATGTAGCAGAGGGCTTCGAAAGGCAATCTCGAAAGGACAGTCTCGTCTTTCTTTCATATGCGAAAGGGTCTTGTGGAGAACTACGGACGCAGATTTACGTCGGGATGGACATTGGGTACATAGACCAAAAAACGGGCCAAGGGTGGCTGGATGAAGCAACCAGCATATCCTCAATGCTCGCAGCGCTAATTAAGACTCGGCGTAGCTTCCTCCAAGAGGTAAATAAGAGCCCTTAGCCCTTATCCTTTAGCCTAATAACTCAGTCAACCTTTAGCCCTTAGCCGTTATCCTTTAGCCTAATACTATTCGATGATTCAAAGGAGAAAACCGTGAAAGTTCCGTTTCTCGATCTGAAAGCGCAGTACAATTCAATCAAGGACGAAATAGGCGCTGCGCTTGAGCGAGTGTTAGAAAACACTGCCTTCGCGGGCGGGCCGTTCGTGGCCCAGTTTGAGAAAGAATTCGCCGCCTTCTGCGGGACGAAGCATGCCATCGGTGTCGGAAGCGGCACGGAAGCGCTCTGGGCAGCGCTCATTGCGGTGGGTGTCGGCCCCGGCGACGAAGTGATCACCGTTCCCTCCACATTCATAGCCACGGCTGAGGCAATCAGTTTCTGCGGTGCCAGGCCTGTCTTTGTTGATATTGAGGAGACAACCTACAACATGGACCCGGCAAAGCTGGAGGCTGCGATCACGCCCAGGACAAAGGCCGTCATTCCCGTGCACCTTTTCGGCCAGATGTCTGACATGGGCCCGATCGTTGAGACCGCGCGCAAGCGCAAACTCTACGTTATCGAAGACGCTGCCCAGGCCCATGGGGCGGAGTACAAAGGGAAGAAAGCAGGCTCCATTGGCGATGTGGGCTGTTTCAGCTTTTATCCCGGTAAAAACCTCGGTGCTTACGGAGAGGCTGGTGCGGCCGTGACGAATAACGACGAGCTCGCAGACAAGATGCGGATGTTCCGGGACCACGGTCAGCCGAGGAAGTATTACCATGACATGATCGGATGGAACGCCAGAATGGATGGCTTCCAGGGTGCGGTGCTGAGCGTAAAGCTGAAGCATATCGACGCATGGAATGAAGCGCGTCGAAGCAATGCGCGGCTCTACACGCAGCTGCTCACGGGTGCAAACGGCCTCGCTGCGCCGCGCGAGGCTGATTATGGCAGGCACGTATACCATATCTATGCCGTCAGGGTGCGGAATCGTGATGCCTTCATGACGGACCTCGGGAAGAAGGAGATCGCGACGGGTATCCATTATCCCGTGCCGCTCCATCTCACCGGTGCATATAATCCGCTCGGGTACAAGGCGGGTGATTTTCCCGTGGCCGAGCGCTGCGCAGACGAATTCGTCTCCCTGCCCATGTTTCCCGAACTAACCGCCGAGCAGATCGACTATGTTGCGAAAGAAGTGAAGGCGTTTCTGAAGAGCTAAAATGCAGGAGATTTGTCTCACGCCCACTCGCTGCGCTCCTTCGAGTCTGCAGGGTCGCAGAGGTAAACCGTGAGGAGAGAAATACTTGAAAATATGCATGTGCGTGCTCGGAATTCTCGGAGAGAATTCTTCGCGTTGCATCCGGCGTCGCCGGAAACTGGAGGTACCAACCCCCTTCCGGCAAAGCCGGACGGGAGTTGCCCGGAATGGTCCCCTCAACCATTCCGGGCAAAAAAGATCACTCTCTCTTTTCTGCCTTTCCTCTGCGACTCTGCGGCCTCTAGCGAAGCGGGCGTGAGATATCGGCCTAAGCCGTGGGACCTAATATGACTGAAGCTGAGCTAAACCAACTCTCATCTCAGATCATCAAAGCTGCGATTAACGTGCACAATGAACTTGGGCCAGGATTGTTGGAGAGTGTGTATAACGCATGTATGATCATTGAGTTGGCCGACTTGGGATTGGATGTCAAGAGTGAAATTCCCGTGCCTATCGTCTATCGGGGTCGCACCGTCTCAGGCAGCGGTTTTCGATTGGACCTCCTCGTAAATGATGTAGTCATCGTTGAACTCAAATCAATTGACCAAATTCAGCCTGTTCACAAGAAACAATTATTGACCTACTTGCGACTGTTGAATAAACCACTCGGCCTGTTGATCAATTTCAATGAAGTCCGTGTCAAAGACGGCATTCACAGGGTTGTAAACTCGTCGCGTGACCACCGAGGCTGACCCGCAAGGTCCAGTGTGTCGCGACGCGGCAGACAATACGAGTGAAGATTCCGCGACTAATTCGCGCGGAGCGCGATGCGGTGCGAAGAATTCTCTCCGAGAATTCCGAGCAAGCACGCTCGTTGCTTCTCTCCTCTTGTGCTATCTCTGCGTCTCTGCGGCCTCGAACGAGCAAAGCGAGTGGGCGTGAGATGAGGATGTTAGAATTTTTCTCTGTGAACTCTGTGTGAGACAGCCTTATGGCAGTTGAGATTGTCAATCCTGTCACCCGTCCAAACTGGGACCGGCTTATCCTCGGCCACGCCAATTACTCCTTCTTCCACTCATCTGCCTGGGCGAAGGTGCTCTCTGAGGCCTACGGCTACAAGCCGCTCTACTTCACAATCTTCGACGGCGACACGCTCTCAGCCTGCCTCCCTGTGATGGAGGTGAAAAGCTTTGTGACGGGCAAGCGCGGCGTTTCTCTCCCGTTCACGGACGAATGCGAGCCTCTTGGTCATGACCCGAACCAGTTTGAGGTACTCCTCAATGAAGCGAAAGCACACGGCAAGCAAGCCGGCTGGAAATACCTTGAACTGCGCGGTGGCCGCGAGTTTCTGCCGGGTATTGGCGCCTCGTCCACGTACCTTGGCCATACCCTTGACCTTACTACCGGCGAGGCAGCGCTTTCTGGAGCCCTGCGCGACAGTACGCGGCGCAATGTAAAGAAAGCTCAGACTGAAGGAGTTAAGGCTCTCTCCCTCGACACAGCGGAATCGGTGAGCCAGTTCTGCCGTCTTAACAGCCTCACGCGCAAGGAGCATGGTCTGCCACCTCAGCCCCTCGGATTCTTTGAGAAGCTTTACGAGCACGTAATCGCCAAGGGTCTCGGAACGGTTGTCGTGGCTTCACATCGCAACACGGCTATCGCTGCAGCGATCTATCTTCATATCGGTGAGAAAGCTATTTACAAATACGGGGCTTCGAACAGGACTCACCAGGACCTGAGGGCAAACAACCTTGTCATGTGGAAAGCCGTGAGGCAATACGCCGTGCAGGGGTTCAAAAGCCTCTGTTTCGGCAGGACCGATATGGACCATGCCGGCCTGAGACAGTTCAAGGCCGGATGGGGCGTGGAAGAATATCCCATTGCATACTACAGGCATGACGTGCGCCAGAACGGCTTCATCAGCAGACAGCCCCGGACAAATGGTTTCAGCTCGGCTATTTTCGGCAAGATGCCTATACCCGTACTCAACCTCATCGGATCCCTGGCGTATCGCCATATGGGATAGGCGGCTCCGCCGCCCAGGATTATTCGTTGCAGGAAAACATCCAGTTCTGCAGGCAAGCTCGCGGTTCTTTATCGGAACTGATAGATGATATTAATATTTGTCTTGATGAAAAATACGGTTCACCCGAACATTTGGAATCTCTAAAAGAAGAAGCATACCGCGTAAACAAGCAGTTGAACGGATACGTGGCCTACCTGAAAAAGCGAAAGCAAGAAGATGCAATCACCTAGTCAACTTATCAACTAATCAACCGTTCTTGTAGCCAATCACCGAATAAGCCATGGTACAGAGCACCTTCTATTACCACCTTAAGCCCTTCGTCCCGCGCTGGCTCCAGATCAAGCTGCGTCGCAGAGTAGTCCTGGCAAGGCGCTCGCTTTACAGAGGTGTATGGCCTATCGACGAAAGTGCGGGCAGGGCCCCTGAGGGCTGGCACGGCTGGCCCAATGGCAAGAAGTTCGCCTTCGTGATTACGCATGACGTAGAGACCGCACGTGGCCAGGAGAGGTCTTACAGACTCGCGAAGCTCGATAGAGAACTCGGCTTCCGTGCGTCGTTTAATTTCGTGCCCGAAGGATATAAGGTTTCAGATGTGCTGCGGCGTGAGCTGGTCAAACATGGGTTCGAGGTCGGGGTGCATGGGCTGACCCACAGTGGGCGGCTCTACACATCAAAGGATATGTTCTTCGGGAAGGTCGACAGAATCAGGCACTACTTGAAGGAATGGGACGCCGTGGGATTCCGCACGCCATCGATGTATCACAATCTCAACTGGTACCACGACCTGGAGCTGGAGTATGATGCGTCTACCTTTGACACCGATCCCTTTGAGCCCCAGCCTGACGCTGCTGGAACCATTTTCCCCTTCTGGGTGCCGCGGGGCTCCGGTGATGGCGGTTACGTGGAGCTACCCTACACGCTTCCCCAGGACTTCACGCTCTATGTCGTGATGGGGGAGCGGAATACCGGCATCTGGAAGAGCAAGCTCGACTGGATCGTACGCAAGGGCGGCATGGCTTTGCTCCTGGTTCATCCTGATTACATCCAGCTGGATGGGACGAGGCGGCGCAATGACGAGTACCCCGTGTCGCTCTACAGGGAGTTTCTCGAACACGTCAAGAAAAAATATGAGGGTCAGTACTGGCAAGCCCTGCCGCGGGAGGTAGCTCGCTTCTGGAAAGAACAATATGTCAGCCCGCAACCTGCCGTCGCTTCACTCGACACTCGACACTCGACACTCGACACTTCCGTGGCCCGTCGGCCCCTACGAGTCTGCATGCTTTCGTATAGCTTCTACGATGTTGACGCCCGTGTGAGCCGTTATGCCGAAACGCTGGTGCGCCGGGGCGACCACGTGGATGTGATCTCCATAGGCCAGGAAGCTCAGGCTGACTTCGAGAACATGAATGGAGTGAATGTTTACCGGATCCAGAAGAGGGAACGCAACGAAAGGGGGCGGCTCGATTTTGCCCTCAGGCTGCTCAAGTTTCTGATCAAGTCTTCCCGGTTCCTCAACAGGATGCACCGCAAGAACCCGTACGATGTCATTCATGTGCATTCCGTGCCCGATTTCGAGGTCTTTGCTGCCTGGCTGTCAAAGCTCAAGGAAGCGAAGATTATACTCGATATCCATGACATAGTCCCGGAATTCTACGCAGCCAAATTCAGAACCGGCAGGGATTCGGTCCTTTATCAAATGCTGATCCTCGTCGAAAGACTGTCCGGGGCCTTCGCTGACCATCTGATCATTTCAAATCACCTGTGGCAGAAGACGCTCTGCAGGTCCGTCAGGGATGGAAAGTGTTCCGTGATCATGAATTACCCGGATGAGGCTATCTTTTACGCCAGGCCTCGTAAGAATAACGACGGCAAGTTCATTATGATGTATCCGGGCACGCTCGCCTGGCACCAGGGTCTGGATATTGCTGTCAAGGCAGTCAGCAGGATCAAGGACGCCGCACCTCACGCAGAACTGCATATCTACGGAAAGGGAGAGAGCAGGGACGCCATCGCCGCTCTCATCAAAGATCTCGGTCTCCACGGAAGGGTCTTCCTCCACGAGATGCTGCCGAAGGAGCAGATAGCTGAGGTCATGGCTCAGGCCGATCTCGGGATAGTGCCTAAGAGGGACGATTCCTTCGGCGGCGAGGCGTTCAGCACCAAGACCCTGGAGTTCATGTCCTTAGGCGTTCCGATCCTTGTCGCGGCAACGAAAATCGATAAGCACTACTTTAACGATTCCGTAGTCAGGTTCTTCAGACCCGAGGATGAAGCGGATTTGGCTGAGAAGATGTTGACACTGATCAGAGACGAAGCGGAGCGGCAGCGCCTTGTCACCAGCGCCACCAAGTTTGTTGAAGACTACACGTGGAAAAACAAGGAGCACCTCTACTTGGGTCTGGTCGACTCGCTCGCGGGACGTAGGTGATACGTTGACTGATTATCCGCTGATACGCGCCACCTCTCAACGCCTACTCGGTCTTCGCACCTCAGCGTAAGATCAGTCAACATCTCAACGGGCTCCAATAACTTGTAACCTGTAACGTGCAACCCGTAACAAGAGTTTACTCGTATGAACGTATCAGTTGATCAACGTTCCAACGAACTCCGAATGCGTCTCGACCGCCTATTGACGCTCTATCTCTTCAGGCCCATTGTCCGGCTGCGCAAGCCGCGTGGCTTGCGCACTCCAATCCTCATGTATCACTCGATTTCCGATGATTCCGAAACCGGTCACCCTTACTACTGGATCAACACCTCTCCGGCCCTCTTCGCCCAGCACATGCAATATCTCGCGGATCACGACTATAAAGTTATCCCACTCTCCACCGCCGTCGAGATGATCAAGGCACAGAGACTCGGCCTCACACAGAGCACACAGAGAGATAATCACGGCGATATCTTGTCGGGAATCCGTGAGAGGCGGATTTCCGACAAACCCCGTCCTGCGGGTTTTCCCTCTGTGAACTCTGCGGACTCTAGTGAGCACGCCTCTCCTGCGAACGGGCGTGAGACGATGTCCTCGCGCTGCGTCGTTCTCACTTTCGACGACGGTTATGCTGATTTTTACACCCACGCCTTTCCCGTGCTCCAGCGCTATGGGTTTACCGCCACGGTCTTCCTGCCCACCGACTACATCGGCAACGGCCGGCCGGGCCTGCGCGGCAAAGAGCATCTCACGTGGCAGCAGGTCCGTGAGCTCCACGCGCAAGGCGTCACCTTCGGGTCCCACACCTGCAGCCACCCGCAGTTGCACGACCTTCGGCCCGAGGAGATCGAACACGAACTCTCAGCCTCGAAGCAGGCCATTGAAACCGAGCTCAGCCGGTCAGCCGCGTCCGAGAACCTGCAACCTGCAACCTGCAACCTGCAACAGGTTTCCAGTCCCCAGGCAACGTCTCAACCAGTCAACGTCTCAACGGTCCGTGTTGATTCCTTTTGCTATCCTTTTCGGTTTCCGGAGCAGAACGCAGATTTTATGGAAGGATTCAACGAGACGCTCCTAGGGGTTGGGTATGAGGCCTGTGCGTCAACGAGGGTCGGGACTATCAATACAGCGGAGGACATGCTCGCGTTGAGGCGGATTCCCGTTAATTCAGGGGATGATACTCCCCTGCTCGCGGCAAAACTCGAAGGCGCTTATGACTGGCTTCAAGCCTTGCAGGCGGTCGCGAAAAGAATAAGACGTCCCGCAAGTAATTCCGCGAAGCCACAGACATAACCGGATGGCTGGAATATTTCACGTATGGCGTGGCATTAC
>DATFYE010000071.1:0-11767 GCA_035315185.1 Syntrophorhabdales bacterium | reverse complement strand
CGGCGAATTAGTAGACGAGGCGATACAGGCTGCGTAATGGAGAAGAAATCAGGATGCGTCCAAAATTCTCATCAACAACTATTGACAGTATCTCCAGAAACAGTGTGTAGTGTTTAGTGTGTGGTGTGTAGTCAGGAACAGTGTTTAGACAGGAACGGCGTTTAGTGTTATATGTTATATGACAAACCTTGTCTTGCTAAACACTAAACACCAATCACTATACACCGCCCTTAGGGACCGTTGATACGTTGATTAATTATACGTTGACCCGTTGACTGATTATACGTTGACTCGTTGATTCCAAATACGGTTAATAGGTTGATTAATTATTGGTTGATTGGGCAAGCACAGCGGTAAAGAACCAAGCGCGCTGAATTACTCGATTGGTCGAGATTCAGGGCAAGCGGCCGATGCCTTCAAATTGTTGAAAATGTTTGTCAAAGGCAAAGGCGCTTTTCAGCTTGAGAGAGCTCATCATGGAAAAGCTCGTGCAGTCGGTAAAACTGAAACCCTTGTCGGCGTACCGTTTAAAAATAGTAAAAGCCGCATCCTCAATAGAAGGGGTGACAGTTACAATTTCGATGAAGCCGCTTTTCTTCAGGTTCTCCCGAAAAAGAGCAGCGATACGATGTGAAATCCTTGCCCTGAGGTAATTCATCGTCTCGCAGACAACGAAGTTTGTGGTTACAAACCGCGTCCCCTTTTCCTTTACATTTCTGTAAAAGGCAGCAGCAGGCTTGTGGTTTTCGTCATCTGCATCTGTGAGTGCTATAAACGCCCCCGTGTCTACAAACAATTTCATCGTTTTGGCCCGTAGAGATAGCGGTCATGCTTGGAAGACGCATCCCTGATGCCTGATCTTGCGATTCCTATCATATCTTCAAAAGGATCCATTTCGCGTTCTTCCGGCTGGAGAGTGGCAGCGAGAGACATCTCGATGGCTTCGCGGATAATCTGGTTCACGCTCTTTTTCTCTTCAATTGCTCTGTACTTAAGGGCCTTCAAAAGCTCTTCGGGGAGCCGTATATTGGTTGCTATTGTTGCAGGCATAATACACCTCCATTCAGTTCCACAAAAATACCATAATATCATAGCATCATGGTATTACCGTGTCAAGGAAGTGATTTTGAGGTGTGATTTTGGGCACATCCTTCAACAACAACCGGTCATCCAACACTCAACACGTAACACTTCTTTCCCATGAGCGAAACTTTGAATGGTTCTCTCAAAAACGTGAATGGTGCGGGGCGCCTCAACACACAGATTGGCGTGTTCGCCGTCTTCACGATTATTGCAGGGTACCTCGCATACGGTCCGCTGAGCGGTCTCCTGAGCATTGGCGCAGTTCTCGGCTATGGCCCTATCGACCGCGTTGTACAGATCGATGCCGGAGCTGACAGTGACTACTATTCGCACATACTGCTGATTCCGTTTGTTACAGCCTACTTCCTGTTTCTGGATCGCAGGAGCATTCTGCAGCACGCGAGATATTCCTATATGGGACTGGGTGTCGCGGCCTGCGGACTGCTGGGTTACGGCGCTGCGCTGACGCTGAGAAGGTGGCTGGGTCCGAATGATTTTGCCTCCGTGGCTACCGCGGGAGCACTCGTTTTCTGGTGGGGTGGGTTTCTGCTTGCATTCGGCCCTCAAGCGTTCCGGGTCGCCAGGTTCCCTTTGCTATTTATGCTCTTTGTGATCCCTATCCCTTTGTTTCTCTTGGATTGGTTTATCTATATTCTACAGGTGGCATCCACGGAAGTGACGGAGTGGCTCTTCCAGCTCACGGGCACGGACTACATCAGGAACGGGTTTATCTACCGCCTGCCGAATATTACGATCCAGGTGGCGAGGGAATGCAGTGGCATCCGGTCGAGTATAGCACTGATTATCACCGGGGTGTTGGCGGGCCACCTTTTCCTTCGAACGGGGTGGCGGAAATTTTTCCTGGTGGTGGCTATGCTGCCCTTCACCGTCCTCAAGAACGGCGTTCGGATAGTGACGCTAAGCCTCCTTGCCATCTATGTTGACACAAAGTTCATAACCGACAGCTTCCTTCATCATTCCGGTGGCTTCGTTTTTTACCTGCCGGCACTGGGGCTGCTTGCCCTGTTGCTGTGGTGGTTCAGAAAACAAGAAAGACGGGGATGAAGATGTTGCAGGTTACAAGTTGCAGGTTAAGAAGGAAACGTTACAAATTGCAGGTTACAGGTTAAGAAGGAAATGTTACAGGTTACAGGTTTAGGACGGTAGGGGAGGTGAAGTCTGAAAAGCTATAGAGATCTGGAGATCTATAAGGTCTCTTATGACCTCGCAACAAGGGCTCACAGAATGTCTCTTGGATTACCCCAATTTGAGATGTATGAGGAGGGCAGTCAATTGAGGAGGTCCTCCAAGAGCGTAACCGCCAATATAGTTGAAGGCTACGGAAGGAGGAAGTACAAGGCTGAACTTCTGAAATTTATGATTTACGCTCATGCGTCGTGCGACGAAACCTGGTTCATCTAAATTTTATTAAGGATACTCATGGATTTGACCATGCGGAGATAACCTCCCTGCTTGATTCCTACCCAGACCTGGGCAGGAAGATTAGTAAATTTATCGAATATGTTGAAAACAGATGGCAGACAAAGAAAGACACGCGTTCTCTTAACCTGTAACCTGTAACTCGCAACTTGTAACAAGATTTCATCATGCCTCTTAACTCCATCATCTGCTACGCTACCGCGCTCCTGACGTCAGTCATTGCGATCGTGGTGCTCTACCACGATCCACGCGCCTTCGTGCACCGGATATTTGCCATCGCCCTTGCTGCCTGTGCCTTTGAGTCCGGATTGGTCGGCCTGGGCCTGGATGCCACATCCGCAGCAGCGTTCATACGGTGGCATGTCGTGCAGCTGGCCACGGGGTCCCTCATACCCGCTATCTGGCTTGTCTTTTCCTTGACCTATGGCCGCGCCAATTACAAAGAGTTTCTTGCGCAGTGGAAATGGGCAATCCTCGCTGCGTTCGTCATCCCGATTATTCTCATATCGTTCTTTAGTGGTTCGATCGTTGTCGGAAAACCGCTCATCGACGAAGCCGGCGCGATATTCTTAAAGCTCGGCTGGTCAGGGTACGTCATCTACCTCTTGTCACTCCTCGGGGCTATCGTGATCCTGATGAATCTGGAGCGGACCCTCCGCCATTCGAGCGGGAGGACACGCTGGCAGGTCAAGTTCATGGTTTTAGGCGTCGGGAGCCTTTTCGGCATTCACGTTTATACCGACAGCCAGGTCCTTCTCTATCGGTTGGTGAGTACAAACCTGGAGATTGTTAAGGTGGGTGTGCTTGTCCTTGCCGACCTCCTGGTGATTGTTTCTCTTGTACGGGCACGTCTGCTCAAGTTCGACTTTTATGTCTCACACGCAGTCATCTACAACTCATTTTCCCTCATGCTCGTTGGCGTCTACTTCATTCTCGTCGGCATCATGGCCCGGCTTGTCTATTCATGGAGGGGCGCCTCCAGCATTCCGCTGCTGGCGTTTGTTCTTTTTGTTGGCATTGTGGGACTTTCGGCGCTTTTCATGTCAGACAGATTCCGTCTGGCCAGGAAAAGGTTCATCACCCGCTACTTCAAGCGGCCTGTTCACGACTATCAGCGGGTCTGGAGGGATTTTACGCAGAAGACAGCAGCCATGACGCAGACACGGGAGCTTTGCTCGATTCTCGCCCGCATGGTTTCCGAGACCCTCGATGCTCTTTCTGTTACCGTCTGGCTTGTGGATGAACAGTCGGAGCGTCTCAATTTTGCCGGATCGACCGTTTTTTCAGAGGCTGACGCAAACAAGCTGCGGCTTACAGGCGGGAGTGGAGCGGCGCTGGCGCAGGTGATGCGGGATCGGACGATGCCTGTCCATGTTGCGGGCTCTACGGACGCAGAGGTCGAGGAGTTGAGGCGCCTTTATGGTGCTGATCTCGATGAAGCCCGGATCAAGTATTCTGTTCCTCTCAGTGCAGCGGGGAGTTTCGTGGGCCTGATGACGGTGAGCGATCGGGTGAAAGAGGGTGTTCTTTCCCCGGAGGACTACGACCTGTTGAAAACCATTGCTGACCAGGCAGCCGCTAACCTGCTGAGTCTCAGGCTTTCCGAGCATCTGCGGCAGGCGAAAGAGTTGGAGGCATTTCAGGCCATGTCTGCGTTCTTCATGCACGATCTAAAGAACCTTGCTTCAAAGCTCTCCCTCGTCACGCAGAACCTGCCCGTGCATTTTGACAATCCCGAGTTTCGTGACGATGCTTTGAGAGCGGTCTCTCAGAGTGTCTCGAAGATAAATGGCATGTGCACGAGACTCTCTTTATTGAGTCAGAAGCTGGAAATACGTCCGAGAGAATCCGACCTGAACCAGTTTGTCGAGCAAGCCCTCTCCGAACTTGATACCTATCTTAAGGTGCCCGTCGTGCGGGAGCTCCAGCCAATCTCGCCGCTTGCCATCGATCCTGAGCAGATGCAAAAGGTGATCGTCAACCTGGTGATGAATGCGCAGGATGCGGTCGCGGACGATGGACAAATAAAGGTTTACACAGATTATCGGGACGGCTGGGCCCAGCTGTCGGTCAAAGACAATGGAAGTGGCATGTCGGAAGAATTTGTGAAGAAGCGTCTCTTCCGGCCCTTCAACACGACGAAGAAACAGGGCATGGGCATCGGTTTGTTTCACTGCAAGACCATCGTCGAAGCGCATGGCGGCAGGATCGAAGTGGAAAGCGAGGAAGGCAAAGGGACGACGTTCCGCGTGCTCCTTCCAGCGAGACAGGAAAGGAGTTGAAGCGATGCAAAGGCTTTATCTCACACAGAGTTCACAGAGTTCGCAGAGGGGGAGGCTATTTTTGAGCTGAATTCGTAAGAGGCGAATTCACCTCAAACTCCGTTCGGCTTCGCCGAAGGAGGACAAAAATATGACTGAAACCGAAATAAACCAACTTTCTTCGCGGATCATTGGGGCTGCAATCAACATTCACAAAGAGCTTGGCCCTGGTTTATTCGAGAGTGTTTACAGTGCTTGCATGGTCAATGAACCCACGCTTAGCTCCGGAGTGCAGCGCATTCTTAACACTCCGTCAGGAGATACCGTGCCACGAAGTGGCTGACGGTTTTGATTTTCCGGCCTCTCACCGGAAAATCAAAAAAGAATTCGTCCCACTCTGTGAACTCTGTGCACTCTGTGTGAGACAAGCGTTCTTAAGCATAACACCTTCCACTCAACACTCAACACATAACACATAACACACAACACACAACACTGAGGGTACTCATGGATAAGCCTAAATTGCTCATCGTTGACGATGACGAAGATTTACGGACGCAGATGAAGTGGGCGCTGGCCCAGGAGTACGAGGTCTTTCTCGCCGAGGATAGACCGAGTGCGCTTGAGGCGGTGCGCACCAAGAAGGTGCCGGTTGTTACTCTCGACCTTGGTCTGCCGCCGTGGCCTGCCAGCGTTGAAGAAGGGTTTGCCACCCTTGCCGAGATCCTTACCATAGACCCGTTAATCAAAGTCATTATCGCCACGGGACGGGGCGAGAAGGAGCATGCGCTGAGGGCCGTGGCTGACGGCGCATACGACTTCCTCTATAAGCCTGTTGAGATTGAAGAGCTGAAGGTGCTCTTGAAAAGGGCCTTTTATCTGGCAGGCCTGGAGCGTGAACACCAGGAACTGCGATCGAGGGTTGGTGAAGAAGCATTCCAGGGTATCCTCGGTACCAGTCAAAAGATGGCAGAGGTCTTTGCCACCGTTCGCAAGGTTGCAACAACAGACGTTCCCGTGTTGATCTCGGGCGAGAGTGGAACGGGCAAGGAGCTCGTGGCGAGCGCTATCCATCGTTTGAGCAGGCGGAAGAATCATCCTTTTGTGGTGATCAACTGCGGAGCAATACCGGAGAACCTCCTCGAAGCAGAGCTTTTCGGCCACGAGAAAGGGGCGTACACCGGGGCGCATGTCCAGCGCAAGGGCCGCGTGGAGGCAGCGCATAGCGGTACGCTTTTTCTTGACGAAATCGGAGAACTCTCTCTTGCCCTGCAGGTGAAGCTGCTGCGGTTTCTGCAGGAGCAGGTGATCGAGCGCATTGGCGGCCGGGAGCAGATCAAAGTCGATGCCCGCGTGATCGCGGCCACGAACCGGGATTTGAAGCAGGCGATGAAAGACGGAACGTTCAGGGAAGATCTCTATTTCCGCCTCGGTGTCATTACAATCCCTCTACCTCCATTGCGGGAGCGGGAGGGAGACACGGTGCTTCTCGCAAACGCGTTTCTTCGGAGGTATGCGGCGGAGAATAAGAAGAAGCTCACGGGCTTTACAAGTCAAGCCGTGAGTGCGCTGCAAGAATACGCATGGCCGGGGAATGTGCGCGAGCTGGAGAATAGGCTCAAGCGGGCCGTGATCATGGCTGAAGGCAATAAGATCACGCCTGTGGATCTCGAGATGGAGTCGCCCGAGGATAAACCCGAAGGGGTAAGCCTGAAAGAGGCCCGGGAAGCTTTGGAGAAGGATCTGGTGACAAGAGCATTGACGAGGAACAACGACAATATAACCAAAGCCGCGGAAGATCTGGGCATCAGCCGTCCGACATTATATGAATTGATGGAGAAATTGGGGATAGGGAGGAAGTGAGAAGAGTGACGAGGGTCGAGGGCCGAGTGACGAGTTGCGGGTTACAGGTTACAGGTTAGAAGCTGATACCTGTTATAAGTTCCGGTTACAGGTTAAGAACAGGAACTGTTAGCGTTAAAGACTATGCTTTGGCATGCATCATTTGCTCGTAACATGTCTTGTCTGTAACGCGTAACCGGTAACTTGTAACTGTTTTTATAACCTGTAACGGGCTGTCTTTCAGACTGGCGGGCTAAACACTCAACACATAACACTCAACACATAACACTCAACGCATAACACTCAACACTCAACACATAATACTGTTCGCTGTCGCCGCCGGGGGTTGTATTCCTCAGCGGCTTTTTTGTCGCCAGAGTGGGACTAAATCTTGCAATTGTACCCCCTTCATTTTTGCTCGGGTGCGGACGATAACTCACCAAAGCAAATCTTCTTGCTGTGAACTACTTTCGAAAGGAGACTGAAGAACATGGTTAAGACAATGCGGCTGTGTCTGTGCGGGTTGTTTATGATTTTGCTGGCGGGCTCGTACGTGAAGGCAGATCCCCAGGAGCTCAATTACGTGAGGCAAGCCATCGCTGCCAAAGGGGCAAGATGGCGCGCGGCTGAGACAAGCGTGTCGAAGCTCTCTCCCGAAGAAAGAAGGATGAGGCTGGGTCTGGTCAAGAGCCAGATGCCTAATGCGCCGCTGCTTGCGGCACCGGCTGCCTCCAGTGCGGCTGCCTTGCCGGCTACGTTTAGCTGGCAGAACTATAATGGCCAGAATTTTGTGACGCCCGTTCGGAACCAGGGCAATTGTGGCAGTTGCTGGGCGTTCGCAACGACGGCCAACCTTGAGTCTGTAACCCTCATCAAGAACGGCACGCCGCTCACGACGACGTTCACTGACTTTGATCTTTCCGAACAGGCACTGGTATCCTGCGGTGGCGCGGGGAGCTGCTCCGGCGGGTCTCCCGGTTCGGCTTCCAACTACATAAAGAACACAGGCTTGCCTCCGGAATCATGTGACCCGTACACAGCCACGAACGGTGCGTGCCCTGCCACGTGCCAGCAGCCCTACTACAAGATCGCGTCCTGGTCGTATGTAACAACAACTGCACCGACGGTCGACGCAATCAAGAACGCGTTGAATACCTATGGACCGTTGAACACCACAATGGAGGTCTATAATGACTTCTTCTACTATTCGACCGGCGCTTACCACTACACGTCAGGTAATTATGCAGGCGCACATGCAATATTGATCGTCGGCTACGATGATTCGACCCAATCTTTTATCTGCAAGAACAGCTGGGGCAGCGGTTGGGGCGAGCAAGGATTTTTCAATATTGCGTATTCTGAACTGACCTCCGTCACTCAGTTCGGCTACTACACCATCGCTTACCAGGCCGGTTCCACGCCTCCTCCTTCTTGCACTTACTCGGTATCTCAGCCGACGAGCAGCTATGATTATACTGGAGGCAAAGGCAGTTCCTCCGTAACGACAGACAGCGCCTGCACTTGGACCGCATCTGCTTCACCCGGTTGGATCACGATCACAGCGGGCAAGTCGGGAACAGGGAACGGCACGGTTGCCTTTACTGTGGCCGCCAACACGACTACTGCCACGCGCACGGCTAATCTCAGCATCGCGGGAAAGACTTTCACGATCACCCAGTCGGGTGCTCCGACTTTTACTATTACTACCAGTGCAGGAGCTAACGGCACAATATCGCCCGTTGGCCCCGTAAACGTGGTAGGCGGTACGAGCCAGACGTTCAAGATCACACCGGCTGCCGGTTACAAGATAGCAAGCGTGGTTGTAGACAGCAATTCCGTCGGGGCGGTAAGCAGCTACACCTTTACCAACGTGACAGCGACTCACTCCATCAGCGCAAGCTTTGCTGCTGCGACCTACACGCTGACTGTCTCCAAGAAGG
This sequence comes from Syntrophorhabdales bacterium, assembly GCA_035315185.1. GTDB lineage: Bacteria > Desulfobacterota > Syntrophorhabdia > Syntrophorhabdales > WCHB1-27 > JADGQN01. The sequence continues at coordinate 3,201 of DATFYE010000071.1, read as the reverse complement.
GCACGGGCAGCGGCACGGTGGCGAGCAACCCGACGGGGCCAACCTATAGCGCCGGCACATCAGTTGTCCTAACTGCCACAGCGGGTGCAAAATCGACCTTTGCAGGCTGGTCAGGTGCATGCTCCGGAAAATTGAGCACCTGCACTCTGGTAATGAACAACAACGCTGCCGTACTGGCCACGTTCAGCGCAGCGAGGTAAACGCCCCCACCCTCCCCCCTGCAGGGGCAGGATTAGGGAGGGGGTGATGCGTAGGGAGAAGGAGGCGCCCGGTTAGCATCTGCTGCCGGGCGCCTCCTATACCAATTCGCCTTCAAGTGTACACCTTAGCTAAACGATATCAAATCACCACCCCCACCCGTTCCCTCCCCCCTCGGAGGGGGAGGCTGGGGTGAGGGGGTCGGCTGCATTTCCTTGCTTCTGGATCGGACATGGCATAAAATTAGAATTGGTTCTGGCCAAGACGGGCCGTCGGAATTCCTTACAATCTTGAGAAACAACAAAATTCTTTGGTCCATATTCTTTTAAATCAGCAAGGCTCCTGCTGATAATGATATCGTCATGTTAGAAGCCATTTGTGTTTGTCGATTGCGTTGCGGACTTCCGGGGCACGTGCGTTGCAGACTGCCGGCATTGTGACAAGCGGTAACAGCGACACAAGGTCGAAGTCAAGGTTAAGGTAAGATCGAGAGAAAACCCAAGGCAACCGAACGCAGGGTTTAGGTTAAGGTGATAGATGATGGCACAAGTGATATCCATGACATCGACGATTTTCGTGGTTGTACCCGAGCCCGCTACCATCGTGCTTCTCGGCGTGGTACTCGTCGGACTAGGTGTCTACGGGATATATAAGCGAAGAAAGCGATCCGGAAAATGAGGAGGGCATCGGCGCTCGGGAAGATGAGGAAAGACAGGTTAAGGTCGAGGTTAAGGTTAAGGCAAGCAAGGCAGTTTTCGCTGTTGTCAATAATAACTTTCAGTGGGCCGACCCATGGACTACTTCGTGGCGTCGGGATTCTTTACGACTATGAAAGAACGAAAAAAATGTTTCCATTTACTAATGCGGTGATTAGTAAAGCCAGATACATCACCCTCCCCTTCATCCCCTCCCCTCAAGGGCGGGGAAATGTTACACAACCCTCTCCCCCTGGAGGGAGAGGGTGAGGGTGAGGGGGCCTTACTTATGAACTCCTTAGTAAATGCTTTGGAATGTGTAGGGGCCGCGCAGCTGATCATAGCGGCACCGGTCAAGTGGTTTGTACGGCAGGGATTCGCGAGCTTCCTTGCGAAGTATTGGAGTCTTCCCGGGTTTGGCAAGGCGGAATCATATAGCGCGAGCCATACATAAAATTTACCCGCTCAGTTTTTTGATTGTCGTGTTTCTTTACAATCACCTTAACCGTCAGTAAAAGAGGACGGAGCTTTTTCCTTCTGAGCGTTGCCGGGCATCGTCATCTCCTAAACATTAATAATAACCGAAGCTTTTGTTACCCACCATGCTCCGTTGCGTCTTGGACGGTCCTCCTAAAACCAGAGTCCTGCGGTTCCGGAAAGAAATTTGTGAGCCTACTGGACCGATTGAGCGGATCTAGCCCCAGGCAGGCGTTCCTTTGTGTCGGATAGTTTTACAGGTGGCTCGGTGGCCCCCGATGGTGGGGAAAAGCCCTGCAGCATCGGAGTTAGGAAGGATTAATGATATGCGCTGGGGAGTTACCGTGTCGGTTTTCTTTACAGTTACGAGTTTCTCAAAGCATGAAATCCTTACGGTTGGCTGGGATCAGGCTGAGCGGCCAGCTTGAAAGGTCTTTAGTGTAGGCATGTTACAGCGCATTAAGCCCTAACCCAACTTTCTCGGCTGCTCTGGCACGTTTCTTGTAGTTTATGAGTGCAACAACCAATTTAAGAAAAGGAGTAAACATAATATGAAAAAGTTTTGGTTATATTCTGGATTGTTCCTTACAGTCTTGTTGGCGATGGCGGTCGGGGCGCAGGCACAAAATCTCACCTTTAACAGTGTGAGCCCCGGTCAGGACGCGACAATCGTGACCTCATCCGGTACGCCAACACTTTACAGTGGAGGCACCAGGGCCGGAGTAGACAACCTTACTTTCAATGGTGGGTCCATACAAGCCTGGTGCATTGACCTTCAGCACACGATCGCGTTCGGCGGCACTTATTATGCGGATTTGAAGCCTTTTACGTCGCTTCCCGGCGGTTTTCTGCCTCCTGAAAGCGCGCTATTACAGGCTGCATGGTTAGCATCGACTTATAGCAGCGGAGTGGGAACGGACAACGACAAGGCTGCAGGCCTAGGGGGAGCCATTTGGGATGCTTCATGGCCAGGAAGGCTGACCAGCTTCAGCAGTACAAGTGGGGCCAATGCGGATTACGCAACTTACGTGGGTGACCTGAGCGGGTACCCCGCCGGGTTTGATGGCGGCGGTTATCAGGTGCTCGAGGTCTGGACCGACGCAGGCCATACGTCACCCGCTCAGGACTTCATCACCTTACCCCCGACGAACGTACCACCGGTGCCTGAACCTGGCAGCATACTCCTTCTGGGTTTTGGACTGCTCGGACTTTTCGGTGTTGCCCGCAGGAGATTCAAGTAAGCGCAGTTTACAAGCGGTATATGGTGGTGCCCGAGGCTTGTGGAAGCTTCGGGCACTTTTTTGTCCACTGGCGATCTTTGAGCGGCCTGGCGGACCCGGGCCAGTTGAGCTCGGATTTCACGCAGGCGTTGGTGAAACACTCCAAACTCGATTCACCGGGCTCAATACAGAAGGTAATAAAGGATTCTAAATAAATGACTTATACCAATTTGCCTTCAAGTGTATACCTTCGTTGTCGCTGCGTCGCTCTCCTCGACGCACTGCTCAGTACGCCTGCGTCAGCTCCTCGCTGCCGCCTTGGTCTCCATCTTGAATGCAAATTGGTATTACGGGATAATTACCAATTCTACTGGAGCATAACGCTGCGGTCAGCGAGTGACCCGTAGTTTGGGCGGTTCGCTGGAATTGGGGACTGCTTCAGACCCGCCTTGTAGGTTTACCCCCGTTGCGTAAATGCTGTTGAGCCACGAGCCGCCGCACATCTCAGCGGTATTGGCGCTGCAGGGCGTGTTGCACTGCGAATCGGCCACTTTGGTATAGCCCACCGTGTTTCCGGCAAAGCATTGGCCATAGTACTGCACACCCGCGTA
>DATFYE010000070.1:0-48658 GCA_035315185.1 Syntrophorhabdales bacterium | reverse complement strand
CGACATTATGGTTTTTCACCTGCTCGACAAGGACGAACTGGAATTCCCTTTTGAGGAACCAACCATCTTCAAAGACCTGGAGGAGGATATCAGGCTGCTCACGGATCCACACGAGATCAGGCCTGCGTATCTGAAAGCACTCGGCAGCCTCATAACAGAGTATAAAGATGCGTGCGCTGCAAACCTGATCGACTATTCCCTGTTCAACACGAATGTCGGTCTCGATCGGGCTCTTGTCCGTTACCTCACGTGGAGGGCACGGCTCAGGCTGGGGGCATGAAGGACGCATCCTCATGAGCCTTACGTTTCTCAACCCATTGATGCTCGCGGGCCTGGCAGCAGCCATCCTGCCCATCCTCATCCATCGGCTGACCCATCGCAAGGCCCTGCGCAAGGATTTCTCCGCTGTCCGTCTTCTTCTCCATTCACGGAACCTTATGGCAAGGCCCCAGCGCCTGAAGCACCTCATCTTGCTTGCGCTGAGGGTCATGGCGGTGGCAGCATTGGTCATTATAGCGGCAAGGCCGATGCTCGTTCGCCCCGGTCTTTTAGCCATGGGCGAAGGAGGAGCCAAGGTGCTCATTCTCGATAACTCCGCGAGCATGGGTTACAGGGACACGCAAGGGCAACGCTTTGAGCGCGCAAGACGGGCAGTACAAGAGATCGTCAGTCTCCTGAGCAAGCCCACCGCTGAGGTACTCATCATTCCGACAGCACCTATTCAGGGCAGGTTACCTGATGAGAGTGAGCTTCGATGGATGAAGCCGGCAGAGGCCGCGAGATATCTCACGTCTATACCGCTTTCTACCGGTAAAGGTGAACCGGGAGCAGCCCTGGCGCTGGCCCTCCGGAAGCTAAGCAGCGTGAAGGGAGCCAGAGAGATCATTTTTATAAGTGATATGGCGAAGGGTGATTGGCAAGGCTTCGATCTCGGGAAGCTGGGCATTCTCCCTGCTAACACACAGGCTACATTCCTGAGGATCGGCGGGAAGACACGGGACAGCAACATGGCTGTCAAAGCGATCCGATTAAAGGAAGGGGACCTCGTGGCAGGGACCTCGTGCCGTCTGGAAGCAGCGATAGCAAATCTATCTGATCAGCCCACCACCACGGTGGTCCAGGTGATGATGGGAAGTACCAAGGTGGCTCAAAACTCCCTTGAATTAAAGCCCAGAGAAGATGGGAAAATTTATTTCGATCTTCTCCTGGATCGACCGGGCTCGATAAACGGTCAGGTGAGGCTCTCCGGGGATAATCTTCCTTACGACGATCTCCTCGACTTTACCCTGAAGGTCCGGGAGAAGATCAGAGTACTCGTTGTGGATGGCGATCCGAGAGGCTCCATGCGGGCCAGTGAGAGCTACTACCTCAGCCACGCGCTGCAGCCCGGCTACATGGAGGGTTCCCCCTTTCAGACAAAGGTCGTTTCTGAGAAGGAATTCTCCGAGGTCAACCTCAAGTATTACGATGCGTTGTTCCTGCTCAACGTGGCCAAACCCCAACCGTCAAAGATAGCAGCTTTTCTCGATGCGGGCAATCCTGTCTTTATCTTTCTCGGCGATCGCATACTTCCCGACGAGTATAACAGCATACCTCTCTTTCCCTGGAGATTAAGGGAGATAAGAGAAGCAACGGCACAGAGGCCGGAAAGGATAACCACCGTTGATTACGGCCATGAAGCGCTTAAACAGTTCTCGGAAGCCGGCAGCGAAAGTCTCGAAGGCGCCGCGTTTCGTCGTTACTTCAAGGTCCATGGAGCCACGAAGACGTTACTCGCACTGGAGAACAAAGATCCATTGCTTCTGGAGTCCCCGTTTGGAAAGGGAAAGATACTCTTGTATACGTCGAGCGCTGATGCTGACTGGAATGACCTCCCTCTGAAGGCGGCTTACGTGCCGCTGCTCCAGGGGATTTTGAAGGAGGCCGTAGGATTGGCCAGGGGCACAGGTGCGGCAGACAAAGGACTTGGTGAACCCGCCATACCTCCTGAAGAATCAGACCTCACGAAACTTGACAACGATGACGTCAGGAAAGAGTTCTCCGGTATGGACGTGCAGATGAAGGAGTACAGCGAAGGCGTTTCCAGCCGGATGAGCGGCAGCAGAAAGGAGCTCTGGGCGTACCTTCTTGGGTTTCTTCTGCTCGTACTGGTTATCGAAACAGGGATGGCAAACAGGCTATGATTTCCAGGCGAACGTTTTTGCGCGTGGGACTGGCGCTTTCTGCCGGGCTTTTCCTTGAGCGTCGCGACCTCGCCGTAGCCGGCGCGTTTCCCCAGTTCTATATCACCCAGGTCAGATATCGTGGCGGCCAATGGGATCCTAACCCACAGTTCACTGATGCCATCGTCGAGGAGTTGGAGCTGAGGACGAGCGTCAGCGCCTCTAAAGAGCGACGCACCATAACTCTCACTGAGCCTGACCTTTTTTCCTGTCCGTTTCTCTATATGGCCGGAAAGTACGAATTCGACCCGTGGACGTCTCAGGAGAGGGAAGCCTTGAAGCGATATCTCACATTCGGCGGTTTCCTGCTGGCCGAGGATGCGATGGGCATCAGGGGCTTCGGGTTTGATGCGGCATTCCGGCGGGAGATGAAACAGGTCTTCCCCACTCACGAGATGCAGAAGCTGCCGCCTGACCACTCCGTCTTTCAGAGTTTTTATCTGGTCAACACCATCGGAGGGCGGCAAAAGATAAATGCCTATCTGGAAGGTGTGGTCATAGACAACTGGACACCGGTCATCTATTCTCAGAATGACCTGTCAGGGGCCTGGTCCAGAGACAGATTCGGTAAATGGCTCAATGAATGCGCGCCCGGCGGTGAGGCGCAGAGGCTCGCTGCTTTCAAGCTCGGCGTTAATATCATCGTCTACTCCCTTACCTCTGACTACAAGAAGGATCTGGTTCATCATCCCTTCATAAAAAGGCGGCAGAACCTTTGAGCACGACCCATCTGATGGCCCGTTTGAGCTTAGCACCGATTGTTCCTCTCTGGCTCCTCATCATCCTGCTCGCAGCCGGTCTGGCCATAGCCTTCATGCAGTACCGCGTCATTCGTAAGAGGCTCGGGCGCAGGAAGGCCCTCATCCTATCCCTGCTGCGTTTAGGCACCTTCTCGCTGATCATCCTGTTCGCCCTCAACATTTCGCTGACGAGCAAGAAGGAGCACAGGACACCACCAGCTATTGCCATCCTTCTGGATACATCACAGAGCATGGGTCTACCCGCGAAGGATGGTAACGAGAGCAGGCTCGATGAGGCGAGGCAGATCCTTCTCGGTGGACCGCTGGGCGGACCAAAGCCTCTACTCACGTCTTTGGCTGAAACGTATGACGTAAGGCTCTATGCCCTGAGCGAGTCACTAAGGGAACTGGAAGAAAAGGAACTGCCGGCTTTAAAGCCTGGCGGAAAGGGAGGCACTATCAACGATGCTCTTAAAAAACTTGCGGGGCAAGTCTCTTTAGCCATCGTCCTGAGTGATGGAACAACCAGACTGAATAGCTCGTCGCCTGGTCTGACAGATACATCGCTGCCGAAAGATCTTCCCGTCCTGACCATTCCTGTGGGAGACGCCGACACGTATAGAGATATAGTGATCAGTGCTGTGAAGGCGCCGCAGGTGGCCTTCAGGGGCAGGGAACTGACGATTGACGCTACCATAACGAGTAGAGGATACAAGAATGTCACGATCCCCGTACTTCTCAAAGACGGGAGTAAGCTTGTGACGGCGAAGAGTGTCCATTTCAACATGAGCAGTGAGAGCGTGGTCGTCTCATTTTCTTTCGTACCTGATGAGAACGGCACTCACATGATGTCGGTATCGAGCCCACCACAGGTTGGAGAAAGCATCACGAGCAATAACAGCATTAGCCTTCCCATGAGAGTAGTCAGGGATAAGACGAGGGTCCTCCTTGTATCCGGTAATCCGAGCCCCAACTATCGCTTCATGAGAATGGCGTTAAAGAATGATCCTTCAGTCGATCTGCTCTCCTTCGTCATCCTGAGGACACCCTCCAATGTCATCAACGTCCCCTTGCAGGAGCAGAGTCTGATACCCTTCCCTGTCGATACCCTTTTTTCCACCGAACTTAAAGCCTTCGACCTCGTGATTTTTGACAACCTCCCTTTCCATGTTTATCTCAATCAGAAGCACCTGGAAGCGATACGGGAGTTCGTGAGATCCGGGGGGGCGTTTGCTTTGATCGGCGGGCCCAACATGGCCGACGGAGGACGGATCGCCTCTGCCCCTTTGGGTGAGGTGCTTCCTGTCGGATTGTCACAGGAAGAGGATTATTCCCGTGGCTCACCATCCGGAGTACGCCTGACATCTGCGGGCGCAGTCCATCCTCTCACACGCCTCTTGCCCGATAAAATGCTTAACCTGAGGCTCTGGAATGAGATGCCTTCTTTGGACGGACTCAACCTCCTGAAAGTGAAAGGCTCAGGCACGGCGCTCCTGGAAAGCGCCGTCTCACCTGCCCACCCCGTTCTTACGGTCGGCAGTTACGGCAAGGGACGCGTTCTGACACTGGCTACAGACTTCTCCTGGAAGTGGGATGCAGGAATGGTCGCGAGGGGAGAGGACAACTGGGCGTACCTCCGGTTTATCGAAAGGACCGTGCGCTGGCTGACGAAAGACCCCGGTCTTGATCCGATTACGATGGTGCTCCCGGATAGATCAGAGGAGGGGCAGGATGCGGAGATCAAAGTGAGAATTGGAGAGGACGTTAATGGTCCCTATGGCCCGTCTGGCCTGCCTGGCTCGGCCCGTACCAGAGAGCCGATACTCTTCTCCGTTTTCAGCCCGCAAGGCGTGAAGCTGCCATCACAGGTAAAAGCAAGCGGCGCGCCGGGTGAGTACACCGGTTCGTTTCACCCTGAAAGGGCGGGAATGTACAGGGTGAGGGTGGAAACCAGGACCGGTTCGCTCGAAGAGTCCTTGATCATTGGGGGGCGGATGGAAGCATTCGACGCGGCGCCAGATCACGAGCTGCTCAGGTCGATTTCAGCGGCGACCGGTGGGAAAGTGCTCTCAGCAAGCGAAAACGTTTTGAAAGAGATCGCGCCCTTTGTAGCCAGCGCCAAGAAGGGTTTCGTAGAAGAACGGGAAGTGCCCCTTTGGAGCCTGCCTTATGCACTGGCCTTGGTGGTCGCCTTTCTGGCGATAGAGTGGTACTTACGGAGACGATGGGGACTGGCGTGATTAAAAGTGGTGACCGCAGACGGCGGACAGCGGACCGCCATCGACAGTCAGTCGTCGAGTCGACAGGAGGTTCTTATGAAAATTGAAAGAGTCCTGCCTCTCATAGTCTGTGTGCTTGTCAGCATGTGCCTACTCCCCGGGCTGGCGTCTGCCGGTTGCCGTAATCCCAATGTTGCACTAGGTGATGACGACGTTGGAACGTTCATCACGCCGGTTGCCGCCTTGGGGCCCATCCAGATAAAATGGTTCGGTCATTCCTTCTTCCAGATCACCACAAGCAGCGGGACCAAGATCATCACGGATCCGTTTGGCGCCATGGGTTTTCCCATGCCTGAGGTATGGCCTCATGTGGTGACCGTCGGGAGGGAGCACGGGAACCACAACAATGTCGGCCTCGCGAAAGGGAATCCCCTTGTGCTGCGGGGCTTAAAAGAAGGCGGCTCTGACTGGAATCAGATCAACACAACATTTCGTGACGTGCTCATCTACAACGTGCCTGTCCATCAGCGGGGAGTGCCTGAGTACTGGGGCTTAAGAGGCTCGGCATTCGTTTTTGAGATGGACGGTCTCTGTGTTCTTCACTCGGGAGATGTGAGTGAGCCCTTCAATGAGGATCAGCTCCAGCTTATCGGCCATATCGATATTTTGCTCCAGACCATAGGCGGCGTTTTCACTGCCGGTCCTGAAGCGGCCAAGCAGATAATCGAACAATTAGGGCCAAAAATAGTGATTCCCATGCACTATTGGCAGAGCATGGGAAACGTCCTGGAGAGATTCACTACCGGGCCTTACAAGGTGCGCATCCTCGAAACAAACACCTTCACTGTCAGCAAGGAGACCTTGCCCACCGAAACAGAAATCATCGTATTGAAGGTACTGCGAGACGGGGACATATAGAAAGGGGTCACAGGTCAGGCGGCCCCAATTGTTACGAGTTTCGGGTTACGGGTTCTTCAATCGTCAATTGTTAACTCGTAACTCGTAACTTGTAACGCGTAACGGGCTTTACTTGTTTGAAACGAGGCACCTCCCGCCCCGACAGTCCAGGATATGCACGTTCTCTATGCCTAGGTCACGCAAACGTTCAAGTCGTGTCGCTTTCAACACGCAGAGCACTTGTCTGTCAGATTTGAAGAGATTTGCAAATTCCTCATTGCTCAAGAACATCTGCTGACTGTCCTGATAGGTCGATCCCACCTCAAGTTCGCCCTTATACGATGCGATGTAGACCTTCTGCCGCGTGTAAAAGGGAAGCGTTTCATCGAATGACGCGAAATTGACCACAGTAGGCTTTCCGCCAGCCTTCCTCTGATTAATTATCTGCGCCAGCTCCTTTGTGGTATTGACCTTGTCTATGAGATGGGTATGCATCATCAGCAAGACGACCACAGCTAGCGAAAAGCAGGTGAGAATAAGAAAGAGCGGCCTGGAGCTGCGCATCATTTGCAGGAAAAGGAGACCGATAGGTAGAACGGAGAAACATACAATGGCTATTGAGAAACCTTTCAGATCTTTCAGGATGGTCAGCGTCTCAGGCTCTGCACGAAGATAAGAACTCCCTGCGCCCGTCGCCACAAGCAGTCCAGCCAACGCGAACAGCCCAAACAGAAACTGATAGGCCAGGATCTCAGGCCGACCGGGCGTGGGCCGGCCTGCCCGATCCTGGAAAAGGCTACCCAGCAGAATCGCCAGGGCCGGAAATGCAGGCAGAATATAGGGTGGAAGTTTCGATCCGGACAGGCTGAAAAAAAGAAACACGACCAGGAACCAGATCAGAAAAAGGTGAAATTCTCTCCTACGCCAAAATGCTGCCACAGCTCTCGGTATGAAGATGGACCAGGGGAAAAGACCCCCGAAGAGAACAGGCAAAAAGTAGTAGATTGGTCCGCTTCTGTGATGTTTTTGTGTGAGGAACCGTAGAAAATTCTGATCAACGAAAAAAAACCAGAGAAACTCTTTCTCCCGAAGGGCGATGGCGACAAACCATGGCAACACGAGGATGGCGTATAAGAGCAGACCCTTGCCGCTAAGAAGCGCTTTCAGGAAAGAGACTCTTCTTTCGAGAGTCAGGAATATCAGCAGGCTCACTCCTATAAGAAGGGGAGCAACCGGCCCTTTTGCGAGTGTGGCCATTCCCAGGCATGCATAAAATAGATAGATCGATCTCGCTTTCTTTTGCCGGTAGAATTCGTAAAAGAATATGAGCGAGAGGAAGAGCGTGCACGATAAAAGCATATCGATGGTGAGAATACGCGCCATAGTGAAGAAACCAAAGGAGGAGATGAGGACGACAGCAGACAGAGGGGCGGCCTCAGGCGTAAACCACCGCGTCACAGCCAGGTAAAGGATAAGAACGGTCAAGAGAGCCGCGAGCGCATTGGGAAGCCTGGCCGACCACTCGCTGACGCCGAATATCTTAAACGATAAAGCCGTTGCCCAGTAAAGCAGCGGGGGCTTTTCAAAGTAACGTACGTAATCGAGGTGAGGAACGACATAGTCGCCTGTCTCAACCATTTCCCGCGGGATCTCTGCATATCTTCCCTCGTCAGGCTCTTTAAGCGAATAGCTACCCAGGCTATGGAAAAAGAAGATGTATGACAGGACCAATATGACAAGTATATGGAGCGTTGTCTTCAAAAATTGCTTTTCCCTGCTGCTGGGGTCAACTGAAAACTGGAAACTGAATCGTCTACTAGAAGCCTCTTCACAAGGCCTTCGTCCTCGAGCACTTCGAGATGACCCATGATCTCTGAAATGGCTAAAAACAGTTGACTACTCGGAAGTCCGGGAAAGAGCTGATTCATTATCTGGAATGGCGTCTGGCTGCCTTTCGAAAGTATATCACGTATAAACTCCTTACGTTCTTCGATGAAGGCGAGCAGATCCGCGATCCTTTCTGAAGGGCTCTCAATCGCTTTCCCGTGTCCGGGAAACGCGAGGTCGAGGCCCAGTTCCCTCACCTTTCTGAGCGAAGCTGTGTACGTCTTCAGGCTCCTGTAGCCCTTTGGTGCAGCATGCGGTCCCTGACAGAGCGCGTTTGACGAGACCTCTCTCAGCAGAAAATCGCCCGTGAAAGCCATCCGGTCACGTTCATTGTAGATCAGCATGCACCAGGGCGTGTGCCCTGGAACAGCCACAAACCTGAAAAGGGCAGGACCGAGCAGGACCTCATCGCCTTCCGTCAGGTAGCGCGAAGGCTTCACGCTCTGTGCAAGCTCTCGCGCCAGTTCAAAAAATCCCGATGCAGCCTGCTCAACCCATGCTGCGGGGACGGCAGCACTCGTAAGGAACTCCGTAGAGAAGCGCTCCTCTTCGACGAGTTCGGCTTCGTAGTTCTCGAGCCACCCGGCGCCTTCCCGGCAAACCCAGACTTCGGCCTCGCTCTGCGCGGCAATCCCTGCTGCGGATCCAAAGTGATCGATGTGCGGGTGAGTCACGATGATTCTTCCTACATCCCGCAAAGCATAACCCAGATCCTTGAGCCCGGATCGCAGCTCGGCCAGGAATGAGGTTCCGTGCGGCGGCACGTCAATCAGCGTGGGCACGGGCTCTTCAACGAAGTAACAGTTTACACTGCCAATTGGAAAGGGCGTGTTTATCGGCAGCCGGTGAATAGCGTATTGCGCCAGCAAATACTGGTCCATCGCAGTAATCCCATACCATGATGAGGCAGGTAAAAACAAGAGCAGGTTGAGGTTAAAACAGGCAAAAGCAGGTTGAGGTTAAGGTTAAGAAAAAGCAGAGACCAGTCCGAAAGACGGTAATAAGTCTTTTCAGTCTCTGCTTAAGCCTTCATTATCTCTCCATCATCAAACGTCAATTCGCATTCAAGATGGAGACCGAGGCGCGCCGAGGCCTGGGCTACGGAGGCGTACCTGGCGGTACGTCGAGTAAGAACAGGCCGACGGGCAACGAAGGTATACGCTTGAAAGCGAATTGACGTTAGAAGGTGATTTTGAAGACGGTGCCTTGGTCGCGCGTGAGCTCGAGTCTTCCTTCGATCTGCTTGACAAGGGCCGATACAAGCTGCAGACCCAGGGTTTCCGCACTCACAACGTCTATCTCCCCCGGGAGACCTACGCCATTATCGCTTACGATCAGAACATTCTTCTCCCCTACTTTGTGGAGGTCAACGCTGATTTTTCCTTCGGAGCCATTCAAGAAAGCGTGCTTCAACGCATTCGAAATCAGCTCATTAATAATGAGACCGCAGGGTATAGCCATGTCAAGAGAAAGGAAGACTTCATCCACGTGTACGTCCAGGGTGATCCCGTTTCTGTTTGTCCTGTACGAATCGAGTAGGTTTCGTGCCAGATTCCGGACATAGGGTGAAAAATCAATCTGCGCAACGTTGGTTGACTGATAGAGCTGTTTGTGGATGAAGGCCATCGACTTCACGCGGTTACGACTTTCTTCGAGAATCCGGCGCGTCTCTTCGTCTTGAACTGTCTGCGATTGAAGGAAAAGCAAGCTGGAGACGACTTGGAGGTTATTCTTGACTCGGTGGTGAACTTCCTTGAGAAGTACCTCCTTCTCCCTGAGAGACGTCTTGATCTGTTCCTCAGCCTCCCTGCGCTCGGTGATATCACGCAGGTAATGGAGCGTCGCAGGTTTTCCGCGATACGTTATCCCGGCTACCGAGATCTCTATATATATGACCGTTCCATCCTTTCTGACACCCTTAAACTCGTACCGGGAGGGCGCCGGCTCGCCGCTTTGTCTTCGCCGGTCCATCTCCACCACCCTATCCCGCTCGTCCGGATGTATCATTGGATAGATGGGCTGCCCTATGACCTCGTCAAGCCGATCGTAACCAAACATTTCCAGGAATTTCTGATTGGCGTAAACGCGGAGGTCGCCCTGGACTATCGTAACGGCGTCGCTTGAGCATTCGATGGCGGTGCGATACCGTTCCTCGGATTCCATGAGCGCTGCTTCCGTCCTCTTGAACTCGGCAATGTCAATTGCAGTTACGACGCTTTTTTTCGTGCCGGGCATCATGTTAACACAGAGCAGAAGATCTCTCACTGCCCCGCTTCTATCGATGAACTGCGCCTTATAGGTTCTGGGCACACTGTCGGGATCCTTTCTGCGCGCAACATGATACATGAGGAGCTTTTCCCGCGATTCCGGCGCCATGAACTCGGCCGCGTACTTCACTCCTTCGATCTCTCTTTTTGAAAAGCCAGACAGTCTTTCAAACTCGCTGTTGACGAGGGATATTCTCCCATCATCCTCGACGATCGAGGTCGCGACACACATCGTCTCAACAACGGTCCGGTACGTATTTTCGTACTGCTGAACTGTCCCGTCCGACTGCTGACTCTCCAGCACTGGCAGGGGTCGCGTCAGCTCAGTAGTCGTAGCCCTATGTTCGGCAGTCTGTTTAAGCAATAGCGGCACCGCAAAGTAGGCGACAACAGCCACAACGCCAAGACTGACGAGAACCGAAAGAGGGGAGGTAAACCAGCCGAAAACGGAAGGGAAGACCAACCCTTCGAGTACCTCATGTACGCAAATTGCGAAAAGGCCCAGGACTGTGACAAGCACAGGAGCCAATGCCTGGAGAGGGGGTTCAACTCGATCTTTTTTCATGGGCGACGCCTGAAGAATATGCGCTCAGGGACGCGTTTATACTGCAAATAGTGTACCAGGTCAGTGAGCAGTGGGTAGCGACCAGCGAGCAGTGAGCAGAGCGGACCCCGAAGCCACAGACATACCACTTCATATCTGTCAGTGATGTGTCAGAGACGTGACGTAACTCATGTCAAGAGGAAGACAATTAAGAAGAGAGGTAAAGACAGGAGCGAAGGTAAAGGTAAAGACCAAGGGCGCTACCTGAGTTCTTGCACTTTCCTTAACCTTCTTCTGTCTTTACCTGTCCCGCTAGTGGCCTTTGAGAAGGAACAGGCTCAGGGCGGGCCAGTACGTTATGATCACCAGCGCCAGCAGCAGGATGAGAATGTAAGGCACGGAAGCACGGTAGAGTTCAAGAACAGGGCGCTCGAAACGCATGCTCGAGACAAACAGGTTGATGCCCACCGGGGGCAGCGAGGCCCCGATTTCAAGGTTGGTCAGAAGAATGATCCCCAGATGAGTGGGGTGAATGCCATACGCCTGGGCGACCGGAAGGATCATCGGGACCATTACGATCAAGGCCGGAAACATGCCCAGGATACAGCCGGCTGCCAGGAGGAAGATATTGAGCCAGAGCAGGAAGGCGTGGGGGCTCTCAACGTGACCTCTCATGAAATCGAGGAGTCTACTAGGAATCTCTTCGTTGATGAGGCTGTTGGTCAGGCCAAAAGAAACCCCAAGTATAATCAAAATGCCCCCCACAAGAATGCTGCCCTTGATCGTGATTGACTTCAAGTCTTTGAACTTGACGTCCCTGTAGACCAACATCTCGACAATCAGCACGTAAAGGACGGTCAGAACCGCGGCCTCACTGACGGCCACGTAACCACCGTAGATTCCCCCAAGGACAACGAACGGCAGCGGCATCTCCCAGATCGCCTCCCGCATCGCTCCTCCGAGCTCGCGAAACGTGAAACGGGGACGGGCCACGTCAGAACGGAGGCCTTTCCATCCGCTGTAGAGGGAAAGAAGCAGAACCAGTAATGCACCCGGAAGAATCCCTGCCATAAAGAGCTGATCGATACTCGTCTGAGCCACAATCCCGTAAAGGATGAGCGGGAAGCTGGGAGGGAAGAGAAGCCCAAGCGTACCAGACGTTGTCAGAAGCCCCAGGGAAAACCTCTCCGGGTACTTCTGTTGCCGCAGAGCGGGGAAGAGCAAACCCCCGAGCGCGATTATAGTCAGGCCTGTCGCACCCGTAAGCGCGGTGAAGACAGCCGAGGCCAAGAGCGCGATGATTGCCAACCCCCCGGGCAGCCAGCCCAGGAGCGCGTTCGAGAGACGCACCAGACGATGAGGTGCTTTGCTCTCCGCGAGCACATACCCGGCCATAGCAAAAAGCGGGAGGGCCGCCAGGTTCGGGGTGTGGGCGAGTTTATAGAGTTCAATGATCAAGGCTGAATAGTCGATTCCACTGCGGTAAAGAAAGAGAAGGCCGCTCGCTGCGATAACAATGAAAAGTGGCGCGCCCAACAGTACCAGGCAGAGAGCGGCTATGGTCGATACAAATCCCATATGTCAGACCCTTTTACCGGGAATAAAGTTTTTGAAACCTTGCAGCAGGAAGCGGATGCCCAGGACGAGCCACATGACCGGCATCACCGTCTGGGAAGCCCACAGCGGTATGCCGAGGGCCAGGTATTTTCCGGGCCTATAGTCATTCAGTATAAATTGTACCGCCGGATAGACGAGAAAAAGACATACCAGCGCTGAAAAGAGCTGGAGGCTCCCTTTTATCCGGGAACGAATGGCCAAAGACAGACGCTCAGGAATTATCTCGATGACAATATGCCTGTTTTCGCGCGTGGCGATCGAGGCCCCGAGAAGGGCAACCCACAAGACCAGGTGACTGAGCAGAGGATCAATCCAGACAAGCCCTATGGAGATAACGTTGCGGAAAAGAATCTGTGCAGCACCCAGCGCGACCATCCCGAACACGAGGAAGACCAAAAGAAGCTCTTCCAGTTGTTCGTACCACGCCCAGATTTTTTTCAGGACGGCCAAGAGCATCAGTTCTCTTTGCGCAGGGTTTTCACGATATTTCTCACCTCTTCCAGGGTCTTCTTGGAGAACTGATCTTCTCCGAGTGTGGCAATGCCCTTGAAGCAGAGCGCTTGAAGCTCTTTCAGGTCACGGGTTGACGGGCTGACCAGCTTGATGCCTTTCCCCTGGAGCACCTGGATCGCCTTCTCATTCTCCTTGCGGAGCTGGTCTTTCAACGGCGTAAGCTGCCGGCTGAAGGCTGCTTCAACAATCGGCCTTTGAGCCGGGGGTATTTTTTCAAAATCCGATTTTCTCAGGACCACGGCGCCCACCGAGTATGCCAGGGGCACATCGGTGATGTACGAGACCTTCGTAAACCATTGCACGGCGATGGCCGCAAGAGGGGAGCTGTAAACCGTGTCAACCATCCCCGTCTGCAGGGCCATAAGCACATCCGTAACCGGCAGAGGAATGGCGTTGACACCCAGTTCCTTAAAGACCGCCTTCCCGATGGGTGTGTCTTCCCATATCCAGACCTTGCCTTTTTTCAGGTCTGCAGCATTCCTGATGGGTTCCTTGGAGAGCAGGTAAATGAAGCCCTGCTCTGCCCAGCCCATCGATTTAAAACCATTATCGAGCAACCCTTTCTGGTAGAAACCGTCCATGCGGCCCAAGACTGCGTCCACTTCCTGGTAGTTCTGGAAAAGGAAAGGGATGCCGAGGATCCTGATATCCTTGAAGATCATGCCAAGACCCCCTCCGGTGAGCAGTGCTCCCTGGATCTCGCCCACCTTGGTCTTTCGGAGCATATCCTCTTCGTCGCCGAGGATACCTCCGGGGAAGAGGCGCAACGAGACCTGCTTGTTCGTCTTTTGATCCAGTTCCTTGTTGATCTCGCGAAAAGCTTTTACCCAAGCGCTCCCTTCAGGAGCCACGGTCCCTATTTTGAGGACAACGCTCTGGGCTCGTGCAGGCACCGGCAGGTAAAGACCGACCACTATCAAACAAGTAATGATCCACCACACAGTCCTCTGGTAATTCATTGAGCCGCGAACCTCCTTTGCCAGTTTCTTATTTCAAAAAAATTCGTCAACCTGATCCAGCAATCTCTTTGCTTTCTGCTGGGCCAGTGTGTTGGCCAGGGTCAAATCCGGTTCGATACCGGCCGGAGTTTCAAGCACGTGCTTGAGGGTGGAGACAAAGAGGTCCCGATTAAGCGTCTGCTTTGCATAGTATTGGGCATAATAGACATCGGTCATCAGGAATTTACCCTGCCCGTACGCCATGGCCTTCTTGAAATGCTCGTTCGCCTTTTGCAGGCTCCCCCCGAACTGCTCCGGACGGGCCGATAAAAGAATGGCTTCGAACAGATGGGCCGACCCGTAATAGTATGACGGTTCAAGCCGGAGCACCCTGTCGATGAGCGCTTCAACCCACGGCAGGTCGGCCATAGCCTCGGCACTTTCCGCACTGGCGATCCAGCTTCCCCAGACACTGCCCACCCAGAAGAGAGTGGGAACATCCGTTTTCCGGGCCTGTTCAAGACTTGCCTGAAAAACGTCTAGAGGCTTACCCATGGCTTCCTTGAATAATGGATTCAAGCTCAGGCTCTTCACGGCGTACTGTTTGCCCCGTTCGTAGAGGTATACGGCACGGCTCTGCTCATTCTCTTCGAGGACCGAGGCATAGGAAGCATAGGCCTTTGCCCCGGCGAGGAGAAGTTCGGGATTCTCCGGGTAACTCAGTATCATCCCGTCGATGAGCATCAAGTAGGCAGGGGTGCCGCTTCGCACGAGCGCTACGTCGGATTGCCTGCCGGCGGAGATCGCAACGTCCTGGAAAAGAGACGAAGCCTTTTCCGTAACCATCTTCTGGGGAGAAAAACATCCCGAAAGCATAAGCGCGGATAGGAGAAGAAGTGGGCACAGCCCGTGGAGAAGCCTCTCGTACATGTCTATACGGTAACACCGCTCCGAAGGTCAGTCAAGGCACGCCGACATTGTCGCCATAGAGCGTTATAACTCGCAACTCGTAACCCGCAACTCGCAACGCTTTTCCTACGCCCTACATCCTACTCCCTGCAGCCCGTTCTTCTACTGCTTCATAGTAGACTGCCAGCGTCTCTTCTACATTGCGTGACGGCGGGTATTGTTCCATCCATTGGCGTGCAACTAGGCGAGCCCGATTCCTTCGCGGCTCATCAAAATAATATGCGATGGCATCGGCGATCTCTTCCGCGTTGGCAGGGTCTTGAACGATCTTTCCCCCTTCGTCTGAAAGGATCGCGTCAGAAGCGCCGTTGAAGCGCGTTGTCACCACCGGCAGCCCAGTCGCGAGCGCTTCAAGCACGGTGAGGGAGCAGGAGTCATAGAAGGTGGGATGAACATAGATATCACTCGCCGCATAATATGGTTCCATGCTCTTCACGGAACCCAGGAAAAGAACCACGTCAGCTGCGCCCAATCTGGCCGCCTTGTGCCGGTAGAGCCATATCTGGCCCCGTCCGACCACTACCAGTCGCACCGGCACATCGGGTAACCTCTTCTTGAGTATGGCAACCGCGCGCAATAGCGGCTCCAGCCCTTTGAGACGGTAATTGTTCCCGGCAAAGAGAAGTACGATTGTATGCTGATCAATACCCAGCTCTTTGCGCTTCGCGTCGCGATACCGCTCCCGGATTGACGGATGGAAACGATTGAGATCTACCGCATTAAAAACAACAGCGATCCTTTCTTCAGGGAACTTGAAGTAAGAAATAATGTCTCTCTTCACCATGTTCGATATCGCGATCACTCTCCTGACGCGACCTCCTGTGTAAAGGCGCTTTTGCATCCAGATCTCCAAATAATGGCGTACCGAGAGGTAGCGCCTCAAGGCTCGATACCAGTAATACCACCGGCTACAGATCGATGCGAATTCCTGCTTGAGATATGCCTTCTCCACTCCACCGTGGGGATTGAGCACGTTACTGACCAGGCTCTGTCCCAATCCGTGAACGACGTCGAACCCGTATCCTCTTACCATGCGCGCGGAAAAAAGCATGTACGAGATCATCCTGAGACTTCTCGGAAAGTTCAGTACCGGAACGAGGTGAACCTGGTAAGGTCTCTCCTGGCTATCTTCGATCTTCGACGCAAATAGATGCACATCATGGCCGCGCTGCGCCAGTTCTTCGGCGAGGAACCCGAAGTAGCGCTCGCCGCCCCGCGAGGGCAGGAATTTGTCGAGCAGGATGGCAATGTGCAATTTTCGCGCAACCCTCTCTTCAGTCACCGTCTTTTTCCGAGGTCCATTAATCTTTTGTAAAAGTCTATGAGCCGCGCTGCCTGCTTGTTGTAGTCCCACTCTGTCAGTGCATAATCCCGGGCTTTAGTTCCAAACTGCGCTCTCATCTTTTCATCGCTTAACAATCGCTCCATACGATCCGCCAGTTCATGCTCATCCAAGTCAACGGCATAGCCTGTCTGTCCATCAATAACCATCTCCGGCAGCATCCCGTGGGTAGAAACAATCGCCGGTTTACCCATGCCTAACACCTCCCGCAACGCCCGCGCAGTGCCGTCAGAGCCGGCACGCATCATAACAAAGATATCAAAAGCAGCGATCACGGAAAAGTAATCTTCAATCCGATAGCCTGCAAGGATCACATCCTGCTCCAGCCCCAGTTCAACGAGTGGCTTCTTTATACTCTCCTGGATCTGCGAACTCCTTCCGACAATGATAAGCTTGACGTGCTCCATCCGGTCCCTTACATTGCGGAAGGCCTTCAAAATGAGGTCATACCCTCTGTCCTTTTTGAGCCGGCCGATGACGCCGATCACGCGATCCGAATCGTTCAGACCAAGCCTTTCCTTGATATCTTGCACGGGTCCCCTGTACGGCTTCAAACCAGGCGGGATTTTGCAACTCCTCTCCAGAGGGAGTTTGAAATATCCTGTGTCCTGCCGGCGCAGCTTCTCACTGTAAGTTACGAGACCATCGGTACGCGCCATGAGGCATGCCATGGGCAGGCTGTGCGGCAAGCCGTCCCGTTTATGGTCAGTCCTCACGAGCAAAGGTCTTTTTTTTGAGAAGAGAAGAGACGCTGCAGCAGTTGCATGATCGTGCGATAGATGAGTGTGCACGATGTCAACGCCTCGTTCGTCCACGAAACGCCTGATCTTTTTCAGGTCGAATATCCAGTCCCGGGGCGAAAAATAGCGGTTCAGCCTGAGGCCGTCGAAACCCGGAACGTTTCTTTTGATGACCTCTTTCTCAACTGTTCTTTCAGGAAATTCGATAGGTGTCTTTCGATATGCAAGGGTTACGGTCAGACCCTGTCCGTTGAGCGTCTCGCAGAGTGAAACGACCGGTTCGGCAGGACCCGTCCACTTCCAGTCACTGAAAAGATGGAGCACCCTCATCTTTGATAATGCCAATTAGCGTTCATCGATATAGTTTCGTTGCCTCCTCGTCCGGGTACCCGCGTGCGGGTGTCTCGACGTACTTCTCAGTACGCCTGCGTCGGCTCCTCGTCAACGCCTCACTCTATCTTCGAATGCAAATTGGTATAGAAGGCCTTGATGGCCTCGCAGACGTAAAGCACTTCATCCTCCCTCAAGCCCGGGTACATGGGCAAGGAGAGGATCTCTGCCGATGCCTGTTCTGCATGGGGAAAGTCGCCGTGCTTGTGTCCGAGGTGCCTGTATACCTCCTGGAGGTGTATAGGCGTGGGATAATGGATGAGCGTTGAGATACCCCTGGTCTTGAGGTATTCCTGCAGCTTATCGCGCTCTTTGCTCCTCACGACAAAGAGATGGTACACGTGGTAGGCCCAGGGTTTCTCCTGGGGAAGGATAAGCGGCGTACCTTGCAATTCCCGCTGGTAGAGTATCGCCAGCTTTCTGCGCTCCTCGTTCCATGTATCAAGCTTCGTCAGTTTGAAACTGAGAATGGCTGCCTGCAGTTCATCAAGCCTCGAGTTGAAACCCTCGATCACGTGTACGTGTTTATCGGCCTGGCCATAGTTACGGAGACGGTGCGCATTCCGATATGCCTCTTCATCCGATGTGGCGATGGCACCGCCATCACCCTGGCAGCCGAGATTTTTCGTAGGATAAAAACTGAAGGCAGCAGCTTTGCCGAAGGTGCCTACTTTTTTGCCCTTGTACAGGGCCCCGTGTGCCTGGCACGCATCTTCAACGACAGAGACCCCGTATCTCGTGCACAGATCCATAATCTCATCCATCGGAGCCGCATGGCCGTAAAGATGCACGGGTATGCAGACCCGCACGCCTCGCTCCCTTTTCAAAGCTTCTTCCAGCCGCTCAGGGTCCATGTTGTACGTCTCGGTCTCGACGTCACAGAAGACGGGCACCACTCTATGCATGGAAAGAGCCATCGTCGTAGCGATATAGGTGTTGGGCGTAGTGATGATCTTATCACCTGCCTTGAGGCCGCAGCCGAGGCCGCCGATCCTGAGAGCATCCGTGCCCGAGCCAACCCCCAACGAATAACGCACGCCGAGGTAGTTTGCGAACGATGCTTCAAATACTTTAACGTGTCTACCGAGAATGAATTCCCCGCCCATGTGCACCTGCTCAAAGATGCGAACCATTTCCTCCCGGAGGATCTGGTATTCCCGCTCCAGGTCAAATATCTTAACGATCATTGCCAGTATTCCTTTCGATGGCTGCGATAGAAGTCGGCCGTCCTTTTGATCCCCTCTTCCAGAGGCACCTTCGGCTCCCAGCCCACAAGGGATCGTATCTTTGAGATGTTTGTGTAATAATCCCCCGGCTCGACTTCCTTCCGCTCCTGCGTGAACTCAGTAAATTTAGGCCTGCCCTTCCCCACCACATTCACGATCGTCTGGGCGAGGGATTGAAACGAGACGGGAATCCCTGTCCCCACGTTGAAGACTTCACCATAAGCTCTATCCGTCGCTGCCACCATCAGGAGGCAGCGCACCAGGTCATCCACGTACAGAAAATCGCGAAGGATGCGTCCGTCCCCGAACACCGGGATCTCGGCATCGTCAAGCGCTTTACGAACGAACCAGTTAAAGACCCCATACTCATCGTGCATCATCTGGTGACGCGGCCCGTACGTATTTGTGATGCGCAGACAGATACCCTTTATGCCGTGGATATCGTCGTAGACGAGCACCATCTTTTCAGCGCTGAGATTGGTTACCGCGTAAATCCCTTTGGGATTCGTCGGATGATCTTCGTCGACAGGCAGCTTAACACTTGAGCCGTACTCGCCTCTCGTGCCTGCGAATATCACTTTCGCACCTCTATTGTTGAGGCGCAACGCCTCCAGCAGCACGAGGGTCCCCTTGCAGTTGATATCCAGGTCCTGCAAGGGATTGCGCATGCTGTCCACATGGTTAACCTGACCCGCGAGATGAAAAACGTAATCGACTCCGCGCACAAGGTAGTTCATGGAGAACTGATCGCGCACGTCTGAAAACTGGACCTGCACCTGACTTTCTATCTCGCGGATGTTGAACAAGTTGCCCCCCTGCCGGGGCAGCATGTTATCCACAATAGTTACGTGAGCGCCTGATTTGACAAGCTCTATGCAAAGGTTGCTCCCTATGAAGCCCAAACCGCCGGTAACCAGTATCCTTTTATCCCGAAGCGTTTCCATCCCTTTTTCTTTCCATCTCCCACAGTTTAGCATGCTTCATGAAGACATAGTACATGGTTGAGGCCACGATAATCAGCCCGGGAACACCATCCAGGAACCCGGCCTTGATGATGTAGTCCCTGAAAAAACGATATACGGGTCGTAAGATCATGTTGAATAAGTGAAACGAATGACCCGTCTCCTTAAGATCTTCCGCAAAAGCTCCGGAGTAACGGTCCACGGTCTTGATCTGGTGCGAGATATCAGCATAAGGCGCGTGCATGTAATAGTTTTTCAGTTTGCCCACCTTTCCGTCAACTGCGACCTTTGCGTGGATCCCGCCTTCCCATCTCCCTCTATCTTTTTTGTATAGCCTGATCTCGTGGTCAGGATACCATCCACCATGGCGTATCAGTCTCCCCAGGTAAAAATTCTTCCGTTCCACAAGGAAACCGTCATACTCAGCTTGGCTCCGCACAACGCCCTCGATCTCCTGTCTGACTTCGGGGGTAAGCCATTCATCAGCGTCGATGAAGAGTAACCACGATGATGTGCAATGGTCCTGGGCATACTGATACTTATCTCTCTGGCTGGTTGTCATCAACTGATAGTAACCGGTCGTATACTTTTTTGCGATCTGCGGCGTATCGTCCGTGCTATCCGAGTCAACCACAACAATCTCTTCCGCCCATCCGTGAACACTCATGAGCGCTTGTTCGATAGTTGTCGCGTTGTTCAGGGTGATCACGTAAACGGACAGCGGAAGGAGGCTCATTGCCCTCCCGGTCCTGCGAGGCGGGCTATGATATCCCGCGTAGAGTGGTCTTTCGGATCACCAACAATGGCGACCCGGCCGCCATATTCTTTTACAATATCCCTCTCAGGCACTGTGTCCTCCGTATAGTCCGTCCCCTTAGCGTGAAAATCCGGTTTCAAGAGTCGCAGCAGATTTTCAACGGTCGGCTCGGAGAAGGTTGTCACGTAATCCACGTAGCGCAGGGCCGATACAATCTCCACTCGCTCATCAAGCGGGGTGAACACCACTTTTCTCTTACCCAGTCCAACGACAGATGCATCGTCGTTGAGGGCAACCACAAGCACATCGCCGAGAGACTTGGCACCGGTTAAATATCTGATATGGCCGACATGCAGCAGATCAAAGCAGCCATTGCCAAAGACTATCTTCCTTCCCTTTGATCTCTCCCCGTCAATGATGCGCTTCAGCTCAAGGTGGTCCCGAATGTATTCGCCCATTCCCTTAGATTACCTTTCTCAGCTCATCGAGGGTCACTACTGCTGTTCCTCTTTTCATGACCACAATCCCGGCTGCGTGGTTTGCGATCTTTGACGCAGTCAGGAAATCAGCACCGGCGGCCAACGAAAGCGTGACCGTGGCAGCAACGGTATCTCCGGCTCCGGTGACGTCCGCTATTTCATCAGTACCCGATATGGGAATATGGTGGATCTCTCCGTTCCTCAGGAAGAGACTCATGCCCTTATTCCCCCGCGTTATGAGAAGGGCCTCCAGTTCCATAAAACTCATGATCTTTCTGCCTGCCTCTTCAACACTGTGGCGGTAGGAGTCAAGATTTGCGAGGGCGTACGCCTCGGACTCATTGGGCGTGATGAGCGTGAAGCCCGCGAACTGCCGCAAGTTGAACCTCGAATCACCCACGACCGCTTTCTCCTTCGCCACCATTCTGCCGCACTCAACAATCTCCCGGTCGATCAGCCCGTACTCGTAATCAGAGAAGACAAATCCGTCCATTTCAGGGCCGATGGCCATAAGCCGTTCCTTTAACACTGATTTAAGATGGCTGGGAGTCTCCATCCCGTCTTCTCTGTCGATCCTGATGACCTGCTGCTTGGTAGTGTGCGTGTCACCCGCGAGTATGCGGGTCTTTGTCACTGTTCTTCCCTCGTGCTGCAACAGGCCGTGCATATCGATATTCTGATACTTTGAAAAATAGGCAATCAGTCTCTGGCCCACTTGATCTTTCCCGACACAGCCCAGTGGAAAGACTTGGGCGCCGAGCGCCAGAAGGTTGTTGATGGTGTTTCCCGCGCTTCCCGGGTAAAGCTTCTCCTCCTCGTACTTTAGAACAACGACCGGGGCTTCCCGCGAGAGCTTGTAAGGCATTCCATAGATGTAGATGTCCGCAATGATGTCGCCTATCACGCAAATCTTCTTGCCCTGGAACTTGTCGATAAGCAGCGTTCCGTCGTCAGCCAAGAATCTCCTCCACCTTTGCAAACACGTCTTCTGCTCTTATACCTGTCATGCACTCGTGGTCCTTTTCACATTTCTTGCTATTACAAGGCCTGCAGGCCACATCTTTCACTATGGGGTACGTGGAGCGACTGGGATAATCGGTATACTTCGTGTCCATAGGGCCAAGGATCACGATGGTAGGCCTCCCGAGCGCATCTGCCACGTGGCGCGGACCCGTATCGTTGCTCACGACGAGAGAAGCCCTAGAGAGGCAGACCTTCAGGTCTGCGATATCCATCACTTCGATCCGCACCTTTTCCTTGTTGGAAACACCATCGTGTACGCGCTGCGCAAGCTCCATTTCCTGCTTCCCCGGCAATATATATATCATCCGGGAATATTTGGAAACAATCATGTCAGCGAGTTCAGAGAAATGCGGCGCAGGCCATCGCTTGGAGGGGCCGTATTGCGCACCCACGATGAACGCGACATAATCTCCGCCCACGTCGGTATACTTGGAATCAAACCTCTGCTCTTCATCTTCGGTGACTTGTAGAGACAGTGCTTCAGTCGCCCTTTCGGCCCCGAGCGCATCGAGAATGCGCAGATACTGCTCGGCGGTCGCGACGAGCTCAGTTGGCTGCTCCAGCGCCTGCGTCAGCATGAGCCCCCGCTTGTTGAGGCTATATCCTATCCTTTTCTTTACCGCGCCGAGAAAAAAGAGGAGAGCAGAACGGAATGAGTGTGGCAGTACAATGCCCAGGTCGAATTTTAATGTGCGCAACATGCTCACCTTATCAAGGAGCGAGATAAGGTCCTTCGAGTCATTCGGTATGAATCGGTCAAAAAGCCCCAACCCATTGTAAAGATGCATGGCTTTAGACTGGCCTATGGCCCATAGCTCTCCGTCCAGACGCTTCCTCAGCGAAGCGAGAAATGGGGCGGCCATCACCATGTCACCCAGCCAGTTAGGCAGATAGACTATCGTCTTCCCAGTCACTCCGTACACCCATGAACCGGTTGAACTTCACGGTATAGTGTAACCTGCCCTGCTCTGCCGCTTGCTTATCCGTCTCAGCGATCTCAGCCGCAAAGCTCTTTTTTTCTTCTTCCCAGTTTGTCCGCTCCGTTGCCTCAATGCGCTCAACCAGCTCTCTGTACCGGTGATCTCCGTCCGGATCAGCATAACCGTTCACAAAAGTACAGAAGTGACGCTGCAGCTTATCGACAAGGAGATTGACCTCTACGCCCAGGTCCATACACGTTTCGTC
Organism: Syntrophorhabdales bacterium; assembly: GCA_035315185.1. GTDB lineage: Bacteria > Desulfobacterota > Syntrophorhabdia > Syntrophorhabdales > WCHB1-27 > JADGQN01. Next base: position 25,741 of record DATFYE010000070.1, on the reverse strand, counting down.
GGTAAAGTTATCGAGTCGCCTCATCTTTTCAAAATCGATGGAGCCTTGTGCTTTTGCTATGTCGTAAGCCTCAGTTCCCACGTACGGGAAAAAGAGCGACCATCGAAATCTCCCCGGTTTGATCCTCGACAAAAGCTTGACCGTGGCCATAATATCATCTTTGGTCTCGCACGGCAAACCGATCATGACAAAGGCCGACGTATGAAGCCCGTATTTGTGAGCAGCAGCAAATGCGTTCTCGATCTCACGATTCGTCATGAACCGGTGGAGTACGTTTCTGCGCAGGTTGTCGCTTCCGCTCTCGAGGCCGAACTTGACGATCCTGCAGCCCGCTTCTTTCAAGTACCCCGCGACCACTTCGTCAAAGAAGCGCACGTGGGCATTACAGACAAAACCTATGTCCGTAAGCCTCCTGTATCTTTCCGAAAATTCCCGCAACCATGCTTTGTCCAGCGTGAATATATCGTCATCGAAAATAAACATCTTGATGCGCTGGTAATGGGAGAGAAGATAGTCTATTTCGTTCATTACCTCATCCACGCTCTGTCTTCGAATATACCCCTTCGGCAGATGACCCGAGTTCTTATACAGCTTTATGATTTTGTGGTTGAGGCAATACGTGCACCTGAAGGGACAGCCACGGCCCGACAAAAGGCCCACCCAGCCGTCCTTTGCGTCGATCATTGTCTGAAAGTCGAAGATATCATAGTCCTTGAGGGGTAGCTTTTTTAAATCGGTATAGGGCCTGAGGGGCTCGAGCACGATCCTCTGGCCCTCTCTGTAACCCATGTTCAAGACTCCCCTGGGGCTTCCTTTCGTGAGGTATTCAAGAAAGGCTTCTTCCCCTTCTCCCACGCAGACGCAGTCGACTGCGCTCTCCTGCAACACGTCGAAAGGGGCCATGGTCGGATGAATGCCTCCAAAAACTATCGGCCTCTCGACATAGGTCTTTATGTCGCGCGCTATTTCGACCGCATACTTATACTGATTGGTAACCACCGAAAACCCGATCGCGTCGGGATTGATGCGCATCACGTCTTTCTTGATCCTTGCAAGATCAAGAGGATAGTCTACCTGCTCGTTGATGTTGAGCACGTGGGTCTCTATCCCATGTTGCTTGAGCACGGCGGAAATGTGGGCTATGCCGTAGTTGAAGCCTATCTGGGCATTCAAGTTGGGATATATGAAAAGCACACGCATCGGCTATGCCAATTCGCCTTCATTGATATAGTTTCCGGGTACCCACTTGTGGGTGTTCCTCATCGCTCTCCTCGACGTACTTCTAGTACGCCCGGGTACCCGCGTGCGGGTGGGGCTCTTCGTCGCCGCCCGGGATACCCGCTTGCGGGTCGTAGCTTCAATGCAAATTGGCATCATCTCGATGCGGTTCCACTCGATGTGGTCTCTGGACCCCGGACCCGTGACCCGTGACCCTATTTTGTATGCTCTCCCACATGCGCTCCACCTCTTCGAACACCTCGTCGGGCGTGATCGACGTGAGACACATTCTTTCCTTACAATTCTTGTCCCTGCACGGGCTGCAGGGGAGGTCCCGGCGCACCATCTTATGCATAGGGCCGAAGGGCGCATTCACTACCGGATCAGTCGGACCGAAGATTGCCAGCACCGGCACACCGGAAAAGGCGGCAAGGTGCATCACACCCGTATCACCACCTACATACATATCAGCCCTTTTAAGCAGCGCACACAATTGGGCCACGCCCAAATTGGCCGGAAGCACTACCCCGGTTCCTGCCATGTCACGAAGCCGTTTGGCTTCTTCCTCTTCGCCCGGACCCCACAAAATCAGCACAGTGGCCTGTATTGATTTTTTCATGCGCTTCAGAAGCTCTCCGTAGTTGGCGAGCTCCCATCGTTTAAAGAGGCTTCCCTTGCTGCAGAAAGGAAATAGCGCGATGATGGGAGGCTCTATACCATGCTCCGCCAGTAGATCGTTTACGTAGGTTTGAGCGTCTGGCGGGGCAACAAGCTCTACCTCAGGGATCGTTCCGTTTACGCCGAGGTGCCGGGCAAGTAACATGTTGCGTTCTACCTTGTGGAGATGCGTATCAACACCGTCAACCCTTTCGTCATAGACGAGCCAGCTGCCTTCTTTCGCGAACGTCCTGCCAAAGCCTATCCTTTTTCCGGCCCGCGCTGCGTAATCGAGGAGCGCGCTCTTCAAGATTCCGTGAAAATCAATGAGTGCATCATATCTCCTTGCGCGTAAATTCCCGAGAAACGCGCCCATATCCTTGAGAGCCTTCAGGTATGAGCCCTCCTTCAGGCTTCCCACAATGAGATCGCGAGGAAACCGCATGACCTGATCGACAAAGTCCTGGTGCGATAGAAGCTCTGCAACGGATCCTTCCACGAGCCAGGAGACTTTTGTGCCAGGCAACCCCTCCTTGAGCGCTTTTATAGCAGGGACGCTCATCAATACGTCGCCAAGGGAAGTTAATCGTACGACGAGAATTTCATGCGGATGAGACATTTTTGAAGATTTCCAGGACGTCAGAAGGAATGCGCACCGACTTCCTCCCGCCGTCAACACAGATATGCTTCGTGTGGCCTTCGACGATGATCACGCCATCCTTGAAAATCTCGTAATGGAAGGTGAGACCTCTCGACTTTACGTCGGATATGCTGGTCCGGACGCTGAGGAGATCGTCGTACGTAACAGCGTTATAGTACTTGATGTCGATACCTGTCACGACCAAGTGATAACCCATCTCCTCAAACTGTCGATACGTGAAGCCTTTTTCACGCATGAACTCGCTTCTTCCGATTTCAAAGTACTGCGGGTAGGTACCGTAATAGACAATACCCATCCTGTCCGTATCCGCGTACCTGACCCGAACAGGCACGTCCACATAACCGCCGGTCAAATCGTTGCAATCTTTTCCCTGGCCTGCGGCCCCCGGACCCTGGCCCCTGCTTTTCTGGTCCATATTACAGCGCCCTCAGGAATTCGGGCCTCAGAAGCGCCGGGTCTTTGCGGCTCAGGACATGTCTGATCGTCTTAAGAGCCTTCTCCTTCTCCTCGGGCAACCATACTTTAATGGGCAGATAATTCGAGGCATGGTTTGAGGCAAAGAATCCATGCGTGACATTGGTGTGCTCAATCATGATTGCCAGCTCTTCAAGGAGCATGTACGGATCGGGAACGTGAAAAGTACCGTTCTCGATGTCTCTGGCAAGCGGGGTGCCCGGTACCACAATGATGCTCAAAGCCCCCATATACTCCGGGTCGATCCTGGAAAGGAACTTTCCCGTCTCTTCAGCGTGAATCCTGCTGCGCTCGACTCCTCCAAGGCCGAGCAATACGGTAACCGAGAGCACTATGCCCGCCTCCTTAACCCTGTGGCAGGCCTCTTCCATCTTTTCGAGGGTGGTGCCTTTGCACACTCTGTCGAGCGTGACCTGGTCACCTGACTCGACACCAAGATAGAGAATACCGAGCCCCATATCCTTGAGCACTTTCAGCTCATCCACGGATTTCTTCAGGACAGATTTGACGTTTCCGTAAACACCGATCCTCTCCAGTTTAGGAAAGGAGTCTTTTACGAGTTCAACTATCGGTACAAGTCTTTTTTGAGGAATGATCAAGGCATCTCCGTCAGCCAGAAACACCTTGTTTATGTGTCTGGCGTAGGCCTTGGCCTCGTCCACATCCTCTTTGATCTCCTCGAAACTCTTTACCCGGAATTTTTTATCCTTGAAAGAACCGCAGAAGGTACATTTGTTGTGTGAGCAACCCACGGCTACCTGCAGTATGAGGCTGTGCGCCTCGCTCGGGGGTCTGTATATCGCGCCTTCGTATTTCATTTTTCAATCCTGTAGACCTTTTCCCCTTCCCTGATAAAACCGAATTTTTGTCTGGCCAACTCTTCCAGATACTTGTCATCCTTCTGGAGCCGATCAACCTGGGCCTTCAACTGCACGTTTTCGCTTTCGAGCTTCCCGATGGACCGGTTGATGGCACTGACCTGCCTCTTCAACTTTATATAATCCAGAAGTCCGTGCTCGGAAAACAGAACGATGAACAGGAAGGCCAGTATGGTGACAAGGACCGCATATTTCCTTGTCAGTGCTTCGAGCATGGCTTTATTCTATCGGCAGAACGCCGAAAAGTCAACAAGCAAGCCATCGCGGACGCTCGGAAAGCAAATCGCAAAACCGAAAACCAAAGGGCATCCCCCTCCTCCCTCAAGCGGCAATGGCCAGGTGTAGTTCATAAGCATGCATTCCTTTCATCAGGAATTGATGTTCTATAATTCATTGCCGCTACTGGCGATGCAGGCTGTGCCCGATACACCAGGAAGCCCTCGACCGCGAAGAGGATGAGGGCAATCCACACCATGCCAAAACCGACGAACCGGGATGCGGTGAAAGGCTCTCCGTACAGCATGACGCCGCACAGGAACTGGAGGGTCGGAGAAATGTACTGGAGAACACCGGCCATGGAAAGCGGGATACGCCTAACGGCAACGGCAAACATGAAGAGCGGGACAGAGGTCACTATACCTGCGCCGACGAGCAGAAGGCCGGAGACTAGGCTTCCGTGGAGTAATGCGCCTGTGCCGCCTATCTCCACGTGAATCAGATAGACGATTACGGGCACGAACAGCAGACCCGTTTCGAGAGTTAGCCCATGGAGTGACCCGAGCGGAGCAATTTTCTTGATGAGACCGTAGATGGCCCACGTTGAGGCAAGGGCGAGGGCGATCCAAGGCGGCTTTCCGTAAGAGTACGTCAGGTAAAGGATACCGAGGCCTGCGAGCCCGACAGCAGCCCATTGCCACGGACGGAGACGTTCACGAAAAAAAATGACGCCTAAGAGGACGCTCAGCAGGGGATTGATGAAGTATCCGAGGCTCGCCTCGACGATGAAGCCGTTGTTGACAGCCCACACGTAAATGTACCAGTTGATGCTTATTAGCGCCGCCGCGGCCATGTAGGCGGGCAACGCGGCCCACTTGAGGACAGCCGCACGGAAGCAACGCCATTGGCCCGAGGCCAGGACCACTGCGAAAAGCAAAAGGAACGACCAGAGAATCCGGTGGCAAAGAAGCTGTTGTACGGGGACGTGGAGAAGCAACCTCCAGTAGATGGGGAACAGGCCCCAAATGGCGTAGGCCCCTGCTGCATAGAAATATCCTTCACTCCTGCAGCTGCTTTGCGTCTTCACTCGCGCTGCGCCCTCTGCGTTCAATCTCAAAATCGCGAAAGAGATCAGTGACAACGGTTATGTTAACAACGTCTGAAGGAGAACACAACTAGCCCGCTTCCCGTCGAAGGGGCACACATGGGGCAAGACCTCGATTTTCTTTGGTCCTTCATGCAACAAATAACCACCGGCCATTGGTGGGTGCCACACGCTGCACCCGGTGAGTGGTCATTTTTCTTGACAGCTTGCCCTCCCTTTCTTACACTTTCAGGTAAAGGAAGGGGGCCCACAGCGGACAGGATGTGCGCGCCTGTCCTATCGTTGATTGGCATTTCTCCTGCGCCCTTAACCTGACCTCTCTGGAGAGGAGGGATTGCATGAGTACAATCGGTCTGATGGTGAACGGCCGCACCTATTCGGTCGACGTGGATCCCGAAACCCCCTTGCTGTACATCCTCCGGAACGACCTCAAGCTGAATGGGCCCAAGTTTGGGTGCGGCGTGGGTCAATGCGGGGCATGCACGGTCATTGCGGATGGAGAGGCGGTTCGCTCATGTGTAACACCCGTTGGCTCCTTCAAAGGGTCCAGAATCATCACGCTGGAAGGATTGGGTACACCGGAAAAGCCGCACCCGATCCAACAGGCCTGGATTGAGGAACAGGCTGTTCAGTGCGGTTTTTGCATGAACGGCCACATCATGAATGCTAAGGTGCTTCTTGACCGCAACCCGAATCCAAGTGAAGCCGAGATACGGCAGGGACTGGAAAGCGTGCTCTGCCGTTGTGGGACGTACTACCGGGTCATCCGGGCCGTGAAGCGTGCGGGAGAGCTAATGCGGGCTGCGGGAGCGGCCAAATGATGGAGGTGATAGAAACATGACCATCATAACCGACAGCACTTCTGCTTCGGAAGGGCGGATAGAGGATCGCCTCTATGAGGAGGCCGCTCACAAAGGGATCTCCCGAAGAGCGTTTCTGAAGGGCACAGGTGTCTTGATCGTTGGTCTCGGCATGGGTGGCTTTACCCGAATGCTCGACCCGACCACGGCTGCGGCAGACTTCTCCTCCATAGTGGATCCCAGTAAACTTGGCTCCTGGCTGGCCATCGGCCAGGACAATAGCGTGACCCTGTTCTTCGGCAAGGTCGACGTCGGGCAGGGGCTCTTTACCGCCTTCAGGCAGTTGGTGGCGGATGAGCTGGACATACCCATGGAGCGCGTCAAGGTCGTCGTGGGTGATACGGCCGTCACCGTCGACCAGGTGGGCGCCAGCGGCTCCACAGGGCTCGCTCTGGGAAGTCCGCCGGTTCGCGTCGCCTGCGCCGAGGCGCGACTGGTTTTGCTGGAGTTGGCCTCCGCCCGCCTTGGTGTGCCGGTCGAGCAACTGACCGTACATGAAGGCTTCATCAGTGTTCGGGGCGCTCCATCGAAACGTGTATCGTACGGCGAGTTGATCGGCGGGCAGCGCTTCACCGCCACCTTGCAATGGAACGGTGAACTGGGCCGTCCGTTGAGCGTGACGGGCCGAGCCCAGCCAAAGAAAGCGGACCAATTGAAGGTCGTCGGCCAATCCATCCCGCGGGATGACATCCCGTCCATAGTCTTTGGCGCTGAACACCATGTTACGGACGTGAGACTGCCCGGCATGGTGCACGCGCGCTCTATCAAACCGCCCGTGGCTGGTGCCAGACCGGTGAGGGTGGATGCAAGCTCGGTTGGCAATGTGCCGGGAGTGGTGAAGGTGGTGACCAGGGGAGACTACGTGGGCGTCGTGTGCGAGCGTGAAGAGCACGCTATCAGGGCGGCCGAGCAGCTTAAAATCACCTGGTCGGAGCCATCGGCACCTTCCTTCCCCACGGACTGGATAGGGTTGTTTGACTACATCCGTCAGGCGCCGAGCCGGTCTGACACGGTGGTTCAGAATGTGGGCAACGTTGATGAAGCGTTTGCACGGGCAGCCCGTGTTGTCCAGGCCACCTATGAGGTGCCGCTGCAGGCGCACGCCTCTATGGGTCCCGCCTGCGCGGTGGCTGACTGGCGGAACGGCGAGATGACGGTCTGGTCAGGCACCCAGAAGCCATACGGTCAACGCGAAGGACTGGCCACCTTTCTTGGCTTACCCAGAGAGAAGGTGCGCGTCATCTGGAAGCCTGGTCCCGGCTCTTTCGGCCGCAACGATGCCGGCGATGTAGCGTTTGAAGCGGCCCTGCTGGCGCGTGAGGTGGGCAGGCCCGTGCGTCTGCAGTGGATGCGGCACGAGGCGATCGCCTGGGACCCCAAGTCTCCCGCTGCCCTGATGTCCCTGCGCGGCGCCTTTGACAGCGCGGGAAACGTCATTGCCTTTGACTGGGATAACCGGAGTTTCTCCCATCAGGATGTGGCTCCCGCGGAAAACCCGCCGGGCGAGACACTGGTAGGCCAATTTCTGGGATTCAAGCGGGAGGTGCGCAACGTTATCGGCACGCCGTCCGAGCCATATACCTTTCCCAACAGGCGCCACACCACACATGCAATCCCTCCGCTGAAAGAGATGGGGTCGCCTCTTCGTACGGCCCATCTGCGGCTGCCCACGGGCTCCGTGGTAACATTCGCCTCTGAGTCGTTCATTGACGAGCTGGCGGCGGCAGGGGGCGCTGATCCCATCCAGTTCCGGCTGCGCTACCTCGACGGTTCGCGCCAGGCCACGCTCCTCAAGGCAGCGGCGGAGGCCGCAGGCTGGGATACCAGACCCTCTCCCAAGCCGGGCGCGCGCGCCGACGGGGCCGGTGTGGTTACGGGTCGCGGCATCGCAGTGCGCGGCGGCGCGGCGACAGTCGCCGAGGTGGAGGTACACCTGGAGACGGGAAGGGTGCGGGTGACACGGTTCGTATGCGCCCACGCCTGCGGCCTGATTGTGAACCCGGACGGTCTGAAGAATGTGATCGAGGGAAATCTCCTCCACTCGATGAGTCGGACGCTTTACGAAGAGGTACGATTCGACCGCTCCAAGGTGACCAGCCTGGATTGGGAGTCCTATCCGATGGCGACGATTGCGGATGTCCCGGACAGGATCGACAAGATTCTCATCAACGAACCGGATTCTCCGCCCAGGGGCGCAGGTGAGGAGACATCCGCCCAGACACAGCCTGCGATCGCCAACGCGATCTTCGACGCAACCGGGGTCCGTATGCGCCGCCTGCCCTTCACGGCCGGACGCGTTAAGGCGGCTCTCACTGCACACCGATGATGCGCGAGATCTTCGGAAAGTTTTTTTACATGTCCTGTAATGAAAAGATCATTTTAGCAGCAACGACCGATCTCGGGACCGGGTTTCACCAACTGCCGTGACTCTTATGGCCCGGTAGTCCTTCACCGGACATTCATGCTCACAGATGCCGCATCCGTTGCACAACGTGGGGTCCACAAAAGGCCTGGTCAATGTGATCTTTTTCCCCCAGCGGTTGACAATTTCAACTTCACGGGAAAAGATGGCCTTGGGTGAGATGGGACAGACTTCCTGACAGACCACGCACGGCGTGTCCATGGCCCAGGGCAGGCATCGGCCCTGATCGAAGAAGGCCGTCCCGGTTTTCACCGGACCTAGGTCGGTAAATTCTCCGACGCCAAGTTTCTGTGCTATTGAAATTTTCTGTATGGCGCCTGTCGGGCACACCTGCCCGCAGAGCGTACAGTTGAGTTCGCAATAACCCATTTTCATGTTCATGACCGGGGTCCATATGCCTTCGACGCCTGCTTCGAGCATGGCCGGCTGCAACACATTGGTGGGACAGACTCGCATGCACTGGCCGCACTTGGCGCATCGCTCCAAGAACTCGGGCTCGGCTGTGGAGCCCGGCGGACGCATGACTTCTTTCTTGAAATTTTTCGTGATCTCACCGCTCGCCCGGGAAAAGGAAAAGAAGAGAAGGCCGGTCAAACCGGCGAAGATAACGCGGCGGCGGCTTAGATCGGGCACCGCCACCTCATGGTGGGGAGAGGATGGCAGCATGCTGAAACCGAGTGCTCCGTGAGGGCAATCATCAAGGCAGTTGAAGCAGACGAGGCATTCTGATTTACGCAGGGCTGTGTGGGGATCAGAAGCGCCCTGGCAACGCTGGAGGCAAAGCTTGCAGTTGTCGCACCTCTGCTCATCGCGCTCGATCCGCCAGAGGGAGACGCGGGAGAGGAGGCCGAGCAAGGCTCCCAGGGGGCAAAGAACGCGACAGAAGAAGCGGGGAATCACGAGGTTCATCGCGACGAAGAAGATGAGGATAGGTCCGACTACCCAAGCAAACTGGTACACAAACGGCTGAACGTAGATCCATCCGGAGGCCATGTCCACGGCCGGCAGGACCGAGATCGTGAGCGACCGGAAAAAAAGACAGATCGGGTCCAGCAGACCGATCTGCAGGCTCCCGAACGCGGCAGCAACCAGCATACCGATGAGGATATAATATTTGAGCGCAAACCATTTGCGGTAGCGGTTGCTTTCCAGCCGTTCTTTGACGCCACGCGGGCCACGATTGCTAAAAAGCCAGCCGACAAACTGATGCAACGTGCCGTAAGGGCAGATCCAGTTGCAGAAGAATCTTCCCAGCACCAGGGTGGGAATCAGGATGACCAGGGACCAGATCAAGCTCCGGTACAGGGTATGCGTGGTAATCGAGGATGCTATGGCCACCAGGGGATCCACTTCCAGGAAAAGGGAAACCGGATACCCCTTGAGGTAACTGAACTGCGTGATGAAAGCGAAGAACAGGGCGAGTCCTATGAAAAAAATCTGCGAGATAAGTCGAACGCGGGTAATGCGCATGTCCATATCCTTCAGTGTTCAGCCGGCGAGAACTTCCCGCCAGTTCTGCTCCTTCCACTTGGTGGAGCCGAGTCCCCGGGCCTCTGCTTTGTGTATATACTCGAGTTTCTCCGGATCTCTTCCTAAAAGAGTGTAGCCGAAAGCATCGACGGCAACCATGTCGGTGCCGATGACAAGAGTATCGGCTTCCTGCACGTCGCTTAACCTGCCCCCTGTCGGACCGTTCTGCATCAGGACCCGTGTGGCATCAAGGACAACAAGGGTGGGCCTTATCATCTGGGCGAAGTCGGCAATGACCGTGTGGATCTGCTGGTGAAACTGGTTCCGGCGCCCCCCGAGCAGACCGTACCAGTTCTTCATGGTCATTGATGCGCTGCAGAGGTTGTGATCCTTGCAGGGCGCGACGCCGATGACCTTTGTGGCGTGCTCCAGCGGACGGTGGAACATGCTCCAGGTCTTCAATATTTCTCCTCCGATCTTTACGAGGGAGAATGCACCTGGTTTAGGAAGCATCACTTCCGCGCCCACATCTGCCGCCGCTTGCTGAATGCCCGATTTGAAGAAGCATCCCTCAGGCTGGTTGATAGGGTTGTCCGCCACGATGATCTTCCGTGCCCCGGCTTTCTTACAGAGCAGTGCAACTGCCTTGAGCACGTCCGGGCTGGTGGTTGCCCCTAGCGCAGGTGCACGGTCGAAGGCCACATTGGGCTTAATCAGTACGACGTCGCCTTTCTGCACAAAGGAGCCGATGCCGCCCATCGCTTGGATGCCGGCCCGCATCATCTTTTCCGGATCCTTCCCGCGGACGACGGTCATCTCTACGGCGCCCTTTCCGCGGTCCACACGATAGGATTTGAGCGATGCCGTTTTTTTGTTTTCCTCGCTTCGAAAGTATTCGGCCCCGCCTCTAGGGTCATAAAGCCAGGCCGCACCGAGTGCCGAGCCTGCTATGGCAAGACCTGCGCCTGCGGCCCTTTTCAGAAATTCGCGTCTATCCATACGCACACTTCCTATCCTCCAGTTCTTGGCGATAAACTGCGCTCAGTCCTTGTCGCGAAGACCTGCGAGCATATCGAGCGCAGCTTTTTCGGCCATAGAAAGGTCCTCCACCATGCTCACACCACCAATCAGGTTTCCCTTCCTGAAGACAACGTCAAAAGCGCCACCCATGTCTGCGGAAATCAGCGTGTAAGCATCGGTTTCTCGTTTCTCGGCAACTTTCCCGTATTTCTTCATGTGGCCCTCGTAGCTGGCGAGGGTCTTGGCCGCAGTTTCTCCGGAGGGCTGTTTCGAAAGAAAGGCTGTTACCTTGGCATCTCCTTTCCGGTACAGCGCAATGTAAGTCTCCTTCATGAAATCGAGGCTCATGGCATCTTTTACGAAGTACTGGATGCTGCCCGGTATCCGGTCTTTCTCCGGCAGCGCCTTAAATCCCCAGAGCGGCTTGCCATCGTCCTTCAGCCGTTTCTCCAGCGTACGGGCAACGTTGAGGCCGATCTGCTCGATAGCGGCACCTTTGCCCGACCCAAGTACCTGGACATAATAGCGGCCCTTCCAGAAAAAATAGCTGGCCTCCGCGCGGTATCCCTCGCGTCCCAGCGTGACCGCGGGAAGACCCTCCGTGCGTTCAACAGAAAATACCCCGAAGGCCTGAGCAGGCTGTCCCATATCATAAAGATATACGTCGATGAACTGCTTGCTATCCTGGGCATTTACCAGACTGACACAGGTCAACCCCACGAATTTATAGTCAAGGTATTCCTCAGCACGGCCATCGATCTTTTCGTAGAGGGTATCCGCCGTGAAGTGCGTGACATTCTCGAGAGGCTTCCATCCGGTCGGAGCCAGATTATCCAGCAGGCCTGGGGGTGATGCCGGTTGTGTCCCGACTCCCGGCGCGGGCATCTGGGCGCCTGCGGAGGCCGGCTGGTCTGTGCGTGACTCTACTGGGTGGGCCTCTGTTGGCGCCTGTTTTGACAGAGCAGTGAGTTCCGGACGATAGAGGCTTGGATCATAGATCTGTCCCTTAGCGTAGATGGCCACACCGATACCAGCCATAAGCAGAAGCAGCATGCAGGAAATCGCCGTCTCCGTGCGCGAAATCCGGGCCCGGGCACATCCCCCGCGCTTTCCTCTCGCAAGCAAGATCAGCTTTAACCTTTCAATGTTTTCTGGGGCAGCACGAGCGCTTCATTCAGGTGAGCCATGTTGGCCATTCTGATGGCTACGGTACTCACCTGCGGCTGGTCCAGGACGAATCGGTAGGCAAACTGATGCCAGCTCAGCTTTGTATCTTTGGCCAATTCGCTCTTGACCTGTTCACGCATGGACAGTGGAAGAAACGACTCCTGGGCGCCTTTCATGGCTACTACCCCTATGTTTTTCTGCTGGGCGGCTTTCAGAACTTCACGCACGTCCATGATGGGTCTCTCAAAGCCCGCCTCTCCTTTGCTCCCACCTGACCCGCCGACACTCTTTTCTGCCTTCTGGGCTTCCAGAACGGCGTTCCTGATGTGGGGGAGGACCGTAGCAAAATTGACGGGAAACTGGAGTACGTCATAGTATCCTCCATCGATGGCCGTCATGCATATGTTGGCGTAGTCGCTGTGGCTGGAGAGCCCCTTGAAGCGAATTTTCCCTTCTTTTTTGAACTTCTCCAGGGCCTCCTGTACGGCAGGTAACGTGACCTCTTTGGGACTGAAGGCCATGTAGGGGCACGTATAGACATCGACATAATCGGTCTGCAATCGCTTGAGGCTTGCCTCGAGTTCAGCTCTGACCGCTTTTTCAACTTCCGAGGCCGGGGCGTCAAGCATGCGTCCAATTTCGACATTGCCGGCTTTGGTGAGAATGAAGACTTTATCCCTGTTACCCATGGACTTTACTACCTGGCCGATGGCAGTCTCGACATGAGAATTCTTATAGTTGCTGCTCGTTTCAATGAAGTTGATACCCTGGGACAGGGCCGCCCGGATGAGGTTAGCTCCTGAGGGACTTATCGAACCGGCACCGAGTGCAACCTCAGAGATTTTCAAGTTTGTTCGACCAAGGATACGATAGTTCATGCCGTCGTTGGTCGTTGACACGGCTGACAGGGCAAGCTGCGCCGGCGAAGCCGCTGCCAGGGCCGCGACTCCAAGGCTGACTTGCTGGACAAACTCGCGTCTGGTTAAGCCCTCTTTTTTCTTGCTCATTGTGCCATCCTCCTTTGCTTGAAAAAGCCCAGTCTGTCTAGCTCGCCTAAGCAACCCCACGGTTTACCCGATGGATGCATGCACGATCCGTTTGCTTTCTGTTTTGCCTTCACGGATGGTTTGGCCTCCCGGATTATGTATATAGTCGTATGACTGACCATATACGGATACAATATCTTTTCGTCTCTGGCTTCCCAACCATACCATAGGCGTGCTCGTACATTACTAGTTAAGTCTTCTTTGTCCAATAATTATTAGTTTACTACTCAGCATCTCGGCCTGTCAAGGTGGCTGTAGGGTCTGCCTGTGGAGATGGTGGAGCCATGATGTGCCCTCGCCTCATCCATCTACACATGCAAGGGCACAACCTGAGAGAAAGCTGGTTGACAAGGAGGTCGGCCGAATATATTGTGTTCCTATACAGTATGCGGCCTCGTCCGCCACACAGAGCGACGCCAGTTGTCGTGTGAGCATACCATAAGGAGGAAGCCATGTGGGTTATCTATCAGATGTTCGAGTTGCTGGGGCGCATTCTCATCGCGCTCATGTTCCTTCAGTCGGGAATAGGCAAGATAGGGCGCTACGCAGCCACCAGCCACTACATGGCAGCAAAAGGAGTTCCGTCCGTTCTGTTGCCCCTGGTCATTATCCTTGAAGTCGCCGGCTCCATAGCTATAATCCTGGGGTGGAAAACCCGCCTCTTCGCATTTTTTCTGGCCGGGTTCTGCATTTTGGCGCCCCTGCTCTTTCACCTCAACTTTGCCGACCAGACACAATCGATCATGTTCATGAAAGACATTTCCATTGCGGGAGGATTCCTTATCATCTTTGCTCGCGGGGCAGGGGGTCTGAGCTTGGATGAAAAATTGGGCAAACGCCGCAGCTAAGCTTAGATCGTAACGGCTTTTCCTCAGGTACAGAGTCGCCACCACACGGTTTGAGACCACCTTATAGGGCCTTTCCTTCCATGAATAAGGTAGTAACCCGAATTAACCGCATAGACTGATACAGGCCGATCATGTATACTATGAGAAGAAGTAATGTACATGAAAACATGTATCGTTATTCTTGTTGCTTTGTTTTCTGCCATTGGTCACTGGGTTCCAGCTACCGCAGAATCCGAGCAAATGAAAGAACTAGAATCAACAATGTATGGCACGGTCACAGAAATCAGGAAGGAAGAAAAGGTTGAGACTGTTGAGTTGCGTGCTGGTTATAATTTCAAATATCTGCTGTTTGTAACGGACAAAACAAAAATAACTTCGGGTGAAAATGGTCGAATGATCACGTTGAAGGATATCAAAAAAGGTGATTGGATTGATGCGACTTGTCGAGAGAGAACAATCAACATAATGAATGGGTACAGCTCATATCAAGCTGGAGACCGATCCGGTAAAAAATACCCCATGGGGTTGATAACGTGCCGGGACACTGAGCATATTGCTGCATGGAAGCAGTAAAATCGTAAGTCACGACAAGGCGCTGCACATTCCTGTGGTAATGATGATGAAAACAATGCGGCACAAGGTGAAATGGCCCCAAGGCATTTCATCAGCCCTCTTCATTCTTATCGCTGGAATTCTATTTTCCCGTTGTTCATCCGTAGGAAATTCTCTAGCAGATCCGGGAAGTCCGTTCTATCTGCACAAACTTCCTCCTTCTCCAACGCCGGGAATGGCTGTCATATTGAATCTGAATGCAGGCGGTCATAGTAACGTCCGCCGAGACGTAGAGATCGTCGGTGTGTTCCAGGGATGGTTTTCAGAAACGGAATTGGTGGGCGTAGATTCCGCGGGTAAACTCAGCGTAAAGATGGGTTGCATCGGCTTCTTGCGTGAAGGAAACAGGTTGTTTGCCAAAGAAACACTTGTAGGGGTACAGGAAGACGCATTGACGTGGTCTTTTGTCCTGCCCGGTGGCTTTGCAGATGCAACCGGCATAGCGCTTTTTCTGCCTCCGAGGCGTGCGGAGTACACCTTGTTAGTTCGTTATAAGGACATGTATGGGCGCTATATAGCCGTCTATGGAAAGGGTGAGGAGGCCATAAGGTTTCGAACCACGGGATATTCTTTTGAATCTCAGACCATTCACTATTCTCAGTGGCAGCAGACGGTTGCAGGAGACCCGATAGTACGGCTTCCAATAATAGATGCAAACTACCCGCCGCTGAGCCTTCAGTATACTGTCAACACGACCGAGATGGTTAAATTGGCAATCACGCGAATGATGCAAAAGGGGCCGTAGGCACGACGAAAAGAATGCCGCCTTTCGCGTCACCGCGTCCGTAAAGGCCAGGCGAAAAAGGATGAATCTTTCCTATTTCAGGCTGAGCCTTCTTGTAATCCTTGTTTTGCGGTATCTTCGGGTTTACTGCTGTATACGTGGGCAATCCGCAATCCTCTCGGTTATTCCTAAATTTCAGCTTTGCAGGGTCGAGGTGAAGTCAATACCAGGCGGCTTATCTGCTTCTTCCTCAACTGGTAAAAATCTGACTTGCTCAGGTGCTTGTCCAGTCAGTGTTCGGGTCAATGTTGGGACAGCAAACACGCCTGGGTTTAGTAGGGAATACCACACTCTCTTTTAACGGCCGAGATATCAAGAGCGCTTGAAATAAAAGAGAGGGGTACTTACTCTTTTGGTTAAAGGCCGCATAATTCATTGCCGCCTTTAATCCACCAGGAAGGGAGCGCAAGCACATGAGAAGGACGGTACATATCCTTGCGGCAGTGGCTGCCTTGAGCTTTGGTTTTCTTGTCTCGGGCGCTCATTCTCAGCAAACGACGGGCAAGCCGAATATCGTTTTCATCCTCACGGACGACCTTTCGACAAATCTTGTTCAGTACATGCCGAACGTCCTGGCGATGCAGAAGGACGGGACGACCTTCGCGAACTACTTTGTCACCGATTCACTCTGCTGTCCTTCCCGCGCATCGATCTTCACCGGCAAGTTTCCGCACAATACGGGGGTGTTTACAAATACCAGACCCCTGGGCGGCTATGACGTGTTCGTAGCGCGCAACAATGAACCTTTCACGTTCGCTGTCGCCCTCCAACGCGCAGGTTACAAGACGGCCATGATGGGGAAGTACCTCAATGGCTATTTTCCCGTTAAACACGGTGTCCCCGTGGGATGGAATGAATGGGATGTGGCCGGGGCTGCTTATCGCGAGTTCAATTACAACCTCAATCAAAACGGCCGCACCGTGCACTATGATAGCCAGCCGCAGCACTATCTGACCGACGTCCTGGCCGGGTTGGCGGACGCGTTCATTCGCAAGTCCGCGTCGGGCGCCTTCTTCATCGAGATCGCGACATTTGCGCCGCACGGCCCGTACATCCCCGCGCCTCGCGACGCCGACAAATTTCCCGGCCTCACCGCTCCGCGATCTGCTGCATTCGGTGCACGACCCGGTCCTGACGCTCCGAAGTGGCTGAAGTCGATACCGCCCTTGAGGCCGATAGAAATTCAGAAGATCGATCAGGCCTTTCGGATGCGGGCTCAGTCCGTGCAGGCTGTCGATAAGATGATCGGCCAGATCCGCTCCACGCTCGCGGCGCTCGGCGCTGATAACACGTACGTCATCTTCAGCTCTGATAACGGCCTGCACATGGGGGAGTATTCGCTTCGTCCCGGCAAGATGACTCCGTTCGAAATTGACATTCATGTGCCGCTCGTTGTTGTGGGGCCTGGAGTCGCGAAGGGGCATGTGGTGAAGGAGATCGTTGAGAACGTTGACCTTTGCTCAACCTTCACCGATCTCTGCGGAGCCTCCTCACCAACCTCTCCCGACGGGCGCAGCCTCGTCCCACTGCTTCGCGGGAGCACGGTAGGGGACTGGCGCCACGTTGCGCTCATCGAGCACCGTCGACCACAGAGGGATCCGTCAGATCCGGACAAGCCCATGCGGTACGGCGCCAACCCAACATCGTATGAGGTGCTGCGCACGGAAGATGGCATGTACGTGGAGTATGAAGATGGCGAGACAGGCTACTATGATTTGCAGAGCGATCCTGACGAGCTTAAGAACACCGCCTCGAGTCTGAGTCCTGAGAAACGGCAGCGGCTGCATGACATGCTCACTGCGAACAAGGAGTGCAAGGGCGCGGAGGCGTGCTGGAACGCCCAGCGTCTGGAGCCTTGAGCATGGCTATCAAGCATGGTCCGTGCGGCATTGATTCATCATGCTATAGGATCGCCAAACGTGCGTGCCTTCTTCTCGTACTGGCAAGCCTCTTGCTCTGCTTTCCGGTGCCTGCCTCCGCCGAAACAATCCCGGCTCCTATAGCAGGATCCTCACAGAACGTTTCGCTTAAGATCATGCCGCTCGGTGATTCAATCACCTTCGGTACTCCCGATCGAAGCTACGGCGGTTATCGCCACGTGCTCGGGATTCTCCTCGCAAAAGACGGCTACACCATTGACTTCGTGGGATCGCAACGGAGCGGCAACAGGACCATACCCGATCCGGACAATGAGGGCCATCCCGGCTGGACGATTGCGCAGATTAAAAGCGGTATTGATGTTGATGGCTGGCTTGAGACTTACAAACCGGACATCATTCTGCTGCACATCGGTACGAATGACATCAGCCATGGCAATGCGGCCTCCGCACCCGGCAATCTCTCGGCTCTTCTCGATGATATTCTTGCGCGTCTCCCAATGGTGCGCGTCATCGTGGCGCAGATTATTCCTTTTCGGCGGGGCCCGGACCCGGACCATCAGTCATATAACGCGACGATTCCCGGCATCGTCGCCTCCAAAGGTCCGCGCGTCTCCGTAATCGACATGCAGAACATTCTCTCCATGAGCGATTACGCGGATGGCCTTCATCCCAATGCGAGCGGCTACGACAAGATGGCGCGCGCGTGGGAAACTGCAATACGTGCAGTAGTCAGCCGTGAGAAAGGGACAAAACCGTCGGTCACCTCTACCCCACAAGCCGCAGAGGCAGTGCAACCATTAATACCCGCTGCTCCGAAGGTCGCGTCTATTTCCTCTTCGGCGACACCGTGGGCCCCTGCAATCGTAATTTTGCATTTTTGCTCCGCAGTATAACCTTTCATGCGGAAAGCGATAGCTCGTAACCCTTGCAAATCTGAACGTTAGACAGGCATTCTCATTGCCCCACGAGACGGGCCCACGACCTCATTTTCTGGCCGATCATCATCTTGATAAAAAAAGGTGCTTGACAAAAAATATCCCCGCGTTACAATGGGAACATGGCACAATAGTAATTCACGTTTGCTCCGCTCTCTGTGGCGGAAGCAACTCACGCAAGTGAGGACAAGACAAGGAGCGACCATAATCGAGCATAAAAGAGGAGGTGCAGCATGACAGCTTCGGTTTTGGATGGTAAAAGGATTTTGGCGGTAGATGACGAGCCCGATGTGCTGGCCGTGCTGGAGCAGGAGATCAAGGATTCCTGCCCGAACTGTCAGGTCGACAAGGCAACCGCCTACGAGAAAGGCGCCCAGTTGATCAACGCAAATACGTACGACCTTGTGATTCTCGATATTATGGGTGTACGGGGATTTGACCTTCTTGCCCTGGCCGTAAAAAGGAAGTTCAGAGTAGGTATGCTCACAGCCCATGACCTCAGCCCCGAAGCCCTCAAGAAGTCGCATGAACTGGGCGCGTATGCATATCTGCCGAAGGACAAACTGGGAGAGATAGTTCCGTTCCTCGAAGACATCCTTGCCCAGGACTATAAGAAGGGCTGGAAGCTGCTCCTGGAAAAACTGGGAACTTACTTCGACGAGCAGTTTGACACGGACTGGAAAAGTAAAGCTGGTGTCGATTTCTGGTATTAGGGAGGGCTGGCAGCCCTTTCCTGGAGTGCCCGCTTACATAAAGTTTAGTCTCGGAATCTTCTCCTCATTATTCTGCCTCCTCCCGTGACTGCATCACCGGGGTTGCGGCCCGGCAGTACTTTGAAGAACGCGGGATTCATATCGGTGAGCATGTGTATGAGCTTTTCTGTTCTCAGTGTTATGCCCTGCTGGCTCAGGTGATACTGCGTCCCATAAAACAGGTCGACTGGATAGAAAAAATCGTAAGGAGTGCCGAGGACAGCGATATCATTCCGGACAAAGTACCGCTTCAGGTTCTCGAAATATCTGACGTACTCTTCACGCTCATAGTCCTTCAGGTAGACCCTGTTCGCGTAAGACACATAAACGATGACACCCTTTTCTTTTGCCCACCGGCTGAACTCCTTGATCAGCAAGAGGCCTTCGGTTTCCTTGAACTCGCCCGATTGAATTGGCGCAGGGCTGATCTCTTCCAGACGACGCTCGCCCCCATTGGAGGTAACATCGCCGTTTTCGTTCAAATCCCCGAGGGCCCAAGGGATTAATTGCACGGAATGAAACCTCTTGACGGTCTTGAATACCTTGTTAAAGCCTATGATGTGAAAGAGATATTCAAGTTTCTGACCAGGGCGCAAGGCATGAAAGAAATACTCCCTGTCACAGGACAGAACAAAAGATGCCTTGAAAGAGTTTGTGGCTCCATCGTAAAGAAAATGCTCATATTCAAGCGGCAGAATAACGACGTCGCCACTTCTTGCCACCTTCTTCACCGTGTAGAGCACATAATCGAGGTCGAGACCTGCATGGAGGGCGAGGTTCACGCTCGGTATACCGAAGGCCGTCTCTATATCCTTTGCACGTATGCCAAGAAGGGTTGCACTCCCACCCGCGAAAATGATCTTCGGCGTATCGCCGATCATTCTCGCGGCACGCTCCTTCTTCATGACATAGTCCTTCAATCCCCGGTATTCGCCTATTGTCGGCCAAAGCAGGTATACTGTCAGGCAATAAACCAGGGTAAGAGCCAGTGAAATGAAAATTGTCAGGTAGAAGAAACCTTTATGAGAATAGGAATAGCTCATCGGTCAATCGCTAAAAACGAAAATAAATGAAAGGGGTCTGCTTGTTCATCGAAAACATGCAAATGAAAGAAATAAACAGCATGAACCCGGTGAGCAAAGCCGTCGTTGTCTTTGGCCGAAGGGTGTGCGCTATGCGGTCCGAAGTCTGTCCGAATATGGCGATAAGGAGTATGCCCACGACAACGAGGACGCTTTCATCGCTACCCCGGGTAGCATTCAGCCAGCCGTCGGTAAAGGTGGCCCGGTTTGACATGAAGGCAAGCGACGACCCCCACGAGGCAGGCAGCTTCAACCCGTGCAGTCCTACCATCCCCTTGAGGACGTCCATGGCGTTTTCCCAGCTCTTGGCCCTGAAAAAAACCCAGGCCGAGTTGACGAAGCTAAAGGTGATCACCCAGCCGACGAAAGCATTCATTCTGAAGTTTGTTTTCCTCCACAGGCGATAGACGATCAACGCCAATCCGTGTAGAAGACCCCAGAAGACAAACAGGCCTCCTGCTCCGTGCCACAATCCGCATATGAGGAACGTGACCAGTATGTTCCAAAAAGTCCTGAATTCGCCAAGTCTGCTGCCGCCTAAGGGGATATACACATAGTCCCTTAGGAATCTGCTCAGCGTCATGTGCCACCGTGCCCAGAAATCCTGAATACTGGTGGCCCGATAAGGGGCATTAAAGTTGATGGGCAGCTTGATGTTGAACATCAAGGCCGCACCCAGAGCCATATCGGTGTAACCGGAAAAGTCGAAATAGAGTTGCAGACTGTAGGAGAGACTCGTAACCCAGGCCTCCACGAATCCGAGCGCGTGGGCGCTGGCAAAGCCGTTGTCAGCCCATTCGGCACAGGGAGTGGCGAGGACGATCTTTTTGAACAAGCCCAGTGAAAAGAGAAAGAGCCCTGCTGCAAGAGGGGTGTAATTCATTCTCCTCCCGCCATCCGGCGCGCACTCCGGCATCATCTCTCCATAACGGGTTATGGGACCCGAGAGGATGCGGGGAAAAAATGCGATGAAGAGGCAATAATCGAGGGGGGTGGTTTCGGTGTTCGGCTGCCTGTAGATATCGACAAGATAGGCAATTTGGGTAAATGTGAAAAAACTGATCCCTAGGGGCATACCCGTTTCCACGATGGAGAACCGCGTCCCAATGATATAGTTGGCGGTCTCGATCAGGAAGTTCGCGTACTTGAAGTAACCGAGGAGGAGCACATTTCCCGCCACTCCGGCAATGAGCACCGCTTTCCTTACATTGCGCCCTCCGTTATGCTCCCCGGCGGCTCCTCTGATCGCTGCGCCAAGGAGATAATTCACGAGTATCGAGCCCACCAGCACGAGCAGATAATGCGGCGCAGACCAAGCATAGAACAGCAGGGACGCGAAAATGATGCACCATTTAGAGGCGTACGCCCAACTTCTGGTGGTCAAGAACCAGTAAACCAGCAGAGTGAGTGGCAGAAAGAGGAAAAGGTACTGCGGAGAGTTAAAGAGCACGATTATACTGCCTGAATCTGTTACTGCCGCTTGTTTCTCTTCGGCTGAGCAATCGAACCTTTGTTACATTTCCGTCCCGCCGTCACGGGGGTTTGGGTTTTTAAATTATACCAATGGTAGCATGGTGACGTCAAACTTGCCCTGCCTCCTCCGTTCAGGACCTCAAAGATCACTTGCTCTGCAGTACGTGAGGCCACTGTAGCCCCTTGAATAAATAACCACGCAAAACATCCGCAACGATTTGATGACCAGCTTCATTCCAGTGGCTGCCATCGGCGGTCCTAGTGGTAACACCGCGATGTTCCGCTTTCCTGACCTCTCCGGGCACGCCTTCGATAAAAGTCATGCCGTTTTTAAGCGCTAATCTTTTCATCTCGTCAAGATAGGGTTCCGCATCGTCAGCGCAAAAAGCCAAGAGCATTGTCTTTTCCGGAATGCGGGTCCGGATCATTTCAAACAGACGATCTGTGATGGTAACGGCGTCGTTGAAGGGTGGAAACGCCTTCCCTTGTTCTTTTATAGTATCCTCGACGCTCCTGCCTTTCAAGCTCGCCAAAATGTCGATCCTGCTGAGCAGAAAGTAAAGGAGCTGCGAATGGGAGTATCGATTGATGAACTGTCGGGTCAGGGGCATCCTTGAAGGAACGGCATAGATCATTTCTCCCTTGATGGTCAGGTAGGGACGCATCATGCCGTTGTTGTTTCTTCGGCTTTCGTATTCCAGTTCGTAGTGATTGTTGATGAAATCATTCGAACAAAGTTGCCAGACAACGGCATCCGGTTTGATAACGTCGAGATAGCGATCGAGAATCAGGTATTCTTGGAGGTTGCCATAACCTCCAGCCCCGTAAGCAAAAACCTCAATTGAAAGCGCATCCTTCAAAAGGCCGTAATAAGTTTTGTTGTCTGAGACTTGTACGGCATGGGTAAAGGAATCCCCAATAAAAAGAACTTTCTTCTTGTCCTTTACCTTTCGGTTGCCGAACAGGCGAAAACCTTCCGAGTTCTGGTTGACATTCACCGCGTATCTTCGCCCGGCTGCATCAACATTCTCGCCTCGCAGTTTGAAGTCCTTGGTTGCAATCCAGCCGAGACGGTCATCAAGAGTGATCGGACTGACGGGGTTATGCATACCAAATTTATAGACATGGTAAAGTCTCAGCAACGCCTCACCGGCGAGGAGGGGAAGCAAAACAGAGACGAGTATAATGATGAACAGGTAAAATTTTCTTTTCATTTTAAAACAAGATATAGATGAAAGCTGACCAACTTCGCGCTTCGTTCAATGTTGGCATCGTTCAGGCGAAAAAGCATCTGCTACCATCTTTTGATCTGAAACACATAATCGTTCCCGAATTGTTTCACTGGCTCTAGCTCTCTAAACCGGGAGATGTCCCATTGTATTCTTGTCAGTTTCTCAGCATCATACTCGTCGGAGTGAAGTATCACGTAATCGACACCCAACTCTCTCAGCCTTCGAACGGATGAGGGAAAGGGAAAACCATCGTTCATGTCACGAATCAATGACAAGTAATAGGGGGGAACATAACCGCTATAGCCGTTGACAAGGCTCTTCCAGTGATATATGGAAAAATAGATGCGTTTTGCTTCCTTATCTAAGGAAAAAATTTCTGCCATTGGCATCTCGATGATCGCCTTCTTCCCTTCCTGGCTGTTTAGCCAGCGATATACTTCCGGTATATCACTTCTCAGTGGTACCGGTGTGAGCCTCATCGGCATCGAGGCGAATTCGATGAGTATCACGAGGGCGGCAAAAATGGGCAATAACGTTCGCCTGAGGGGGCCCCTCAGCCCGGCTATGCCGTAGGCAGCGAGCACGCTCACGCAGAGAGCCACGATAATGGCCATCCTTGCGGGTACCCGCAGTCCGTCAAAACCGGGGAAGTACTTATACAAGAGGAGATAGGGCCCCTTAAAAATGACCCTGCCCCCCACTTGGATGCTCGGTCCCAGCGATAAAACGAAGCTCACGCACAGGAGAAAAACGTAGAACCCCTTGTCGGTGGCCTCTCTGATAGCACGAAACACAGATCTTAGCAGAATCAACCGATTCGAGAGCAGACATATGACTGCCCCCGATAGCAAAAGCAGCGTAGCTGGTGTTTCTGTCCCTTCCACGCGCACGGCATAACCAAGAAATGAAAAGCGTATGCCTCCAGTAACAAGAATTCCGCCCAGGACCACTAGATAAAAGAGGAATACCGACGTGCACAGCCTTTTCAGCCAGAGGACACTGCGCGAGGGGGATTCGGTGGACCAGACCGCCGATCTTACTGTCAATGCCACCCGGTGCAGACTGAATCGAACTCTACCCATGCCGCTTAAGGCGAGCACCATGGGTACGATACCCAGAAACAGCCCACCCTCCGCCTTTAAAAACACTCGAGTTATCTTTCCATATAGCCAGTTCGAGGGTGGCGCCGACAAGTACGAGAGCAGATCAGCTGAGAGAAAGACATTCCAGGCCAAGCTTCGAGTGAAGCCAAGCTCGTGCTTCAGCCTTATGTAAGGGCGAAGACAGGGCATCAGTATTGCGCAAGCAGCCAACAAAGATAAACAGACATTTCGATAAAATGTGAGGGACAGTCGTCCTCCCATACTCTTTAAGGTGATAAATGCGATAATAGCGACGGCAAGAAAGATTCCGTAATAACCGCACGACAGAAACTGAAGCAGAAAACAAAGGGCGAACAAGCAGGAATATTTGAGGTTCGGTTTTTCGGACATTTTGTGGAGGCAGAGGAGCGCCAAAGGTATCCACTCGGCGACCTGCAATTGCACATGGCTTATGTGGTCCACGCGATACGGAAAAAAAGCGAATATCAGGCCGGAACAGAAGGCGCCTGCCTGGTTTTTGGTAAGATAAAGGGCAAGCAGGTAAGCCCCGAAGCCGGAGAGGATCACTCCGGATAAATAAACGATGTTATATGCGAGAATGGGATTTTTGGAAACAGCCATTACCGGGAGCGCTATGAGGGCATTGCCAAACATAATCTCAGAATAGGCCAGCACAGCGTGAGAAGGAAAAAAAATGTTTGCTTCGAAGATCCTGAGGAAATCGAGGTCCATGAATTTTTTCACGTCCCAAGCGAGAATCCAGGTGTTGAGCAGGGGATCGCCCAGATCGCCCACAGAATTGCCGATCTTGAACACGAGAGGATAGGTCATGACCAGAGAGAGGAGCACATATGCAGTGAGGACCACGCACCCCAAAAGAATAGACCTGCCGCGACTGGGTGCACAGGTCGTCTGATCGGCCGTTTTCATGGAATCATCCGCACGTGGCTATCATCGGAGCCATGGGGCCGGTGAACGGCTGACCCGCCGCTCAGTAGCCAGAGCGTGCAGAGACGTGATTGCCAAGTGTAACAGTGCGTCACGAGGGCTGAGAGGCCTTGCAGGATTTCAGTAGGAAGGCAGGCTGAATGCTGACTCACTCTGGAAGTCTTCATATGAGCATCTTAACATAAGGCAAAGATAATTAGGAGAATGGCGCGAGTTAATCTCAAAGTGACCGCTCTGTTTCGATATAGCCAGTCGGATATATGTGACCGCACATCATGGAAGCATAAAGCCACCGGCGACAATTCGGAGGATTCGGCACCGACCCGGGGTACCATGGTTTACAAACCCCGTAATTAAGTCAGGCCCTTCCCATCTGAACCGGAATCCAGGATAGGGTAAGACTTGATTGAGTAATAAAGGAAAAGGGCAGGGTCAGAAATGGTCGGGGCGACTGGATTTGAACCAGAGACCTACCATCAAAACCTATTGATATTACTCATCTTTTTTCTCGCCTTTTTTGCCGGTGACAGACTGGTGACGATCTGCTTCTTCCTCAACGATATCTTGGACAGGTTGGCGCGCATCTTCTCGAGCTCCTGATGCGAGTACCTTTCGGACATCTTTTGCGTACTGTGGCCAAGCGCTTTGCTGATGTGGAATAACGTCGTCCCACTATTCGCCAACTGTGAGGCGAATGAATGCCTCGACGCATCATAGAGGCGCAGCTCGTAGGGGCCGATCCCTGCCTGAGTTCTAACACCTTCCCATATTTTGGGAAGTGCACTCTCATAGTAATTACGACCCGTGTCGGGATGGGGGAACAAGAAAGCCTCGGGCAGTGCGCTCTTAACTCGGTCGGCAATGTGATCATACATCTCGGGATGGATCGGAATGATGT
>DATFYE010000069.1:0-29383 GCA_035315185.1 Syntrophorhabdales bacterium | reverse complement strand
AACCTCCTCTCTGGTAATGGGTACGATTATCGCACGGAAAGGGGCCTCGGGTGCACGATGTATTGGCACAAAAACCGGCATTAAGGGTAACCGATGTATTGGCACATCAGGGTGCACGATGTATTGGCATTTCTCAACTATTCACTAAACACTGCTCTTCCTATATCAGTCCCACTTCCTTGCCCGCCGCCCCGATGGCTTCCAGCGCTTTATCCATCTCTTCCTTCGTAAGACCGCGCACAACGGTCAGCCGAAGCCGGGATGTTCCTGAAGGCACTGTCGGCGGTCTGATCGCTTGAAGGAATATGCCTTTCTCAAGCAGCATCTTCTGCATGCGAACTGCCTTGCTGTCCTCTCCCACAACAATGGGCACTATGGGCCCCTCACTCTGTTTCAGGTCAAAACCCAAGTGGAGTAACCCCCGTCTCATGTAATCTAAGTTCTCCCAGAGTTCTTTCTTGAACGAGCCGTTATCCCTGATAAGTTGTAAGGCTGATCTGGCTGCCGCGAGAGCACTGGCAGGGAGGGCCGTGGTATACATAAAGGTCCTCGCCCTGTTGATAAGGTAATCAATAGTCAAGCTGTCTGCGAGCGCAAAAGCACCGAACGAGCCAAGTGCCTTTCCAAAGGTGCCCATCTGAACGTCCATCAGTCCCGAGAGACCATGCAGTTCTTCCACACCTCGGCCGCCCTCTCCAAAAACACCCGTCGCGTGAGCCTCATCCACTATCACATGGAGACCGTATTTCTCTTTCAGGTTGAAGATCTCGCGGAGAGGCGCCACGTCGCCGTCCATGCTGAAGACTGTTTCGGTGATAATGAACTTCTTTGACTTTCTTGTCCTGACAGATTCCCGCCTTATCTTTTTTTCCAGGTCTTCGATATCGAGATGACGGTAGATCACTCTCCGCGCTCTGGAGAGTCTCGTGCTGTCTATGATGCTCGAGTGGTTCAGCTCGTCGCTGAAGATAACGTCATGCGCACCGGCGAGAGTTGCGATGATGCCGATGTTCGCCAGGTATCCGTTGGAAAAGATGAGCGCCTTTTCGTATCCCTTGAACGAGGCCACCTCGTCCTCGAGCCTGGCATACAGGTCGATACTGCCTGACACGCTCCGCGAGGAGCACGTTCCCGCCCCATACTCGTCTATCGCGTCCTTGGCTGCACGCATCACATCAGGATGAAGATGGAGCGAGAGGTAGCTATTGGAGCAAAGATTCAGGTACTCGCGCCCTTCGTAAATCAGACGGCTGGCATTGACCGGCTTGACGTACCGTATTTCCCGGTAGTTGCCGGCTTCCTTTATCTGCTCGAGTTCTTGTAGTAGTCGCTCTTTCATAAAGAAATCGGCTGTTTTTTTATATCCCGTTGCCGCTCCACTTGTCAACCTTATCCATGACGAGGTTAACGGCGCCCCCGATGCAGCAAGGACGGGCTTGCGAAGCCCGCCCTTGCGAGATCTCTTTAACCCTGTGTCGCTAGCCCTTTATGATCCTCGGGAGCATCATCTGATGCTGGGGACAAATTGAAACCGGATTCTGGTAGCAGCAGTTGGCGAAGGCCACGAGATACTTTCTCAGATCTGTCATTTTAACGACCTCGTCCACCATACCCGTCTTTGCGCAATAAGCCGGCCTCGACTTATCATAATACTCTTTAACTGTCTTGTTCATGGCTTCAATCACCGGCGCCAAAGGCTTGCCTGAATCCTTTTCCTTCACAAGCCTTCTCGCAAAGGACGCGACCGCTGCTGTCTCACCGTGCATGACGTATATTTCCGTGGTGGCGGTGCCGATGGTGAACGCATTGTTATTATTCGCCTGTGGCCCGGCCATGATGTAGTGAGCGGCTGCAGTGCCCTTCCTCAGCACGATGCACATCATCGGACTGTCGTTTGCCTGCTCGATAGAGTAAATCAGTGACTGACCGAGACCGAGGAGTTCCGCCTTCTCTGCGATGTCGCCAACGTCGATACCGGACGTGTCCTGTATCCAGAGCATGGGCACCCTGTCCCTGCCGCAGAGCGTGACAAACTCGTTGACCTTGATCAGCCCTTCGCGGTAGAACTTGCCGCCGATGCCCGGATACGGGGCGTACTGTGGGTAACCCTTCGGCATCATACCCTGTATATTCGCAACAACGCCGATGAGGAACCCGTCAATCTTCACGAGGCCGCAGTAAAGTTCCGGTCCGTAATCAGGCCTGAACTCCATGTGCTCGCTTCCGTCGACGAGCCGTGCTATGAACTGCTTTACATCGTACGTCATCTTCTGGTTGAAGGCGACGATGCTGTACAGGTCTTCAGCCGGGAATTTTGGTTCCGCCGGCGGGGCGACCCTGAAGAATTTGCTGTTGTACGCAGGCAAGTAGTTCACCCATTCCTTCACCGCATCAAGGATCGCTTCCTCTGTCTGGAAGACCTGTTTGAAGAACCCGGTATTGTCATAATGGATTTCAACCCTGCCCGGGGGGACCGATTTGAATTTCCTGGTTGCCTCTATGATCTGCTCAGCCATGCCCTCATCGAAATAGCCCTTCGGGGCCATGCCACTCACGATGCCTGCGCCGCCGACAGCGATGTTGCAGTCCTTGTGGGCGAGGAGCAGTGTCGGGCTGATGCCCTGGTAGCCGCCGCCGGCCGGGTTTGTTCCGTAAATTGCGGCAAGAACAGGGATGCCCAGTTTGTTCAGCTCAGCATGCCTGAAGAAGGTTGTTCCATTCCCTCTTCTGTTTGCGTAGACCTTTTCCTGCTCGGTCAGCTTCACACCGCTGCAGTTGACCAGCCAAACAAGGGGGCAGTGCAATCTCTTGGAGATGTCAGTGACCCTGAGGATATTGTCCGACTGCCCAGCGATCCAGGCTCCCGCCATAACTTTGTTGTCGAATCCGATAATGACACACCATCTACCGTTTATTCTGCCGAGACCATCCACAACGCCGGTCGTTCCCGACTCTTCTTCCATCGGGTCATAGAGTATGTGAAGCGGAGCCCAAGTGCCCGGGTCAAGGATGTACTCCAGCCTCTGGTGCACCGTCCATTCGCCCCTCTTGTTCAGCGTCTCTTTTGCTAACCCTGCATTCTTGTTCTTCTCCACGAGCGCCGCAATTTCGGCTTCAACTTTCTTGATCTCTTCGGCATTTTTCTCGTTCACTTTGATCGGCTTACCCAAATCCTGCATTTTCTCGAAATAAGGTCTCATTTCCCAAGCCTCCGAAGGTTAATTGGTTATTTTGTTATTATTTTCACAATTATATTTTTTGCATGCCATCTTTGTCAATACAAAAGATACAAGTGAGCGATAAAATATGGCGTAAACGCCTGTTCCGAGTTGCGAGTTACAGGTACTGGGCGCCATAAAGCTCAGCGCCTGTTACAAGTTAGCGTGTAACGACCTTGCCGGTAACGTGTAACAATCGTTGCCCGTAACAGCTCTTACCTGTAACATGTAACAAGCATTGGTTTGTAACACGTAACAAGCATTTGCATGTAACCTGTAACGTATTCTAACCCGTAACTCGTAACAATCAGTGTTTAAACAGCCTTTGTCCGGTGAACACCATGGTGACACCGGATTCGTTACACGCCTCGATCACCTCGAAGTCGCGCTCGGAGCCACCCGGCTGTATCACACCGGTCACCCCTTCCTTGATTGCCGCATCGACCCCGTCCCTGAAGGGGAAAAAACCGTCTGAGACTATGATGGATCCCAGGAGACCGCCTTTCTGGCTCTTCGTATACTCCTCGATCTCTTTCAGATCGCCCATCTTCCTTGTGCCCCGCTCCGCCTCAAGCTTGAAGACAGCGTAGGGCACGCCAAACTTCTTGAAGACCTGACCATCCATGAACTTCGTGTACGCCTTGAATGTAGCGATCTCAACAACGCCCACCCGGTCCTGCTCGCCTGTGCCGATGGCAACGGTAGCCTCATCCTTCACGAAAAGGGCAGAATTGGAGCTCACGCCCGATTCGACATACCAGCCGAAGAGCATATCCTCAAGTTCCTTGTCGCTGGGCGGCCGTTTGATTTTGTAACCTTCGCCCTTGTAGGTCGTCTGTGCCGGCTTCAGGTCCTCCTTGCCCTTTATCTTTGACGGCTGCGATTCCTGGATTATGAGACCACCGTCCATGAGGGATTTGAAGTCGATGATCCTCTTCGTCTTGTAGGCCTGCAGCCGTTCGATCTCCTTGATCTGGAGAATCCTCAAATTCTTCCATTTCTTCAAGATGTCGAGGGCTGCCCCCTCATAGTCGGGCGCGCAGACCACTTCGAAGTAGAAGGGCGCCATTGCCTTGGCCGTTTCGGCGTCCAGCGTCTTTGAGAAGACCACAGCACCGCCAAAGGCAGCGATCCGGTCACACCAGAACGCCTTCTCAAAAGCCTCCGCCGACGAAGAGCCATACGCCGCACCACACGGGTTATTATGCTTCATGATGGAGCACGCCGGTTTCTTATCGAGGAACCGGATGATGTTGAGGGCGTTGTCCACATCCGTGAGGTTGATCTTTCCCGGATGCTTTCCCACCTGCAACTGATCCTTCTCTGTGAGCTTGCTCACCAGCCCATTGTCAAAGTCAAAGAACCGCACGTCTCCCAATGTAATGTTCCCGCGCACCAGTTCGTAGAGGGCCGCGGGCTGGTCAGGGTTTTCACCATAGCGGATGCCGCGCTCCACATCGGCTTTCTCGTCCGCGTCGTAGATGCTCCAGACTCTCTTCCTGTACTCCAACACCTGCCCGCCCATGTCGATCTTGATGGTTTCGGGAAATTTGTCCTTTACAACCTTCTTGTACATGTCCTTGATGTTATCCGCCATTATCCGCCTCCGGCTAAAAGTCGAAAGTAAGCAGTAAGCAGTGAGGCAGTATAAAACGAATAAACTACTCCCTCGCGCTTGCTGTTCACTGTTCGCTGCTGTTATTCACTAATCATGGCTCAGCTCTTACTGCTTACTGCCTACTGCTTACCGCTCACTTCATTACCGCCCTAATCGCCTGTGTCATCGACTCGATGTCAAGCTTTTCACCTTTCAGGAGCTCTTCCGTGTCGCCCGATTTTCCATATGCTTTGACGCCGAACGATTGCACCTTTCCTTTATACCCCTTTCGCAAGAGGTAGTATGCGATCGGGGGCATGATTCCGGTCGCGGGGTTGTGGTCCTCATAAGTGAAGATTCCCTTGAGGCCCAGTAAACCCTGCATCACCTCAGGGTCGACCTCATTCACACAGGCCATATTCACCACGGCCAGCGATACGCCCTCTTTCGCCAGGCTTTCCCTGATGGCCATGGCCCGACCGAGCATGCCTCCATACGTGATCACGGCCGCATCCTTACCATTCCTGATCACATCCATTTTGCCATACTTGAAGACGTAACCGTTCGCGAACAAGGGCGCTCCTTTTTCATCCTTGATGAGAGGCCATTTACCTCTTCCGGTACCGATAAAGAAGTTGCCGTTGGTCGACGCGATATACCTTGTAACACGGTCCACCTGATTTGTATCAGCGGGTATTATCGTCTTGAAGTTGTAGAGATTGCGAGTGAGACCGATATAGTCGATGCATTGGTGAGTCTTGCCGTCCTGTCCCACATCGAGACCCAGGTGCGTCCCCACCACCTTGAGATTCGTCTTGTTGATATCATTCAACCTGTGCTGGTTGTATGTCTCATCGAGAGCAAAAACACCGAAGTCGGCAAAGAAGGTTACAACTCCTGCAGCGGAAAGCGCCCCGGCAATCGTAGCTGCATTGTGCTCCTGCACACCGCACTGGAAGAACTGCTCCGGTGAGCATTTGCAAAAATCGGACGTTTTCACCGAGCTTGCAAGATCGCAGTCAAAGGCAGCGATCAGCTTTCCTTCAGGGATATTTTTATCTGCGAGATCTTTAAGTGCCTTACCGAAAGCCGAACGGTTATCAAGGTTATCGGCATCGGAATAGGTGAAGGGAGTACCCGTGTTTAGTCCGCCGTCGCTAGCTGCCTCGCCGGAAGCGGGTCGCCAGCGCGGCGAACCCTTGCGCTGTTCTCTATATTTTTCAAAGTCATCTTCTATTCCAAGAACGGCAAGAGCTTGTGGGTACTCTTTTTCGTTTAAAGCCCTGCCATGGTAATCGGCCTTGCCTTCCATAAAGGGAACGCCGTTGCCGATGACAGTACGGGCGAGGATGCAGGAGGGTGTTTGCGTCTGTCGCGCTCTGCGCAAAGCCGCATACAGTTCGCCCGCGTCATGACCGTCGACCTCAAAAACGTCCCAACCATCGGCGAGGTAGTTCTCGACTATATTCACGGGCATCACATCATCCACGCACCCGCTGATCTGAATCCGGTTGTAATCGATAAGCACGGTAATATTATCGAGGCAGTACTTTTTCGCAAATCTTCTCGCTTCCGAGACTTGCCCTTTCGCCTGCTCTCCGTCACTCATCAACACATAGACATGCGAATCCCGCTTGTTCAGCTTTGAACCAAGGGCGAAGCCGCATCCCGCAGACAAGCCCTGGCCCAGGTTCCCCGTTGACCAGTCGATGAAGGGCAGGCCCCTCACCACGTGTCCCTCGAATGGACTACCTGCTTTTCGGAAAAAAGCAATGACCTCGTCAACCGGCAAATGGCCGAGCCTCGCCAGAGCGGCGTAGACTCCGGGAGACGTGTGGCCATGGCTGACAATGATCCGGTCCCTCTTCTCGCCATCCAGGTTTGCACATGAGAAAACGACCAGGTACATATCAAGAGAAGACATCGAGCCGCCGGGATGACCTGATCCAGCCAACCGCGTCATCTTGATGATGTCACCCTTAGCCAATCGCGCCGCTTCTTTGAGGTGCAGCACCTCCTCATTCGTCAACGCTTCCCGCCCAAACGCCATAGTTCCCTCCGTATAAGTGCAGTTAACAGTAAGCCGTAAGCAGTGAGCCGTTAAAAGCGACTCTCTGAATCTTTGGCTACCTTTTATTCAAGCATCAGTCAAACGGTGAGCAGTTAAGGCCATACGCCTTAAACACTCGGCCACTCGGACCCTCGGACCCTTGAACCCTCGGACCCTGTTCCTACGCTCGCTGGGCGGCCTTAAAAAAATCGCACTCCTTCTGCAGAAGACAGCGCGGACAATCCGGCTTGCGAGCGATGCAGATGTACCTGCCGTGCAGGGTTACGAGCAAAGAAAAATCGGTCCATGACTGTTCCGGCACAAGTTTCTTAAGGTCTATTTCAATCCTGTCAGGTTCATCCTGCTTGGTGAGACCTATCCTCTGTGATACGCGTATGACGTGGGTATCCACAATGATAGCAGGCTTGCCGAACGCGAGCCCTACGACCATGTTCGCCGTCTTTCTGCCAACGCCCTTGATCGTGGTAAGTGTCTCAACGTCTTCGGGTATCACCCCTCCGAATCTTTCTTCTATATCCGCCGCAAAGTTCTTGATGCTGCGTGCCTTGTTTCGATAGAAACCCGTTGGTCTCACATCCTCCTCAAGTTCTGCATCCTTGACTTTCACATAGTCCTTTGTCGTCCTGTATTTCTTGAAGAGAGACTCGGTCACCTTATTAACTCTTTCGTCCGTGCACTGCGCCGCCAGGATGGCGGCAACCATCAGTTCCATCGGACTCGAATACTTGAGCTCTATCCTGGGTTTCCCATGCATTTTTTTTAGCTTTTCGAAGATACTCTTAATCTCTTTTTTCATTGCGCAGCCTCTCAAAAATCTTTTTTACTTCCTTCACCGTGCGTGTATTCAGGATGTCGCCCTTTTCCTGCCAGCCCTTGCGCGCCGCGCCGATGCCGTAGAAAAGATCTTCTAATCCGGCTGTGGAGTGAGCATCAGGGTTAATCGCTACCATGACGCCCTGCTGTTTGGCCATCTTCATGTATCTCCAATCGATGTCCAAACGATAAGGGCTTGCGTTCAATTCGAGGATCACCTGATACTTGGATGCCATCTCGATAATATTTTTCATGTCCACGTCATACCCTTCACGCGCAAGAAGGAGTCTGCCCGTGGGGTGACCCAGCATGGTCATAAACGGGTTCTTCATCGCCTTCAGAATTCTCTTTTCCATATCGGCTCTCTTCATGGTGAAGCTCGAATGGATCGATCCCACCACAAAGTCGAGCTCTTCGAGCACCTTCTCATCGTAATCGAGGCTGCCGTCAGGCAGTATGTCACTCTCTATGCCCTTGAAAAGGTATACATCGCTATTTTTTGCGTTGAGTCGATCTATTTCATCCCATTGTTGGCGGAGCGTGTCAACTTTGAGGCCGCCCGCGTATGCCGCAGTCTTACTGTGATCGGTAATCCCCACATAGGAGAGGCCCATTTTTCTTGCGGCTTCGGCGATCTTATCCAGAGTGTCGACTCCATCACTCAGGAGGGTGTGCACGTGGAAGGTGCCTTTCAAATCCTCGGCCATCACGAGGTCGGGCAGCTTTCCTGCCTGGGCTGCCTCGATCTCCCCTGTCTCTTCCCTGAGTTCAGGAGGAATGTATGAAAGGCCGAGATGTTTATAGATCTCCGCCTCGGTCCGAAGAAGAATTGAATCACCGTTGGTGAAGAGGCCATACTCATTCAGCTTGAGATTCTTCTTTTTGGCAATCCCGCGCAGCTTCACATTATGTTCTTTGCTGCCCGTGAAATACATGAGCGCATAAGGGTAGGCTTCCTTGCTCACCACGCGCAAATCAGCCTCGATACCAAGATTCAGACGGACTGATGTTTTTGTCTCGCCTTCTGCAATAACATCTTCCACCTCGGGAAGCTTAAGAAAATGGGCGGACAGCTTCTTCGGGTTAGTACCGGCTACGAGAATATCGATGTCCCTGACGATCTCTTTTCGCCGCCGGATGCTGCCACAGACTTCCACCATCTCAGGACTCGTGATCTTGTCGAACCCCTCCTTGATCTTCATTGCCAGAGGATAGATATCGCCCAACAGGAATTCACCCTTATGCTTCTTGATGAACTCGATGCCCTCAAGAATTTTCTCCTGCGTCCTGGCCCCGAACCCGAAGAGAGATGCAAGCCGATTTTCCTTGGCCGCGTACTCGAGCTCTCCGACGTTTGCGATGCCGAGGGTATCATAGAGGACTTTGATCTTGCGCGGGCCCAGATTGGGGATCTGCAGTAATTCAAGGAGGCTCAAAGGAATCTCTTTGGTAAGCTCCTCATAGTAGGTCATCTTGCCCGTCTTTACGTATTCTTCCAGCTTCGTCGCTATGGCATCCCCTATACCTTTTATCTCTCTCAGTTGTCCGGCTTGTATAACCGCGTCCAGGTCCTCAACCTCCGACAGCGCTCTTGCGGCGTTGTGGTACGCCCTTACTTTGAAGGGATTCTCCCCCTTCATGTCGAGCAAGTTTCCTATCTGTTCGAGGAGGGCGGGAATAGATTTTGGGGGCATGGCCTATTATCCATTACGGGTGAAAACGATGTCAATAGCATAGGGGCAAGGGGCACGGGTCAAGCAGAAAAAGGAAAAAGAACTAGCCCCTGCCTCAAGCCTTCTTCAGCCCGTCGAGCACCGCGCGGATGTTGATCGGGATCTCATTGCACCTGACGCCAATAGCATTGTAAATGGCATTGGCAATAGCAGGCGTGGGGATGCTGTAGGGAGGCTCCCCAACTCCTTTCGCACCGAACGGCCCGTACGGGTCGTCAGGTTCCACAATGACCGGTTCTACTGTCGGCACATCAAGGATCGATGGTATCTTGAAATCAACAAGATTGGGGTTGACGCAGATGCCCGTCTGACCGTCGACATACTGCCTTTCCAGCATGCCAAAACCCATTCCCATAACGGCACCACCCTGTATCTGGTTCTCGCAGCCGAGGCGATTGATCACGCGCCCCACATCATGAGCGGCAATCAGTCGAAGGACTTCGATCTTGCCCGTTCGCGTATCCACCGCCACTTCAGCGAAATGGGCACCGAAGGTGAGCAGGGCCACGTTTTGCGGAGGCTTGCCGGAACCACGGCCTATGATAGGGTTCGTCGCCTTTGAGAGAATCTCCCTGTACGGGACCGATCTGTTTTCTCCCTTGATAAAAATCTGCCCGTCTCTGATTTCGAGATCTTCGTTTTTTTTCTTTAAGAGCTCGCCTGCAACCTCCAGCAGCTGACTCTTGGCATCCCTGACAGCAGCGATCACCGCAAGGCCCGCGCTGGCCGTACCACGGCTTCCGCCGGGAGGCCCCGTGTCAGTGGTCGCATCCGTGTCGCCCGTCGTCACCCGGACAGCCTCGAAAGGGACTCCCAGCTCCTCAGCAGCAATCATGGCCATGGTCGTCTTCTGCCACCCGCCGCTGTCGTTAAGGCCGCTCAAGAGTTCCGCCGTGCCGTCAGGATCGAGCTTGATCTGGGCAGACATGGGTGAGCTGATCCCACCGTGACGGCAGGCGTGGAAGGCCATACCAAATCCCCTCTTCACGGGTCCTGGACTTGACCCTGCCTTCTTCCAGTTGCTCTGCCAGCCGATCCGCTCGGCAGCCAGCGCAGCACAATCCTCGAGTCCGATGCTGGCAAAAGGAAATTTCCTGTCCTGATCACCGTCCTCTTTCCGCGCACAGTTCTTCAGGCGGAAGGCAAGCGGGTCCATCCCCAGTTTCTCTGCCAAACGATCCATATGCACTTCCTGAGGGAACATGGCGGCCGGATGGCCGACACAGCGCATGTGGCCGCCCTCAGGCTTGTTGGTGAAAACATTGTAACCTTCGAGTTTGACGTTGGGGCATCGATAGACGAACTTCGGCGTTTCCAGGGAAGCGTTGGCACCGTCCAGGTGGTAGTAAGCACCAAGATCCGCATAAAGCTTTACCTGTATGGCTGTCAGGGTTCCGTCCTTCTTCACACCGTACTTGAGATACCAGGTAGTGGGGTAGCGATGATGAGCTGAAAGATAATTATCCTCTCTCGTGTACTCGATCCGGACCGGCCGCCCTGTCTTCTTCGCGAGAAGGGCAGCCACGATATGATACCTTTCCACAAATGCCTTATCACCGAAGTCTCCGCCGATGTAAGGGGTCAGGACCTTTACTTCATTTACTTTGATTCCCAGTGCCCGGGCGACGTCGGTTCGCACCCGGAATGGATTCTTGTGAGAATCCCAGAGCGTGAGCCTTCTGCCGCTCCAGGCAGCCACAGCAACCCTTGGCTCCATGGTGGTGTGTTGAACAAGGTGCGTTTGATACTTCTCTTCAAGTATCACATCAGCCTGCTTGAATCCCTCTTCGACATCACCACGGATGATGGTATCAGCGGCTTCCTGGATCATGTTGCCTTCAGGGTAGAGCTTTGGAGCTGTGGATTTGACAGCCTCTTCGGCGTCGAGCACAAACGGAAGAATTTCATAATCAACCTTGACCAGCTCGAGCGCATTCGCTGCAGTCTCTTCGTCCACGGCTGCAACCGCAAGGATCTCGTCGCCTGCGTACCGGGCAGTGCTCGCGAGAACCGGCATTTGGTAGAACGGAGCAGTTTCCCTTTTGTGGATGGAAAAATCAGGAACATCTGCCGGTGTAAGGATGGCCTTCACTCCTGAAAGAGCCTGTACCCTCGACGCGTCGATCTTCTTGACCCTTGCGTGCGGATGGGGGCTTCGGAGAATCTTTGTATAGAGCATGCCGGGAAGATAAATGTCCGAAGCATACTTCGCCTCCCCTGTGAGCCGCTCGAAGGCATCCACCCTTTCCACTTTTTTGCCGATCACCTTGAATTCCTTTGTCACGGAATCCTCCTATCCGCTTATTCCAGGTACCCGCTTGCGCGTGTTCGCGGGTCCCTCGTCACTCAACCCAGCCGAGCAGCTCAAAGAGGTATCCATCGGGGAACGGCACGTGGAGCGTCTGCTCGAACAAAAGGTAGACAAAGGCCCAGAGACCTGCGGTGAGAAGTATGGTCATAAGCCACTTTTCCTTTGACGCAAATTTAAGCTGGACAAAGCTGCAGACTGCGCTGCCCGTTGGAAAACCGAGCAGCCAGATAGCCACAAAGTACGTCACGATCCAGCCGAACATGCCGGCTGTCCTACGCCTGACCACGTGCGGCGGTATCTCAGGCTCCTCATCCGCGCCAGGCCGTCCCAGCGGCCGGCCACCGGCTTTACCCGAAAGTTCCCGGATAAACTGCGCAAGCGCAAGAGCAAGAAGCGGGAAACCGATCGCCCAGGGAAAGAGCCCCGCGCGCATATTAAAGTTCCTGCTCTGCCAGAGAGCGAGCGCAAGAATCATCACGAGGCCGAGGGCGAAGATCGCAGACCACTTGTTGATCTTTGCTTTCGATCTTGCCGTCGCCTCCACGCTCCTTGGAACACCGAGAGCCGCTTCGGCCATGCGCAGTTTCCTTTTCTGCAACCTGCTTTTTATAAACGGATAAAAAGCGCCGAGCAGCGTAAGGGCTATGAGAAGCATCACTGTGGGACGCCAGAGCCAGGCCAGACCATAGTTGCCCATGGATAGGAAGAGTCTGCTCTCGGCCAGCCCACCGAGCACAAGCCCTAGGATCAACGGCGGCCGCGGCCATCTGAGCTTTTCCAGCACCCAGCCAAAGGTACCAAAAATTAAGACCAGAATAAGGTCAGGAAAAGCATTCTTTTCGGCAAACGCGCCCAGGTATATGAGCATCAGGATAAAGGGGATGAGCAGGCTGCCCCGCACTTGCGTCACCTTGACGAGCTGTTTCAGGAAGAGAAAGATCATTCCTACGGTGATCAGGTTAGAAATGACGGTGATCCAGACAAAGGAGTACGTGAGCCCTAGATGTCCTCCCTTCGCCTCGGGTCTGAGCATGTCAGGACCGGGAACGACCCCATGCATAATGAAAGCACCCATGAGGATGGCCATGAAGACACTCGCCGGGATTCCGAAGGAGACAGTCGTAATCAGGCTGCCGCCCAGTGTCGAATTGTTCGATGCGCCGGGGCCCAGTACTCCTTCGATAGCCCCCTTGCCAAAGCGCTCCTGGTTGGGTGAGCTCTGCACAGCGTGAGCGTATGAAAGCCACTGGGTTGTGGCTCCTCCCATGCCGGGTATGATCGCGCAGAATGTACCGATGGCTGCGCACCGGAGGACCAGGAAGATATGGCGGAATACATCGCGTACACCCTCCAGAACTCCGCCCAGTGATCCCGTCCGACCACCGGCGATGCTTGAGCCTGTCACGGCGAGATCGATGATCTCAGGGATCGCAAAGAATCCTATCGTGATAGGTACCAACCCTATGCCGTCCCAGAGGAACGTCTGGCCGAACGTAAAGCGCTGAATGCCCGACACCGGATCCAGACCAACCGTAGCAACAAAGAGGCCGAGCCCCCCGGATAGGAGACCCTTGATCACATCAGAGCCGGAGAGCGATGCCACAAACGTGATCCCGAGGAGAGCCACCATGAAAAACTCAGGGCTCCCGAAGGAGAGCACGATGGGGCGCACGACGGGCACTGCGATCGCAAGCATAAAGGCACCGAAAATGGTGCCGATCAATGCAGACATAAGAACTGCTCCGAGTGCGCGGCCAGCCTCTCCTTTCTTCGCCATCGGATGGCCGTCCACTATGGTAGCAGCGGTCGTCGGCTCGCCCGGAATGCCGAACAACACGGACGTAATGTCACCCGTCGTGTTTACGACACAAGCCATGCCGAGCAGGAAGGCGAAGGCTTCCACCGGGGTCATCTTCACGACGAACGGCAGCATCAATGCCATCGCTGTTGGTCCTCCCAGCCCCGGCAATATCCCTACTGCAAAACCGATGGCGATGCCCAGCAGCATCAGGCTGAACGTTGTCATCGTGAAGATCTGTGTTAAACCAACAAAGAAACACTGCGCGGTTTCGAGCATTACTTATCCTCCGCTGTATCGGTTCGTCTTCAAGCGTCTACCTTCGTTGCCCATCGGCCTGCCCCATTTTGACGTACTGTAGTACGCCTGCAATGGGCCAGGCCTCGGCTCGCCTCGGTATACATCTTGAATACGAACCGATACAAGCAACTCTAGAATGACAGTACTTAAAAGGATTCCTCTTACTTAAATAGGATATCCTTCAACTTAGCTTTTGTGGCCGGATCAATCTTGGCGGAGTTGGCTACCGCCGCTGCCATGTCATCGCCCGTCGTCGCATCAAGCGTCATCTGCATCTTGTCGACCTCGGCAAGGAACTCAGGATCTTTCATCGTCTCCTGGAAGGCCTTACGCAGCATGTCCACACGGTCCTTCGGCGTGCCCGGCGGGACGGCAAACGGTCTCGAATAGTCGTTCGCGTAAATGGCCGCAACCTGGACAAGTCTTTTCTGCTCGTCGGTTTTTGCGAAGTCGATAATCTTCGGAACGTTCGGAAGTCCCTTGAGCGGTCTTGCGGTGCACTGGATGACAACGATCATGTCACCGACTTCCAGCGACCTTTTTCTGTTTGTCTTCGCGTTGTCCCAGGAAGGAGGTCCGCCGGCCAATTCACCGCTATCCGTGGCAATGAGAATATCGGTCGTACCCTTGTAGCCGGTGATGATCTGCGTAGGAAAGCCAAGCACGTCTTTCATTAACCGATCCATGTTGTCGACAAAATTCCCAGGCACACAGCCGCCGATCTTGACCGGGGTGGGCGATGTCCGCCACTTTTCGGCAGAAGTGATACCGCTCTTCTTACCAAAAACGAAGACCGCATTCTCTTTGTTGGCAGCGCCTATATACATGAACTTCTGCGGGTCAAAATCATATCCCGGCTGATCCATCATCTGTCCCAGGATAAGCCCGCCGTTGATGTGACCGAGAGTCAGCCCGTCCGGTTTAGTCGCCTTGAAGAGCTGATTAACCTGGATAAGGCCGCCTGCTCCGGTGATGTTTTCCACAATGACCGTGGGATTGCCGGGTATATGTTTCCCTAAGTGACGGGCAACCACCCTTGCCCAGAGATCGAAGCCGCCTCCTGCTGAAAAACCAACCGTAACACGAAGAGTTTTGCCCTGGTAGAACGGAGCCGCAGCATGCACGGTCACCGAGATAAAACCGAGCATTACCACTACCGTCACAAGAACTACGAGTCGCTTCATCATGTCCCTCCATATTTTAATGTAATTAATTCGTAACTTGGATTTCACTCTCTCTTCCACTACTATGCAATCATGGCCGCAAGTTGTACCTCTCAAAAGGAATGGCCCGCGTTGAAAACCTCATCTCCCCATCTTTGTCTTTCTGCACGAGTATCCACTTCAACCAATTCCCGTTATCCGGATGAGGGAAATCCTCACGGTAGAATATGTTCTCCCGTGTTTCCTTCCTCATCAGAGCGGCTCTCAGCGACATTTCTGCGGAAAGAATCATGGTCTGAGTTTCCTTTACTTTGATCAGGGTTCTCGTCTCTTTAGCCTTCAATTGCGGCAACTGCTCTTCTTTCAAAGTCAAGACCTGACCCAGCGCCGTTTTCAGCCTGGACTCGCTCATGATGATCAGTACATCAGCAGGGAATAGTATTTTCTGCAGCTTGTGCACCAGGTCATCCGGATCAACGCCTGACCTCTTTTTCAACGGCTGGCGGAAGGTCTCGTACCTGGCCGACACGAAACCAAAATCGATCCTGGATTTGCCTGAAGTCCTGGCATGGCGGGCAGCACTCTCGCCGGCTGTGAATCCGGACCACGTGCATGCGGCAATTGACCAGCCCGTGAAAGGATTGATTCCAAGGGTCCTGGCCATACCGGCAGCAAAGAGCCCTTTCAATGAGGTCCTGCAGCCAAGGTCCGCGTCGATACCGAGCTTATTCGCTTCGTACGCCGGTTGCCATTCGACATTGTCCCTGAGGATATCGTAGCCTTCTTCGCGCTTGCATTTCTCATCCAGAATCGGCTGCCATCCGTGGCTCACCATCAGAAGGCGAAATTTTCCCCGTTCTTCGTCTGCCATACCACGGACATCGATCGTAATGGGCACGTTTCCTTTCATGGCCTCCTTCGCAGCAGCCAGGACGATCTTCGAGGAGGGTGCACGGTCTTTCAAAACCGGATCATAAGTCTCCATGAAGTGCACACCATTGCCATTGATCCAGCGCGCGCCCATGGCGGGCAGTATTCCTGAACCTTCCAGCTCGTGCCTGACGGGGCGGATGTTGATATAGTGAAACTCCGGATCCTTGATAGGCACGCCGGCATCGTAAGCCATGAAGGGACCCGTGCCTTGCAGTTCGCAGGCAAGATGGTGGCCCCTGTAGCTTCCCGAATTGGTTGCCAGGATTGCGCTCTTCGCCCTGAAGAGATAATTGCGCTGCTCCTTGACGCCAATGCCTATGGCTCCTGCAACACCGTTACCGGTGTCCTTGACCAGGTCATATATATATACGTGATCTACAAATTTTACTCCCCTCGATATCGCCTTTTTTCGGAGAATCGTTACTTCATCAGCCGCTGTCCCCTGCTCGAGCCACAAGTTTTTCACGCTCTGCGTTCCACGGGCTCTTGTCCACGTGTAGGAGCCAGCTTCCTTACGAAAGGGCAGGCCAAAGGATTCCAGGTCTTTCAGCCTCGCGTAAGAGCCTTCGAAGATCGCCCTGACCATGTCCTGCTCAATGAGCCATTCGTTTCCGAGGGTGATCTCACGGACGTAGTCATCCAGACTGTCTTCAGGTAGCAGTACCATGCGCGCACCTGACGCAAAGTAACTGTGCCCCGATTTACCGGCAAAAGACTTATCGACGAGGACGACCGACGAACCGCATTCCGATGCTCTCAGCGCAGCCCATAAGCCACCGAAACCCCCGCCCACTATGAGGACGTCTGACTGGAGTAGATTCCACGTCGATGGTTCCTTTTTCATGCCAACTTCTTATTCGGCGAGGCTATTGGCCATGCCATGGGTTTGGCTTTCCTGAAAGGATGCACGTTAATCGCCTTGACGGGGCAGGCAATTTCACAACTGAAACAGGTCCAGCAGTCTCTAGGAAAGGCGATATACGCTTTTCTTGCGTCATTCATTTCGATGACGTCACCGGGACAGAACTCCGCGCAGATGCCGCATCCGATACATACATTGGGGTCAATACTACGAATCATACTTCTAGGTCCGTCCAGAGACGTAAAATGCTAGAATATCGAGCACTGGTAGTCAAGGAGAATGTGATTGCTGATCCAGCTTGAGACTATTGGTAATGCCGGCTTCGTGGAATCTCCTATACCGATTTGCATTCAAGATGAATACCGAGGCGAGCCGAGGCCTGGGCCATTGCAGGCGTACTGGAGTACGTCAAAATGGAACAGGCCGATGGGCAACGAAGGTAGGCGCTTGAAGGCGAATCGGTATCAGAGTTTGAGGAGCACCATGTTCGATTTAGGGTCTAACTCCCGCACGGCCTTCACTCCCGTTATCTCGAGAATGATAGCTTCCATGACAAGAAAGGCGTTTGCCTGCTCCCTGAGGCAGCCCACTTTCACCATATCTCGCTTACCGTATGACCCATGAATATGGATTTTCGGTTCGTTTCCCTCCCAGAATATCGTGCCAACGGCTACTGCTTCGTGACTTTCCGTGAGCGTGCGCCAGACAGGATTCGGCGGGAGTTCCTCTTTGTCCGGCCCCACCACAATCGTAGCTTCGGTTATTCCTCCCACGAGATAGACAATTGCCGCTCTTATCTCTTCCTTCTTTGCGATAGTAATAAGACTATCCAGGATTGGGTCACCGTCTTCAAACCTTGCCACCACGCATCTTCCTGTCTGACCTACCTGATATTTCATAGTCCTTTCAGCCTCCTCACTTTACAAAGAACTGCGGGTCACTGCCCGGAAACAATACTACCACGTTCGCAAGCCTCCTGCCCATCCACAGGTAAACTCCCAAATTCCAAGCTCCAAGCTCCAAACAATTTCAAATTATCAAACAACAAATGTTCCGAAACCACCGTCGCCTGAGCCAGGCGTTTGTTGTGTTTGATTATTTGAAAATTGAGATTTGTTTGGAATTTGGAATTTGAAATTTGAAATTTAAGGCGCCAGGCGCCTTTAAGCTGTCGGAAGAGTCGGAGCTTTCTTGCCTGCCATTGATTTCGCCTCATGCGGGAGCATCTTGCGAACCAGGCTGAGTACATCCTCTTCTCGATACGGCTTATCCAGAAAGGCATTTATGCCCCAGGCCTTTAATTTCTCCCGCTGGCCTTCATTCATGAATCCGCTGGAGACAACAACCTTGACATCAATCCCCAGTTCTTTGAGACGTTTCAAGACCCCTTCACCCTTGAGCTTCGGCATAACCATGTCGAGGATCACGAGGTCGATCGGCCGAGGAGGGTGTTGGAGCAGTTCGAGGGCTTTGTGACCATCGGGCGCTTCCAGGACCTTCAGTCCCTCCCGCTTGAGGATCCCTCCCACCAGCTCTCTGATTGTCTCTTCGTCTTCGACCACAAGCACTGTGCCATCCTGTCCCGCAGGTGATATTTCGGGCTCTACCTGAGAAACCTCTGCTTTGCCCGTCTCCATTGGTAGATAGATTCTAAAACGAGTTCCTTGCCCCGGCTCACTCTCCAGTTCAATGAAGCCTCCGCAACTTTTCACAAATCTGTCGACCAGATAGAGGCCCATACCAAGCTTCGTGCCATTCTCCTTGGTGGTAAAGAAAGGCTCGAAGATTTTCCTTCTGGTATCCTGATCCATACCGGTTCCGCTGTCTTCTATCTCAATAAGGATAAAATCCTTGTTGCCCACATGTTTTTTGCGCTCTGTCCTGACCGTTAATTTTCCTGCATTGGGCATAGCATCCCTTGCGTTTACGCAAAGGTTCAGCAAGGCATGCTGAAGCTCCCCCTCATCACCTTTGATGGGAGGAAGTAGCGGATCCAGGGTCTTTACTACCTCCAGATCCCTGAAGCTCTCGCTCACGAGAAAGAGCACATCATCCACAATAACGTTTACGTCCACGATC
Organism: Syntrophorhabdales bacterium; assembly: GCA_035315185.1. Classification (GTDB taxonomy): domain Bacteria; phylum Desulfobacterota; class Syntrophorhabdia; order Syntrophorhabdales; family WCHB1-27; genus JADGQN01. The sequence continues at coordinate 10,505 of DATFYE010000069.1, read as the reverse complement.
CCGGTCGACCGCTTTTGCCGCCTTGAAAAATTAAGCAGATGTTCGGTCAACTTGGCGGCGCGTCTGGCAGATCCTTCAATGACATCAACATACCGGGAGAGCTGTTTGTCCTCCTTGACAAATTTCTTCATCAAAGACGCGTAACCGAGCATACCCGTGAGAAGGTTATTATAGTCGTGGGCTACCCCTCCGGCAAGCTTCCCTATGCTCTCCATCTTGCTCCTGTGGATATTTTCTTCTTCTATGAGCTTTTCATCCATGACATCTTTTAGTACGATACTCTTGAACACTACCGCTCCTGTATCGTCTTTTATGGGGTAGCTTTCCAGCTCAAAGAGCCTGAACTGATCACCGATCCGATACTGGATTGTTCCGTGCAGCAAGAGGTCCTTCTCGAAGGAATCGCTGTCGATTCCGGAAATAAGATTTTCGATCTTCTCACCCACGAGCAAGGCTTTCTGCTCGTCAAACTCCGTCCTCGCCTTCTTGTTGGCAAAGCAGACACGACCACTTCTGTCGACCAGCAAGAGCACCTCAGGAAACTGGTCGATAACGGAATTGACGACCGTTTTGGTCAAAACGAGTTTCGAGTCAAGATCACGCAGTCTCAGATCATCCAAAGCCTTCAGGCGGTCGATCGAAATATTCAGTAGCAGCGACTTGTTCAAGACCTGGCAAAGGAGTTCGAACTCTCTCAGGATATGCTCATCTAACTGTATGGCGTCTTTCTTGCCCAGCAGCAGGTAGCCGAAAGTATCCACATCCTGCAGAAGCGGGTAAATGTAGATGGTACCATAACCTGAGACATTGTTGAGCAGACACGGAGAAAAAAGTGCCCTGTTAAGCCGCTCGATTTCCTGAAGAGAGAGACTCTTTAAAGAATCGTCTATTGTAAAAAAGCCTTCCTGCGGCTCGTCTCTTCCATTTCTTATGATCTGACACATATCAAAGTCAGTCTCTTCAACAAAGACCTTCGGCATGTAGCCTATGAGGCTCTCCCTATCCTCGACGTATTGGAAAATCTTCATAATGATCGAGTAATTCGCAATGGTCCTCTCGTAGAAATTCCACTGAAAAAGTACTGATTCGGGACTGAGCTTATTTCTTTTCATGGGCCGATCCAAGAAGCGCGTTTATGCGCTCCGCTTCTTTATCTATCCTCTCTTTCTCGCGTAGAAGGATTAAGCCGTCCGTCCCAAGATTAGTATCCGGAAAATCGGCAAATAGATCAGCTGTTCTGATGATACTGAGGAGCGCCTCACATTCGCCGACGGGTTTATCTTCATGGTGATACCGGATTATCTTGCCAAACTCTGACGGGAACCTCCACTTCATCGACATATAATAGCCTATCTCCTGATGGTCTATGCCGAACCTGGCGCGTTCCTCGCTGCACAGGTCCTTCCGCTTGCCGTTGCATCCATTGATCAAATGGCGGTAATCGTCAAGATACATGTAAAGGATCACCTTCCCTATATCATGCACCAGCGCGAGCGTGAATACTTTTTCCGGTTCCTCGATCAGGGTGTTCGTGGAGAGCACTTTCGCCGAGTACGCGACGTATACGGAATGTCTCCACAACACCATAAGATCATCGTCCCTGAGGGCGAGCTTGCGAAGAATGCCTTCCAGAAAAACGAGACAGGTTACAATGTACTTCAGTTCCTCCAGCCCGATAATGATCATGGCGCGCTGCAGGCTCATGATCTTGACTCCCCTGCTGTAATAGGCGGAGTTCGCAATACTGATGATTTTCGACGAAATTGCTTGATCGTACCTCACAATATCTACCAGCTCCCGGAATGAGGCATTCTTGTCATTCAGCACCTCGAAGACCCGATCGACGACCGTACTCAGGGTGGGAAGTACCCTGAGCGTCTTGGCCTTCGTCAGCAATTCCGCCCTTATGGCCTCGGTACGCATTTGTCTGAATATATTGTCGGGCGGAAATCGGAAAGATTAAGTAATTCGTTGATCGTCCCCGAGCACACGACGGGAGGGCGTGTTTAGAGGAAACCATAGCCCATTAAACGGCAACGTCAGGAGAAGGAGATGCACCGCGGTCCCTTCACCCCTGTTCAATCTTTCGCCTGACAATCGATAGCTTAGTCAAAAACGTTAGACAGTGAATTCGTACATCGGTCGATAGGCCACTTTTTCCTGATACTATGACTGCAAGCAGGTATAGTATAGCGGCGAGGTCCGAAAGAGTATGAGCATCATCAGGGAGTGGCTCGACCGATTGCCCTGGAATAACTCCACTCCGGCACCGTAACCAGTCGCCGCTGCAAGTCTTGCTTTTTCTCCGTTGTTTTAGTACTCTATTGCATCTAACCGGGGGATGGAGTCCCCTGATAACCGCCTTGAGCCGGGCTGATGACTCCTACCGTGAAGGCCGCTGCATCGGTAGGGTCCGTCCCGTGCGATCTTTACCCGCTGCAGAGCGGGTTTTTTGTTGCCTTCACCGTGGCTGAATTCACTTAGAGGGAGGCTTCATCATGGAGCATCTTTTCGGTATCGCTTCTCTGTGGCTTGGACTGGCCGTTTTTTCCGCCATCATCGCCTACCATCTCCGTATTTCCATCGCCCTTGTCGAGATCTGTGTGGGTGTGGCCGCAGGCGCTGTCATGACCCTCGTCGGGAGGGCGGACAGCCTGGGCTCCAACGTCGAATGGCTGCGCTTTCTTGCCTCTTCCGGCGCAATTCTTTTGACGTTTCTCGCAGGCGCGGAACTTGAGCCAGACGTTATCCGGACAAAGTTGAAAGAGGTGAGCGTCGTCGGTCTCGTCGGTTTTGCCGCACCATTTCTGGGCTGCACTCTCCTCGCCCGCTATGCGCTGGGATGGGATATCCGGGCGAGCCTCCTTTGCGGCGTGGCGCTTTCCACGACGTCCATGGCCGTGGTATACGTCGTCATGCTCGAGACGGGGTTCAACAAGACGGAGTTCGGCAAAGGCATTCTGGGAGCGTGCTTCATCAATGACCTCGGGACGGTCCTTGCGCTGGGCCTCCTGTTCGCGCCATTCACGTACCGGTCCGTAGTCTTTGCGGCGGCCAGCGCGGCCACGCTGGCGCTCCTGCCCTGGGTCACGGGCCTCATCACCCGGGTGTACGCTTACCGTACCGCAGCCATCAGGACCAAGTGGGTGATGCTCGTCCTTTTCGGTCTGGGCGCTCTCGCCTACTGGTCGGGGAGCGAGGCTGTCCTTCCCGCATATATTGCCGGGATGGTGCTGGCCGGGGCAGCGGCAGAAGACAGCGCATGGATCCGCAGGCTCCGGACGTTGACCGTCGGGTTTCTCACACCCTTTTACTTTCTCCGGGCCGGAACTCTGGTCTCCCCGGCCGCTCTTGTGTCCGCCCCGATCGTCTTTTTGGCGCTCTTTGGCGGCAAGGTGCTCTCGAAGATTTTCGGGCTCTATCCTTTGATCACGCTCTTCAGGCAGGAACGCAAAGAACGCTGGTATTACTCGCTCATGATGTCGACGGGGCTTACCTTCGGGACGATCTCGGCACTCTACGGCTTCTCCCATGGCATCGTCACTCAGGGACAGTATTCTTTTCTGGTGGCGACCGTCATTGCCAGCGCAGTCATCCCGACGGTCATTGCCGGGCTCTTCTTCCTGCCCGCACACCTCCTTCCCCAGCCGGAGGAATTAAAGGCAGAACTTCAGGGGGATGGTCTCGGCGACGAGGGATAAGAGACTGTGCTAGTGATCTCGGAACAGTACGAACGTCATGGCGCACCGGTGAAGCAGACCTGCTTTCATGGTAACATGCCGGGAGAACTCTGGTCGGCACAGCCATTAAGAGCGCACGTTGTGGAACCAACAGAGTGAAACGAAAGGTCCAGGTAAAAGATATTTCACACCAATCTATGAAATCCTGTGGTCATCATAGTGCATTACCGAAATCAATGACTGGCTTAGGTTAGAAAAGGCAGGGCCTGCTAAACCCTGCCTTTTGATCTTAGAAGCTCATCAATACTTGCTCTTGAAACGTCCTCCTCACTCCCACCAATCCGAGGAGGTCAGTCCCACACGGCCCCGGTCAGCCTCTTACCGGCACCGCCACTCTTCCGGACATCCAAGGAGATGATCCACCTGAACAAGCGGTCGCAATGACTGTGGAATTTTCCTGTAATCTTCACTGCTGACCACTGCGGGACTTATGGGGTCGGGTCCATGATTCGTCAGGGCCGTTTTCCCAATCGAGCTCAGAAGGTACTTCTGCAAGAACAATATTGCATTATCCTTGTTGGGAGCTTTCTTCATCACACTGACTCCCCAGACAACTCTGCTTGCCGGAAGCGGTACCAAACCGGTCCCGAAAAGATCAGGCTCTGCGATGACCGCCTGCCGGTAGTAGCAATTCTTTGAAGAGTTTCCCAGATTGACAGCGTCAGGGAGATTCACGTACTGATACCCTGGGGTGGCGGTCGTATAACCTGGATCGCCAAGCGCTGCAGCCTGAGCATTACGCACATAAGTAAGCTGGAAATTATAGTTCTTGCCCAGTGCAAACGTGCCTGAGGGGGCCCCGGCAGCCGGAGTGGCTACATAGTGCTCCAGCAGATTGTTATAGAGATTGGGCACGTTGTAATTGCTCTGGGCCAACCGGAATATCATTGGCGCCCTGTAGCCGCTCGGATCGAGATACAGGTGAGAACCCCCAATAGTGACATCGGAATTCAGCAAGACGTTATACCAGGTCGCAACCGCATTGGGAACTGATGTAGGAGGGTTAAAGGGAGTACCGTCGGTTATTGTATACTTGGCGACAACAGGGTCGGTTGACAAGTAAGCCAATACCATCTTACCTTCGGCGAAAAGAATATTGTAATCCGCATAGCCGGCCGGCCTCAGAAAAAGGTCGATATCCAGATAATCGGCAGGTGCAACAATGTCGGCTGCCTGGCCGCCCGCTGTCGCTTGCCTGAGCATGTCGAGGCTGCCGAAAGCCTTGTCGGTCACGCAGATGCCCGTGTCTGCCGTAAACTGGGTTTCTAAGTCTTTGAATGCGTTATTAAGGCTTCCTGCGTGAAAAATGATCAATTGCCCAGTGCAGGCGGCTTGAGCGGGCAGAGCCCCGCACATCAAAAAAACTGCCAGGACTAACGAAGCCATTGTAAACTGTATTGTTCTCAACATGGTGGATCCTCCTTTTTTAGTTTAAACATGTAGTAATAACGTTCTAGACAATGCACTTTAAATTGAAACAGCATCACCTCCTTTGCAACCGAAGCGATCGGACGGCTTCCGAGATTTGGAGCCATAGCTCTCTCACGTCACTTCCCTTCACCTGGATTTCGATGGATCAGATCCAGCGGCAGGCTGCAATTATGTCATACTTGACATAATATGTGTTATCTTAAGTATAAAATCAGCAGAAGTCAACATCTCAGCGGGCGGCAAATATATCTACGTAGTTAGATGAATTACCAAAACTCTGGAGGTCAAGCGGTGGGAATCATCAAGACGGATTGTGGCTTCTGCACTACCTGCTACGGCGTGAATACATATAGAGTTTGGTCCAGGACTATTCATACCTTCACCTTCCCTTATGTCGATGGCCGGACAGCAAGACCCTTTTCCCTACGGCAACAACGATAGCGTTATGTACCATTATGCAGAATGAGGGTCGACCATTTTCAGGGAGCGATCATATCGGTAGCCGGGGTGTGTTGACAATCAGTCTTTATCCGACTATTACGTGAATTAAGGCTTTAGCGCCATCTGGAGGACGGTCCGACTTGCGCAGACCCCGTGAGTACATCATCATCGCCCAGTTTTCCGCATACATTTCCCAATCCGCCCACGTGTCCGCAAATCTGACCGGTTCCCCCGTGGTGCCCGTCGTTTGATGATAGCTGGTCACCTCCTCGATAGGCACGGCAAGCACCTCTCCATACGGGAAAGACTCTCTTCCACCCTGAGCATCCCTGAAATCGTCCTTTGCGGTGAGGGGGATCAGGCGAGTATCGGCCGGAGCCTTGATGGAATCTATGTTGATCGAAGCCTCGTCATATTTCTTTTTATGAAATGGCGAGTTGTGATACGCATGTTTGAAGATCTTTTTAAAACGCTTGAACTGAATGTCCTGCAACATGTCCAGTGGCAGCGTTTCCAGGAACGGATTCCAGATGTTAGTCGCCATATGACCTCTTCGGACGCTTTGGTGAGTAGGGAATCTTTACAAGACTTTCGCCTTCCCGACGTTTCTTCTGTGGCAAAGTCTATATTGTCAAAAAAAACACAAATGGCGATAGCGTAAAAAAGGCTAACCCAGCTTTCTGAACGCGGTGGCCTTGATTGCGGCGTAGACTTCGACTCCAGCGGTTATGCCCAACTCGTCGGCTGCCTGTCTCACTACTTCGGCTACCAGGCGGCCGCCGCCGCAGTCCAGATTGATGCCGATTCTGTTGCCCGCTTCGAAGGTGTCAACCACCACACACCTCAGCAGGTTGCGGGCGCTGATCGCTTCCGGATGACTTTTGAAAAGCATAATATCGGTGGACGACAGTTCGAAGAGGCCTTCAGGCCGTTCGTCGCCGGAAGCAGTGAGCAGTTGTCCTTCGCCCCACGTGTAAGCATAGAGCGCATCTACCTGGCGCGGCTCCGACAATTGGAGAAGATTCATATAGCCTGCCATGCTCTCCCCCATGCGCTTCCGCACGAGGTCTTCAGCCGTTGTCTCCTCAACAATGCGCCCATTGGCCAGATGTAGGATCCGGTCGGTCATGATCCGCATTTCGAGCAGCGAATGCGAGATGAAGAGGTAAGGGATACTGAAGGCTTCGCATACGTTCTTCAGGAAAGGGACGATGTGGAACTTCAGGCTGTCGTCAAGGGCCGACAACGGCTCATCGAGCAAGAGCAGGCGGGGGTTGCCGAGGACCGCCCTGCCGATCGCCACGCGCTGTTTCTCGCCACCCGAGAGATGCTTCACACCGCGGTCGAGCAGCCTGCCGATGTTCAGGACCTGCACCACGTCGTCGAAAGCGATCTTGCGGTTCTCGGTCGCGCAGCGCTTATAGCCGTACAGGAGATTGCCCTTCACACTCAAATGGGGAAAAAGGCTGGGACGCTGGAAGACCATGCCCATGCGCCGGCTTTCGGTACGCACGTTTACCCCGGTGCTGCTGTCGAAAAGGGGTTCGCCGTCAAGGATGATAGTGCCCTTGTCCGGTTTGGTCAGTCCGGCGATGAGACCCACCAGGGTCGATTTGCCGCTGCCCGAAGGGCCGAAGACACCGACTCGCTCTCCGTTGATAATAAAGTCCGTATCCAAGAAAAAGTTGCCGAACCGTTTTTGTATCGCGACACGGAGCTCCATCTCAATCGCTCCGTACGATCCGCCTGCCGAGCCACTCGTGAAAAACGAGCACGACGATGGAAATGGAGATGGATACCGCGCAGAGGCTGAGCGCCATGACATCGCCTTTCGGCGAACTGGCGTATTCATAGATGGCCAGGGGTATAGTCTGGGTCACGCCGGGAATGTTGCCGGCAACTATCACGGTGGCCCCGAATTCACCGAGCCCCCGGGCGAACATGAGCACTGAGCCCGCTATGATACCGCGCACCGAAAGCGGAACTATGACGGTTATGATCCTATCAAGCCTTCGCGCACCGAGGAGGCGGGAGACTTGGACAAGTCGTTCGTCAATCCCTTCCATGGCTGTGCGTATCGACCTCACCATGAGAGGAAAGCCTACCACCGCTGTCGCGATAACCGCTGCCTTCCAGGTGAAGATCAGCTTGATGCCGAGCGGCTGAAGCACCATTTTTCCAATCGGCCCCTCTCGCCCGAGCAGGATGAGTAAAAGAAAGCCGATCACCACGGGCGGCAGGGTCAAGGGAAGGTTGACGGCCACATCGAGAAGAATTTTTCCCCGGAAGCGCCGGTACGTCATGAGATAGGCGACCGCGAAGCCAAAGGGTAGCGAGAGCAGGGTCGCTGTGACCGCCACCTTGAGCGATAGAAACATTGCCGAGTAATCGGCAGCGGTAAAACCGAACATGGTTACCTACTCATGAATATTTACTTTACCGGAAAACCGTGCTTCGCAAGGACAGCTTTTGCCTCTGCAGACTGGAGGAACTTGAAAAATGCCACTGTTTCACCTTTCTTGGCGCCGGTGATAGTCAACCCCATGGGATAGCTCACTCTGGAGTAATACTCCTGGGGCACCGCAAAGAGTATCTTCACGTTCCTCGCTATCTCTTGGACGTCAGTCTTGTAAACGAAGGCGCCATCCACTTCACCTCTTTCAGCATACAACAGGGTTTCACGCACATCCCTGGCCATCACCAGTTTGCCTTCGAGCTGTTTCTCGATGCCTGCTTTTTTGAAAGCTTCGACCGTATATTGGCCACACGGGACGCTGGCCGGGCTGCCGATGGCGATCTTATTCAGTTTGACTATATCTTGCAAATTGCTAATCTTCAGGTCCGGCTTGCCGGCAAAGACCAGCACGTTGTATGCGAAGATGGCAATATTCTTATCGTCCACAAGTTTCTTTTCCTTCAGATAATCCATCCACTCCTGGTTGGCTGAGAAGAAGAGATCGGCCGGAGCCCCGTTCTCGATCTGCTTGGCTAGAGCGCCCGACGCGCCGAAATTGCTAAGGAACTTGACATCGGGGTTCTTTCTCGCAAACGTGTCACCGAGCTCAGTGACCACTTCCCGAAGGCTTGCAGCGACGGATAGATTGATGTCAGCAGCGCGGGCAGATACAGCAAACAGCGTGAGAACAGCCAGTAGTAAAATCAGACTGCGAACAATGGTCTTCATAAATAGATCCTCCTTTATCGTTCTTTCATATCCTTGTATGAAACCATCTGCTTATGAAGCCAGCAGCGAGATCGTTCAGCACGTCTTTCAGACCGGCCCCTGCCGCTTGTGACACGAGAACCCGCATGGTCTGTGACGCCTTTTTGGGATCTTCCCCCTACCCGGCCACGCGCTAGTCTGAAGGCAACGAACAGCGAACCTTCCCGCCGCGCGCTGATGGGTTAACCGCCACGGGGGAAGGAGAGACATCCCGAGCCGCTTTGCCGAGGTGTGTCGCGTTTCTCGTTAGGTATTTATGGTACCAACGCTCTGGTTGTATACCATAATGCATAACGGGGAGTCAAGCATGCCTTCCCCGACGGTCCCCATTGACCGGCCGATCGATTCATTGTACTTGAATGCGCTCCTTTCCTTACTAAGCGATCATCGAGCTTATGTTGCCCGGCCAGGGCGAGCCGGAAGAAGAGCCACCAAACCTTCCGGCTGCTCACTGACACGGCGAAAAGTCAAAGCGGAAAAGGAGGGGCAACTCCGGACCGCTTTGCCGGATGTGCAGGGCTGCTGATCTGCGTTTTACGAAGTCAAACAAGAACACGCTCGTTATATATAATTAAGCATAACGGTGTGTGGGCAGGGCTTGAAAGGGTCCTGCCCTTTCCTTCGTTGGCTCCGATGTGCAGGGGCGGTAGGAGATGATGACTTCAGCCATTATACCAGCATCGCCCCGGGCATGTGAAGTCAATCTATCAATATCCAATTCAAGATCGATCTACTGATTGACATCGGGATAATTTTTTGATTACAATGGCTTATTGCTGGACTGGACCCCGAGGTGAAGGAATGAGAGTCCTATATAGGGTATGGCTCGACAACAAGGGTAAAGCTTTCGGCGAAGGCCCGTACCGACTTTTGAAGGGCGTGGAAAGACTGGGCTCCCTTCACCAAGCAGCGATGGAGATGAAGATGTCTTACCGGAAGGCATGGCTCACGGTTAATGCGTGTGAGGAAAGGCTCGGCTTCGCCCTCATTGACCGGCAAACAGGAGGAGCCTCGGGCGGAGGTTCGCACCTTACGGTGAAGGGTAAGAACTTCGTGAAACGCTACGAACTATTCCGCGAAGATGTGCGGGAAGGATTGGAGAAAGCCTACAAGAAACACTTTCGCTGATTGATATGAAAAGGGGGCGCCATGCGCCCCCTTTGGCGATCTCTTGTTGCGCGTACGCTAAGCCAGCTTTACCACGCGGCACGCAACGCCGTTCATCGTGATATAACCCGAAACAGGATCCTTTAATGAGGCGTCCAGGAGTATATTACAGTTCGCGTCCGCCCACCCGTGCGGAACAGCGACCACGCCCGGCTTAATATCCTGCGTGACATTCGCCTTTATCTTGATCGAGCCCCGGGGGGTTTCAAGACCGATGAGCTCACCGTGGACAACACCATACTTACCCGCTGTAGCAGGATGTATCTCTGCCTCCGCGTCCGGTCGTTTGGCCCTCAAGGCAGGCACGTCACGCATCTGTGCATCGATATATTCAATCTGCCTGACGCCGGTGAGTAAGATCTCCGGGGTGAGTGGCGCAGGGGAACTTCCCCCCTGCGCTCTCTCAGAACCCGGCGTGAGCCTCTCGGCTCACCGGGCTCCCATCATCCAGCCGTCGGTCGTGCGCCAAACTGCCAGTGCGGAAACAGCTCGGGTTGCCTTCT
>DATFYE010000068.1:0-4694 GCA_035315185.1 Syntrophorhabdales bacterium | reverse complement strand
ATGCGCTCCATTAACTCGCGGCTGCCGATGCCTTCCGGAAACCCGGGATAATTCTCGACGTGCTCATACTTCATAGGTGTTCCGCCGACAACACCCTGCTCAACAAGGATGGCATCAATGCCAGCCCTCATCAGGTAGATGCCTGCAGTCAGACCCGCGGGACCCCCGCCAATAACAACAACTTCACGAAACTCGCTCATTCAAGAACCTCCGGGGAAAACGGCTGTCAGTGGCCAGTCATCAGGCACGAGCCCAGCTTCATTCTAAGCAATCCCCAAGTAATATGCAAACAATTTCAGGCAGCGCCGGCAGCGCTCATGAAAAAAATCCCTTGACAGTGGGTACATTGAAATGATACCAAAAAGTTAATGTTTATCTGGCTCTTTCACAGGATCAGCGGCGTCACTCTCATAATCCTTTTCAGTATCAAGATTTTCTCTGCTTTTTTTCTGTACACGAAGGACAAGAAGCCTGACTGGGCTTTAGGTCTTCACAGACAGCCGGTCCTTGACATACTCATATTCGTCCTTTTCACGTTCCACAGCATGTACGGGCTGAGAACCATAGCGATAGATCTTGGGTATCGAAAAGAGAAACAGCTATTCTGGTTGTCCAACGCTGTTGCGACGCTTATTTCATTGATCCTGATCTTCTTATACGCCAAAGTAGCCTGACAATGCTCGAATATGACGTTGTGATCGTTGGCGGAGGTCTCACGGGTTTGAGGGCTGCCGTGGGTCTCTGCGAGCATTACAGCGTCGGGCTCATTTCAAAGGTCCACCCCATCAGGTCCCACTCTATCGCAGCTCAGGGCGGCATCAATGCCTCGCTCGCGAATAACCCTGATAGCAAGGATGACAACCCGGAAAAGCATACGTTTGACACGATCAAAGGAAGCGATTATCTGGCCGACCAGGACGCAGCAGAACTCATGTGCAAGGAGGCTCCCGGTGTCGTGTTTGAGATGGAACATTGGGGCTGCCCCTTCAGCCGGTTCCCTGACGGTACCATAGCACAACGGCCATTCGGTGGTGCAGGGTATCCGCGCACCTGTTACTCCGCGGACCTCACCGGCCACGTACTGCTGAACACCCTGTACGAACAAGCCGTCGGGTGCGGCGTCAGAATATTCTACGAATACGTGGCGCTGGCGCTGGCCGTTGACGAGGGCGTCTGCCATGGTATCGTTGTGCTGGACCAAACCAACGGAAAGCTGATTCCGATACGTGCCAAGGCTACGCTTTTTGCAACCGGAGGATACGGGCGCGTCTACTTTCACTCTACCAACGCGCTCATCAACACAGGCTCGGGCATCGGGATTGCGTACGCGGCAGGCATCGCTATGAAGGACATGGAATTCGTGCAGTTCCATCCGACATCCCTTCTGGGAACGAATATCCTCATAACCGAGGGTGCACGCGGCGAAGGAGGCTATCTCTTCAACAACAAGGGTGAGCGCTTCATGGAGCGCTACGCGCCCAAAGCCATGGAACTTGCCCCGAGAGATATCGTCGCTCGCTCCATCAAAACGGAAATGGAAGAAGGGCGGGGCTTCGAACATGAGTTCGGCACGTATATCCAGCTCGACCTGAGACACCTTGGCGAGCAGAAGATAGCGGAGCGGCTGCCCGGCATACGGAGATTCTGCATCGACTTCATCAATGTGGATCCCGTGTATGAACCGATACCCATCATGCCCTGCCAGCACTATTCCATGGGTGGCATAGATGTGAACATGCGATGCGAGTCAGCGGTCAAAGGGTTTTACGCGGCAGGCGAATGCTCGTGTGTCAGTGTGCATGGCGCTAACAGGCTCGGCGGGAATTCCCTCCTCGAGACGATCGTATTCGGCAAGCTAGCTTCACGCAGCATTCGCGAGTACCTGGAGGCGAGCGAAATACGGCCCGATGAGAAGCCGCTCATGCGAACAGAGGCCCAGGTTGAGCAGAAGATAAGAAGGCTCACATTTGACGGCAACGAAAAACCCTTCCAGGTGCTCGATGAACTGCGCAAGGCGATGGACGATGACGTGGGTATCTTCAGAACGCCGGGAGAACTGACCAGGGCACTGGCAAAGATTGTCGAGGTCAGGGAACGGTACAGGCGCGTGCGGGTATCCAGTCCTGCCCTGCACATGAACTATGAGCTGATCGCGGCAATGGAACTGGAGCAGATGATCGACGTGGCCCACGCGATTACCCACGGCGCATTGCTGCGGGAAGAAAGCAGAGGCTCTCATTTCAGGCGTGACTTCAAAGACAGGAACGACGCCGCATGGCTCAAGCACACGCTTGCGACGAAGGGGCCTGATAACGAGCCTGTCATATCGTATAAAGATGTGGTCATTACGCGGTATCAACCCATGGCGAGGACGTATTGAACGGCGGCGAGATATATACGTTTAAGATTCTGCGCTACGACGCACAATGCCCTGACAAAGGCCCCTACTTCGACTATTACAAGATCAGGGTCATCACGGGGCTCACGGTCCTCACCGTGTTGCTGCGCATCAGGGACGAGCTGGACGGCACGCTCGCTTTTCGCTCCTCCTGCAGGTCGGCGACCTGCGGCTCATGCGCGATGGTGATCAACGGGCTGCCCAATCTGGCGTGCAGGACGCAGGTTGGCTCATTCGAGGACAAGACGATCATCCTTGAGCCCTTGCCAAACATGGAGGTTATCAAAGATCTTGTCGTTGACATGACGCCTTTCTGGAACATGTACGAGAAGGTGGAGCCGTTCCTGATCCGCAAGAGCCCGAATCCTGAGAAAGAGATTTTTCAGAGCGAGCAGGATAGAAAGAAGATGGACCAGTTCGTTAACTGCATCCTTTGCGCCTGCTGTTACGGAGCCTGCCCCGTGCTGGCACGAGACCCCGGATACGCCGGGCCCGCAGCCCTGGCTAAACTGGAGCGCTTCGCGCTTGATTCGAGAGACGAAAGGCCGGCCGCATCGCTGGAAAAAGTGAACGATGAGAAGGGCGTATGGGGCTGTGACACCCTGTTCCGTTGTATAGATGCTTGCCCCAAGGAAGTGCGCCCCACGGATGGCATTGTCGGCTTGAGAAAAAGCCTGGTGAAAAATAAATTTAAACGCAGATGAAGCTTAACTATTCGCTTGTCACAAGAAGAACATTTCTCAACACGCTTTTCGGGGGCTGGATAGCTACCTTTTTCCTCGGGAGCCTGTACGCCGTCTGGCGGGGCGCTTTTCCAACCCTCGGCAAGGAGCCTGACTTCGTTGTGCTGCCTAAACCGGAGGATTTTCTCGACATACCTACGAACAGTACAAAAGCTTTCGCATGGGGCGGGAAGCTCGGATACATCTTCAAGAGATCGGACAACACCGTGGTGGCGCTCAAGGGTGTCTGCTCCCACATGGAATGCAACATCACTTACAAGCCCGCGGACAGGAAGTTTTATTGTCCATGCCACAAGGGCTGGTTCGACGAATACGGCAAGAACATCGAGGGGCCGCCACCCAAGCCGCTTGAATTCCTTGAATACCGCGTGGAGGATAATAAGCTGATCGTCTTCAAAAAGGGCGTGAAGGTTGAGTTGCCAAAAGCTTAGAGGCTGGTTCCTGGAGCGGTACGACTTTAGCGACCTGAAAGGGTTCGCAAAAAAAAAGTTCGTACCAGAGCACAAGCACGATATATGGTACTACACGGGAGGCGCCGCCCTCTTTCTCTTTATCATCCAGTTCGTGACGGGGATGGTGCTCGCCTTTTATTACGTGCCCTATTTCGAACAGGCTCACAAGAGCATCATTGAGATCGTGACCAAGCTGAATATGGGGTGGTTCTTCAGGTCCCTGCATCACTGGGGCGCGCAACTCGCCATTGCCTTTCTCTTTATTCACCTCTTTGGAACGCTCCTTTTGAAGTCGTACCGAAAGCCGAGAGAGATACTCTGGTTCTCGGGTTTTATATTACTCGGTTTCTCCATCTTTTTCGGGCTCAGCGGCTACTTCCTGCTCTGGGATGAGAGGGCGTTTGCAGCGGTACGGGTGGCGACAGGCGGTCTTTCAGCCCTTCCCATCCTCGGGGAAACGATCAAGGCCTTCCTTAGAGGAGGCATCGACGTAACGGGCGAGACGCTCGTCCGCTTCTATGCGTTCCACGTGTGCGTGTTGCCTATGGCCTTCCTGGGACTGCTGGTGTTGCACCTCTTCCTCGTTCAATACCATGGGATGAGTCTCCCGCTCTCTCAAGAAGGCAAGAAGCTGAAGCAGGAGCCCTTCTTCCCGAACGTAGTTTACAAAGACCTGATGTTCTGGCTCGTGCTTCTCGGAATAGTGGTTACGCTCGCGACGCTTCTGCCTCCTGAGATCGGAACAAAAGCTGATCCTCTTGCTCCACCCCCTGAGAACGTGAAGCCGGAGTGGTATTTTCTCTTCCTGTTCCAGACACTCAAGCTCTTCCCCGGTGACATGTATGGATTGAATGGAGAGGTCGTTGCGGTGCTGCTGGTGACGGCTGCCATACTCTTCTTCTTCTTGATACCGTTTTTCGACAGGAAGTCTCAGCAAGGCCTGAGAAGCCCGGTTTTTACGGCCATCGGCGTGGCATACCTTGCCTACTTCGTGATTATGACGCTGGTGGGTTACTTCAGTTAGGAGACTGCGTGAAGATCATCCTCTGCAGCATAGCGTTCATCCTCTTACAGATGGCCAGCCTCTGGGCCGAAACAAAA
>DATFYE010000067.1:0-34931 GCA_035315185.1 Syntrophorhabdales bacterium | reverse complement strand
CATGGCCCTCATCGCACGCACCCCGGATCGCCGATCTATGCATGACTGCAAGGCAGGGAGGAAAGCTCATTCAAGGTGAGTTTTTCAACAGGCTGTTCAAGAGTCAATTAAAATGACTCTACCAATTGAAGCGTGTTTCGTAGGCACCCATTCACAAGTCTTCTTCTCTTCATAGTTACCCCCCGCGACTGTCAAATCGTTTTTTGGTTGTTCATAAAGGGCGCCGTTTCATCCAAATTCCCATCACTCCCCTATCTTCTTCCCGTCAGGTTTCTGTAACGGGAATGATCTTCCCAATTCCTGCTTTATCTCCTCATCACTGAGCCTGTAGGTCTTGCCTCGCCAGTCGCTCCAATACTGTTCGAATTCTCCATCCAAGAACTGCCTGAGTTCGCCCTCTTTATCGGGTTGCGCTGGTTTATGCTCTACGATGCTCCGCCACCGGAATTCCACCAGCTCCATGACTTCTGGCTCAGGGATACAAACCGGTGCCCAGTGTGCCCCGTACATAGGATTGTAGGGATAATCGAGCTTCTTCGTCGCATCTATAATGATCTTATCACCGAACTCGGCATTCTGCCGGGGTACGGATGGGTCGGAGCGAGGCTCCGCACTGTACCGGTAGATCTCAATGTCCCGGCTTCCCTGTACCCGGGTGTTGATTGCCCACCATACCTGTCCGAGATCATACGGATCGATATCGTCGTCGACGAGCACGATGGTCTTCAGGTGGCTACCGACTCTGCTTGATATCAAGGTGCGGCCCGCATTTAAAGAATGACCAACGTAGCGGGGTTGGAGCTGCACAATGGCCGAAGCCAGTGCCACACCTTCGGGCGGGCAATGAACCGCAAGGACTCCTTCGGGCCCGTGCGACTCGAACATCCTCACTGCTTCTGCTTCGATACCGATACTGTAGAGGAACTGATCCTCGGTCACGGGCTTGCCAAGCAGGCAGCCGCGTAAGATCGGTTGATTGCGGTGGGTGATTGCGGTCACGGTGAGCAGAGGCCTCAGCCTGACGCCTCCGGAGTGATAGCCGGCCCATTCTCCGAAGGGACCCTCCTGGTGTCTTTCTGTGGGGGAGACGAGACCTTCGATAACAATCTCAGCGTTGGCCGGTACGTGCAGATCAACGGTCTTACCGCGCACCAGTTGAAGGGGTTCCTGGCGCAACCCGCCTGCTATGGCCAGTTCGTCAGCGTCGGGCGGAAACCCGGTGCCTGCCACTATCGGGACGGTCTCATCAGCCCCAATGACTATTGCCACTTCGAGAGGTTTCCCTATGCGCTGACGCTGCGTGAAGTGGTGGCTGATATGTGCCATGGGTAGCATGCCGATGCCGGTATGGTTTCGGTCGAAGATCTGTACACGATGCATCCCGACATTTTGAATGCCGTTATGAAGATCCCTGGATATCACGCCGTGCCACGTACCGATAAAACGTCCGCCATCCCTTGCGCTCCACCATGGTACAGGAAACTCCAGAAGATCGATGTCATCTCCCAGGTGTACCTTTTCGTGACAAGGGGCGTCGCTCACCACCACGGGGGCGAGCGGTGCTTTGATCCTCTCCCGGAACGCACGTACGATCTCCACAGGAGAGAATACGGCGGGTAAACCGAGCGCCATCGCAAAGCGCGTGTAGCTGCCAATGAGCCCAGAAACTAGTCGATATTCTTGACTGTAGCCGCGGAGCTTTTCAAAGAGAAGTGCCGGACCGCGAGGCCGCATATCATCGGTCTTGCGGATCCAGGCACCAACCTCATACCGCCAGTCAACCTCATCGGAAATCCGGAGTAACTCCCCTTCCCGTTCCAAAACATTGATGAAATCACGTAGATCCCTGTATGCCATGGTCTACCTCCTGATTCCATTGCACGGTACAATACATCTCTGGAACCTAGGCAAGGCACAGTGTTCACCGTAAGGCGGGCTGTTCTCCTGGCTTTGCCGTAGCTCGTCTTTATGGGTAAAAGGGATCTTAACAGCACCTTTGAGAGACCGAATGTTATCCGGAGTAATTCCTGCCTCATCAAATTTTTTCCGGTAGAATGTGGTTTTTGCGTAGGCCCATCTGACCGTAGAAAGGAACTGCTCCTCCTGTAATTTTTTTGCCTTCTTCGGGTCCATGCACGCATACTGCTGGTTCCAGAACTGGTTTTGCATTCTCATTATTTTCAAAAAACGTTTTTGATGTTGTGAACCCGGTTACAACAACTGCTATTGCAACTTAGTCACACTCACGAGTCCCATGTCTATATCTTTTTGCATTAACTCCGGACTTCTCTTCCCAGGGTTACCATAGCCGCCTCCACCCGGGAGGTCTATAGTCAACACATCCCCGGGTTGCAGTAATGTATAGTCTTTGGGCGGTATATTCTTGGGAGGCTGAACCGATAATCTTAGCAAGCTCCCCGGCTTTCCACCCAGCACTCCCTCTGCAGGAAACTTTGTCCTATCTACACCGGGGGCTATCCATACAGGCTTGGAAGAGACAATTTTAAAACGATGTCGAGCGCCAAAACCTCCTCTATACTCTCCCTGGCCCGCAGAATCCGGGATGAACTCCTTCTCTTCATAAAGAATAGGGAGGCTGCTTTCTAGTATTTCCACAGGAGAAGCACTCACATTTGCGGGGAATTGGACGCAAGATAAACCATCCATATTGGACCGAGCTCCCATTCCGCCGGCAACGAAGACTATTTCGCCAAAAGGACTACCGTCTTCCCGTTCACCTGCTATGACCAATGTGCCAGATGGAGTCGAACCACTGTCGGCTATCACTTTTTCTGGGATTATCTGCGCAAGGGCACCATAAACTGCTCCCGCGCAGAAGTGACCGGTTCTGGCACGTTGACTCACAGGGGCCGGGGGGCGTGGGTTTAGCAAACTACCGAGAGGGGCGCTTACGGTGATTGGTTTGAGAAGACCATCATTATTAGGTAATGCCCTACATAGAGCGGTTCTCACAGGATAGGCAGTATAGGCATAGGTGTAGTTTGGAACGCAATTAAGAGGGTAAGCTACTTGGGGAGAAGTACCGCTGTAATCAATATGGATATTTGTACCTTTAACCTCAACCGTTGCCCTGATGGTTAATGGTGCGTCAATACCATCCAATTTAACCTCGTGGGACCAGGCGCCATCCGGTACTTCCCTGATGGCGTCGCGCATGATAGATTCGGAGCGTGATAGGATAGCTGCTGTCAACGAGGAAAGATTGTTTATGCCAAACTCTGCTAGCAATTGTTTTAACTTTCGCCCTGCTGTTTCATTCGCCGATACCTGCGATTCAATATCCCCGATGACCTGATCAGGCAAGCGAACATTGTCTCTGATCATTTCAAAAAGTACCTTGTTTGGTTCTCCAGCCGCATAAAGCTTGAAGGGCGGAATTCGCAACCCCTCTTCATACATATCTTTGCTCCGAGATCCTATTCGTAGCCCCCCTATATCTGCGGCATGGGCCGAGTTAGCGGCAAAGGCAGCTACGCCTTCTTCTCCGAAGATGGGAGTCACGATGGAGAGGTCGTTAACGTGGCCGGCAGATAACCAGGGATCATTCATGATGACTACATCCCCCGGCCGCCAACTGTTACGAAACTTTTGAACGACGTATCGTACCGTAGGAGGGATCGTGCCGGCGAAGTTCGGAAGGCACGCCCTGTTTTGTGCAACTGCATTACCTTCAGGATCGAGGAGGACAATAGCAAAGTCATTGCCTTCTCTGATCAGGAGGGAAAACGCCGTATTCCTCAGACTTACGGCCCCCTCATCAACAATGGTCATCAACCTTTCCCACAATATCTCTAATGTTACCGGATCATATTCCTGCATTTCCGCCCTCCAAGTGTGCAATAAACTCACTCATCAGCTAAACTCAACAATTGCATTCAGGTAATCATCAATTTCTAATCTCCCTCCAGGTCCGACGACCAGGGTTGACTCTCGCTCCTCGATGATTACTGGACCGTCTAGTCTCATCCCTGGTCCCATCCGATAGCGGTCATATACGGGACAATCGACAAAGCCCTTATATTCAGAGAAATAAGCTGGCCTTTTTCCTTTTTCTGCGGAATCCTTCCCAGCACTGCTCTTTAGTTTTTGAAGCTGCATTGTCGGTCTAGGACCGCTCGTCACCACTTTCCAGTTTACAATTTCTATTGGGACATTCGTCAGACAACGGGAATAGAGACCTTGGTACGTCGTGTGGAAGGATTGTTTGATGGATTCGACGCTTTCGCCCGAAAGTCTTCCATTAGGTATGGGCACGTTTATCTCGCGTCCCTGTCTAACATACCTCATGTCGGCAGATCTCGTGACGGTTACTTCTCGAGGAGAAGCTCCTCCTGCGACAACTTGCTCTATTCCTCGTTGTTCCATATCATCCAGTAATGCATTTACTCGATCCCAATCGACATCATCCAGTCGGGATATATGGGTCTGCACAAAGTCCATTGATACGGGCGTTACCAGGAAACCGAGAGCTGACATGACCCCTGCGGCCAGGGGTGAAATTATTTGAGGGGAGCCGATGAGTTTGGCGGCTTGCCAAGCATGAATTGGACCGGCTCCTCCAAAGGCTAATAAGGAAAATCGCCTTGGGTCTTTACCTTTCTCCAAAACATGTATCCGAGCCGCGCTTGCCATGTTCTCAGTTATTACCCGATGAATGCCCCATGCGGCCTCAATCACATCTAAACCCAAAGGATCCGCTATTTTCTCTTTAACTGCCTTTGTGGCCTTCTCCTTACTGAGCTTCATTTCTCCCCCGAGAAAGTAATCGGGGTCAAGATAACCCAAAATAAGAGCAGCGTCAGTGACGGTCGGTTGCTCTCCGCCCAGACCGTATGAGGCTGGGCCCGGGTTAGCTCCCGAACTTTCTGGTCCTACGCGCAGCAACCCAAGGGGATCGACCCATCCGATACTTCCGCCCCCAGCACCAATTTCAATCATATCTAGTGCTGAAATCATGAGCGGCAAGCCGCTGCCTTTCATGAAACGGCGCAGCCGTGCCACCTCAAAACTAGAGGTAGTCGCTGGCTTGCCCTCCTGCACCATCGATATCTTGGCAGTGGTCCCGCCCATATCAAAGGCAACGAGATTGCCGTTGTTTAGGAGGTTGCTATAGAAAGCTGCCGCCATTGTGCCTCCCGCCGGGCCTGACTCTATTAATCTCACCGGAAATTTTTTTGCGTTGTCGAACGTAGTCAGACCACCGTTCGACAGCATCGCAAAAAGAGCGCCGTTAAAACCTGCGGCAGCCATTTTTTTTGACAAACTAGTCAGGTACGTTTCGGTAAGGGGTCTAACATAGGCATTTACTGCGGTCGTGGAGAAGCGTTCGTCTTCGCGGATTGCCCCGGCCACTTCACTGGAAAGACTGACTGAAAGTGACGGCGCTTTTTGGGCGATGATTTCGCCAGCAAGTTTCTCATTATGAGCATTCGCGTAGGAATTAAGGAAACAGACTGCTATTGATTCAACACCTTGCCCAATCAGCTGATCAATAGTCGTCTTCAATTGAGACCGGTCAAGTCCTGTCAGAACCTTACCATCTTTGTTGACCCGTTCTCGAACGCCGAGTCGGAGATTTCGCGGTATGAGGGGCTCAGGCATCTCGATGAAAAGGTCATAGAGGTCATATCGAACTTCCCGACGCATTTCAAGGATATCCCTGAACCCTTCGGTGGTAATAAGCCCCGTCTTAACTCCTTTTCTCTCAATAAGAGCATTAGTGGCAAGTGTTGTGCCTTGTACAATGACATCGATCTGAGAAGGATGAAGTCCTTCCTTCTTTAATAAAACGTCCAAGCCTTTCATGATCGCCTCGGACGGGTCATGCGGGGTTGTTAAACACTTGTTAACGCTTAATGTACCAGAGGTATCATCGACCAACGCGAAATCAGTAAACGTACCCCCGATATCGACGCCCACACGATGTGTTGCCATTTGTTCTCCTTTCTGCCTACTATTCTCTTTATCAGTGGCCTTCTTTAACGAGTATCAGAAGGCATACCCCAGCACCAATTACCACGAACCCAAGCGACAATATGACTGCATCAAAACCTGAGATCTGCAGGACATAGCCAACCAGGGTAGGGGAGGTCATGCCTGCAAAGGTGGCAATCATTCCTCCAGCGCCAACAGCCTGACTGACGGAAGCCCTCGGCATAACTGATTGGTAAAGCGCATGTACCATCAAAAAACCCATTTGATGACCGCAGAGCGCGATAACCAGCACCGCAATTGAAGCGTAATTGTTGCTTATAGCCAGTCCTCCAGCGAACATAGCGGCGCCCGACAGAAGATAACCCAGGCCGCCAAAAGGTGCTCTGCGCATGAATCGGTCCGAAAAGTAGCCCGTGGCCAGAATTACTAAGAAAATAACGATCCAGTTGAGGGAATAGAGATACCCCGCAGCCTGAAATGAAAAATGGCGCACATTTTGGAAATAGGTAGGCATCCATGTGGCCCAACCAAAATAGTACATACTGTTGCCCGCCCAGGCACCAGTAATCAGCCAAAAACGATAGTTCCTGAGGTAACTTCCCATCCCCACAGCTTTCGTTTCTTCCTTTTCCTTTACCGGCGCTGCTTCCTCTATCATCTTGACTTCTTCACTGCTGATCAAACCCAACTGTCTCGGCCGATCTTTCATCAGAAAAAGGAGCAGCGGCAACGGTATAATGATGGAAAGCGCGGCAATTTCGAAGAAGGACATGCGCCACCCACCAGCGGCAATCAAGCTTACGACTACGATTCCTGCTGCAACATTGCCAAGAGTCTGCCCGTTCATCCACATAGAGCTGGCTGTGGCGCGCTCTTTTGGCGGAAACCAATTGAGCACATAAGTGTTGCAGGTGGCAAACAAGAATCCCTCGCCAGCCCCCAGAATGAACCTTGCGGCAATGAGCGCACCCACGCTTTGAGCTAGGCCGCTCAGTACCATTGCGCCGGCCCATATTAAGGCACCAGTAATGGAAGCTATACGCGGGCCAAACCGCTTTACAAAATACCCCCAAAAGAACTGCGACACTGCGTAAGCGAGCAGAAAACTGGACATAAGGAGACCGGTCATGGCAGGTCGGCCAACCAGCTGCATGTCCTGCAGGAATTGCTTGTTAGCCATCACCACCGCGATGGCGACCCTATCCATGCCGGCGACTAAAGAGACACTCATTAACGGAAAACCCATGCACCACCACCTTCGCCGTAAAGACTTGGTGGCTATTGCGGCACGCTTCAGAGAAATACCAACGTTTGATTCGCTTGCCATTTCTCCCCCTTTAGAGTGAGCTTTGATTAAGTCCTGGTATTTCTTATTCTATTTTTCGGCGAGTAGTGCCCTCGAGCACACCTCAACTACATCGGGCTTTTACAGCTTTTATTGTGACCACCTTCTATACTGTGACTAGTTCGTCTCCGGCACGATGCAGCCGTTCGTATCCATCTTGAGTCACGAGATACGTTTCGCCGCAGAAGGTCCAATTCTTACCGTTGGGCGTAAATACCGTCGGATGAACGATGATTGCCATTCCGGGGGTGAGTGGCGCCTCATTTTGTGGCGAAACACGGGCTTCAATTAGGTCAACACCGCAAATATGACCAAGGGGGTGCCTCATGACGTATCCGCAACCAGCGACATAAGAGTCCATGGCTGACACAAGGTCATTAACCTTCTTGCCGGGCTTAAGTTGCTCTAAACCTTTCTTTATCGCATCACGGGAGACTACCTGTAGCTTTTGGAGATCACTGTTCTGCTTACCAACGTTGACGGCCCTCACGAGCTGTGTCCAGTAACCGTTATAGCGCGGTGTAATCTCCATCAGCACACTGTCACCGGTTTCTATCAGCCTCTTTGTCGGATAATAGAAAATAATATTGGTGCCTGTGTCGAAGTTGAATTTGGCAGAGCCGATGAGGGTGAAATGTTCCTCTGCCCCTCTGGCGCGCGAATAGTGTTCAAGCTCCGCGACCACTTCGTACTGGCTTACTCCTGGTCGAATTGCCTTCAGGGCAGCATCATAACTGCCGTCACCTAAAGCAGCTCCTTCGCGGAAAACATCAGCTTCTTCCTTACTGTGCTTGCCTCGAATTTGCATTATCCTCTCGTGTATCTCCACCCACTCCAATCCCGGTAATTCACTAGTGAGGTATCTGTACCAGGCTACGGAGAGCATTTCGAGGCTGACGCCAATTCTTCCTGATACAATGCCGCGTTCTTTAAGAAGTTTCACTGTGTCGCCAATCATGTTGCTGGTCCATCGACAATCATTTACGAAAGATCTGATCTTAAATTCAGGCAATTTCCCGTTGGCTGTTGTAAATAGCACTGGCTCGGCGTTGCGGAATATCGTGACTACTTCCCGAAAGAAGATGTTACGGTTATTAGTATAGTACCGGTAATCCCCGGAGTAGCCTGGGCTCAGGTTCGTGTCGCCGATCAGCAAGATTGCTTCCAGGTTTTCGGCATCGAGGATTTGCTTGTACATTGTATGTCTTGCTTCTTTTTCGGTTATAGACGCCATACTTGCCTCCCTTTAACTGAACAATTAGGCTTATCACATCACTAATTAGAGTCCTTCCGCATCTCTTTCGCCCTCATTCGTTCTCCTCGCCCTGCAGAATAGGATAGGATCGCGCGATATCCTGTGTTGACGCGCTTCTACAAGCACGCAATCTTTTAATAGCATGACTCTACCTCCTGCACAAGTGTTTTCTTTAAAATTGTTTTCTTTAAAACCGTCCATAGCATATCTTTCCACTTAAAACGCAGTATCATTTTGAATGGCGGCAGAAAAAAGGACTTGACCCTCCGGAAGGGGGGGTGATACGATTTTCAGGTGTCCACGTGCTTTCCGATTCTTCACCACAAGGGGTGATCCATGAAAAATCTTGCCATGAAAAACGTTTTCGTAATTTTGAGTGTGCTCATGGTCCTCGCCGTTGTCCCCGCGTTGGCGTTGGCGGCGGAGTGGGCTGAGCTCGCTCCTCCGAACAGCGAGGGGGTGGCCATGGGACAGCTCAACTATGTGGTGAGGGACGTCCAGGCAAACAAGCGGTTCTGGATCTGCCTTGGGGCTGTTCCAGGCAAGGAGGAGGGGGGGCAGGTCTTCCTGAAAATCCATGATGTCGTGATCTCTCTGACCCAGGGTGCGCCGTCCGGAAACAGTGTGGGTTCGGTGTTGGACCATGTGGGTTTCCAGGTTCCCGATGTCCATTACCTTAGGGTACGGATGGAGGCTCTGGGATATAAGACGGCGGTGGCGACCACCGGAACGAAGCCGTATACCATTGCCAGGATCGCTTATATCGATACCCCTGATGGAGAGAGGCTCGAATTCCTGCAGGACGGCACGGTCAATACAGACATCGTTTTCGATGACGGCAGGAGGACTATCGGGAAGAGCCCGCGTCCGCGCATGACCGTTCCGATCATCCTGCACCACGTCCATTTCTACGTGCCGGAAAGTTCGGTCGGAGAGATCAAGGCGTGGTACATCAAGCATTTCGGCGGCCTCTCTTCGAAGCGCTGGGTTTATGAGGCTGTTGACCTGCCGGGCGTCAACATCAACATTAGCAGCTCCCCTGCTAGGCTCGCACCGACCAAGGGGCGGGCTCTCGACCATATCGGCTTCGAGGTCAAGAACCTCGAGGCGTTCTGCAGAAAGCTTGAAGCAGACGGGGTGAAGCTCGACAGGCCGTACACCAGAGAGCCGTCCGGTCTCGCGACCGCATATTTGACGGACCCCTGGGGGGTTTCCATAGGGCTTACCGAGGGTCTCGGCCGTTACTAGGCCCCTTTTCATGGCGGGGAACCGAAAGGATTAACGGCACTGGCCGAATCGACTGCCCCCTGCTCTGCCCCTTGACCCAGGCCTTGCCGGGCTTGCGGCGGTGAGGCGACTGAAGAGGTGAATCAGTTTTAGTCATCGGAAAGGAAAGGCAGAGTTGGTTGGCTCTGCCTTTTTCATTCTGATGCTGTCGATTAACGATTGCAATCTCTTATCTTTTGTGAAAATGCAATTTCAAAGGTTAAGGAAGAACTAACCGCGCTGCTCCTCCTGCAATCATTCAGAGAAGGTAAGGGCTGACACGATAACACTGTGAGTCAGTTTATTTGTAACAGCGTCAATTATTGGGGTGATTCTGTCGGCAAGAGTTTCGTCGGCAAGCACGGCAATTAACACTTTGGTATCAATGGCTATAAACATGAATTTTCGCAGAAACTCGGCTTTTTTCATCTCACTGACGAGACCGCGGTTGACACTGAGTTTCCGTCCGGTCTCGCTGGCACTCCACGTCGTGGCATTAGAGCTATTTAATATCGAATGCTTACATACTGGATATGAGAAATTACTTAGGTACACGCCGCTAGAATGGTTATCTCCTGCAATGGCCGGAAGAGTCTCGTTCGCAGCGTGACCCGTCGGTCCACGTGGCCCCCGCTACATTTGTGAAGAGGAGGTTTGCTCCCGCCAGCTCGGCGCGTCGCAGATTTGCACCTGCGAGGCTCACGCTTATCAGAATGGCGTTGGAGAGGTTTGCGCCTGACAGATTTGCACCTGCCATGTATGCATCGGTGAGATTCGCGCCGGTCAGGTCTGCTCGTGACAAATTGGCGCCAGACAGGTTCCAGTGGATCAGTACCGCTCCTGACAGGTCACACCGGACGCAGCTACCGGTTGTCTTCAGCTTCTGAAGATCTTCATCGCTATAAGCGGAAAGATTGCCCGAAGCCAAGCCGACAGACACGATGAGTGCCAGAGCCGTCAGCGCCACGCTTTTCATCGTAGACCTCCTTTTCGCCCTTCTTTTTATCGCTAAGATAGCGTAACGACGCTTGTGGAGAAATGCAATAGGCCGGGAGTATATAACGGTTCAGTCGAACGGACTAACCATAATGGCCTAGCCCAGGCTTGCCAGCAAAACTGCAAAGACGGTATCGTATATTCGCGGGTCGTTCGACTGGCGCGGCCCTGCCACGTTGAGCACTTCTATGCTGCTTGTGGCAATCCAGGAGCGGACTCTCTGGCTCGCTTCCCGCAGAGTGAGTCTTTCCATGTCCAGATGGAGCCACGGACGACCGTGTTTAATTGCCATCTCTACGGTGTAAGTCGAGCCTTCAGTGAGACTGCCGTGGGAGATTACCAAGGTGCCGTCAGAGTCGATAACATTCTGTTCGGTTCTCTCGGGATAGTTCGCGGTAGACGTCTCTTTGAGCAGATATCGATCAGGAAGCGGCCCGTCTTCCGCCCTCCTGCCTTTTGGCACCCAACCAGCATGGGGAATGCCGAGTCGCAGGGCAAGGTCCAACGCCGCTCTGTCCGCGCCCGTCTGGCCGCCCGAAACGATTTTTTTCAGCACGGGTAGTTATACCATAGTTCCCGGCGCGTGATATCACGATTACATGCAGGGTGTTTCCGGAGTCATTCGTGAAAGGCAAGACCGGATACGGGTCCGAGGTTCAAAGTGAGGAAGTAGTTGAAACAGCGCGTTGCTGCTGTGCCCCTTGTCGACCTGCCACGAACAGGTTTTTGGTAGAAGTTTACTTTTGAATCGTACTACAGTTCATGTTTGAATAATTGATGACAGAAACAATTTATGCCTGATTATGCTGCCGCGCGACGTCGCGCTGCTGACAGTAATGCTTCGGTTCCATCAGACCTGAAGGGAGTCCACCCGCCTCCTACATTCTTTGGCATGAAACATCTGCGTTGGGCTCTTCCTGACGAAGGTGGTACCGCACGTGCACGTGGTTTCCCCGTAGGTGCGTTCTTTGATCCGCTCAGCAGCGGCCATACGGTCAATATGAAGATTGAACAGCCTCAAGCAGTCGCTGCAGTAGCCCCACTCATTCCTCGTCTCCACATCCTCGCCGCATCGGCAACAGACGTAATAGCCCCATCTTTTTGGATGATCAACATAGCGCCTGTTACCGCATACCCAGCATTTGTAAACCTTGACTTCGTTATAACTGTCATCCAGCATATACCCGGCTCCGCATTTGTCACAGATCATCTGATCCCCCTTTTACTGCATAGTACGCGTTCGTATAATCATGCTCAATGCTCTTGAGGTTTTCTGCATGGGGCATGGTCAACGATTGATCCCATTTCTGTCCATGCATTTCCTTAGTTATCAGCCCGAAGGACTGTGAACCCAATCCGCCAATAGTTTATTTAATGTCGGAAGAACGGCTTAATCCCTTTGGTCTTATGCAGGACGGGAAGGTTGGTCTTCGGCTCTAGCACCTGGCACGTCGGTTCTCTTGTGCCAGACGAAGATGCCCGTTTTTGAAGGGTCAAGGAAGAGACAGCGTTTCATGAGCCCAACGCTTTCAGCATCGAGCAGCGTGTCTTGACGCAAGAGTAGCAGGCCGGTTCCGCTGCGGACATCTCTGGATACGACGAGCCCCGGCAGAAGGTCTTTAACGCCGAGCTCAACTTCTGCTGTTTCGCTTTCTGAAGCTTGCATGGTCGAAGGTATGTCTCGCACCGTTTCCTTAAAAACAGGAAACAGCTTCGGATCAAACTGCTTCCCCACAAGGTGTGCCATGTTACTGATTACAGGATCAACGTCGCAGAATTCGCAGAGTGGATCCGATAAGCGAACAAAGGCATCTGCCAGGGATAGAATTTTTGCTCCAAGAGGTATAGCGGCGCCCGAAAGGCCGTCCGGGAACCCGATTCCGTCATGCCGTTCGTGGTGGTGCCTTATGTAGAGTCCCACATCATTGAGTTCTTCGATGAAGTGAATCGACGCTTGCCCCCTGACGGGATGCCTCCTGTACTCTTCCAGTTCGGCCTCAGTCATTTCATCCCTGTTCTTTAACAAGACCACGTCAGGAATCCCTATTTTACCTATGTCATGCAGGTGGCCGGCTGTCTCTATTGACTCTACGGTACTTCCGTCTAACCCAAGCCTCCTGGCAAAGGCCGCAGACACTTGGGCTACCTTATTTGAATGATTCAGCACCGTGGTGTCCCGCAGTTCGATGAGACTCGATAGGGCCAGAATCATTGTTTTCACACTTTTGGAGAGCTTTTCGTGCAGCCCCGTCAGCTCCTTATTTTTCGCATGCAGATCCGCCGTTTGCTCCTGGACCTTCAACTCAAGCTCTGTACTCCACCTTCTGAGTTCCTTGTTCTGCTTCTCCGTCAGGTCTTTAAGAAACTGGTTCTCCTTGGTCAACTGATATTTCTGGATAGCATCCCGTATGATCAGAATCAGTTCGTTGTCATTCCATGGCTTTGCTATATACCTGTTTGCCCCGCCCCTGTTGATAGCGTCGATGGTGGCGTTCACATCAGCGTAGCCCGTGAGCAGGATTCTCAAAGCATCCGGGGCAATTGCTTTAGCCTTCTCCAGGAAATCAACTCCTAACATGCCTGGCATTCTCTGATCGGAAATGATTAGGCCGATGTCAGGATCTTCCCTGAGAATCCGAAGGCCCTGTTCCCCGCCGGTTACAGCCAGAACCTCGTATTCCTCATCTGCGAGGAGACGCTTGAGCGATCGCAAAATATTCTCTTCGTCATCCACGAGGAGCACTTTTGTGTTGAGTCTGGGTTGGGTATCCATCTACTCCTTCTGCACGGGTATCTTTATGAAGAACGTGGTTCCTTTCCCGGGTTCACTCTGAACAGTGATTTCACCTTCATGCTTTTTCACGATCTCGTAGGTGATGCTCAGGCCCAGGCCGGTTCCCTTGCCGACCTCCTTTGTGGTGAAAAAGGGTTCAAAGATCCGGTTCAGGTTCTGTTGGGGTATACCGCAGCCCGTATCTGACACGCTCACCATGATTGCATCCTGCTCCTGC
Organism: Syntrophorhabdales bacterium; assembly: GCA_035315185.1. GTDB lineage: Bacteria > Desulfobacterota > Syntrophorhabdia > Syntrophorhabdales > WCHB1-27 > JADGQN01. Next base: position 21,103 of record DATFYE010000067.1, on the reverse strand, counting down.
CAGGTCTTGACTCTTATCTCGCCCTGTCTTTCAATGGCCTGCACGGCGTTCACGAGCAGATTCATAAAGACCTGATTGAGCTGTTGCGGATAGCACTTGACCAGGGGCAGGTCTCCGTACTCTTTGACAAGCGTAGCCTTGTATTTCAGTTCGTTCCACACGATGTTAATCGTGCTCTCTATGCAGTCGTTGATATCCGCTACTTTATATTCCACTTCATCCACCCTGGAGAACCCCTTTAGATCCTGCACGATCTTCCGCACCCTGTCGACCCCGTCAATCGATTCTGCGAGAAGGAGCGTTATATCCTGGAGCGTGTGGTCTATCTTGAGTTTCCGTCGTGACTGTCTCTGCTCCTCTACCGCGTCGTCCGACGGAGAAGCCTCGATGAGTTTTGTTTGGAGCGCGATAAATTCGGTCATCCTCTTTACATACTTCTCCAGGCTTCCCAGGTTGCTGCCGACAAAGCCTATCGGGTTATTGATCTCGTGCGCCACGCCGGCCGCCAGTTGCCCTACGCTGGCCATTTTTTCCTGCTGGAGAATCTTGGCCTGCGTGGTCTTCAGCTCAGCGTATGCAGCCTCCAGTTCCCTGTTCTTTGCCTCGACTTCCTGATTCTTAAGTTCCAGTGCCCGCGTGATCTCCCGCAGCCTCGTGGTGTCGTGAATGGTAATTACATTCCCCGTAATTCCGTTCTTCTGGCGCTTCGTGAAAGGGTACATACGAAGGAGGAACCACCTGTCGCTCGCCGGGTGAAAGAGTTCGAGTCCTTCACCGGTCTGCTCTCTGCGCTCCAGGCCACTGTGGCCGAGCACCCTCAGCCAACTCTCGCCGATGATCTCCTGATAGGAGCGACCGGTGAATCGCGTCAACTCGTTGCTGCACCTCTTGATGACGCCGTCCTGGTCGACGAGAATCACCATGTCGCCTATGCAGTCCATGGTGTCTTCCCACTCCCTCTTTGCCTCTTCAACTTGTTTGAACAGGTTATTCAGGTCTTCGTGCCTCTTCAGCAGCTCTACCTGACTGTCCTTGAGAGCTTCTGCTGCCTGCTTTCGTCCAGTAATGTCCCGGATAATACCCTGGTAGCCCAGTACCGTGCCGTCGTTGGCGCGCCGCACCGTGGCGGTGAGCAAGCAGTCCATCACCAGCCCGCTCTTGCGGCAGAATTTCACTTCATAATCTCTGACGGAGCCTTTTTCCTCGATCTCCCTCTGAAACCGTACCCTGTCAGCAGGTTCAGCGTAAATCGCCTGTACAGGAAGGCCTAGCATCTCTTCTTTCGTGTATCCGAAGAGCCCGAGCATGGCCCGGTTGGCGTCAAGAAGCGTGCCTTCACGGGCTGTGATATAGATTGCGTCTCTCGATTCCTGGAAGAGCGTGCGGTATTTCTCTTCGCTCTTCCGCAGGCGCTCCTCGGCGCGCAGTCGCTCGGCGATCTCCCTCCGCAGTTTGCGATTAACAGCGGCGAGCTCGTGAGTTTGCTCCACGGCTCCAATCTCTGCATGAATATAGGCGTGGCTCTCTTCCACAGGTTCCGGTCTCTCGTTCCTCTCTCTTATTATCGGTAAGTCTCTGTAAATAATAAGGAACGAGAAATTCTGACCGAGGGTTGTCAGACCTGTCGCGGCGGTACTATATTGTCTTTATGAAATTGGACAGGAAGCGCACTCCCGGTGTTGCGCGGCGGAGATATGCAAGGCAGCACCGGCTACTCACCCCATTGCTTCTTCTCATCATCTTTGTCACCGTACGCGCTGTGCACGCGGGCCCACCGTTCCGCACCGACGACCCTGAGCCGGTCGACTATAAACACTGGGAATTCTACACAGCGACCCAGTATCAGAACGACAAGGACGGAGCCACGGGCACAGCCCCGCACCTTGAGGCAAATTACGGCGTTGCACCCGATGTCCAGTTCCACATTATAGCCCCCGACGCGTTCAGCCGGCCCCGGGGCGGGCCGACATCCGCCGGTCCCGGCGACGTCGAGCTCGGGATAAAGTACCGCTTCGTCCAGGAGCGTGACTACGTGCCCATGGTCGGGACCTTTCCCTTTCTTGAGGTGCCCACGGGGAGCTCAGCCAGAGGCTTGGGAACCGGCCATGCTCAATTCTTTCTTCCGCTCTGGCTGCAGAAAAGCTGGGGACCATGGACCAGCTACGGAGGAGCAGGTTACTGGATCAACCCGGGCACAGGCAACAGGAATTACTGGTACACGGGCTGGCTCCTCCAGCGCGATATCACGAAGTGGCTGAGCCTGGGTGCCGAGGTGTTCCACATGACACCACCCACCAAGGACGGTGAGTACGAGACAGCCTATAATATAGGCGCGATCATCAACTTCACCGAGGAGCATCATTTTATCTGCTCGGCCGGCACCGACATCCACGGACCTGCCAGTTTCTTCTTCTACGCGGCCTATCTCTGGACATGGGGCCCACCGGAAAAACAGAAGTGAAACGCTGTGTTGACGCTTCCCACGAGGAGGCGTACAATATGCTTATAGATCGAGCTTAAGGCTTTGACGGAGGTGATGGCACATGAGACTCTTACGAGTGGCATGGTTGTTTCTCTCTGTTCTTTTGATCGCTCTTATGCACGTAAACGCAGAAGGAGGAAACGACATGGAGCTTTCATCTGCTGCGTTTAAAGATGGAGGGAAGATCTCGGTTCAATATGTCATGCCCGGAGCGGGCGGAAAAAACAGCTCCGTTCCTCTTGCATGGAAGAATCCACCTTCCGGAACAAAATCGTTCGCTCTTTCCATGGTTGATCCGCATCCGATAGCACAGAACTGGGTACATTGGCTGGTGATCAATATTCCAGCCACGGCGACTTCTCTCGAAGAAGGAGCGTCAGGAAAGAAGATGCCTCCCGGGTCAACCGAGCTCAGAAACTCTTTCGGGGAGATCGGCTATGGAGGGCCGCAACCGCCAAAGGGCACGGGCGATCATCCTTACGTGTTTATGCTTTACGCGTTAAGCGTGGAGAAGTTTGATCTCGGGGCTGGTGCATCTCTCGGCGCTTTCAAGAAGGCGCTGGAGGGGAAGATTCTGGGGTCGGCATCAATCACCGGCAAGTACGGCCGCTGAACCTCGCACAGTTCGTAAGGGATGACCGGATGGTTTCTCTGCGAGAGGGATTCCTGTTCTCTTCGCATAGGAAGAAGGGAGAAGGCGCCTTGTCGTTGAAAGGGGCCAAGAGTCTTTCCGGAAGAGGCTAGGGCATGGCATGGCTGAGTAACGCGCCCTTCTTCCACTCCGGCCTATCCCCAGGAAGCCCTCCTTCCGGCAGGCATGAGGAAAAGGAGCGGGACCGAGACAAGGAACGTGAGGCCGAAAAGAATCCAGACGACCGTGAAGCCCCGGGCCGGGTCATTGGTCAAATGAAGGATCGATGTAGTAAGGGTGACGCCCAGCGCGGCCCCGATGTTCCTGAACATGTTCCTCAAGCCCACGATGGTGCTCACCTTCTCCGGCATCAGCTCTATACAGGCGTTATTCGACGCAGGGTACACCATACCTCCGGCCAGCCCGTTCAGAAAGAGCACAAGCGAGAGCGTTTCGACTGTCCCCCACCGGACGCCTGTTAATTCGAGAGGGAACAACCGCGGTGCAAGGAGAACGGTCGAGAACGCGATGACGACAAAACTTATCACCATGGGCCATCTGTAACCCCATCTCTTCAGCAGGAGGCTCGTTATTACTGCCGCAATAGTCATCGCTAGGGAGCGGGGGGTGAGTATCATGCCGCTCATCAGCGTTGAGAGTCCGTGAACCGATACCGCGTAGAACGGTATGAACGAAAAAACGCCCATCATGGTCATGCCCAGGATCAGGTTGGACAGGTTTGCCGCTGCGAACGGCCTTGACCGGAGCAGGGCGGTGTCGATGATCGGTTGGGCCGTCCGCTTCTCCTGCCGCAAAAAGAGGACAGTGAAAAGGGAACTGAGGAGGACGAAGAAGGCGGCCAGGATCAGGGAAAGTGTGGAGAAGCTTTCACCGGCGAGATTGAGGCCGACCATAAGGCAGAGAAGCAGCCCGCTCATAAAACCCACACCGGCCAGGTCCACTTGAGGCTGTGAAAAGTTCTTCCTCTCCCTAAGCAGGACCGTGCTCGAAGCCATGAGAAGGATGCCGATCGGCACGTTTATGTAGAAGATATAGCGCCACGAGTATTGGCTGACGACCCAGCCGCCCAGGTTCGGACCAACGGCGGTCCCGATGAAGTAGATACTGGTAATCAGTCCTATCACAGCTTCCCGGTTGTCGGGGAAGTGATCACTTACGATACCGGACGCAGCGGGAACAAAGCAGGCGCCTCCAAGACCCTGAAGAAACCTGAAGGCGATGAGGGTATAGATATTGGGAGCGAGGCCGCAGGCCAGCGAGCTGCCGGTGAAGAGCAGGAGGGAAACGAGAAAGAGCTTCTTGCGCCCGAAGCTATCAGCGAGGTTTCCCGCCAGCGGCAGGGTCACCGTGACGGCAATGAAGAAGATCGAGATCGTCCACGAGGACCAGAGGACGGTCGAGTGCAGCTCCTTCGTGAAGTTCGGGAAAGCGACCGCGACGACCGTGCTGTCGATGGCAGACATGAAAAGACTCAGGCCGGCAGTGAAGAAAATCAGGTAACGACGCACTTGCACGTCCCCGGATGAAGAATTGTGGAAGTCTACTAAATTGCCGGGGCCGGAGTCAACGTGATTTCGGCAGGGACGGAGAAGTGTTTGCTTGGCCATGTGGAAGAGCGTATGTTTGCCGAATTGCTCCATTCATTTCTTTCAAGAAGGAACAAACGAAATAGATCGTCACAGATTTTGGAAAATCTTTACATGGCAAGAATTGTCGCTTGCACCTGCTAATCCTTGACTTTAGTCCCTCCTCCAGAGTGAAGATTGCCGCGCGAATGTAAGACAGTGCAGCCGTGACATGAGCCATTTCTCCGCATGTTTGAAGACATTGACAAATCACAGCGCCAACGTTGTAGAATACAGATGAGTACACTCTGTGTAAAGTGCTTCCCTCGATCGGCCAGGTTCGTTTAAAGAACTGGAGGTATAAATGGAGAAAACGGCCCAGGAGCTTTACCAGGAAAGATTGAAGAGGGTTGAGGACGCCATTCAGTTGAAAGTGCCCGATCGGGTGCCTTTCATGCCCCATATCAACTTCTTCGCTGCCAAATATGCAGGACTTGATGGTGACGAGGCCTTTTATAATCCCGAAAAATGGACCGAAGCGAATAAGAAGATCTATCTCGATCTCGAGCCGGACCTGTGCTATGTCCACGCGTTCCCCGGACCCTCTCTCGACATCCTGCGCTGCAGACAAATCAAGTGGCCTGCTCCCGGCGGCGCGGGGGGACCAGGATTACAATACGTCGAAAGGGAGTACATGAAGCCCGCGGAGTATAACGCATTTCTACGTGACCCATCGGATTACCTTCTTCGGACATACCTACCCCGCGTCTTCGGCTCATTGGAGGCTTTCGAGACGCTCCCTCCGCTCGCGTCCCTCTTACTTTACGGATACAGGTTGGCGGGGCTGAGCCGGATCTTTGCCAGCGATGAAATGTTTGCCGCCATTGAGTCCTTGTACAAGGCGGGGCTGGAAGCAAAACGGTTTCATGTAGCCCACGCTGCCATGGAAAGGGAGATGATGGGATTGGGATTTCCCAGGGCCTACAGCGCAACGACCATATTCGTTCCCTTCGACGTCATATCCGACCTGTTCAGAGGCATGCGCGGGACCATGCTTGACATGTACCGGCAACCGGACAAGCTGCAGGAATTGATGGAGGTGATATTCCCGATAGTGTTCGAAATGGGAGTCTCCGGCGCCGAGAAGAACGGTGTTCCCAGGGTCTATATTCCTCTCCATCGAGGGGCGGACGGCTTCATGTCGTTGAAACAGTTCGAGACCTTTTACTGGCCCGGTCTAAAAAAGCTCACTATGGCCCTGATCGAAAAGGGCCTGACACCTTGCCTCTTCGTTGAAGGGGACTGTGGGACGCGGTTAGAATACTTCAAGGAATTCCCCAAAGGAAAAGTTCTTGCACTCCTCGACTCGACGGACATCTTCAGAGCAAAGGAAGTCCTCGGCGATACCATGTGTCTGGCAGGGAATATGCCTCCCTCTCTACTCTCTTCCGGTACAGCCGAGCAAGTCACGGAATATACGAAGAAGCTCATCGACATAGTCGGCAAGGGCGGCGGGTTCATCATGTCATCCAGCACCGTATTGGATGACGCGAACCCATCTTTGGTGAAGCTCTGGGCTGAGCTTACTCACGAATACGGCGTGTACCGGTAATGGGCCACCACTTTCACGCGGAGGCGACCCGCCACCAGCCTGAAAGCGACAAAATTATTTCACCTCTACGGGCGTCCAATCTTTCGCAATCACAACGCCGTTCTTTTTGGAATCCCACTTGTAGGCCCTGTAGTAGCTTGTTGTTCTGTAGTGGTTGTTCTGGGTCCAGGCGATAGGTCCTCCTCGGAGCCCCTTCGTGTCAACCTTAACCTGATTCATTGATGCACGGACTTTCTCGGGCGTCGCAGGCCAGGATACCTTTTTCAGCACGTCTTCGATGACCATAGCTGCGATCCATCCGTCCGTCAACTGGGTGTAAGGATAGGACGTCTTTTCTTTCTTCGCGGTCTCCATTATCTTTTTGTGGATCGCTGCATCATCGGTAAAGAAAGCATTTGTCCCGTAAACATAGAAATCGTCATCCTTGAGCCGTCTCAGCTCATCCTCCGCCTGTATATGGCCATAAGCCAGGTACTTTCCTTTCCAGCCTAGTTTACGTAAAGCTTCAAAGGTTCTTACTTCCATCCCCCATTGGCCATAAGAATAGACCCAGTTCGCCCCTGAATTCTTGATTTTTGTGGCATAGGGAGTATAATCGGCGGTACCGGCAGGTGCAACAACCTTGTCCGCGATTTCGATCCCAGAACCCTTTGCCAGTTCTTCGGCCCAGTCAATCTCATTACGCGACAAGGGCACGTTCAAAGCTTCCAAGGCCAGTTTCAAGCTGCCTTTGGCCTCTTCCCGAATGAAAGGCACTGCAAAACGGCTGTCAAACTTGATACCGTACGCAGTGGAACAGAATTGATTCTGGTCTGCTTTCGGAGGATAGACCTCTTGAGGACATACACCCAAAAAGAGAAGGGGGACATTGTACTGTTCAGCCACCTGGATTACTGGCGGGTAACAACTGGACGTGCTGCCCAGTACTAAAAGGCTCACTTTATTTTGGGTTACAAGTTGCCTTGCCTTCACAGCAGCTCTGGAGGGCTCGTTCATAATGTCCTCCACCACAAGTTTCACCGGGTGTCCGTTGATGCCGCCTTTTGCGTTGGCCTCTTTAAAATAAATATCCAAAGCATCCTTAGTAGGAGCCAGAATCTCGGACCCCGGTCCCGTAACTGCGATAGCGCATCCGATCAGGTACGGCTCCTGCTGGGCGAAAGCCGTGGTTGAAAAAGCGGCTAACAGAAGGACCGGCAAGAAAATTCCGAGCGACCGTTTCTTTGACATACTACACCTCCTCGTTCTTCTGCCTTCCGGAATTTCAGGATGGCTTTCAACTTTTCAGGTTTCTCTACCATACGACGTTCCAATCCTTCTTGTCCATCTTTTCGTCAAGTCCTTTGAATTTCCTCTGTATCGCTTTGGCCTGATCCTTCTTGTTGTCGTTATCGGCCCTTCACCTCCGTTCCACCCCCACCGTGTCGTTATGTCTGAATTGAAGATGGGCCACGTTTGTATTGACTTTTGGTCCCGCCCATACATAATCTTATCTACCTTTCCCTTAGAACGACAGGCATGGGTGACACTCAGAAATATCAGGAATTGAGAAACATGACTGTTCCTGGGCTTTTTCTGGACAGGGTAAGAGCCACTCCGGATGAAGTTGCATACAGGGCAAAGAAACTCGGTATATACAGAGAACGTACATGGCTTGAATTCCATCGTGCGGTGGCTCGTTGTGCGATGGGATTCGCAAGCCTCGGGCTTAAACATGGCGATCGTGTTGCCCTTATGGGTGGCCCCTCTGAGGAATACACGATCTGTGAACTCGCTGCGCAGGCATTAGGAGCGATCACCTATGGAATTTATCTGGCCTCTTCGTCCCATGCGTTACATCATGTGATGAAGGATGGTATGGCCTGCGCGTTTGTGGCCGGAAACCAGGAGTACCTGGACCGCATTCTGCCTCTTTCGGATGGGCTTTCCGCCCTGAAGCATTTAATTGTCATCGATACCAGAGGGATGTTCGGGTACGATCACCCTTCGCTGGTCGGCTATGAAAAGCTTTCAGAAGACGGGGGTGGACAGCTCGCGTTAACGCCTCAGGCGTTCGAGGATATGGTGAAGAGGGTGCAGCCTTCGGATGGATTATCCATTATTTATACGTCAGGGGCCACGGGACAAGCAAAAGGTGTTCTGATCACTCATGGGAAACATCTGGCCGCCACCCAGGCATTGATTGACCGCTACCCCGTGCTGCTTGAAAGTTTACATCGAACCGTAGTCTATCTTCCGTTATGCACTCTCATTGGGAAAATGGTTGCCCTGACCCTGCCGCTTTTGGCCCCTTTAATTCCCCACTACGGTGAAGACGTGGAGAACCCCGGTCAAACGTTTTTCGAAGTTGCCCCCACGGTCTTATTGACCGTGCCCAATTATCTGAAGAGATTCGCTTCCAACATTCTCATTGACATTGAAAATTCGAGTCCTTTAAAAAGGCTGGCATATGCCATAGCTGTAAGTGTAGGCCGCCAGCACCTTCACAATGTCTGGGAGAAGAAGGACGAAGTACTCTCGAGGCTCGCCTATCTCGTGTGCTACTATGCAGTCTTTCGACCGATCCTCAATAAGATTGGATTCAACAAGTTGAGGATGGCTCTTTCAACGGGGGCGCCTCTTCCAGCCGAGCTCATGGCTCTCTGGCAGATATATGGCCTCAATCTCTCTGAGGGATACGGGTTGGCTGAAATGGGGGCGGGGATCGTTTCCACGCAGGGATCAAGCTTTCCGAAACCTGGGGACGTTGGAAGACCTTTGGCCTGTCTGGAGGTAATGCTTTCGGATACGGGGGAGGTCCTGGTCCGAGGAGAAGAACTGTTTGAGTGTTACTGGAATAACCAGGAGCTCACCGATGAGTTTCGTGATCTCAAAGGTTGGCTTCGAACCGAGGATACAGGGGAATGGACCACGGGCGGCGGGCTCAGGCTCCTGGATCGTGTCAGTGATTCCATCCGACTTGCGGATGGGAAAACGATTACTCTTACAGCTATTGAGAGTGCTTTGAAAGCAAGCCCTTATATCAATGAGGCGGTGGCGATCGGCAAAGAACGTGCATTCCTGAGCTCACTGATCGAAATCGACTTCGAGGCGGTCTCCGATTGGGCGAGCCGGAATAATATTTCCTTTGCCGGCTTTACGAATCTTATCCAACACCCTGCGGTAATAGCCCATATCGGCAGAGAGATAGAGCGAATCAATGCGGATCTCAAACCTCATGAGCAGGTACAGGCTTTCAGGATTATCCCGGAAGAACTGACGCCGGTTGAGGATGGAGCATTGGTAACTCCGACGCGCAAGATCAGGCGCGATGTACTGCACAAGAAATTCGGGGCACTCATTGAGTCAATGTATGAGAGAAAGTAGCGCGTGCAGCTTTTTGGATGGAATGAGGAAGTAAAAAAATCAGGAGGTGGAGCATGTTGAGGAAAGGTCTATTTGCAATGGTCTTATCGGTTCTTATTATGCCAATGTTTTTCACACCGGCATTCGCTGCACCGGAACCTTATCTGGTTGGAGCTTCTATCTCGGTCACGGGACCGGGGTCAGAACCTTTGGCTCCTATCAAGGATGCATTGGACATCTACTTCAAAGAGGTCAATGCCAAAGGAGGCATCAATGGCCATCCTGTAAAGCTCTTGATAGAGGACAGCATGAACGAACCGTCTAGGGCCGCGACGCAAGCCAGACAACTGGTCACCCAGAACAAGGTGAGCCTTCTCATACTGGCCGGCTTATCCAGTCTTTATGCACCGGTGGTCCAGATAGCTGAGCAGTACAATGTGCCGCTGCTCTTTTTAGGCGTCTGTCCTCCTGACGTCTACCCGCCCAAGGCAGATGCAAATCAGTTTTGTTCAACTGCATTTGGCATCAAGTTCGACAGCAGCTTCGCAGTGCCCTTTATACATGAGCAGTCGAAGGGATCGTCTCTGAAATTGGCCCTGGAGGCCATGAACGTGCCCCTGTCGCGCAACGAGATCGACTGGGCGGAACAGTTGGCCAAGGGCATGGGGATCGAAGTTGTGGATAAGGAGGTTACTCCGCCTCCCACCGCCGACTTCACCCCTTTTGCCACGAAGATGAAAAGTTCAGGAGCTACCTGGGCGTACAGCTATGGTCCATGGGGAATGGAAGTGAGAACTTTCGAAGCATTGCGGAAACTCGGCTGGAAAGGAAAGTACCTGGCGTACGGCCACATACAGGCCGAAGATGAATTGAAGCGCCTTAAGGATGACGATTTCTATGTTTACGGGACAAACGCCTTTTTTACCGACAACACGCAGGCGCATCAAAGAATCAAGGCGATGAGCGAAAAGGAAAAGACCGTCTACCCTTACACGCAATTGACAGACGGCTGGATCGGGGCAACGGTCATCGAAGAGATACTGAAGAAAGTCTCCTGGCCGGCCACGCCTGACAAAGTTCGGGAGTCGATGAATCAGCTTAAAGTTGACACACAAGGGCTGAAGGGAGGACCTATCGTCTGGACAAAGACCAACCACTATCGTACAACGGGCTACTACAGGGCCTACAAGTGGGATTCCAAAAAGAACGGCGTTGTGATTGCCAAGGATTGGACCGCGATAGAAGTCAAGTAAGTAACACAGGGTCATGGGGCAAGGGTCATGGGTCAAGGTTAAGAAGAAAGGAAAGTGAAGAGCAATTGACTCGTTGGTTCTCGCCGGAAAGCTTTGTTCCGAACCCATGACCCGTAACCCGTGACCCGATGAGGTACACATGCAGATTGTTGTGAATACAATCGTTCTGGCTTCTCTCTACAGCCTGATAGGCTGCGGGTTTGTACTGATCTATAGAGCGAGCCGGGTCGTCAATCTTGCTCAGGGAGAATTGATGGCTATGGGGGGCTATTTTCTTTTTACCGTGGCTATGAGCCTCTTCAAAGAGCCTGTCCCATCGTTTCTCGTGGCCTCCGCCTTTAGTTTAGGCCTCGGTTTTATGATCTATTTCTTTCTGATGCGCTTCATGGCCGGCGAATCTGTCTTCGCAGCCATCCTCACAACCATAGCCCTCGGGATCCTTCTCAGGGGGCTCATCACCTTGATCTGGACCTCGCAGCTCTGGCATCCGCTCGAAAAGATGGGCATAACGAATGGATCTCATACACTGATAAAAGACGCTGTTATCTCAACGTTTGGGATCGTTACGGTTCTCAGCGCCTTCCTTATTTACGTGGCCCTCTTTCTCTGCCTCAAGTTCACGCGCTGGGGCTTGAGGATGCAGGCTGTGGGAGAGAATCCCCTCCTGGCATCCCGAAGGGGTATTAAGCTGCACAACTATTATGCGCTTTCGTGGGGGGTAGCGGCATTCACAGGCGGTTTTGCAGGCATGATCCAATCGTGCGACTCCATACTGGAACCGGGTATGGTAGCCATCGGTTTGAAGACCTTTCCGGTTGTTTTAGTAGGGGGCTTGGACAGTCTCATAGGCGTGATTCCGGGGGCATTCATCGTCGCCATAGCAGAGGTCATTGCCATCAACTATATCAGCCCTCAGGCGAGCGAGGCAGCGCCGTTTATTGTGCTCGTCGCCATGCTGCTGATCCGGCCCTGGGGTCTTTTCGGCACCAGGGAAGAACTGGAGAGGGTTTGAGATGTCGTTCGCAAGCGGGTACTTCAAAACCTCATACCGGGCCGATCTTTCGCTCCTGGAGACGCGGAGCCGTTGGTTATTCTCGACGCTATTAATAATTGGATTGGTTTGTTTTCCCTTTTTTACTTCTCCTTTCCTTCTCGACCTGGCGAGCCAGGTCTACCTTTCCTTGATCGGGGCCCTGGCGCTAATGTTGTTGACAGGCTTTGCAGGTCAGATCTCCCTCGGGCACGCCGGTTTCATCGCGGTCGGAGCCTACGTGACCGCCATCCTTTTTAAAGAGCTGAATGCGCCCATCTGGGTAACGCTACCTGCTTCGGGGCTTGTCGGAGCCGTCCTGGGCGTCATCTTCGGGCTTCCATCCCTGAGATTGAAGGGGGTCTATCTGGCCTTGAGCACACTGGCCATGCACTTTATTGTCACCTACATGGGCGCCGAATACGAAACGAGGAGAGGTTTCGCAACGGGTATTGTGATCAAGCCTCCGTCGATCGGGCCATTCACGATCAGAGATCCGCTCGTCTGGTACTTTCTATTGCTGGCTGCAGCCGTTATAGCCCTCCTGTTTTCAGTTAACCTCGTGCGTTCCCGCTCCGGACGGGCCTGGGTCGCTATCCGCGACAGAGAGGTAGTAGCCGAGGCGATAGGCGTGAAAGTGCCTTTCTATAAATTGTCCGCCTTCGTGACCGGGGCGGTTATGACCTCCATTTCAGGTTGCCTCTTTGCCTATTACCGGGGCTTTGTTTCTGTAGAGGCTTATTCTCTTTTTCTCACGATTCAGTATGTTGCGATGATCATCATAGGAGGCTTAGGTACCATCCTCGGAGCTGTTCTGGGAACCATCTTTGTGGTGCTGCTGCCTTACACGATTGACGCCGTCGGAAGGGCGCTAGAGGTGCCGGAGCGTTTAACGACTTACATGTTTGCTATCCAGTATGCCAGCTTCGGACTTGTCATGATTATTTTTCTGGTGCTTGAACCCGGAGGATTAGTCGCGATCTGGAACCGGATAAGAAACTATTTCATCCTTTGGCCCTTTAAGCGCAGGACTCTGGGAGGGTAATCGTGCCGGAGGACAAAGAGGTCCTGCTCAATGTTGAAAATCTGGGCGTCGTATACCACAACGTCTCTGCGGCAACCCATGGAGTTTCCTTGAAGGTCTACAAGAACCAGATCGTGGCCCTCCTGGGAACAAACGGCGCGGGTAAGTCATCCACTTTGAAAGCGATTTCCGGCTTTCTGGGTATCGATAATGCCAAAGTCGCAGAGGGCTTCATTGAATTCAAAGGAGAGCGCATTCAGAATCAGCCTCCTCATGCGATTACCCTGAAAGGGATTGCCCTCGTGCCGGAGTGGGGTAAGGTATTCGAAAACCTGACCGTCGAAGAAAACCTGGAAGTCTGCGCGCCTGCAGCAAAGCAGAAGGTGGGTAAACAGGAACTGGCACATCTTCTCGAATATTTTCCTCCGCTCCAAAAGGCAAGGAAACGTTTGGCCGGATATCTGAGCGGAGGTGAGCGGCAGATGCTCTCGATATCCACGGCTTTATTGTGCAAGCCCGATCTATTGCTGGTGGATGAGTTATCCCTGGGGCTGGCGCCGGTTATAGTAGATGAGTTGATGGGCCTTTTGAAAATCATTAGGGACGAACAGAGTGTCACTATTCTGCTTGTGGAGCAGAATGCGTTGGCTGCCCTTCAGATAGCTGACTATGGCTACGTGATCGAGAACGGTCGTATTGTTTTTGCGGGGAGCGCGGAGGCGCTCCTGAATCACAAGGACATTCAGGAGTTCTATCTGGGGCAGGGTAACCGGGAATCTAGAACGAGCTACCGTGATGTCAAACAATACCGGCGGACACGAAGGTGGTATGGATAAATCAATCGACTTGCGTGTCGAGGCAGTGGCTTTATCCATCGGCGGGCTGAAAATCCTCAGCGATGTCTCTTTGAATGTATGCAAGGGGGATCTATTCGCGCTGATAGGACCGAACGGAGCCGGCAAGACGAGTCTCCTTAATTGCATCAGCGCCATTTACCGTCCGACCAACGGGCAAATCGTCTTCGACGGGAAGGACCTGGCACAGTTAACGCCTCACCAGGTGGCCGAGATCGGTATCGCCCGTACCTTTCAGCTCACGGAGCTGTTCAAGCACATGAATGTTCTGCAGAACCTGCTCGCGGGCAGGCACATAAAGATGAAGAGCGGCCTGCTCTCCAACGGCTTCTTTTGGGGAAGGACTATCAAGGAAGAAGTAGAACATCGGGAGGCGGTGGAAAAAATAATTGAGTTCCTGGAGCTCGGCAAATACCGCAAAACGGAGAGCGCGAGCCTGCCCTACGGTACCCAGAAAATTGTGGGTCTGGGCAGGGCTCTTGCGATGGAGCCCAAAATACTTCTGCTTGACGAACCCTCTGCCGGCATGAACCGTCAGGAAAAGGAAGACATCGCGCGTTTCATACTGAGGATAAAGCATGAAATGGGCATGACCATTATTTGGGTAGAGCATGATATGCAACTGGTCGGAGACCTTGCTGATGAAATTGCCGTCCTCAATTTCGGGACAAAAATCGCGGAAGGAAAGCCTGATCACGTGCTGAGCGATCCCGTGGTAATAAAAAGCTATCTCGGCACAAAAGCTGAAAAACCGATTTCCAATATGCCTGGAGGTCACCATGTCTGACGGAATGGAACAATTGTTCGAGGAGAGGTTAGCGCGTTATCAGGCAACCATCGCCCTGGAGCCGACTGATCGAATGATAGCGGCAGGCACAGGGTCGAACAACTTCGCAGAGATCTATGCCGGTTATTCGCGGCAGGAGATCATGTATGACATCAATAAGTGGATGGCAGCCGAATCCAAGTTTGCCGAGGATTTTCCCCGGATCGATATGCTGCGTGCCGGCCGCATCTGGGGGCCGATGTTCGAGTCCGTTGGATTCAGACTGTATAAGCTTCCGGGCCGCGACCTGCCTGCGAACACGGACTTTCAATTCGTGGAAGGCGAATGGATGAAAGCCGACGAGTACGACGTGCTGATAAACGATCCGGTTGAGTTCATGATGGAATACCGGCTCCCCCGGGTCCTGGGCGAATTCAAAGAGAAAGGGTCTATCCGTTCATACATGGCCTTCCTGAAAGGCGGCATGGCATTTGTGCTGATGGGACAACTGATGCGGGAGAAAATGCTCAACCTTGAAAAGAAATACGGACTGCCGCAACCGACTCAGGGCGCTATGCTTGCCCCCTTCGATGTCCTGGCAGACGGGTACCGGGGCCTTCAGGGAATCATGATCGACATTTTCGAGCGACCCGATAAAGTCGTGAAGGCCTGTGATGCGCTCATTCCGGATCTGGTTAACTGCGCCATTGCAACGGCTGATCCCCTCAAGCGCTACCCAATCTTCATGCCCCTCCATCGGGGCAACCATCCCTTCTTGTCTCCTAAACAGTTCGATACTTTTTACTGGCCCCCTTTGTACAAAGCGATCACGCTGTTGATCGGGGCGGGATACACAGTGCGGACTTATCTCGAAGGGGATTGGACTCCCAACTGGCATCACTGGAATGAGTTTCCAAAGGGCAAAATCTTGTGCGACATCGACAACAAGGCTGACATCGCAAAAGCAAGAAAAGATATCGGCGGCACTGTCTGTCTGGCAGGCGGCATACCTGACCGTATGTTTATCCTGGGAACAGCGGAGGAGATGCGCGCAAGGGTGAAGGAGCTGTGTGAAACCGTGGGCAAGGAAGGCGGTCTCATCCTGAATGGAGGGTGTGCAATTCCGTATTTGACGAAGCCCGAGAACTTTAAGGCATACTTAGATGCGACGCTCGAATACGGGAAATATGATGAAACCATCAAACCGAAGCTGAAAAAGCCCCTTGCCGCGCCCGCAGGCGGGCCTGTCCCCGGCCATCCGCCGACGGTTGTCACGGCCTGGGAGAAGAAGGTTGAAGAATGGGGTGGAGTGACGGGTGACGAGAAGATGATCAGGGACCCCTGGGAAATGCTGGAAAGGAGGGCGTTCTGCTGGCTTCACTTCTGGGACTGGTAAACGGTCGGACGCGAAAACAGATATAGTACTCCGAGGAAGGAGATGACTGATGGCAGCATTGACCGAATTGACGCAAGCGCTGGTGGAGCTCAAGAAAGAAGATGTCCTTGCTATGATTGAAGGGGAGCTGGAAAAGAAAACAGCGCCTCTCGAGATAGTGAAGGCGTTGAACGCTGGCATGATCAACGTAGGAGAACGGTTTGCGGCCTGTGACTATTTTATCAGCGAGCTGATCTATTCCAGCCACATTATGAAAGAAGCCATGGCACGCCTTGACCCTTTATTTGAGCAGACAGACCTGGAGGCGAAAGGAGAAAAGGTGGTGATCGGCACGGTGAAAGGGGATATCCACGATATCGGAAAGAACATCGTGGTGACGCTCATGCGAAACGCTGGCTTTAAGGTCATTGACCTGGGAGTCGATGTCCCTGCCGACCGATTTGTGGAGACCGTTAAAGAGACCGGTGCAAAAGCGCTCGCACTGAGCTGTCTACTCAACCTTGCCATTACGGAGATGAAGGGCGTCGTAGAGGCATTAGCCGCAGCCGGGATAAGGAATGACGTTAAGGTTGTGCTTGGCGGCCAGCCGATCGATGAAAAGGTTTGTGAATATGTAGGAGCAGACTACTATGGTCCTGACGCACCCGCAGGCGTGCGCATCTGCAAGCAGATCTACGGGCAATGACTATATGGTCCGGGATTAACAAATCAACGTAACCGGTCAGTTACCTACCTCTGCTGGATTAACGAGTACCATTTGTAATGATGCATCCCAACGGTATACCCTCGCTCGATGAAAGCTAACCCGAACATGAAGGCTTCAATCAGAGTTCATTCTTCAGTGATGTCCACACAGCCAAAACTGCTGTCGCGCGATGAGCCGTCCATGTTCCTGCCTATTTTCCACCCGGTATATGCGGCATCACCGGGTTGACGTTCTCCTTCTTTTCAAGCGTGTTCAGTCTCCGCAACACATTTTCGTCATTCAGGATCTCGGAAAGCCGAAGCTTGAGGGGCGCGTTACCATACCAGTGCGTCCAGTCCGGTGCGAAGTGATAACCCCCTTTCCAGGCGTGTATAAGATCGAATTTATACATCTTGAAGAACTTCGCCTCTATGCCCGATGTCTGCTCGTACAGCTGGTGACCGGTCAGCCACAGGGGTTCACCTTTAAACTGGTTGCCCGGTCCCATCGGGTTTTCAGGCCGGTTTTTTGGCATGGGGTTGAGAAGGCCATCTTTGTACAGACCCAATATGACCTTCAGGCCTTCGCCGGCAATCGCATCGCTTGTGATCTTTAC
This sequence comes from Syntrophorhabdales bacterium, assembly GCA_035315185.1. Classification (GTDB taxonomy): domain Bacteria; phylum Desulfobacterota; class Syntrophorhabdia; order Syntrophorhabdales; family WCHB1-27; genus JADGQN01. The sequence goes on along the minus strand of DATFYE010000067.1, from coordinate 3,823 downwards.
GGCGTCGGCAGAGGCGAGCTTATGCCGCGCGAACCGTTCAGAATGGCAGTTCATGCAGATGGCCACCATCTTAGCTCTCTCGCGGGAAAAGTCTTCCTTTGTGATCTGGTTCATCGTAATGCCATTGGGGCTCAGAGAGTAAGCATCGCCGCTGTTCCTGTCGCCGATGAATTTACCCTGGGACGCGCCGCCGATCGTGATCCCCTGGCTCACATCATGACTTCCCTTTGACATGTGGCACGTCACGCACGTCGGGATGCGCCCGCCTTCTTCAAAACCTTTTTCTTCAAGAGCAAAGTAGACACCGTGCTTTGACGCTTCGTAGTATTCCCTTTGCGCATGGTCGGGACCCGTGTGGCAGGTGCCGCACGCCTCCGGCCGCCGCGCCTCTCTTGCATCGAATTTGTGCCTGGTGTGGCACGAATCACATTTGTACTGCACGCTGTGGCAGGTGCCGCATCCAAGCTCCTTCATCTCCTCATACTGCGCCATGCGTCTTCCGGCTTTCTCATGGCCCGTGAAGCCGTACCTGCCATGCTTGCCCGCATTATGTTGAGTCAAGCGTTCTTCATGACATCCGCCGCAGGTGGCAGCAAGAGGCATTCTGATATCAGGATGTATGCCGTGACACGCGTCGCAGCCCACGCCGTTTTGAGCATGTTTGCTCTCTTTCCAATCGGCGACTGATCTCGGTGTCAGTTTAGTATGGCAGCCAACGCAATCTTTGTTATTAAGAGCTTCAACAGGCACTTTTGGCGGTTTGTAGTTCCTCGGGTCGTAATATCCTGTGCCGGCTTCCAGCCAGGCCTCTCCCATGACCGGCGCATTTCTTTCGTGGTAGGACGTAACAGGTAACGGGAAAGTCTCCTTCGAATCCGAGAAGGCGTAAGAGAAAACGGTAAGGGATAAACAGACGAGCGCTCCTGCACTCAGGCCAAACTTTTTTATGCCCATACGTACTCCTTTACTGGGGAAAGATTCTTGAATGATCTACGTCTTTCGGGTCTCTTCCTCGCAGCATGTCTTATGAAATAAGTCTAAGCACCAATCGGGGACGCTGCCTTGACTTGAGTCAAGAAAATGTGAAACTTATCGCGGCTCGCGGAAGACGGTCTTTAGAGCCCCTTATGAAGCTCTCGCGCGCCTCACCATACACTTAAGACTCACTGGCAGTCGACCGCTTTTTCCCCGAGACACCACTATCCTTTTTCCGATTTCAGGAGAGGTCGAAACGGTCAAGGTTCATTACTTTGTTCCACACTGCTACAAAGTCGTGCAGGAACTTCTCCTGGGAGTCCTCACATCCGTACACTTCCGCCAAGGCCCTGAGTTGGGAGTTCGAACCGAAGATAAGGTCGACACGTGTGCCGGTCCACTTGAGTGCGCCCGTTGCGCGATCACGACCCTCGAATACGTCATTGTCTTCCGCGGTTTCCTTCCACGTCGTGCTCATGTCGAGCAGATTCACAAAGAAGTCATTGGTGAGCGCCTCTGGTCGCTTGGTGAAGACGCCGTGCCGGGACCCTCCGAAGTTGGTCTTCAGGACGCGCATGCCGCCCACGAGAACCGTCATCTCAGGAGCGGTCAGCGTCAGAAGTTGCGCACGATCAACCAGCAGTTCCTCTGCCGTTACTGCATATTTGGCTTTTAGATAGTTACGGAACCCGTCTGCAGCCGGTTCGAGTACGGCGAATGACTTCGCGTCGGTTTGCTCCTGCGACGCATCCGTACGTCCCGGCGTGAAGGGAACCGTCACCTTGTGACCGGCATTCTTCGCAGCCTGCTCTAGCCCTGAGCAACCGGCCAGCACGATCAGGTCAGCCAGTGATACCTTCTTGCCGCCGGACTGCGCGCGGTTGAACGCCCTCTGGATGCCCTCCAAGGTCTTGAGCACCTTCGCGAGCTTTGCAGGCTGGTTGACTTTCCAATCCTTCTGCGGCGCCAGACGAATGCGGGCGCCGTTGGCGCCGCCGCGCTTGTCGGAGCCACGGAAGGTGGACGCCGACGCCCAGGCGGTCGAAACCAGCTCCGACACTGACAGGCCTGAAGCCAGGATCTTGCCCTTGAGGGAGGCGATGTCCCGTGCAGCAATCAGTTTGTGCTTGACGGCAGGGATTGGGTCTTGCCAGATGAGCTCTTCCGCCGGAACCTCCGGGCCGAGATAGCGTGCGCGCGGGCCCATGTCGCGGTGCGTCAGCTTGAACCACGCGCGGGCGAACGCGTCCGCTAACTGATCCGGATTTTCATAGAAGCGCCGGGAAATCTTTTCGTAGACAGGGTCGAACCGCAGAGAGAGGTCCGTGGTCAGCATCGATGGCAAGCGACGCTTTGATGGGTCGTGCGGGTCCGGGATGGTACCGGCGCCCGCGTCACCCTTCGGCTTCCACTGCTGCGCACCGGCCGGGCTCTTCGTCAGTTCCCATTCGAAGCTGAATAAGATCCGGAAGAAGTTGTTGCTCCACTTCGTGGGCGTGTTGGTCCAGATGACTTCCGGGCCGCCGGTAATCGCGTCGTTGCCTTTGCCCGTGCCAAACCTGCTCTTCCAGCCAAGACCCTGCTCCTCGATGCCGGCGGCTTCCGGCTCGGGGCCCACCAGTAAGGGGTCACCGGCACCGTGGGTCTTGCCGAACGCGTGGCCGCCCGCGATGAGGGCCACCGTCTCCTCGTCGTTCATCGCCATGCGACCGAAGCTCTCGCGGATATCCCGCGCCGCGGCGATCGGGTCCGGGTTTCCGTTCGGGCCTTCCGGGTTCACATAGATCAGGCCCATCTGAACGGCGGCGAGGGGATTTTCGAGTTGCCGCTCACCCGTGTAGCGTTTGTCTCCAAGCCACTCGCTCTCGGAGCCCCAGTAGACGTCCTTTTCCGGCTCCCAGATGTCCTCACGCCCGCCGGCAAAACCGAAGGTCTTGAAACCCATCGATTCCAAAGCAACGTTGCCGGCAAGGATCATCAGGTCGGCCCAGGAAATTTTCCGGCCATACTTCTGCTTGATCGGCCAGAGCAGTCGGCGCGCCTTGTCGAGGTTCGCATTGTCGGGCCAGCTGTTGAGGGGTGCAAAGCGCTGGTTACCGTGGCCCCCGCCGCCGCGACCGTCGCCGATGCGGTAGGTACCGGCGCTGTGCCACGCCATACGGATGAACAAAGGTCCGTAGTGGCCGAAGTCCGCCGGCCACCAGTCCTGGGACTTCGTCATCAGTTGACGGAGGTCCTTCTTCACGGCCTCCAAGTCGAGACTCTTGAACTCTTTAGCGTAGTTGAAACCCTCGCCCATCGGATTGGACTTGGAGGAATGCTGGTGCAGGATGTCGAGCTTCAACTGGTTGGGCCACCAGTCTCGGTTCGTCGTGCCGCCGCCGGCAATGTGTCCGGGAAGTCTGCCCGTTCTTTCTTCATCCATGATAGTTACTCCTTTCGTTGTGTGAATTGTTGAACAGCGCTCCTATGAATAATAATAGTGTTTCGCTTATGCCCGCGCTCTTTTGTTTTTTGCATGGCAGTCCCTGCAATACCCATAATACTCCAGCCTGGTATCCGTAACCGAGAAGCCGGTTTTTTTTGCTATCTCCCGCTGGTCGGCAACAGGAGGTACTTTGTAGTCAAGGATCTTACCGCAGCGCTCGCAGACCAGATTGAGGTGCTCTTCAAGGTTACCTTCGTAGCGGTTCTCCATAGAATCAAACTGCAGCGTTTTAATGATGCCCAAGCGGGAGAGCTCGTTCAGTGTCGCATAGGTGGTTGACAAGCTCAGGCTTTTCCTTCTCTTCTTTGCTTCCTTATACACAGAACGGGCGCCAGGATGAAAATCCCGCTTTTCGATAAG
>DATFYE010000066.1:0-22032 GCA_035315185.1 Syntrophorhabdales bacterium | reverse complement strand
GGGATATTCTGGCCCTTAAGTTCGTCAGGCAGAACGCGGTTCACGATGTAGCCGCTGAGCGGCACATCGAACTTCGCAAAGAGCCCCGCTGCCTTGAGCGTGTCATTTATGATCATCTCCTCGGGTGTCACAACAAAGAAGAATGCAGTTTTCTGCTTGTCCGTGAGGATGCCTGAGGACTTGTTGATGCGTTCCTTAATGTAAAGGAGCTCATTTAGAATCGCATCCTCGTCGAGTTCCTTGTCCCGCCGCATGACCGCTGCCACCTGGTCATATTCCCGCATCTGCTGGCGCAAGCCCGTGATCTTGTCGATCCAGGCATCATAGACCGAGGCCATGCTGAGATAGTACAAGGCATGACCCAGGGGCACAAGATCGTAAATGTAATAGTCATAGCCGCCTTTCACGACGATATCGACTACCTCGTCGAAGATAGCGCTCTCCTCCATGGCAGGTTCCGCAGCAGCAGCCTGGATGTAACTCTCGATCTCTTCAGGGATCTGATCCATGCCGTACATGTCGAGTATCTTCTGCCGTATCTCCTGCTGATATTCCTTCACCCGGCGGTCTGCATCGATCTCCTGGGCAAAGAGGTTCGGCATGATCTCCTGCGGCCCTTTTCCGAAAATGTTCTGTTGGAAAATGTCGCTCAATGATGCCTGCGGGTCAACGGAGAAGACGAGGACCCGTTTTCCCTGCTTTGCGAGGTAATATGCAGTCGCAGCGGAAAATGTGGTCTTGCCCAGTCCGCCCTTTCCGCCAAACATGATGTAATGCCTGTCAGGATATTGGTCGAAAATCTTAGTGAGTGAAATGGGAACCACCTCCTTAGAAACAGTGACTACTGGCTAGTGACGAGTGTCGAGTTACGAGTGTCGAGTGACTGAAGGCTCAACACATAACACTCAACACATAACACTGCAACTTCTGATGTTAATCGAGAGCGTCTACTAAATCCCTCTCTCTCAACATTCTTCGCTTCCAGCCCTGGAGGCGCGGAAGCAGGTGAGGCAGAAGTCTCAGGCCGTAATATGATCTGAAGATCGGTAAACCGACCATGTCACCGAACATGGCAACGGTTAAGAGATCCCCCAGGCTGGCCTTTGTTTTTAACGCAAGAACAACATGTTCATGCGCGGCAAAACCGAACAAGAACTCCTTTACCGACTTGAAGAACCCACCGTTAGTCATAAGAACTCCAAGTGACTCAGGCTTGCGACGTCAGCCTTTACCATCCAAGCCGCGCAAGCCTCGCCCGTCCGAGCCGCGGACACGGGCTTTTTTGGCAGTGCCAGGTGGCAAGTAAAAGGCTTCACGCCCGCCCAGGGCGGGTACCCGGCGAAGTGCAAGGCCGAGGAACGGAGGCGTACTAAGGTGTACGTCGGAGTCCCGCAGGCCGCCGCACGACAAAGCAGATGGACCTTTGACGCAGCCACCGATTACCTCCTATGCCAATGCGTCGGTAAGATCCTTCTCCCTCAGCATACGTCGTTTCCACGTGGAGATCTGAGGCACCACATACGGCAGCAGCCGCAGGGAATAATACGGCGGGAGTATGGGGACGCCGAGCATGTCGCCCATCGTAATCAGGATGAAGAGGTGCTCCATACTGGCCCGGGACTTCAGGGCGAAGCGCGCGGAATCATGCGCTGCCACGCCATACACAAATTCCTTTACCGCCTGGAAGATGCCACCCTTTTGCTTTTTCTCATCGTCTTTAGACATGCTTCTCATTCTCCTTACTAACGCATTTCGATGCACTAGTCTATAACGGGATGGGCGCGTCCCGCAAGAGGCGCGCCCAAAAGGTTCTGTCAAGCCTTTGCTGCTGCCGCTGCCTGGCGCATCTGGGTCCTGATGCCTCTGTAACGATTGAAAGCCTTAACGCCTTCCACTGCGAGCGCTATGGCAGCGATAACCAGGAAGAATCCGACAAGTCCCATCAGGGTGTTCCCCACGAGAGCCTCGCCCTTTACAGCTCCGGTGAAAACCTTGCTGAGCAGGCTCCAGGATGTGTAGAGGAGCGCTGCTATCGTTGTAACAAACATGAAGATCATAGGATAAAATGTCCAGGCTATAGGCTTACCCTCAGACATGAGCCATGCTGTCACGAGCATCAAGGCGAGCGATGCCATGAGCTGGTTTGCCCCGCCAAAAAGTATCCACAGATACTGCCACCATCCTGTCATGATAAGCACCGCGGCCAGGATGCACGCTATGAATGTGCCGAGATGAGCGTTCCTGAAAACGGGGCTTATGTCGCTAAGAAGCTCTGAGGTTGCCACCCTCATGAACCTGATGACGAGCTGCATGATCGTGACAGCCAGCACGATCATCATCACGCTGCCGTAGGAATTGCCCAGCCTGGCAGGGAGCCCGATTGCACCGAGAAATTTTGAGACTCCGGCTGCGAAGATCACTCCCGGGCCCTTTGCAACGGCAGCCCCGTATTCGGCGGAGGAGGCATAGATTGTTCCCGCGATGATCAGGGCAAAGAGAGCAAGCATCATCTCGACAAACATGACGCCGGCGCCTACGGGACGGGCATCAAGCTCACTCTCCAGTTGCCGTGCCGTGCCTGAGCTCGACACAATGCTGTGCCAGCCCGATATGGCCCCGCAGGCGATCGTGACGAACATGATGGGCCAGATCGGACCTATCTTGATGGAGAAGTCCGTATAGGCAGGCAAGGTAAAATCGGGATGGAGTATAAAAACGCCGATCACACCGAAGAACAGGCCAAGGAATACGATGTACGACGCAACGTAGTTTATAGGCAGCGCGAACCTCCATATGGGGAGTACCGCGGCGAAATAACAAAAGACGCAGGCGGCGATAGTCCAGAGTATCCTGCTGTTTGCGAGGCTCGTGCCGAGAACCTTATCAGAGGGAAGTTGAGTCCCAAGGAATATGCCGAGTAACGCAATAATAACGCAGACGGCAGTTGTAAGGAGGATATCCTTGCGCCAGCGGTAGATCATCTGGCCGGCCAGCACGCCCCCGATAGTGAGGAGCAACCACGCCATGGGAGCCGCTTTAAGGCCGATAACCGTGCTTACGACAACATTGCCGAAGGCACCGGCGATGAGCAGGAGATAAAAGTAGATGAAAGAAAGAAGAATGACCCGAGCTCTCGGGGAGATCAAGCGGTGGCTCAAGCCCCCGAATGAGGCGCCTTCGTTGCGCATTGCCACCATGGCACTCGTGTAGTCATGCACCCAGCCTATGAACAGGGCTCCACCCAGGATCCATATCAGCGCAGGGAGCCAACCCCACTGGATGGCAATAATAGGCCCGATAATCGGCGCAGCGCCTGCGATCGACTTGAACTGGTACCCGAAGAGGATGTTTTTGCTCGTGGGCATGAATTCCACACCATCCATATACATCTTGGCCGGTGTAGCCCTCTTCGGGTCCGCCTTGACGATTTTTGTGTCAATATACTTTGCGTAGAACCGGTAACCAACAAAGAACACGATAAAACCCAGGATAAGAACCACGACTGCATTCATGTTTCCCTCCGAAGAAATGAGTTTTTGTGAAGTTACCTCTTCATCCATTATCATAGTTCCTCGCGGACGCGTCAAGTAAAAAATCATCCGTGCTCCGCATAGTGAAAATGGAGGCGATTCCTGATAGACTAGAAAATGTCGGACAGATCCCATGAACAGCTTTGACGTGATCATTGTAGGCGCAGGCCATGCCGGCTGCGAAGCTGCGCTCGCGGCGGCGAGACTTGGGGCGCGCACCCTGCTCCTGACGATGAATCTCGACCATATTGCCTACATGTCCTGTAACCCTGCCATAGGGGGTTTGGGTAAAGGACACCTCGTGAAAGAGATCGATGCGCTCGACGGAGAGATGGGCCGGAACATCGACGCCACGGGGATCCAATTCAGGATGCTCAATACGACAAAAGGCCCGGCCGTGAGGGCGAGCAGGGCCCAGGCTGACAAGGCCAAGTACGGCCAGCGCATGAAGAAGGTACTGGAGGCAGCGGACAACCTGCTGGTGCGTCAAGACACCGTAGAGAAGATGCTTGTTGAAGGCGGCAGGGCTGTCGGCGTTGAGACGGGGTGGGGAGAGAAGTTCCATGGCAAAACGGTCGTGCTCACCACGGGCACCTTTCTCCGGGGCCTCATTCATATCGGGCTTCAGCAGTTTGAGGCTGGACGTATGGGCGATTTCGCCTCCGTGGGACTTTCCGAAAATCTGCGGAAACTGGGTTTCGAGCTGGGCAGGTTGAAAACGGGCACCTGTCCCCGACTTAACGGCTGCACCATCGATTTTCCAAAGCTGGAAGCCCAGGCGAGCGATGACCCGCCAAAACCCTTTTCATTCCTAACCTCAAAGATTACGCAGCAATTGATCCCCTGTTTCATGACTTACACAAACGAGAGAACCCATGAGATCATACGATCCGGGCTTGACCGGTCCCCCCTGTACAGCGGCAGGATCAAGGGTACCGGTGTCAGGTATTGTCCATCGATAGAAGATAAGATCGTCAAATTTGCTGAAAGGAAACGCCACCAGATCTTTCTCGAGCCGGAAGGGATCGACACCAGGGAGTATTATCCCAACGGGCTTTCGACGAGCCTGCCGCTCGACGTGCAGCTCGCCATGCTCAGGAGTATCGAGGGGCTCGAGCGCGTGGAAATAACACGGCCGGGCTATGCCATCGAATATGACTTCATCTATCCGACGCAGCTTTTCCCGACCCTCGAAACAAAACGGGTGAGCCATCTCTTTTGTGCCGGGCAGATAAACGGGACGACCGGATATGAGGAAGCGGCGGCGCAGGGCCTTATCGCCGGTATCAATGCAGCCTTGAAGGCCCGCGATAAGGGCGGTTTCGTGCTGGGTCGCGAAGAGGCGTATATCGGTGTGATGATCGATGACCTCGTGACCAAGGGTGTGGATGAGCCTTACCGCATGTTCACGTCCCGGGCCGAGTACAGGTTGTTGCTGCGGGAAGACAATGCTGACCTGAGACTCACGGAAAAGGGACACAACATCGGCGTGGTGTCCGACGAACGTTACGAGCGCATGAATGAAAAACGTGCAGGGATGGCGCGCCTCAGTCGGCTGTTGCAGGAAAAGAAACTCTTTCCCACGACAGCGACCAATGAGCGATTGAAAGAGCTGGGGCTTGACAGTATCAAGAATCCCACGACCCTTGAAGAGCTGCTCAAGAGACCCGGTATCACCGTGGCCACGCTGCAACGGCTGTATGAAGGTCTAAACGGTATAGAAGACACTGTTGCTTATCAGGTCGAGTTGGATGTAAAATATCGAGGCTACACTGATAGAGAGACGGAGATGGTCTCGAGACTGAGGAAACTGGAAGATAGAAAGATACCGCCTGACATGTCGTATGGCGATATTGCGGGACTTTCAAGCGAGGTCATCGAGAAACTGTCAAAGATCAAGCCGGTCTCCCTCGGTCAGGCGTCACGGATTTCCGGGGTTACCCCTGCCGCGGTGAGTGCCCTTCTGATTCATTTCAAGAAAAGAGGGCTCCTCTGAGAGCGAAAAGCTCTGAAGGGGACGCTCAAGACCGAAAGTGAACGCGATGATGCGACGAAGCGTGGAAGCGGAAATGCGGTTCCTTGCTTCAAGGTTCGCAGGTAAGTAGACGCAATGAAGCGATGATGCGAGAAAGCGAGGAAACGGGAATACAAGGACTAATAGGGCGGCACGACGCCGATGTTGTCGGTGTTGCTGACCTGTCCCGCTATGGAAAGGAGATTCTGGGGTTTGACAAGGTCTTCATCGACCAGTACAGATACGCCATCTCTTTCGGGCTTGTCATCTCCATGGGCGTGCTTGAAACGCTTACCGACGGACCGACTCTCTTTTACCAGCATCACTACAGGCAGATCAATTACCGGCTCGATATGATCGCCTATCTGTTGGCGAGGGAGATTGAACAGAAAGGCTTCAAAGCCTTGCCGTTCGCCGCATCCCAGATGGTTGACTGGCAGGATCAGAAGGCCCACATCTCGCACAAACATATAGGAGAGATCGCGGGCACAGGATGGATAGGGAGAAACAATCTTCTGGTTCACCCGGTGTTCGGTGCTCACGTGCGCTACAACACGATCCTGACCGATATGACCCTCAAGGCCGGTGAGCCTATGAATACGGGCTGCGGGTCGTGTGTTGCCTGCGTGGAGGTCTGCCCGGCCCAAGCCATCAAGATTGAGAGAGATCAGTTTGACCACAAAGGTTGCTTTGCCATGCTCAAGCGTTTTAAGAACGAGCGCGCGCTTGGCCACCATATTTGCGGTATCTGCGTGAAGGCCTGTAGGGGGAAGCGATGAAATATCAAGCTGCCTTCATTCATATAGCTTCGTTGCCTGCGTCGGCACGACTCCGACGTACTAATAGTACGCCTCCGTCGCTATCCTCCTGGTCGCCTCGCTCTATTTTTGAATGCAGCTTGATATCATTAACTGTTGATACGAATATGAGGAACCGCTAATGAAGGCGATGATTGCTTTGGAAGATGGAACCCTCTTCGAGGGAAGAAGTTTAGGCGCTGAGGGCGAAAAAGAAGGCGAGATCGTCTTCAATACAAGCATGACAGGCTACCAGGAGATTATGACAGACCCTTCGTATAAGGGGCAGATCGTTACTATGACCTATCCCCTGATCGGCAATTACGGCGTCAACGAGGAGGATGTGGAGTCGGGCGGGCCTAAGGTTGAAGGATTCATCGTCAGGGAGTTCAGTAAAATCACCAGCAACTGGCGGGCGAAAGATAGCCTGGTCGAGTACCTGAAACGGCATAAGATCGTCGGCATTGAAGAGGTCGACACAAGGGCGCTGACAAAACATATACGGGTCGGGGGGGCCATGAAGGCCGTTATTTCCACGCGTGACCTTGACCCGAAGTCCCTGGTGCAAAAGGCGAAGGAGTCTATCGGTATCGTAGGAATTGACCTGGTGAAAGAGGTGACGTGCGACGCGCCGTACGAATTTGAAACGGGTGGGGACTTCACGTGCGTCGTTATGGACTTCGGCGTCAAGATCAATATTCTCAGGATGCTCAAGAAAGCAGGCTGTCGCGTGGTTGTTGTGCCGGCCCGAACCAAAGCAAAAGAGATACTGGCCATGAAGCCGGACGGCGTGCTCCTTTCCAATGGTCCGGGCGATCCACAGGGAGTGCCTGACGTTGTTGAAGAGATACGCAAGCTCTTCGGCAAGGCGCCGATCTTCGGCATTTGTCTCGGACAGCAGTTACTCGGCCTGGCCTACGGAGGCGACACGTATAAGTTGAAGTTTGGCCACAGGGGCGCAAATCAGCCCATCAAGGAGCTGGCCACGGGCAAGGTTGCGATCGCATCGGAGAACCATGGTTTTGCCGTGAACCTCGATTCCATAAAAAAGGAGAAGGTTAAAGGCACCCACGTGAATCTCAATGACGACACGCTGGAAGGTATAGAACACGAGATCTACCCTATTTTCTCCGTGCAGTTCCACCCGGAGGCGTCTCCGGGGCCGCATGACTCCTGGGGTCTGTTCGCGAAGTTCAGGGAGATGATGGAGACATTCAAGAAGGAGCGTCATGCCTAAGCGAAAAGACCTGAAAAGTATTTTCCTCATCGGTTCGGGTCCGATCGTGATAGGTCAGGCGTGCGAGTTCGACTACTCCGGGAGCCAGGCCTGCAAGGCATTGCGGGAAGAAGGCTATCGCGTGATCCTCATCAACAGCAATCCTGCGACTATTATGACCGATCCGGATATGGCGGACAGGACATACGTGGAGCCCCTGATTCCGGAAGTGCTCGAAGAGATCATCAAAATTGAAAGGCCGGACGCGCTCCTGCCGACACTCGGCGGACAGACGGGCCTCAATCTCGCGACCATCCTCGCGGAGCGAGGCATACTCGAACAATATAACGTTGAGCTGATCGGCGCTGACTACAAGGCGATCAGGAAGGCTGAGGACAGGGAAGAGTTCAAGGCTGCCATGGAGCGCATAGGCCTGGAAGTGCCGAGGTCAGGCTTTGCCCGCACCATGGAGGATGCGCGCAGAGTTGCCAAAGAGGTCGGTTTTCCCGTGATCATCAGGCCGAGCTACACACTGGGCGGCACAGGCGGTTCCGTTGCGTACAACATAGAAGAGTTTGAGGTGCTGGCGTTACGTGGCCTTGAAAGCAGCATGATAAGCGAGATCCTGATCGAAGAGTCGGTGCTCGGGTGGAAAGAGTATGAGCTTGAGGTGATGCGCGACAGGAAAGATAACGTCGTCATCATCTGCTCCATAGAAAACTTCGATCCGATGGGCGTTCACACGGGGGACAGCATTACCGTGGCGCCGGCGCAAACCCTGACCGACAAAGAGTATCAGGTAATGAGAGACGCGGCCATCAAGATCATCCGCGAGATCGGCGTGGAAACAGGAGGTTCCAATATCCAGTTTGCCGTTGATCAGACGAATGGACGAATGGTCGTAATCGAGATGAATCCGAGGGTGTCGCGCAGCTCGGCTCTCGCGTCAAAAGCCACCGGGTTTCCGATAGCCAAGATCGCAGCCAAGCTCGCCATAGGGTACACGCTCGACGAGATACCGAATGACATAACGAAGAAGACCCCTGCATCTTTTGAGCCGACCATAGATTACTGCGTGGTGAAGGTGCCGCGCTTTACCTTCGAGAAGTTCAAAGGCGCTGACGAGACGCTGACCATCTCGATGAAATCGGTGGGCGAAGCAATGGCCATAGGCAGGACGTTTAAGGAGGCTCTGCAGAAAGGGCTTCGCTCTCTGGAAGTCGGCTGCTACGGTATCACCGACGGCAGGCAGCTCGGCCCGAACGACGTGGAACTGATAAAGCAGAAGCTGACCATTCCCAACAAGGACAGGATCTTTTATGTGCGCCATGCTTTCAGGAGCGGCATAACGCTGGATGAAATTTACGAGCTTTCAAAGATAGATCCATGGTTTCTCAAGAACATAGAAGAGATCGTTGAGTTCGAGCATGAGCTGGAACAGTACAGGAGCGATCTGCCGATCTTCTCGCAGGCGAGGGACAGCTTTTCCGAAGAACTGATGAAGCGCGCCAAGCGGTGCGGGTTCTCCGACAGGCAGATAGGCGAGATCATAGGCTTGGGTGAGATAGAAGTCAGGCAATGGCGTCTGAAGCGGGGCATCTCCAGCGTATTCAAACTTGTCGACACGTGCGCTGCCGAGTTTGAAGCCTATACCCCCTACTACTATTCCACATACGAGACCGAGGATGAAACCAGAAAGAGTGACAAAGAGAAGGTGATGATCCTCGGTGGCGGGCCGAACAGGATAGGGCAGGGGATCGAGTTCGATTACTGCTGCGTGCACGCAGCCTTTGCGCTCAAAGATCTGGGTTACGAGACGATCATGGTCAACAGCAATCCGGAAACGGTGAGTACCGACTATGACACGTCTGACAAGCTCTACTTTGAGCCGCTGACCCTGGAGAATGTGCTCGACATCGTGGAGCGGGAAAAGCCGATGGGCGTTATTGTCCAGTTCGGCGGACAGACACCGCTGAATCTCGCTGTGCCGTTGAAGAAGGCCGGCGTCCCCATCATCGGCACCACACCCGAGATGATCGACATCGCAGAGGACAGGGAAAAGTTCAAGGCGATTCTGAAAAAGCTGGGCTTGACGCAGCCGGACAATGGCACAGCCACCTCCATAGCCGAAGCGAAAGAGGTTGCCAATGTAATCGGGTATCCTGTAGTCGTGCGGCCGTCATACGTGCTCGGAGGCCGCGCCATGGAGATTGTGTACACAGAGGCTGACCTTGAATCGTTCACTGAAAAGGCCCATGAGGCATCACCGGACCACCCCATCCTGATCGACAAGTTTCTCGAGGATGCAATCGAGATCGATGTGGATGCGGTGGCTGACGGCGACCGGTGTGTGGTGGCCGGCATCATGGAACACATCGAGGAAGCCGGCATACACTCAGGCGACAGTGCCTGCGCCCTGCCGCCTTATTCCTTGAACGACGACATCATAGAAAAGATCAAGAGGGACACCTACAAGCTGGCCGGTAAGCTTCACGTTGTCGGGCTGATGAACATCCAGTACGCTGTGAAGAATGACATCGTCTACGTGCTGGAGGTCAATCCCAGGGCGTCGAGGACCGTGCCCTTTGTGAGCAAGGCCACGGGCATCCAGTGGGCCAAGGTGGCTGCGAAACTGATGGTGGGCAAAACGTTGAAGGAGCTGGGCATAGAGCGGGAGACAGCGATCAATCACATCGCGGTGAAGGAAGCGGTCTTCCCATTCAACCGGTTTTACGGCGTAGATACGATCCTCGGACCGGAGATGAAATCGACAGGCGAGGTCATGGGCGTTGACACGAATTTCGGAGCCGCATTCTGGAAGGCACAGCTGGGGGCCAATCAGAATCTGCCCTTCAAAGGCAACGTTTTTATCAGCGTGAAAAACCAGGACAAGCGCCACGTAGTCTTCGTTGCAAAGAAACTTTGTGACCTCGGGTTCAAAGTATATGCGACTAAAGGCACAGGCAAGGTACTTGCCAACAGCGGCATTGACACGCAGTTCGTGTACAAGGTGTCCGAAGGGCGACCGAACGTGGTTGACATGATCAAGAACGGGGAGATTCAATTCATCATCAATACCCCGAGCGGCCGGAACCCGAAGATGGATGAAGTGCTGATCCGGTCAGGCGCGGTGCAGTACAAGATACCGTATACGACAACGCTGTCGGGCGCGGAAGCAGTGGTGAATGCGATAGAGACGATGATGAAAGTTGGACTGCGAGTCAAACCCTTGCAGGATTATTACGTCTCGAAAACTACGTAGTAATCCTGCACGCCTCCCGGGCTATGGCTTCGTCAAAGGCTCACCTCCTTCGTTGCCTGCGCCCCCGGTGTGGTTGGTTCGCCACCGAGCAACGCGATATTCCTCAAACCCGACCTTTCGTAAAAACTGCACAACGGTCGTAAAATCCTTCCAGTCCATCTCCTCGATACCCTGAGAGCGGTAATGCTCCATCTTGGATCGGGCAAAGCACCAGGCGCATGCATTCTGACAACTGGCGGTTACAAAGACGTTCGGCATGTCTATGCGCCTCCTGCGGCAGCCCGCAAGGGTGGAGATGGATGGGCTCCTCTGTTCATTCGTAACTGCCTTCGCACGGATACCACGTTCTCAAGCATGGGCCGGCAAAAAGTCTGCCAGGTGTTGTTTCACTGGCATGCGGCTAGCACGCTTTCATTGTCTGGTTATACTCTGTTGGGGAATGACTGTCGGAAAGGAAAACGAGCCTTCGAGCAAGGAGACGCCCATGGATAACCCTCGTCCCTTCTCCAGGAAGGACTACATCGTATTCCTTCTTATTCTGGTGGCATCCATCTGCCTCTTTGCTACTCTTCCGCTGCTCGTGCTCATAGACGGGTTTGCCCCGGTGCCGACTTCAATGGTGATGACTGTAAGGAATCTCCGCTGTCATCGCGTTCGTTGCAGCGCCTGCTCGAGCCTTTCGGCCTCGGACATTATCACCCGGACGTATGTTCCTTCCCGTGATGCGGGATCGATTGTCTTTGCGAGTCTTCTCGCGAATCTCCCGACGGTGGTGAGCCGATTGTGCAGCTCGTGGGTAACTCCTCGGATGGCTGGGGTTGCGTCTTGGCTGTGGGTGAATCCGGCAGGTAAATCAGGGGAGGGAAGCTTCTCCACGGGCGCACATTCCAGGACATTGCTTGCGAGCTTGGTGAGTGCCCGATTCGCCTTCTCCATCAGTTCGAATACTTCGCTGCCTGTGTCGATCTCCACGTTGAAAGGCTCTGCGATCTCGCTCACGTGTTCGAGAGCTACGCCCACCGCTTCAATAGCAGCACCCTTGCTTATGCCAAAGAAAGTTTCGATACTCTCAAACATCTCGTCAACGTCAGCCTGCGATCCGCAGATAAAGGCTGACAATTCTCCTGCTATCGCGCAGACCCTTGCCAGTTCAGAGAGCCCGGTCGGGTTCTCTTTGAACTTGAATGACTGCTGACAGGCAACGATACTTTCCGGGAATCTCCACGTCCTGAGAAGGGCCTCGCCGATCTGTCGATGGTGCACGCCATACAGTTCTTTTTCCTTGGCCAGTAGGGACGGGAGCGGATAGTCGAGGTATACGGTTGCGTCATCTGCGCACGCACGGACCAGAACGAGAAGCCCGATCTCCAGCGTGAGCCCCGCAGTGAAGGCCTCGTCAGGGTCGCCCGCCTTTAAGGTCTGAGCCAGCGACCGAGAGATAAGCCCCTGGTAGAGGCAGAGGCGCCAGAACCGTCCATAGTCGAGAGGCCCCTCCCGCTTTAAGGGAAAAGCGTCCTTGAGAGAGACGGATAGGGCAAAGAGCCGGGTGTGGTGAGCCCCGATTCTGGTGATTGCCTGGAGCGCGGTGGTTGCCGGATACTGGGACCTGAAGAAAGCACTGTTTGCGAGCTTGAGGATCTGCGCAGTGAGCGCTGGGTCCTTCATGATGAGGTCAGCCATTTGTCCGAGCGAACTCTCATCGCTTGTCGCAAGTTCAATCAGCGCCACCACAATCGGAGAAAGGGATGGCAGGATATGCTTCTCGTCGAGCGCTTCGATGAATGCGGTGCCGTCAAGATCTGCTTTAGCCATTACAGTTCTCCTGAAGATAGTTATCGGACAAGCGGGCGTAATTCTAAAATAAAGTTAAGGCTGAGGTTAAGACTCACGTGGCATGACATCTGCAACGGTAAAAGCCAGGCGAGTGCTGGGAAGAAATTTGGCAAGAAAGTTGCAGCTTGCTTGGTACGGTTCAAGACAAAGAGGGACCTTAATGTACGATACTCGCGCGGACGCCTCCTTTAGTGCTGCCGACGCTCAAGGCAGCTACCTCTTGCGCCTGGCTGACGGCCAGGGGTGGGAAATTATTGCCGGTCGAGGCGCTGAACTCTGGGTGCGGAAGCTGGCTTCGATCATGCGGCTTGCTCATTGTGCATCTAATGGCTATCCGAAACTGGTCTTCATGCGGAAGAGCCTTGGCAGAGACTGGTGGCGAGATCCCGTATCCGGACTTGCCGCGACCGTAGCAGAAAATCTGCCGGAAAAGGGTTGGATCGCGCATGATCTCATATCTCTTCACCTCTGGGCGCACAATGAAGTCCCGGACGTGCTCTGTGAAATGGGAGATGAGGAAGATCACGATCTGGACATTGTCAGGATGTGGCTCGGCCTTGCTCCCGTGTACAACCGAACTCTGGAACTGGGAGGCCTTCCCCTTCATTCTGCTCTGGTCGAAAGAAACGGGACGGCAGTTTTGCTGGCAGGTCCGGGAGGCACAGGAAAGTCAACCTGCTGTCGCAGGATCCCACCCCCGTGGAAAGCTCTCTGTGATGATTTGAGCCTTGCGGTACAGGACGAGGATGAGCACTACCGGGTACACCCCTTTCCCACCTGGAGCAACTATCTCTGGAAGCTTTCGGAGGGGACTTGGGATGTCCAGCAGCATCTTCCTCTGTCGGCGATGTTTTTCCTGGAACAGTGGGAATATGACGAAGTCGAGGAGCTCGGACAGGGACAGGCATCAATACTCATCACAGAATCAGCGCAGCAGATATGTCAGACAGCCTGGAGGAACCTTATCCCGGAAGAGGAAAGGGGACTCAAGGAAAAGCTTTTTCAGAACGCGTGCGCAGTTGCCGGGACGATTCCGATCTTTAAGCTTCGTGTGAGCTTGGAAGGGCGGTTTTGGGAGACGATGGAAAGAGTGTTATTTTAAAGAGTTTAATTGGTTAGATTGGTTTATAAGAGCAGGGATGGCGTTGCGGGACGTCTGATGGATCGAATGGAACCAATGAAAGAAATGGAACAGAAATATATTAACTATATTGGCCCCAGCATGAATCCGCTCTTTGTGGACGGGGATGGTCTCAACGTCGTCCCTTACGAGGGCAGGGCCGTGAGAAGAGGGGATGTGATCGTGTTTGTCCCGCCTGGGGGCGAGACGAAAATCGTTCATCGCGTTGCTGCCTGCGATGCGCAGGGCATCAAGACCAGGGGAGATAATGCAAAACATGCAGATCCGTGGGTACTTACCCCGGATAACATTCTGGGGCGCGTGACCTACATCCAGAGGAGAGATAGAAAGCGATCCATTTCCGGTGGATTCAGAGGACAGCTTTTGGCACGCTCTTTCCGGTGCCTGCACCTTGGCAACACCGTCATATCGATTCTGCTCCACCCTGTTTACCGGGGACTATGCCGCTCTACCTTCCTCCGTAGGAGGCTGCATCGTCTCATCAAGCCGAGAGTGCTCTCCTTCAAACGGCCCGAAGGCATGGAACTGCAGCTGGTCGCGGGGCGTCGTCTGATTGGCAGGCGTCGCGCCGGAAGTGGGTGCTGGGAGATTCGGCGGCCCTTCCGCCTTTTTGTGGACGAGGCATTGCTGCCGGGGAATACCCCTGATAAGGTCAGAGGGGAAGAATGTGGGTGCCTGCAAGCCCGAGGAGAAAGCTCTGTTCGGTAAGAGAATCTATAGAAAGTGAGGGGGAGCGATGAAGAGAAGAGTATACGCAATTGGATTGATTGCGCTGCTGCTCGCGGCAGGTCTTGTCGCGTGCCACAATGCGCCCGCGCCGAAGCCCGAAAGTGCGCGAGAGACAACGGTGACGATAGGGGCGGTCCGCATGAATCCGCACCCGGCTTCCCTCGCGGGAAAGACCGTGGTACTTCGGTGGAACGGCCAGTGCAACGGTGATACCTTCCTCAATAGCCTGGCGGAGCTTCTCAAGAAAGAGACAAAACAAATAAAGATCGTCAAGATGTGGGAGGTTGACGCGGGCACGGCCGTCATATCGAACGGTCTCCCGAAGAGCCAGGAGATAGCCAAGGAGATTGCATCGAAGAAACCGGCCCTCGTAATCGCCGGGCAGGCGGATTCCGGCTGAGGCCACTGCATCTCATGGCTGGTAGTTGACCAGCTCAATCTCGAGAAGAAAGGTATTCCGACTATTACGATTCTTACCTCCCCATTCGACGAGCAGTTCAGAAGCGTCATGAAGGAGCAAGGGGTAACGGATATGGCCCGCATCGTGGTGCAGCACCCGATAGGAGGCCTTAATTTTGACGGGGTACAGCAGAAGGCACAGTCAATATTTCCCGACCTGCTGAGAGTCGCACGAGAATGGCAGCCGCCAGGTACCTAGGATGATCCTATTTTATCATCTGCCATGCGGTTGCACGACCATTTCGATGAGGTGAGGGCCCGGCTCTGCGAGCGCGATGCGAAGCTCCCGCGCAAGCCCTTCAGCCGTATTGACCGATACGGCAGGAACACCCAGCCCCCGGGAAACTCCTAGCCAGTCGATCGGCGGACGGTCAAGCTCGATAACACTCCTAGCGGTGGGACCGGGTGCTGTCACCCCGTCCCGGATGAGTTGGTTGCGCAATGCGTTATAGCTCCGGTTGCTGAAGATGAGTGTTGTTATATTCAGGGCCTCGCGTGCTTGAGTCCAGAGCGCTTGTACCGTGAACATGGCGCTGCCATCAGCCTCGAGGGTAATCACAGGCCGGTCAGGAGATGCCACGGCCGCCCCCACAGCGCAGGGCATGCCCCAGCCGATGGAGACTCCCGCCACCGTGAGAAGAGTGTGTGGCGCTACCCTTGGGGTCATCGGATAGTAGACCCACGACGACGTGATTCCTTCATCCACAATGATCGCGCCTTCGGGCTGAAGCGCTGCTACCGTCTGGCACGCCTTAGCAGCAGTGAGTTCACCTGCGGGCACGTCAGGTGGCTGGTAATCGGCGATCAGACCAGCCGGTAGATGAGAATAGCCGGGCGCACCAATAGCATCAGCCAGGCGTTCCAGAGCCTCCACAACGTCATGCCCCGGCGCGGCAAGAAAAACCTTTTTCTGTTCTTTACTGAGAATCCTGCTCTTAAAGCCCTCCCAACCGGAGAAGGTCACGGGTTCTTCCATGCCCGCAAGCACCACGGCCTGATATTTGACCATGTCCTGCTGACCGGGGAGATGGGCAGTACGCTGCACAACCGGCAGGCCCGCGCCGCGCTCCCAACATGCGGGAAAGATATCCGTGAAAAGGTTACAGCCCGTTGCAGCTGCTACGCGGGCGGCCGCAGCGAGGCCGCTCTTGTTAAGGGCCTTCCCGCCGAGCATGAGCGCTGACGGAGAAGTGGTTCGCAGCAGCGTGGCTGCCCTGTCGATGGCTTCCTGGCCAACCTTCTCCGGGGAGACGGAGACCGGGCTCTCGACCTCGCCGTTCCACTCTGCCGACTGATAGTCCTGCGCTATGACCAGGCTCGCTATTTGTCCACGCAGAGCGGCGGCGACAGCCTCGGCCACGTCGCGAGATATAGTCCTTGCCGAACTGATGGTGCGAAGCCATCCGGATACCGTAGCAGCGAGTCCCTCGATATCAAGGTGAAACGTCGGGTTTTCCGCACGATGCCAGGTGGCGTGATCACCGACGACGTTGAACACGGGTGTGCGAGCCTGCTGCGCATCGTGCAGGTTAGCAATACCGTATGCCAGGCCCGGTCCCTGGTGGAACAAGGTCATGGCAGGCTTGCCCTTCATGCGCCCGAATCCGTCTGCGGCGCCGGTGCATACTCCTTCAAAAAGTCCAAGAATGGTCCTGATTCCCGGCACTGCGTCGAGTGCCCTTACGAGCAGCATCTCGGTAGTTCCGGGGTTGATAAAACAGACCTCGATCCCTGATGTGATGGCACTCTTCACCAGGAGCTCGGCACCGTTCATGCAGTCTCTCCAATCGCTCGTTTTTGTTTTCTTCTGTTCTTCCGCGTATCCGCTTCCTCGCTTCTTCGCTTCAACGTTGGATTAGTATAGTGAGTTTCGAAAACGTTCGCAACCGGAAGGCGACATCGACACTTTCAAGAGCGGCTCTGACGAGCCTTAAGGACCGCCGGCGTAGCCGGCTCGAAGACCGGGGAATGCGCTCTCTTGAGAAGCGTCGCCTCTGGCGACTTCAGGCAAGTACCTTAAGGCCGAAGGCCGATCCTCAAGCCGTCGCAGGTGGCGATCCTCAAGCGCAGCGCTTTTCGAGCGAAGCGAGGTTGAGAAAAAGTTCCTTAAGGTTGACATTGGCCAGTTCTGTGCTCAGTTTACCCTAAAGAAGGAAAACCGAGACGTCCGGGTTAAACCTCGTCTTGAGGAGTATAAGCCGGATGAAAATAGGAGGGTAGAAATGATCCCACAAATCAAGAAGATTCTTTATGCCACTGATCTTTCGAAGAACTCGTCGTACGCGTTCTACTTTGCCGCAGACATGGCGCGAAAACATGATGCAAAGATAGTGATCCTGCACTGTATAGGCGCGGTTCCTCCTTCGGTCTATATGGAAGCAGGTTTTACGGATATAGAGAGGGTCATGCAGAAGGCAAAGGAACAGGAGAAAAAGGAAGACATTGCTGAGATCAAGAATGGTGTGGACGATTTCTGTCGAAGCGTTGAGTCGCAGATTGGCCCGCCGTGTGTGAGCCTGGTTTCAGATATTGTCGTTAAAGCGGGTTACCCGGTTGAAGAAATACTGAACACTGCCGACGCGCAGGGATGTGACGTGATCGTGCTCGGGACCCACGGGAAGGGGCTGTTGAGGCAGGCATTTCTCGGCAGCGTAGCCCGCTCAGTGCTGGAGAGAACACGAAAACCGGTTTTTATTGTTCCGCTGCCCTCTGAAAAAACGCCATAGAGCGGAGCGCTTGCGTTCTGAATGAGTGGGCTCTAAATGGACGATGGTGGTGAGGAGGATATGGCATGAAAAAAAGTTTGTTGTGCATACCTGTAATGGCGGCCTTGCTCTCTTTTTCTTGCTCTTCATCATGGAACGCTTACAGCGACGACATGTTTCATGGAAAACGACTTCTGCGGGAGGATGATTACGCAGACGCGAGAATTGACTTTTTGAAAGCTGCCGAAGCACAGAAATGGCCCTCAGCATACGCTTTTGCCGCAACAGCCAGCTACAAGATGGGTGATCTGGCCAGTACGGAGCGGTACCTGGCGGAAGCAGAGCGACTTGATGGAGGAGATTATTCGTACGTGCGTGTTCTTGGTTACAAGGCGCTTACTCTCCTGAAACAAGGGAAGGAGAACGAGGGTCGGGAAGTTTTGCAGCAGTACGCCCGCATTCTGTACTCTATTTCGTCACCCATGGGAGCGAAGCAAATTGACGTCTGGATGAGGCAACAACCGATGGACCTGCCTGGCCTGGAAAAAATGATAGATCAGCAGGTGGGCCTGTATGAGAGTGATATTGAGCAGTATCAGAGCACGGGAACGGGCTTTTACCAGAGGCGCGGCAATTTCAGAGTGGGGCCATCGATCACACCTTGACAGGATAATTTGCTGGCGTGATCAGTTACCGGCTCGGATGCACAGTATGTCCCCGTCCCGGACCGTATAGGTCTTGCCTTCGAGTCGCCACACACCTGCCTTCTTACAACCCGCAAAACCGCCAAGGCCGATAAAGTCGTCATAGGCCACTGCTTCCGCGCGGATAAACTTTTGGTAGAAATCGGTGTGGATGGTTCCTGCTGCGTCCTGCGCAGTCATGCCATTTCTGATTGGCCACGCGCGACATTCGTCCTCCCCTACAGTCAAAAAGGAGATGAGACCCAAGGTGTCGCGAGCGAGCCGGATGATCTTGCCGCGGAGAGCCTCTCCTATTCCATATTCGGTCATCAGTTGTGCCTGTTCATCTGGGGTCATCGAGGCGAGTTCGGCCTCGAGTTGGGCGCAGGCTGTGATCACCGGGACGTGTGCCGGCATGCAATCTTCGAGACGAGCAGCGATGGCCGTGTCTCCCATTGCCTCCTCAGTGCAATTGATTACCACCATCATCGGTTTACGGGAGAGGAATTGAAAGCCCCTCAGCCTCTTGTCATCTTCTTCTGTAAGCACCAGGGAAGACAGGGGCTGCCCGGCTTCGAGGTGGGCGAGAGATTGTTCGAGAAGAGCCTTCTCCTGATCAAAGACTGCTTGCGTCTTGTTCCCGGCCTGCTTCCGGATGCGTTCCAATCGTGACTCGATCTGGGCCATGTCAGAAAGAATGAACTCGTTGTGGACCGTCTGAAACTCAGTGATGGGATCGGCAGCATGGCCATTGTGGAACTGGCGCAATACGAGCAGCATGGCGTCGCTCCTGCGCATCTGCTGGAGCGATTTGCTGTCGAGCGTCTCATTCTTCACTTCCCCTTCTCGAATGGCAACAGTATCGGAAACCTCGATGCGGGAGTAGACTGTTTTTTTTGGGTTGAAGATTTTTGATAACGTGTCGAGCCGCTCGTCAGGCACCTCGATCGTGGTCAGAGGGGACCCGTTTTCTGCGCCGTTGCCATTGCCTTTGGCGAGCGCCCTGAAAAGCGTTGTTTTACCTGACCCGGCTGTGCCTACTATGGTGATATACATCTGTGCCAGTTTCCTAATAGCGGTTTTTCAGCAAGCATATCTTCCGGCTCAACCATACTCCTGAAACTCTAAACTTCAATGTTGGTTTAGGATTTGGTGCGGAATGTGCTTTGCCTGCGTGGCTATATGATACACCAATTGGCCGCATAGATCAAGCCTCAAGAGATTCTTCCCAGCCGATTGATGTTACGGTAATGGTATGCTATAGAACATATTCCGTTTTGCGGGACAGAAACCAGGGAGGCAGAGATGACGACTGAATTTCAGACGTGGTATCAGGAGCTGCAGGTGGAGAGGACCATGAAGGCATTACGAAAAAATAATTTTGACGCGCAATTTGTGGCAAAGGCAACGGACGCTTCCGGAGCGATATTCAAGATGATCCCTGACGGTGCGATAGTTGGGGTTGGCGGGTCAGTGACCCTGAGCCAGATCGGTTTTTTTGAAGAGGCTGCGAAGCACGCCATCACGCTTCTGAACCCCTCAATGCAGCAGCTCTCCATGGATGAGTTCCTGCAAAAACGACGGGAAATCCTGCACGCGGATATTTTTCTCTGCAGCAGCAATGCTGTGACCGAGGACGGAAAGCTGTACAACATCGACGGCACGGGTAATCGAGTGGCTGGTATGACATTCGGGCCCAAGAAGGTGATCCTGGTGTGCGGCGTGAACAAGATCGTTAGAAACATCGAGGAAGCTCAAAAAAAGGTTCAGGAGTGGACGGCGCCCATGAACGCAAAGAGGCTGGCGTTGAAGACGCCGTGCGCGGAGACCGGAGTCTGTTCTGATTGCGCTTCTCCTCAAAGGATATGCAATGTTTACGTTGTTACGGCAAAAAAACCTTCGCGCACCGATGTGACGGTGCTCATAGTCGGCGAACCGCTAGGTCTCTGACGCCGGCTCACCTTCAGGCGCATATCTTCGTTGTCGCTACGTCACCCTCCTTGACGTACCCCCAGGTACGCCCGGGTACCCGCATGCGGGTGGGGCTCCTCGCTGCCGTCTCGATCTCCATCCTGAATGCGAGTCGGCGTAAGAACCTCGCAGCACGGCCCGTGGCGAAAGCGAGACTCACGCCAGTTTGCAAGCCACTGGCACGTCATTTCATTGAACCGAGGAGCTTGGCCAAAAGCTCCGCCTGGCCGATGCCCTTGACAGTACCTGCGGCATCCGGTTCCTCGCCTGCGGACGGGGTGTACGTGTAGCGCTCGTTGAGACAGGCACGCACATTGGGAGCGTCAACGAATCGCGAGAGGCGGTTAAACGTGTGTATGCCGCTATTCCTTCCCTCGTGATGCAGCAGGATATAGAGCTGTTCCTTTGCCCGGGTCACGGCAACGTAAAACATGCGGTGCTCTTCCTCCAACTCCTCGTCGTCGTGGGTGGCGTAGCTCGATGGCATCACCCCGTCGATGGCACCGATGAGAAAGACATAGCGCCACTCCAGTCCTTTCGCAGAATGAATAGTGGAGAGAATGAGCGGCCGCTCCCAGATCGTGTCATGAAAGTCCTTAACTCCGCGCTCAGGGGGTTCAATGGCGAGATCGACGAGGAGGTCTTTGAGTGAGGCATATCTGCCCGCCACCTGTATGAGCGCCTCGAGGTCATTTTTTCTCAGGTACCAGTCGATGTCGAATTTTTCTCTCAAGATAGGGTCATAGTAATCGATGACCGCCTGACATCGTTCCCCGGCGCTGGTGGTCTGCTGTGCCCTTGCAATAAAGTTCGCAAACCGGGAAACCCCCTGGGAATAGCCATGCCCGCGTGCATGCTTTTCGAGCACTTCTTGAACAATAACATCGAGCGTTGGGCAGGGTGCAATCTCTTCGAGAAGCCTTTCCGCGCTCTTCGGCCCTACGCCCTCGATGAGGAGAAGCACCCTGTTCCAGGCCAGTTCATCCTTCGGGTTAATAAAGAGCCTCAAGTGGGCAATGACATCCTTCACGTGGGCGGTCTCGTAGAACTTGAGGCCTCCGTAGACCGTGAAGGGAACGTTTCTCTTACTCAGTTCCGCTTGCAGGGGTATGGTGATGTACGCTGACCGAAAGAGTATGCACTGGTGGGGCAGCTCCACGCCCTCATCGAAGAGGGCCTTCACACGGTCTGCCACCCAACCTGCCTCCTCGTAAGCGTCCTTGAAATGAATGAGATAAGGTTTTTCGCCCTGTTCCTTCCTGACGGCCCTCAGGCACTTCTCATACCTGTTCCGCATGTTGTCGAGCACAGCGTTGCCCACGTCGAGGATAGCCTGCGTGCTCCTGTAGTTGTCTTCCAGCTTGATGATCTTGCAGCCTGGAAACCTGACCGGAAATTTCATGATGTTCTCGTGAGAACTCCCTCTGAAGGAGTATATCGACTGCGCGTCGTCGCCCACCACGAGGACGTTCTTGTGCCCTTCCGCTAAAGAGTACGTGATCTCTCCCTGCATCGCGTTCGTGTCCTGGAATTCATCGACCATGATGTAGCGGTAACGCTCGGCGAGCTGCCTGCGGATCTGCTCGTTTTGCAGAAGAAGCTTCAGATAGAGCAGCAGATCGTCGTAGTCCAGGCAATGTGAAGCGATCTTGTACTCTGTATATTTCTCACGCAGGCGTCTGATATCCTCCG
>DATFYE010000065.1:0-10467 GCA_035315185.1 Syntrophorhabdales bacterium | reverse complement strand
GGTCTTGCCCTGCCTTTTCCGTAACGCTCACCACCATGACTCTTTATCACAGCAGCTTACGGTGGTTTGAAGCCAGCTCCTGTAAGCCGACTCCGAGGGACCTACCCTCATCTCTCCTGTACTTTGTCGTGGCACACATACACCTACGAATGGAGCACGGGCCAGTCATCAGGGAGATTCACCATTACTGTTCGAAATATAGGATAACGTCGGGTATTACCGTGTCACGCGGATCACGAGGGATTTGGGTAATAAAATACGATTGCTCCTTCTGTTACAAAAAATTAATGTGTTTGTCATTAGTCTGTAACACTAGATGTGCTAGATTTGACAATCTGAACTAAGTACTAATATGTGTGTTCTGGGCACTTGGCTGACCCGAGAAAGGTACCAGCAAGCCCGGACCGAGAGTTCATTGCGCTCGGTTCGGGCTTTTTTTTCGGTGAAAGTCTACGCGCTCAGAAAAGCTAAAAGGAAGTGGTAGGGCGACAGATAGACCATGGATGGTCGATGGTGTGACAAGGAAGTCACTGAATTTCGATGCTGATGGTGGGGTCGAAAGGAGGTGCAGAGAAAGGCATGGGGAGCCGCAAGGAAGTGATGTAGATATAGTGGATTGTCTTGAGCAAGAGCGAATGAGTGAACTCAGCGCATTCTCATCCAGTCCACTGACACAAGTCAGTCCAGGCAATACAAAACATAAGGAGGTTGATTGTGAAAAGGATTCAGAAATGGAAATTAGGGTTCTTGGTAGCGCCGATTCTGGCGCTTGGAATGATGTCAATCTGGTCAGCTCCGGCGCAGGCAACCATATTTAACTTCAGCGATGAGTATTACGTTAGTAGCCAGGCCGAATTCAATACGTTATTCGGCACGGGGACCACGGGCTATAGCACCGCCGGTATTTACCAGGAAGTCAATACCACCGGACCGACCGTCTATCAGTTGAGTGCCGCCACCGGCTTTAGCGCCATCCCTGGGGAGTTTGTTCAGAATACCAATACAGGTATCGTCCTCACTAATTGGTACGCACAACGCTCGTTT
The DNA here is from genome assembly GCA_035315185.1 of Syntrophorhabdales bacterium. Classification (GTDB taxonomy): domain Bacteria; phylum Desulfobacterota; class Syntrophorhabdia; order Syntrophorhabdales; family WCHB1-27; genus JADGQN01. Next base: position 9,423 of record DATFYE010000065.1, on the reverse strand, counting down.
TTTACTAACGGTGAGGCGGTCATGACACAAGCGAGATTTACTGGAGGCACCAGTCCATATCTTGTCAATAACTATCCAGGTGCGGAGACCATCCAGTACAAAACCGGGATTACCTCGCAGACCATGAGTAATGGCACAGCGGCCGCGTTCGACCTCAACAGCATCGATCTTAGGACCATTTCTGGTGCCACCGGCTACACCATCACGGGGCTCCTCGGCGGGGTTGTCAAAGATACGGCAGTTATGGCCACTAACGGTCTCCAAAACGGCGTGAACGGGTCGGGATATATTTATGGGGCGACCGTGACATTTAACTGGACGGACATCGATACCGTGTCGTTCACCGCTATAAATCCTGCCGGCACGCTGGAAATCGACAACATCAATATCAATACTACCCCCACTGTCGTTCCCGTGCCTCCCTCTCTGCTTCTTCTAGGCTCGGGCCTGGTGGGCCTCGTCGGCATAAGGAGACGATTCAAGAAAGCTTGACATTATGCTATAGAGCACTGTCTTAGGGGCAGGGTCGGGAATGGCTCTGCCCTTTCTTATTTGTTTCCATTTGTAATCTTTAGTTCAAAGCAGTTCTTAGATTTCGAAGATTTCAGCAAGAAGTTTTCGACTGGCACGGGTGCTTAGAACACTTACAAAGAGAGCGTAAGGAACAGGCAGAATAACTTCAATATTACCACATAGGTACGGGCGAAGGACCGTTCACGTGCGCCTCCTGTCTTCCTTCGACACCGGGAAGATGTACGGTCTTGCGGAAACAGGGTTCTCGCGCACTAATACGACTGTTTTATAAACCTCTTCGATAATCTGATAGGTCAGCACGTCCTTCGGCGCGCCGTCTTTCCGCAGCACGCCCTTGTCAAGAAGCAGTAATCTGTCGCAGTACTGGCTTGCGAGGTTGAGATCGTGGAGCACTACGAGAACGGTAAGTTCCTTTTCACGGTTCAGTTCCTTTATGAGGTCCATTACCCTTATCTGGTGGGTGATGTCCAGGTGGCTTGTAGGCTCATCCAAGAGGAGCAGCCTGGGCTCCTGGGCGAGAGCGCGGGCTATGAAGACAAGCTGCCTCTCTCCGCTGCTCAGACCCTCCACCATGCGGTCCTTGAGCTCCAGGATGTCCGTCAAGCGCATCGCCTCACGGGCTATATCCAGGTCTGTCCTCTTTTCAAGGAGTGCAAAGCCTTGCCGGTGGGGAAGTCTGCCGAGAAGCACCAGGTCTTCGACCCTGATCTTAAGGTCGAAATCGCCCAATCTTCCCACCACCGCGACCCGCCGCGCCAATTCCTTGAAGCTCAGTGCGTCGATCGGTTGTTCCTCGAGCAGTACCTTTCCATGGACAGGCTTCATGATTTTGGTGACGGCCCTGATCAGCGTCGTTTTCCCCGAACCGTTCGGTCCTATCACACCCACGAGCTCCCGGTCCTCTATGCGGACATTGATCTCTTTAAGGGCAAGGTGATCGCCGTATCGGCAGCTCACGCTGCGAAGTTCAAGCACCCTTGCCCCCGGTCGCGCTGCCCTTCCTGGTCATGGTATAGATGAAGAGAACGCCGCCCAGCAAGCCGGTGACGACGCCGACGGGCAACTCCACGGGTTGAATAATGGTCTTGGCGACGCAGTCGCAGAAGATAAGAAAGGTGGCTCCCGAGAGGAACGCTGAGACAAGGAGGATGCGATGGTCGCCGCCCGTGAACATGCGGACGAAGTGGGGGACAACCAGCCCCACGAAGCCTATCGCCCCCGCGAGTGAAACCGAGAGGCCGGCGAGAACGGATGCAAGGATAAAGAGTATTCGCTTTGTTCTCTCCACATTCACGCCCAGATGGAGCGCATCTTCCTCCCCGAGACCCAGGGCGTTAAGATCAAAGCAGAAGAAATAGGCGAAAATGAGACCGGACACGGAGACGAGAAGCGCCGGCTTAACCAAGAACCAGTCAGTCTCACCCAGCGAGCCTATAATCCAGAAGAGAATATCGTGCAGTTCCTCGACACCGGAGATGGACATGATCAAAAGTACGGCGGATGAGGATATGAAGCTTATCATGACGCCCGTGAGGAGAAGAGCCTGTATCGTAAGGACGGACCTGTTGGCTGCCATCACACGGAGGAAGAGAATCACGCAGAAGGCGCCCACGAAACCGGAGACGGGCAACGCGTAGATGCCGAGCGGGCCGGCCAATCGTAGAATCGTCGTGATGGAGACACCGAGGGCTGCGCCCCCTGAGATGCCGAGCGTGTATGGCTCGACCAGAGGGTTCCGGAACATGCTCTGAAGTATCACACCGGCGAGGCTTAGGGAGCCGCCGATGGCAAATCCCAGAAGAATCCTCGGAAGGCGTATATCGAAAAGAATTGCATGGGCGGCACTCTCTTTCCCTTCCAGAATCGCCCGGACTATCGCCCCGGGCGACACGCCCGACGGTCCCAGCAGGAGGGAAAGGGTCGATACGGCGAGCAGGATCGCCACTAGAACGCATACACTCAAAACCCATTTGACGAGCCTCTTGTCCACGTGACGACTCCCTCAAATACCCGAGTGCAGGACTTTCACCATCCCCTCCAGGGCCTCGACGAATGTCCGGGGGGTGGGGCTGCAGGTCTTGTACGAATCCATGGTAAATATCCTGTTATTCTTCACTGCGTTGATGGTCTTGAACCTCCGCCACCCCATCTTCTCGTTCTCCGCTGCCAGGCCCATAGTGACCACGATGATGATATCAGGATCCTGCCAGAGCACCTCTTCCCTGCTGTAGAAGCCTGTTTTCGCTCCGGCGGCGATATTGGTCCCTCCGGCAAACTCTATAAAATCGTTCAAAAAAGAATGCCTAGTGGCGGTAAAGAGAGGCCTTGCCCCTATCTGGACAAAAACCTTCGGTCGTGGCAGTCCCTTCACCCGGTTCATTATCCGCTCGACCTTCTGCTCGGACACACCGACGATCTCATTTGCCCGTTTTTCCCTGTCGACGATCCTGCCAAGCTCCAGAAACTGCTCGTTCATCTCCGTGAAGGAGTTCGGGTCCTTGAAGACGATCACCCTGATCCCCAGATGTTTCAGCCGCTCAACGGTCCTCGGTCCGGTAAGGGGTGTAGCCAGGACAAGATCAGGCTTAAGCTGGACGACCTTCTCGATATTAACCTGGGTCACGTTTCCGATTTTTTCCTTGGCACGGGCCTCGGGGGGCCTTTCACAATAGGTGGTCACCCCGACAAGCTCGTCCTGGACTCCCAGCAGGTAGAGTTTTTCGGTGATGGTGGGGCCGAAGGAGACGATGCGGTGCGGCGATTGATCAGCCGCGTCCGCACCCGCGGCCATCGCACGGACGAACGAGACGCTTAAGAGCGCCACTATCGGCCACAATAAGAAGCACCGGTATTTAGTCAACACCTATCGACCCTTCATGGCATTCATAGTCTCCAGATGAGAACCTTGATCCTCTCCGAAGGAGTACGCGAGACTGAGGAAGAACTGCCGCCCTGGTAGCGGATACAGGGCGATGTCGTTGACGAAGGGGCTGTAGACCCCGACTTGGCTGTAACTCTTGTCCGTAAGATTCTTGACGGTGAACAGAGCGGTCAGCTTATTCCAGCGGTAGCTAATGGAGGTGTCGAAGATTGTGTAACCCGGCAACTGCTCGTGCGCGTTCGCCTGGTCGCTTATAGCGTATCGATCGCCCATGTACACGGACGCGAGGCTGAAATTCCAGTTGGAAATAGCATAGGAAAGCTTCGCCCCGACCTTGTTTCGGGGCACGAGCGGGATGCGGTTTCCATCGAACGGCCCTCCGTCAAAGGTTGCTTCGGTGTATGAATAAGACAGGTTGAGCGTAAGACCGGTCGTGAGATTGATGAAGAGGCTCGATTCCAGCCCCTGCCGCTTTGTTTTGGGGTAGTTCTCGTTCGCAACATCGAGGGGGTTGAAGAAGATTTCGTCCGTATTCTTGGTCAGATAATAGGTCACGCTGCCCGCCACCCTGTGCCACGGATTCCAGCGGATGCCGGCGTCGAACTCCTTTGTAGTCTGGGGCTGGAGGGCGCTGTTGATCTGCGTCGGCACATAGACGCCGGGCGCCGGAGAAAAACCGATAACGACGAGTTCATCGGGCGTGGGGAAACGGAAGCCCTTGCTGTATGAGACAAAAGCGTTTGCCTTGTCGAAGATCGAGTAGTTGGCCCCGAAGCGGTAGGCTTCCCTGTCGTAACTGGGAGTGCCGGCCTGGCTGAGGACGGGGTTGACGAAATCCAGGTAGGTAATATCATAGGTTGACCTTTGATTTCTATAGCCTGCCTCGAGGGTCAGGTCTCGGAACGGGTTGATCTTCTCGTTTGCGTAATAGGCGAAGTCTCTTTTCTCGACGTCACTTGTCGACTGGGCAGGCCCGGGCAGCAGGCCGGACGAGTTGACAGTCGTAGGATATCTGTAGCAATCCGTGCCTATGACAAAGAGGCTCTTCATGTTCACTATCGGGGTGGAGACGACCACCTTCGGAGTAAAGCCATAGGTCTGGAGTTGGCTCTTCGTGTCACTGTAAGTCCCGTAGCCGAAATCATAATAAGAAGCCGTGTGGCGGTCCCTGTAGGAAGTTCCCAGGGAGAGAACAACGTCGTCACGCAGTTTAACTTCGGGCACAAGATCGAAGAAATTGTCCAACGTGGAAGCCGTGTCATTCGGATGGGTGGAATCCTTGGGATCCACGATCCCCGCGCGCAGACTGGACCAGTAAAGCGCACCGGGCTGGCCGTAGTCGTCCGTGTGGAGACCCGTGCTCAGATTCAGCACCAGGTTGTTACTGACATCGAAGCTGAAGTTGCCCGCCAAGTCCTTCGCGCGAAAATCATTGTTGTGCCTGTACCCTGACATGTCGAGGTCCGAGGCGAGGGCGAGGTACGAAAACCGGTCCTGCTTGCCCGAGATCATCACCTCAGGTTTGAGGAAGTTGTAACTCCCGACGGTCGTGGTCGCGGTCACTTTGGGCGCACCATCCCCGGTTTTGAGGATAATGTTCACCGCGCCCGCCGCCGCGTTATCCCCGAAGAGCGCACTCGCCGGGCCCCTGTAGATCTCTATCCTTTCGACCGCATCCAGAGGGACCTGGGCAAGATCGGCTCCGGACAGGTCGATGGCGTTGAGCCGCCTGCCGTTGACCATGAAGAGGACGTTTTGAGGGGCCGCCTCGCCGTAGCCCCGGATGTCGACGTTTGACGTCTTGGGGTTGCCCAGCAGGTTCTGGGGAAACACACCGGGCTCCCGCTGAAACACATCGATGAGCGTCTGGGCGCCTTCTTTCCGTATCTCTTCGGCCGTAATCACCGTGACATTGGCTGGAGCCTCAGCCAATGTCGTCGCGGAGCGCGAGGCAGTGACGACGATCTCATCCAGCCGATAGGGAACTTCCTGAGAACGGACAGGAACCGAAAACCAAAGGGTCTGTACAACAACGAAGAAGAGAATGAATGGTTTCACGAAAGACCTCCTTATGCCTCGTAAGGTAGCGTCTTCACGATTTAACCCAAGGTTTCCTGGCTTAGGGTATTAACGGCACGCCTTCCCGTCCGTTGCTGGACAGTGGTTGAATCCACATGCCGGCTTTTCCACCCATCACAGTTGCGGGACAGCAGCAGATTTTCACTGCACTTCCCTTGCAGGCTAAACGGTGGACTATGTTGTTCAGTTTTCTGCCACCACAGCGCCACGATTGCAACTCCTTTCTTACTCCTTTTTTACGTAATCTTTTCAGGCCTGTCCTGCTCCTCCGCCGGCCTCGCGCATCACACCGGCCAGATATTCGAATCTCAGATCAGCTAGCGGGTAGTATCGTACGCCGAGCCATTCGGCAAACCGTGGGGAGAGGCGCCGGAGCCTGTTCCCTGAATCATGAAAGCCTTAGCCATATAGACGTCCGTTCACGAGTTTCACCACAGGATATCTGTCCCAGAATTCAACGATATTTACCGCCCCATAATCCTGCTCGATCCTGAAAATATTTTCCAGCGGGATCCCCATGATCTGACAAAGGACGATCCGGTTCACGCCGCCGTGCGCAATGATGGCGATCTCCTCCCCCAGGTGACTCTCCACAATATTTTCAATTGCGTGCGTGACTCTCACGCCCATGTCGTGAGTGCTCTCTCCCCCGACTGGGTTATGCTTGAGGGGATTTGCCGCCCACGCCTCGAACTCCAGCGGATACCGCTCTTTTATTTCGGTAAACGTCAAGCCCTCCCATATGCCGAAATTTCTCTCCCTTAACGCGGGCAGCTGTATGGGGTCGAGCCCATACGGCTCCGCGATTATTTCAGCGCTCCTTACGGCCCTCTGAAGATCAGAGCAATAGATCGCCGTGAGCCTGGGGGTTCCCTCTTTTCTTCCATCCCGGAGTGTAGGACCGGCCTCTTCCGGGTCATGAATATCGTTCAGATAACGTCGATCTTTCGCGGAGGCCAGATCAGCCAGGTACCGGGTGATAAGGCCACACGCCCCTTTCATCTGTTCCACGCCTTTTTCCAGAAGAGGAACGTCCATGCTCCCATAGTAGCGCCTTGCGCCGCCTTCCTCTATGGAGCCGTGTCTCACAAGGTAGAGCGTTGTAACCATATATATGCCACCAACAAGAAAAGTAGTTCGGAGACCTCGGTCAGCGCGCCAAAATGATCACCGGTAAGACCGCCGAATCTTCTCACAAGGAATTTCACCGCCAGAAGACCCAGAAGATATGCGCCTGTGCAGAAGCACGCGCTCAATACAATTCCATTCAAGGCGGAGCCTCCGAGGAGGTTAAGCGCGGCTACCGGAAGGACCAGGAGAGCGACAATACCGGTAGAGATGCCTAGCGAGCCCAGCCCCGCATGCTCAATGAATATCTTTCCGAGCCCCTCTTCTCTCGCTGAGGCACCGTGGTACATGACAGGAACATTGATCCATTTGGAAAGTGTGGTCATCAAGAAAAAGACTGCGGCGGCTGTAAAGACCGAAAAGTCGGCAAGAAGCCTGTGCATCAGCAGGAATTTGAGGAGGAGCATCATGATCAGCGCGATGACGCCTATCGCCCCCGTCGCGCTGTCTCTCATCACCGAAAGCCGCTTTGCCCGGTCCCTTTCCACATCACCCGATGATTTAACAGCCAGGGCATCGAAAGTATCGGCAAGGCCATCCAGATCGAAGCCGCCATTAGTGAGGATGAGACATAGAAGGGCAAGCGCGGCCACGACGTCAGGTGGCAAAACCTTCATCAGCAGGAAAGCAGCCACCGCAGTCAGAACTCCTTGAAAAGCACCGACCAGAGGGAAGAATGCGGCGGAGGCGGCAACGTCCTTTTCGGTGACGTCACCTGAAACCTTCACCGGCACGATTGTACAAAACTGAAATGCGAGAAGCACTCTTCTTATCAATCTTCGGTCTTCTCCGATACGCCCGCTTCTTCAAACGTCGCCATCTCATTGTAAATTTTTAAACCCGCTTCGATCACGAGCATCGCAAGGGCCGCGCCGGTCCCTTCCCCGAGCCTCAGGCCGAGATCAAGGATGGGGGTGAGCCCCATCGCATCGAGCATCACCCGATGGCCCTTCTCGACCGAATTGTGCGCCGCAAATATATAATCTCCCACTGCCGGCTGGATGGTGTACGCGACGAGTGCGCCGGCCGTGGAGATGAGCCCGTCGATGACGATCGGTATCCGGTTTGATGCGGCACCGAGTATCAACCCGGCTATGCCGCCGATTTCGGTCCCGCCTACCTTTGCAAGCACATCCATCCCATCTTTGGCGTCAGGCTTGTTGAGACGGATCGCGTTTTCTATCACCCTGATCTTCGTTACCAGCGTTTCATCAGATATCCCCGTGCCTCTGCCCGTAACATCCGAAACAGCGGCTCCAGTGATCACGGCGGCAATCGCGCTCGAAGGTGTCGTATTCCCTATCCCCATATCCCCGGTCCCGATGATCTTGTAGCCCTTCTTAGCGTAGCCGGTTGCCAGTTCTATCCCTGATTCGACACACTTCATTGCCTCGTTCTTGGTCATCGCCGGGCCCTTCGCGAAGTTCCTTGTGCCCTTCATTACCTTCATGTCGATCAGTCCTTCGACTCCGCCGAAGTCAAAATCAACGCCCATGTCAACCACGACGACCTCTGACCCCGCGTGCCTTGCCAGCACGTTTATGCCCGCCCCTCCCCTGAGGAAGTTGAAGACCATCTGGGGCGTCACCTCTTTCGGATAGGCGGAAACGCCTTCATCGACGATGCCATGGTCGCCGGCTAATGTGAAGATTACTTTCTTGTCGAAACTCGGCCGCTCATTTTCGGTAATCGCCACGAGCCTCCGCGCAAACTCTTCGAGCCTTCCCAGGCTGCCGAGGGGCTTCGTAAGGTTGTCGAGGTGCCGCTGGGCGGTACTGTAGCATTCCGGATTCACTGGCTTTATGGCATTTGCCGCACTTTCAATCAGATCCATATCTCTCCCCTCCTTAATATGCGTGTGTGCCGACATCATGGTTTTAGTCTCAAGGGTATCCCCGCAGTCATCAGATAGACCTCATCGGCGATACTCGCTACTTGCTGGTTCAGATACCCGGCGCGGTCCCTGAATCTCCTCGAGAGAGCGTTGTCAGGGACGATGCCCATCCCTACTTCATTGGAAACGATGTAGAGCGTGGGACAATCGGCGTTCTTCAAAAATGAGAGAAAGGCACTGACTTCTTCTTCAAGGCCTTCGGAACCCAGGAGCAAGTTCGAAAGCCACAACGTCAGGCAATCGATGACGGCCGCGCTGTAATCGCGCCTCATCTGCTTCAGGACCCATGCCATCTTGATCGGCTCTTCAAAAGTATCCCAGTCCTTGCCCCGCTGCGCTTTATGTCTTTCTATCCTTTCCTTCATCTCATCATCAAGGGGTTGCGCAGTCGCGACATAGGCCTTTTTGCCGGGAAAGGCGCCTGCCTTACGAAGGGCGAATGAACTCTTACCGCTCTTTGCGCCGCCGATGACAAAGATGATCCTGCCCGCTGTTTTAGTCATTTTTTATTGTCCGTTCCGTCTGCGTGTTACAAGCACGTTCCGGCCGAAACAGCTGACACCACTTCGCTGGCGTGACCGTCCTGATCCCTTCCGTCCTCGCTCCCTTCGCTGCCCTTCTACATCGCATCATTTTACCCCGTGAAACAAAAAATCCTCAGAGCAAAGGCCCTGAGGATTGCACCCTGTTTTACTTCATCCTCGTTTCCTCCGCGGGAAACGGTCTGCCCACTTACAGAAAGCGCAGACCATTCTTCAGGCAGGTCTTCTGGCTCCCGGATCACCCTACTCGCCAGCCTTCCCGAATCGCGATTCAGTGGCTCAATTGGCTTTCGTCCCCGGATACAGCGGCGGGACCACTCCCGACTTGGGCGTCAAAGCCCTCACGGAATTCCCTATTATGCCTT
>DATFYE010000064.1:0-3340 GCA_035315185.1 Syntrophorhabdales bacterium | reverse complement strand
TGCTGAAGGTCACTTCAGGATGCACGTACGACATGTAGTAGCCGTAAATGCCTCCCACCGTACCCGCAAGAAAAGCCCCAAGGATGAAGGCTTTCATCTTGAGCCATGGGGTATTGATTCCCATGGTCTTGGCCACGTCCTCATCCTCCCGTATGGCTACAAGGCCGGCTCCGAATTTCGACCGTTCCACATAGCGGACCACAAGGGTGATCGCCGTTGCCAGGATGAGCATTGCCTCGTAGAAGACCATCCTGTTCACCTCGATGCTGACCGGCAAGAGCTTGTACCAGAGCCCCGTACTCGATCCCACGAACTCCCAGTTCATGAAGATGAGCTGCATCACCACGGCGAGCAGCAGTGAGGAGATGGTGAAATAGGCTCCTTTGAGCCTGAGCACGGGGTAGCCAACCAGAGCGGCGAGGATGGCGGAAAAAATCCCGCCAAGAGGAGCGGTGATAAACGGCGAAATCCCGAGCCGGTTCATACAGACGGCCGTCGTATATGCCCCTGTGCTGAAGAAGGCAATGTGTCCAAGGCTGACGTAGCCGGTATAGCCGCCCAGCAGGTTCCAGCTCTCTGTAAGGCCCACAAACATAAAGACAGAAAAGCAGAGGGTGAGAAAGAAGAGAGGCGGCTTGATAAGGGGAAAGGCAAAGAGAACGCACATGATGAGGGAAAAGAGTATGGCGCCGCGCTTCTTCATGATGAGTCTCTAGCTTCCGAAGAGTCCTTCCGGTTTAAAAAGCAAAATAGCCAGTAGCAACGCAAACAACAGCACATTAACCCAGACAAAGGGCAAGAAGGCTGCGCAGAGGCCGATGATGAAACCAATCAGCAGGCCTGCCAGGCCTGTGCCGATCACGCTCCCCACGCCTCCCACGATGGTGACGAGAAAGACGAACATGGTCCATACCGACTGCACCGACGGATAGAAGGCATAGATCATGGCCATAGCCACACCGGCGACCCCGGCTGACGCAATCGATAACGCGAAGGTGATCAATGAAACATGGTCCGGATTTATCCCTACCAATGCCGCCCCCGTCGGATTCTGCCATGTGGCCTGCACACCCTTTCCGGTATAGGTGTGATGGAGAAACAAGTAGAGAAGAGCAATGGCGGAGACCGCCATGATAAACCCGATCAAGGGCCCCTGTGAGATGGCCATCTCGCCGATAAAAATTGAGGAACCGGCATAGGGAGGTTTCAATATCCGGGGGTCGGGGCGCCAGAAAAAGGACATCGCGTTCTCGACCACGATGGCCACGCCGAACGTTGCCACCATGGAAGCCATGATGACGTCCCTCGCCTTCTGGACCGGTCGGATCACCAGTCGGTAAACAATCGCGCCCACCAGGAAAAGCAGGGCAGCGAGCAAGGGCAAGGAAAGCAGCGGGTCGATTCCTGCCTTCACAAAAAGCCAGTAAGCGATAAAGGCCCCGAGTACGGCAAAGACAGCGTGTGAGATATTGAGGACCTTCATCGTGCCCCAGGTGAGGCCGAAGCCGACACTCAGCAGGGCATAGATCCCTCCGAGCAAGAGACCGCTGATGATTGATTCAATGATGTATGATAAAGACATATCCCTGTCCGTCAGGAACAGCGCTTAGTAATCAGTGATCAGTAGCCAGTGTCACACGAATCTGATGCTCGCTTCTCACCGGTCACTGATTACTGATCACTGATTACTGGTTACTCGTCACTCTTTCATTTGCCCCACGCCGGCCTGGGATAAACCAGTTTACCGGTTGCCGCATCTTTCGGCCAGATGACCTCGTTCTTCCCATCTTTAGTCTGCACCGTGAAATTGAACGGCGCCGGCAATCCTCTTGCGTCGAATTTTATAGCCTTCCCGTAGGGCAGATCAAAGGGACGGGAACGCAGATAATCTCTTATCTTCGTATCGTCGAGACTGTTCGCTCCCTTCACGCCCTGTTCAAGGGTATACATCCAGCAATACCCGATAGCAAAAAAATCGGGCGGTGCCGGTAATCCCAATTTTGTTTTAGCAGCTTCCTGAATCCTGTCATTACCCGTATAAGGAAGGCCGGCTGGAAAAAAATTGTTGGCAAGCACATAATCGCCGTCAGCCCCCAACTCTTTGGTCCACGCAGGAATTCTTGATGCGAGTATATTCCAGATAATCTTAGGGTTATAGCGCTGTGCCTTGGCAGCCCGCATGATCATCACCATATCGTCGAAGAGGCTCTGGCAAATAAGATACTCACCTCCCCTCCCCTTCGCCTTACTCACCAGAGGACCTGCATCACTCAGGGGAAGATTATAGGTTTCATTGACTACAACTTTAACGCCACGGTCTTCCAGAGACTTGACTATGGCCGGTACAGCCGCAAGCCCGATCACATTATTCATGGTCAGCAAGGCCGCTGTTTTGGGCCAGTCTTTTTTCGGGATCAGATCATCGAGCAACCCTGCCACTGAAAGATAGCTCCATTCGCCCATCAAGGGCGGGCTGGCAAAGCTGTAAGTATATCCCTGCTCAAAAGATTTCCCGTGTCCTCCCTGCCCCACAAAAACCTTCTTATACTTTTCCATCAGGGGCATCAACGCAACGTTCGCCGTGCCGGGATAGCCGCCGAACACCAGGTCAACCTTGTCAACCGTGATCGCTCTCTCGTAGTAGGTCACCGCTTTGTCGGCATTACTTTCGTCATCATACATGATCAGTTTCACCGGGCGCCCCAGGAGACCACCTTTCTTATTGATGTCATCTGCCCAGGCTTCATACCCGGCCTTGACCCATTTCGCCTGCTCCGAGGCCAGGCCTGTCAACGGTAAAGAACCTCCAATCTTGATAGGCTCGCCCGATGGCGCCGCTGTTTTCGCCGGCTGGCTGAAGGCAGGTGACGCTATCACAAGTAACGCAAAGACGATTAGGAGGATGCTAATCTTACCAGGTTTCATTTCATTGCCCCCTTTCCTTGGATTTGATAGGTTCGTGCAAAAGCACGGCCTTCATCTCCTACTTGAACGAAATGTGCTGGCCGCAGTGGTTCACAATGGTCTGGCCCGTTATGGCGCTTGATTCGTCAGAGGCCAGAAACACGGCGCAGTTTGCAAGTTCGGATTCTTCAGCAGGCCTCTGCAATGAATAGTTTACCATCTCCCTCTTCAACGCGTCTTCAAAGGGAATTCCCATAGCATTAGCCCTGCCCGTGATGACCTTGACGAAGCGCTCTCCCTTGACGGCGGCCGCACTGATGCAGTTCACACGGATATTATATTCTCCCACCTCCTGGGCGAGTGTCTCAGTCAGCCCTATCACACCCATCTTCGCGCAACAGTACGGAGCTCTCATCGGGTAACCCGATCTTCCGTC
>DATFYE010000063.1:0-97887 GCA_035315185.1 Syntrophorhabdales bacterium | reverse complement strand
CGTAGCAACCGTAGGAGAAAGAGCTGACTGGAAAACAGTAGAAAGGTATGTCCAGAAACAAGGGTTACCAAAACAAGACCTCAGATCGTTACCGCTTTTTGAGCTTTAATACCCTGTAGCTTGCTACAGGGTCGTTTATTTTTTTCGACTTGCCGTACCGTATTAATTCCTTTGGCAAATCGTACAATCTCGTGGCACCAAGAAGTGCTTGACAGTGAACGACCCCATGGTACAATCGAAGTGCTGGGATGAACGTGGAGAACAGAACGAGCGTGGCTAAATGAAGGGCGGAGGGGAGACGGCGTAGGGCCCCATACCGATTGGAAGGAGGGAGAACCACCATGAAGAGACTCAGGTTTACCTTTGCCTGCGCACCCTACGACCGGGTGCAGCCGCTTATGAACGGGACCGTGGCCCCGGAGGGCATGGACCTCAACTTTATCGCCCTCGAGGTAGAGGAGATCTTCTGGCGGCAGCTCCGCCATCAGGAGTTCGACGGCTGTGAGATGTCATTCTCTTCCTACACGATGGCGCGCTCCCGTGGGGACGACAGGTTCATCGCCATCCCCGTGTTCACTTCGAGGTTCTTCCGCCACGCCAGCGCATTCATCAATGTGCACAAGGGGATAGCCCGTCCCGAAGACCTCCGGGGAAAGACCGTGGGCCTTCCCGAGTACCAGATCACGGCAGCCCTGTGGCTCAGGGGCATATTCCAGCACGAGTACGGGGTCCACCCGCGTGAGATACACTGGAGGAGCGGGGGCATAGAGAAACCGGGAAGGAAGGAGAAGCTCCGGCTCGATCTCCCCCCTGACGTGGACTACCAGCCGATACCGCCGGACCGCACCCTCTCCCAGATGCTGGATGCGGGCGAGATCGACGCCCTTTTCACTGGGCGCGACCCCTCGTGCTTCACCAAGGGCTCTCCCAACGTGGCGCACCTTTTCAACATGGAGACGGAGAAAGCCTATTACCAGAAGACGCGGATCTTCCCTATCATGCATACCGTAGTCATAAAGCGGGCCGTGTACGAGGAGAATCCGTGGGTTGCCATGTCCCTCTACAAAGCATTAACCGCTTCAAAGGACATCGCGGTGAGGAGCCTTCAGCAGACCTACGCGCTTGGGGCTACTCTGCCATGGCTCTTGTGGCACGTGGATGAGACACGTAAAATCATGGGTGATGACTGGTGGCCCTACGGCATAGAGAAGAACAGGGAGACGATCGAGGCCATGTGCGAGTACTCCTTCGAGCAGGGCTTGTCTGCTCGAAGGATAACCATAGAGGAGCTCTTTGCGCCGGAGACCTTCGACGAGTTCAAAATATAGGCTCCGCCCCGTGGTCGGCCAGGCTCGGGCTCTGAAAGACACAGAGGACGTGTTGAAGGCGCGCCGCATTGAGAATTGCGTTTGATCTTTCGGCGCAGCGGCTGAAGTAAGAAGCGCTGACAGAAAGCAAGGGGGTCTTATGAGCAAGGTTGAAGCAACAGTCGCGGTCCAGGAAGGCGCCGGCAGTCGAGCTATCAATCCGGAACTGAAGCGCTTCCTTTTTATTTTGCTGGCAGTAGCGCTGGGGGCTGCCGTCTACTTCTTGCCGATTGTAAGTTCTGAAGTCGGTCGCCGTGCATTCGCGGTAACCATTCTCATGCTGGTAATGTGGATTACCGAGGCGCTTCCGCTCGCGGCAACGGCCCTTGTAGGATGTTTGCTCTTCTGGATCTGGGCCAACATTCCCATGACAAAATCTTTTTCCGGTTTTACCAGCGACACACCATGGTATGTGTTGGGCATCCTCCTGCTCGGTGTCATGGCCGATTCCACAGGTCTGGCCAAAAGAGTAGCGTACAACATCGTGTTGCGGCTGGGCACAAGTTACCCCAAAATCCTTGGCGGCATGATGGTGCTCAATTTTTTGCTGACGTTCATATTACCCTCAGGTGTTGCCAGGTGCCTCATCCTGTGTGCAATCTCTATAGGGATGTTGCAAACCTATGGCATGGCAAAAGGAAGCAACGTTGGTCGAGGCCTGATGCTTGCCATGACCTATCAGGCGAGCCTCTTCGACAAGTTTGTGATCGCCGGAGCAACTGCCGTTCTGGCGAAGGGTCTCATCGAATCGATCGGGAAGGCCCAGGTGACCTACGGGATGTGGTTAATTGCCTTTGCTCCTCTGGCACTTTTGACGATCATCGCGAGCTGGTACTTGATTATGAAACTCTTCCCACCCGAGAAGCGGACGCTCGAAGGAGGTGAGGAATACTGCCGGGCACAACTCGCCGCAATGGGACGAATATCGGCAGCGGAGCTTAAGGCAATAGCTATCCTTGGAATCGCCACGCTGCTCTGGATGACCGACCACTGGCACCATATGTCGGCATCCAAGATAGGATTGACAGCAGGTCTTTTTGCCTGTCTCCCCGTCGTCGGCGCACTGAAGAAAGAAGATTTCCAAAAGGCCAATTTTCATCCTGTCATCTTCCTTGCCGGCGCCATGTGTATGGGCTACGTGATGGCCGACACCGAGATCCTGAAGACTCTCACCGCAGCCCTGTTCAAGTGGATGACGCCCGTCCTTCACTCGTCCTCCGTTATTGCGCCCATGCTCATGTACTGGTACGCCAACATCTTTCATCTCTTTCTAGGAAACGAGGCTTCCATGCTGGTGGCAACGCTCCCTGCTTTGATGCAGTTTTGCGTCAAGGAAGGCTTCAATCCCCTGACGCTCGGGTTGCTCTGGACGTTTTCAGCGGGTGGTAAGGTTTTTGTCTACCAGATGTCTGTGCTGGTCGTGGGCTATGCGTTCGGTTATTTTTCCACCAAGGATTTGTTCAAATTCGGACTGGGGCTTTTCTTCGTCGAATCGTTTATGCTCCTGGTAATACTGCCGTGGTACTGGCCTCTTATCGGCCTGACGTTCCGTTGATCACACAGCCCTTAACTAGTGAGAGGAGGCAAGCATGGAGAAAAATAGAAAAGGCTCTTCAAGCCGGAACGATTATAATCCAAACCCGAAAACAGCCAGAGAAGCTGTCAGTCAACTGGTTCTCGCAAACAGAATCCTCTCTCATGAGGGGATCTTCGATTATCTGGGACATGTAAGCGTGAGGAACCCCGAGAACCGCGAAACGTTTTTTATTTCGCACGCCATCGCACCCGAAACGGTGACGCGCAAGGACATCCTGGAGGTCGACCTCGATGGAAACGTTGTAACGAAGACCAGCCTGAAACCTTATTCGGAGCGGATCATCCACGGTGCCATTTTCAAAGCACGCGCTGATGTCAATGCTGTTGTACATGCACATCCGATTCCGATCGTTACGCTCTCAGTGATCGATCTTCCGTTCCGACCGATCACGCATATGGCTACATTATTTTACGAGGGTGTACCGGTGTACGATGGGTACGACTTCACATCGCCCGGATCAACAGGGATGCTGGTAACCACGCGGGAAGAAGGTGAACGGGTAGCGCGGCTTCTCGGTAAATCAAGGGGCATGTTGATGCGCGGTCATGGGTACAATGTCGTAGGCGACAGCATCCCGTCTGTGGTACAGGCAGCTGTCATTTTGCGGGATAATACGGTGATTCAACTAGCAGCAGCGCAACTGGGTCAGCCGAAATATGTTTCTTATGAAGAGGCGAAGATCCGGTCTGTTGCCGGGACAGACAGAGCCTGGAACTACTATGTAGCCAGGGTAAAAAAGGCCATGCCCGAGATGAGGTTTTGAACGGAGGGAGCGCATGGAACGCATATAGGAGAATCAGCTGATATGTTATTATAGCCCAGACGATAACCACACCATCGGAGGTATTCAGTTGCATGCTGGATAATTTTACGGAAGCGGGCTTTCTATCGGAGCGTTACAGGGCCGGGGTGAGCCGGCACGCACTCCCTCAGTCATGCCAGCCATTCCCTCTGCTTGTTCTTCGGGTTTGACGATATAGAGTCAGTCCCGTTTTTTTACCTCACAAAGCAACGCCTTATATACCGGGAAGCCGGAAATCGAATCGCGATTATCGTAGGCGGTCAGGTAGTTTGCGTTCGCTTCCCGCCACCCATCTGCATGGATGGGGCTCCCTCCGCCCACGTTCACCTCCACCTGTCCGGTCATCACGTCTTCCGTCACCTTGGCCCAAAAGCCCACCCGGCCCCTGGGAGACTCCACCCAGACTTTGTTTCCGTTTTCAATTCCCCTCGCCTTCGCATCCACGGGGTGAATAAGAACTTGCGGTTTCGGTTGCAGCTTCAACAGGCCCGGGACGTTCAAATGTTGTGATCGAAACGCCGACTGAAGCCTGGCCCCGCTATTGAACACGAGCGGGTATTGCCTGTAAAGCTCGGGGCTGCCCAGGGGACCTTCACTGGGCTCCACGTACGCAGGCAGGCCATCGTAGCCGTACTTCTCCAACAGGCTTGATACAAGCTCTACCTTCCCTGAAGGCGTATCAAATCCCGGTTCTCCGTCTTTGCGCAAAAGGCCCTTGGCGTATTTCCGGTATTCCTGTCTGCCGGCATCAAATTTGACGCCTTCCGGATGCGCCTTCAATTCCTCCAGGGAGACGGGGCCGGTCTCAAAGGCAAATTTGAGGCGGTCTTCATCCGTTGCCGGGAAGAGATGCCCATAACCCAGCCCCCTGGCCAGTGTCGTCAAGAACGTGTAGCCTGACTTCGCCTCTTCGATGGGCTCGATCACCTTCTGCCGCAACTGACAGTATCCTCCGGGGTATCTCTGGTATCCCAGAGTCTCGTAATTCGTGGTGGCAGGGAGTACGATGTCCGCGTAGAGGGCGTCGCCCGTCATGAATCTGTCGTACACCACCATGAAATCGAGCTGTCTGAAGCATTTCTTCCACAGCTCGGGATCGGGCAAGCTGGTCAAAAGCGACGCTCCGAAAATTAACAGGGTCTTGACCGGATAAGGATCACTCTGCAATATAGCCCGGGGAGCTTCCATAAACTGCGCCGATTTGAGCACATCGCAAAAATAAGGGTACTTGTCTGCGCCGATGGGCTTCACCCCTTGGGGCGGGTCCAGTCTGATCCGGGGGAATTTCACCGGACTACGGGGCCTGAACATCAGCCCACCCGGCACATCCATGTTGCCCGTTATGGCCCAAAGGCATAACGCCGCCCGGATGCTCTGTACGCCGCAGTTCGAGTACTCCAGGCCCGTGTACATGTGCAATGAGGCGCCTTTGGCCCCCGCTATGGATCGAGCCAGCTCAACAATGGTCTCTCTGGGTACGCGGGTAATTGTTTCGGCCTTTTCCGGGGGAAATTGTTGTACGTAGGCTCGAAGCTCCTCAAAACCCGTAGTCCAGTCCCGCACAAACTCCTCGTCATAGAGGCTCTCGTTGACAATGACATGCATCATGGCGAGTGCCAATGCCCCGTCCGTGCCGGAGCGGACGCCGATCCATTGATCTGCTAGTTTTGCCATGTCTGATCGCATTTGGTCGATCACGACCACCCTCGCGCCCCGCTTTTTCGCGGCCAGGACCTTCTTCACTTTGTCCGGAGGGGAATCTGTGGCCGGGTTTGTGCCCCATACGACCACCAGATCCGCATTCTCAAAATCCGGGTACACCGACTGCATGGGTGTTCCGATGGTCGGTAGTGCGGCGAGGAGGCTATACGAAACGGCGCAAATCGAAGAAACGCCTGTGCCGTTGGGTGAGCCAAAAGGGAACAAGAAGCCGGTGACGCCTTGACTGATGGAACCCGGGACTCCGAAGACATCCTCAAAATTTGACTCGAAACTGCCACGGCCAAAGTAGCTCATGACAGCTTGTGCGCCGTATGCATCTCTGGTTTTCTGAAACGCATGGACAATGCGGTCCATGGCCTCATCCCAGGTGATCCGTTCGAAGTTCCCTTCACCCTTTTCGCCCACCCGGAGCAAAGGGTACTTCAACCTGTCCCTGGAATAAATGATTTCCTTTGAATGAAGCCCTCGAACACACACAACGCCAATGGGATGGCCTTTGATGGGCGTAATTTTCTCAACCTTGCCATCGACCAGTACCACGTCCACACCGCATCCGCCTGGGCATATCCCGCATATGCTGGTCACTGTTTCCTTGGCCATCTTGATCCTCCCAAACCGGACAAGCCGGAAAATGCGGACGGGTTCAACCTATATGGGCAAACGATAAAGCTTCCTTGCGGTCTCCTCGTATATTTTGGTTTTGTCCTCGTCGCTGATGGCCATCTCTTCGATGGCATTTATTGTCTGTCTGTAATTCCTGTTACCGAATTCCATATCACCAAGCGGCATATCAATGCCGAAGAGGAGATGGTCCGCCCCGAAGAAGGCGTGGCCGCACATGAGAGCGGGTGTGTTCCCGTAGAGCGCGGTATCCGCGTAAAACATTTTGTAATAGTCGATGGGAGCTTTGGTGAGCCCTTGAAAGTATTTCTGTCCCCAGCGCATCTCTCCCAGATCCTGAAACTGTACTATCCTCTCTGCAAGGTAGGGCACCATGCCGCCGCAATGGTGTGTGACAAACTTCAGGTTGGGGTATTTCTCCAGTATGCCGCTGAAAATCAGGCGGGTCATGGCAGTGGTGGTCTCATAAACCCAGCCGAACGTGTTGTATATTCTGTACTTCGATTCGGTCTCCGTCCTGTAGTCCGGATAGTCAGGATTTCGCATCGGGTGGATCACTATCGGCAGATTATACTGAGACATCTTCTCGTACAGCGGTATGAACTCGGGAGAGTCAAGAGGCTTGTCAGCGACGGGTGTATACACGAGAATGCCCCTTAACCTCAGGTCCGTAATTGCCCTGTCCGTCTCCTTCAACGCAGCATCCATATCATTCATCGGCAAGCAGGCGATTCCCGCTGGAAATCTCGCCGGATACCTGGTGACTAGTTCGGCCATCTCATCGTTGAGCGCCTTTGCCAGATCAACCGATTGTTTCGGTGCTGCGAGTTCCACCGACGGCCACGACGGTGCGATCACCTGCACCAAGCCTTCGTATCGGTCCATTATCCGGAACCTCGCCTCCATATCGTACAGCGGGGGAAAGGTGTCGATCATGTAAGCGCACTCTTTAGGAGCTGCTTTACGAAGCAGCTCACGGTACTTCGGGGGGGCGATATGGGCAAAGCCGTCGATCATCAATGGGTACAACTTCTTCATCTGTTTCCTCCTTTGTTGAGTTTAGTTAGATATCGGTCATTCGATATTGTTTAGAATTTCTTTTCGCTTATTCTACACGGTAAAAGGGAAACAAATCCAGTGCAGAGGTACGGACTGAGCGCCTGTATTTGTAATTGATCAGGGACTATGCTATTTTTCACCGCAAGACAGACAATGCATCGAGGGAGGAGAAGGATGAAAAAGATCATAGTCACAGTCATGGTAATCGCAATCTTCGTTTTTGTGGGGTGTAAGGATAAACCAAACGCCCAGCCAACGAGTGCCTCGCAGGATGCAGCAGCCGGGCGAGAGCTGCAACCCAGTTCAGCTCACGGCGGCGCAGGCCCGGCAGCAAACCCCCACGCTGCCATGAAGCCTCAGGAAATGGCTATGGAGGCAGATCATAAAGGTAAGGTCGTGTCAGCGGTCAACGCTGGTGGTTACACCTATATCGAGGTGGAAGAGAAGGGGAAGAGGCTCTGGGTTGCAGTGATGCAAGTCGAGGTCAAACCCGGTGATGAGGTTGTATTCCCTGATTCTCCGCCTGTGGAGAACTTTCAGAGCAAGACCCTCAATCGGACCTTCGATAAGATTATCCTCTCCCCTGCTATACAGGTGAACGGGAAGCCCGGACAGATGGGGGCCCATCCGAACACAAAATAGCGGTCCCGATATTCTTGCGTGAAAGTACTACTCGTCCAGCCTCCCATACAAGACTTTTACGACACATCCATCAGGACTTACCCATTAAATCTCCTCTACATTGCCGCGAAGATCAGGGACCTTTGCGATGTATCCGTAGTTGATCTCAGAACAGGCAGGAAACGCACCCTCGCCGTGCCGGAATCTTTTCAAGACTTGACTCCCTTCTATCGGGATGACGTGTATACCCCCTTTTCGCTCTTTCGCCGATTTTATCGCTTCGGGGCAACGCCGGATGAGATCAGGCAGATCATTGAGAAGGAGGCGCCGTCGATCGTCGGTGTTTCGGCTTCGTACACGACCTATTCCATTGAGGCGCTGGAGGCAGCGCGGATCACCAAGCAAGTTGATAAGAATATCGTCACTGTAATGGGCGGCACGCATGCCACGCTCTTTCCGCAGCATCTCCTGCAGCATGCATTTGTTGATTTCGTTATCCGAGGCGATGGAGAGACGCCTTTTGCGCATCTTGTGGAGAGCCTGCGGAAAGGAGAGAACCCGTACTTTAAGCCGATAGATGGTGTGAGCTTCCGGAGCGACGATCATTTCCATATTTCAGGGATCAACGTTGAAAGGGATATTGACCTCCTGCCCGAGCGGCAGGCGATTTCTTCAGAGACGTACCGCATTAACAAAAAGAAGTATACGTTCTTTCTGACCTCCAGGGGTTGCCCTTTCAACTGCAGTTTCTGCGGCAAGCCACCCGTCCCTTACAGGAAGAGGAACATCGCCAGCATAGAAAGGGAACTCGACGAGTGTATCGACCTGGGCATCGAGGCCATAGACTTTGAGGACGATATGCTCAACCTGGATAAATCTTTCTTCAAGAACGTGCTGGCTCTGGTGTGGGGAAAAGAACTCACCTTATCGGCTATGAACGGGATTTATTCGGAGACCATGGACATTCCGTTGCTGGAGTCGATGCTGGCGGCGGGTTTTCACAGGCTCAATTTTTCTCTCGTCGATGCCAAAGAGTCAGTCCTGAACAGCCAGGCGAGAAATCTTCCGAAAGCTTTTCTGGAGATCCTTCCCTGGCTGGAGTCCTCTCCTTTTCTGATAGAAACGCATTTCATCGTCGGCCTTCCGGGACAGAGGCCTGAAGATGTGCTTGAGACAATCCTTTTTCTCATGGGGAAGAGGCTTCTTCTGGGGCCGAGCATTTTTTACCTTGCTCCCGGAAGCAAGGCGTTTCGTGAGATTGTTGACAGTGCATGGGAGCCGTATATACAGCTTATGAGGTCGAGCGTCATGTTTCCGGCCAATCCGCTTTTCCCCAGAGAGACCACGTACACCTTGATGAAACTTGTTCGCTTCATCAACTATGTGAAGCAGGTTGTAGACAGATCGGCTGACTTACATGGAGTGAGCGACTTGGTGGGAGCGCTGCGGCCGGGGAAGCGTTACGAGCAAGAAATAGTCAGGACTCTGCTGCTGGAAAAACGTTTCACGTGGTACGGTGTTAAAGAGCAGACGTTCAGGGAGGAACCCCAGAATTCCGAATTGGTCGAGCTCTTCTTCCGAAAGGCGCGCGGCCTGGAGATAAGGGGTTTCAAGACAGGCAAGAGCGTGAAGGTGGATGTGTGAGGGGCCGAAGGCCCCGTGACCAGTTACCAGTTACCAGTTACAACAAAGACCTGTTACCAGTTACAAGCGCTTAACTTTACACTTAACACTCAACACTGTTTTTTTTGGGGGGGGGTTATATCTTCTTGAATGTCGCGACACCGGGATTATCGAGGAATTCCCACTGACCCTGAACCCCGGCGTGAAATGCGGCCAGTTCGATGTGAAGCATAGCGATCCCGCAATCGAGCCGTTTCGATATGGTGTGAAGAAGCTTGGTATCATCAACCGAGACGGTCAGCGCCTCATCTGATGCCCGGAACCGCCACGGCTGACGGTTAACTGCAGATGGGGCCAGGCGTGCTGTCTCGATTGCCGCCCCCAACCACGAAGAGAGTTGTTCCTCCTCCACATCCTGTAAAAGCGCTGCCAGAGGCTTGCGCCTGTGGGTGCGACCGAAACCCGTCATCAGCCTTTCCTCTAAAGACCAATCGTGCGAAGCATGACCTACCGGGACTACGGCCAGGACTTGTTCGCGCTCATGGATGTCCGCCAGTCTTGCAGCAACGTCCTGGCGAAAGAGGCCCCCTACCCAGCAGGTGTCGAGCCCCATAGCAACTGCTTCCAGCACGATCCCTTCCCCCGTATACCCGGCTCTCTCCTGGGCGTGCGCACTTTCCATATTGCCCACGATGGCTATGAATGCGCGAGCCCCTTTAACCTTGCCATAATTACCGACAGCTCCTTTGAGCACCAAATCGGCCGACCGGCTGATAAACTCCGCGCGGGCATCGGGAAAGGGCCTGAATTCTCCGCACGTGGCGGCAAGCCTCTTTTCCGCGTCTACCGGCAGGGGCTGCCCGTCAAATCGGCGACGCGACCGTCTACGTCCAATGGCTTGATACCAGCGTTCGAATGGTATCGTACTCACGTCTTTATGATACACGATTTCTTCTGCCAGGGAAACTGGAACCGGAGCTCGTGGGTTGCGGGCTCAATGCATCCAGCTTCCCCCGGTCACACAGATAGTCTGGCCGGTAATGTATTCGCCACCGGTCACGAGAAAGAGGACCGCCTGCGCCACATCATCGGGCGTACCTTTTCTGGGATAGGGGATCATGTCCTGCATCCTCGCTATCTCGTCCTGAGGGTAGATGTGCGGGATAAACTCGTTATAAATAAAGCTTGGAGCTACAGTATTCACCGTGATGTAATGGGGTGCAGCCTCCATGGCGAGGCACCGCGTGAATGCCGTCAGGCCTGCTTTAGCTGCCGCGTAGTGAGCGTGCCCTGCTGAGAGTCCCATAAAGGCCGCTGTAGATCCGATGTTGACTATGCGTCCCGAGCCCTGCTTGATCATTGACGGCAAGACTGCACGGCAGCAATAGAATGTCCCACGCAAAGTTGTGTTGAGGACGAGGTCCCAGGTCTCGTCAGTCATCGTGATGACGGGCGTTGGCCGGTTCGTGCCCGCATTGTTCACGAGAATATCGATGGAGCCGAACGCCTCCAGGGCTGCTTTTACCGCGGCTTCAACAGCGCCCCGTTGCGTGACGTTACATCCGACGCCGAGTGTATTGACGCCGGATTCTTTTGCAATCTCCCGGGCCACGGTGCGAGAACGTTCCGTGTGAGCGTCTGTTATGACGACACTCGCCCCTTCCTTTGCCAAAAGGCGCGCTGTTGTCTGTCCTATGCCGGCGCCGGCCGCACCTGTCAGAAATGCCACCTTATCTTTGAGTTTCATGATGTTTGTCTCCTCAATTAACCAACTCCTCGTATAGTCTGCGGAAGCTCCAAATTATATAACCGGCCTGGCAGGCTTTCAAGGTACGAGACTCCGGACGCCACGCGGCCTGCTGTTTGCAACCCTCTCATCTTTGACGTTATAATCGTGCATTCGCAATAAAGGGGGCCAAAAATGAAGATACAGTTTCTGGGTGCTGCTCGCCAGGTGACCGGCTCATGCTTTCACTTGACTGTGGGTGAGAGACAGTTCCTGGTCGATTGCGGCATGCGGCAGGGTGAGGCGGCGGCAGGCGATGCAAACAGGGTCCCGTTTTCGTTCAATCCTGGTGAGATAGAGTGTCTCTTCTTGACACACGCTCACCTGGATCATTCCGGGCTGATACCGAAGCTGGTGAAGGATGGATTCAGAGGGAAGATCATAACTACCACGGCCACTGCCGATCTTATCGCGATCATGCTCCTCGATTCGGCTCACATCCAGGAAAAGGATGCAGAATGGATGACGAAGAAGTCTTTACGGGCGGGCAAGAAGCAAGTATTTAATCCGCTTTACACAGATGATGATGTGAAGGCGTCGCTTCGGTTTTTGAGACCTGTTATGTATGGCGACACCAATGACCTGGGAAAGGGCATGAAATATCTGTTTGTCGATGCCGGTCATATCCTTGGTTCCGGCACATTTGAACTGTGGTATCCGTCCAACGGCAGCCAGAAGAAAATTGTTTTTTCTGGAGATATAGGCAAAAAGGGAAACCCCATCATTGAGAACCCCGAATATACGGTGGTCGCCGATTATGTGGTTATGGAGTCGACGTATGGAAACCGCCTCCACAAGAGTATGGAGGCAAGTATTGACGAGCTTGCCGATGCCATCAAGGAAACGTTCCGAAAAGGCGGGAACGTGCTGATGCCTACTTTTGCAGTGGGACGCACCCAGGACGTGATTTACATACTGAATGATCTGGTCCGGGAAGGAAGGCTTGCGCCCGTGGACCTGTACGTGGACAGTCCGCTTGCGGAAGAGGCCACTAATGTTTATCTTTCCCACAGAGAATACTTTGGCGAAGAAGCCAAACACCTCTTTCAGATTCACGACAAAGGAAATGCCGTCAGGCTCCACTTCACAAAAACGGTGGCGGAATCACAGGAGATAAACAGGATAAAATCGGGCGTCATCATCATGGCGGGCAGTGGTATGTGCGAGGGGGGCAGGATAGCGCACCATTTGAAGCACAACCTCTGGAGGCCGGAATGCAGCGTTATCTTTACAGGGTTCCAGGCCGGCGGTACGCTGGGACGAAGGATTGTTGACGGGGCGAAGCGCGTGCGGGTGCTCGGGGAAAGCATTGCGGTAAAAGCTGCGATCTATACCATCGGCGGTTTTTCGGCCCACGCAGACCAGAAGGAGCTGCTCGAGTGGATCGGTTCCTTTACCAGCAAGCCCGAAGTATTCATTGTGCATGGTGAAGAAAAAACGGCTCTGGAGTTCGAAGGTATGGTGAAAGAGAAGCTTGGATTGGTAACGCATGTACCGCACAAAGGAGATGAGTTCGAAATCTAAACAGTGCGGCTTTGTCAAAAGCCGGTGTGCTTTGTTGCTCTGCGTCCTGCGTCACTTCGACGTACTTCATGTACGCCTTCGTTCCTCAGGACTTGCGCTTCTCCGGGTACCCGTGGGTTCTGTCACGGGTGGTGCGGCTTTTTACTTTGCCGCATTAGGAAGGCATAGGCGGCGGTAAAGCTGACAACTGATAACCGATAACTGACAACTAATAATTGTATTTGAGGGAGGTTGCAATGATTCACGGGCAGACCCAAGAATTTTTCAACGCGACTGACTACTTCGTTGACCGCAACATCCGGCAAGGGCGCGGACATAAAGTAGCCATCTATAGCGAATACCGCAATTACACGTATAACGACATCCAGAAGTCGGTGAACAAGACGGCCAATGCGCTGCGTGACCTCGGCGTCCGCTTCGACGATCGGATTCTGATACTCATGCTCGATGTGCCTCAGTTCTATGTGATCTTCTGGGGCGCCATCAGGATAGGCGCTGTGCCGATCCCGGTGAACACCATGCTCACCCCGGACGATTATGAATATTATCTGAATGACAGCCGGGCAAGGGTGCTGGTCATCTCCGACGAGTTTATACCACTGATCAGTCAGATCAAGGGAGAGCTTCATTATTTGCGGGACCTCATCGTTATCTCTGAAACACAGGGTGCTTATCCGCCGTTTAAACAAATGTATAGACGGGCTCCGGCGACTCTCAAGACAGAGTTCACGACGAAGGACGATGTGGGCTTCTGGCTCTACAGTTCCGGTTCCACAGGTTCGCCCAAAGGTGCCGTTCACTCCCAGTATGACATGGTGGTTGCTTCCGAGGCTTACGGTCAGAACGTTCTGAGCCTGACCGAAGATGACATCTGCTTTTCCGGCGCGCGGCTCTTCTTTGCTTACGGGCTCGGTAACGGCATGTACCTGCCGATGTCAGTGGGGGCCGCGAGCGTCCTTAATCCAGGCCGGCCGACCCCGGAGACGATGTTCAAGTATCTGGAAGAGTTTCGACCGACGGTCTTCTTCGGCGTGCCGACGCTCTATGGCCAGATGCTTGCTTACAAAGAAAAACTTGATAAGGAACGCAAAACTAAGCCCGACCCCAACTCGGCACACGAGCTCTCGTCCGTCCGCGTGTGCGTTTCCGCGGGCGAGGCACTGCCCGTTGATATCTTCCAGAGATGGAAAGAGCGTTTTGGTGTGAGCATACTCGACGGCATCGGTTCGACCGAGATGCTCCATATATTCCTGTCGAATCGTCTGGACGATTTACGGCCCGGCTCAACAGGCAAGCCTGTTCCCGGCTATGAGCTCAGGATTGTCGACGAAGAAGGTGCAGAGGCTCCTCAGGGCGAGATAGGGACGCTGCTGGTCAAAGGGGACAGCGCGGCCCAGGCTTACTGGCGCAAACGGGAGAAGACGCGCCAGACCATGCAGGGCGAATGGATCAATACGGGTGATAAGTATTACGTAGATAAGGATGGCTTTTACTACGCTGCCGGCAGGGCGGATGATATGTTGAAGGTGGGCGGTATATGGGTTTCGCCTCTCGAGGTGGAGAACTGCTTGAGCCAGCACCCGTCTGTTCTTGAGGTAGCTGTTGTGGGCCGTAAGGATGAACAAGACCTGGTGAAGCCGGTTGCCTACGTTGTGCTTCGGGACGGCTTTTCCGCGTCGGAAGAACTGTCAGAAGAGTTAAAGAAGTGGGCGCTCGATCGCCTTGCCAAGTTCAAATATCCAAGATGGATAGAGTTCATTCCTGAACTGCCAAAGAGCGCGACAGGTAAGATACAGCGATTCAAGCTCCGTTGAGAAGGTAAGCTCAGGAATCTACGATCCAGGGCCGATTAGTTTATTGGCCGTGAAGGAGAGTGAATGGTGAAAATCTTGGACGTATCAGGCTTCGTAACAGGTATAGTTCTATTGGCTTGTGCGGTGGCGTTCGCTGCGGGCGGCGGTGCATCGGTGCTTACCCCGGATGCTGCACTGCAAAGGCTGGTGGAAGGGAACAAGAGGTTCGTGAAATCTCATATTACCCATCGTGCCCTGACAATCAAGGAGACGAGAGAAGAACTCGCGCGGGGACAGAAACCCTACGCCATAATTCTGTCCTGCTCGGACTCCAGGGTGCCGCCCGAGATCGTGTTTGACGAGACGCTCGGACAACTCTTCGTAATACGCGTCGCCGGAAATATACTCGATCCTGTTGTGCTCGGCAGCATCGAGTACGCCGTCGAGCACCTTGATCCCACGCTCATCATGGTGTTAGGCCATGAAGCGTGCGGCGCTGTAACTGCGGCCTATGACGCAACTGGGAAGCCCGAGGGAAATGTGGGAGCAGTCATTGACCCGATCCTGCCGGCGGCTCAAAAGGCCAAAGATACGATGAAAGGCCAGAGCCGGGTAAAACAGGTAGAGATGGCCATTGACCTTAATATCGATCTCGTGGCCGAAGGGCTTACGATTCAGTCTTCTGTCGTCAATGGGTACGTCGAACGTGGGACGCTGAAGATCGTGAAAGGGAAGTACCATCTCCGTCACGGCGACGTCACGCTCCTCAGGTAGCATAACGTCACTTGTCAGCCAGAGCTGCCCGTGAGCCTCGCTCTCCTGTTGGCCTCCGATTGGACCGGGAAGTATCCTTCTTGCATTCGCCAAGAGAGCCTGCCCCGCATTTCTTTCCATCGTCCGGCCGAGGTGGTGTAACCTATTTCGGATGGCCACCGACTTTATGGAATGTGGGTGAGACACGTGTATGATTCATCCTTGAACGTAACAAACCGTAGCAGCCCGATACGGAAATCGTGCGCCGCATCGGGCCGCCTGGCGTGCCTTGCCTCCTTTTCAAAGGCTTGTTTCAAGGCCCTCCTCGCAACTTGTGCATTAGTCCTCATCACTGAGGCTCCTGCCAGAGCTTACGTCGACCCCGGCTCCGGCCTCATGCTGTGGCAAATAATCGTCTCCGCCTTTGTAGGAACGGTCTTGTATCATTACCGCAAAATCATAAGCTTCATCTTTGGAAAACGGCCAAGCCCAAAAAAAGACGATGAGTGAGTGGCGCGCTGTTGCAGGATGTTTAAACTTTGGGTTGTGATAGCGAACTGTTATTCCAACGGATTGAAGGTAGGTCAAATTTATTATATCATGTTCCGCATCAGGGGCTGGATCGATGAGTAAAAAAGCGAGGCTCTCTCTCGGACTCTTGCTCGCGGCGGTTTTTCTCACGGGTGTTATGGCCGGTATCCCGGCACGCACTACGGTGGAAGGCGCCGAGGCCAGGGAGCCGTATGAGTATCTCAAGACGTACGCCGAGGTATTGGACATCGTGAAGGAGCAGTATGTCGACGGTGTGTCCGACAAGGACCTGGTCTACGCCTCGATCAAGGGGATGCTCAGTTCTCTCGATCCGCATTCTTCCTTCCTCACACCTGAGGAGTACCGGGAGCAGGAGACGGAGTTGGCAGGCGAGTTCGGCGGGATCGGCATTGAACTCACCGTCAAGGACGGCTTCCCTGCGGCAATGCAGGTGCTGGAGGGCACACCCGCGTTCAGAGCAGGCCTGAAGCCGGGAGACGAAATCGTGGAGGTCGACGGCAAGGCCACGCGAAACATGAGCCCCGACGATGTCCTGAAACATATTAGAGGGCGGAAGGGCAAGCCCGTCACCCTGACCATCATGAGGAAGGGGTTTCGCCGTCCCAAGAAGTTCCAGATAGTGAGAAGCAGCATCAAGATCAAAAGCGTTACGTTCAAGCTGCTCGACGACGCGTATGGCTACATCCGGATCGCCGAGTTCCAGGAGCAAACAGGCAAGGATATGGAGGCAGCAGTCAAGGAGCTTCAAAAATCGGCACAGGGCAGTCTCCAGGGCATTCTGCTCGACCTGCGGGATAATCCCGGGGGGCTTCTCGACCAGGCAGCCGACGTCGCGGACCGGTTCATCGCAGATGGACTCATCACGTACACGGAAGGAAGGAAAGAGGACCAGAAGCTGAGGTTTTACGCCCATGCAGACCACGACTACCTGGGGCCGCTCGTAGTATTGGTGAATGAAGGAAGTGCCAGCGCTTCTGAGATAGTGGCCGGGGCCCTTCAGGATACACGGAGGGCGCTCATTGTGGGAACCAGGACTTTTGGGAAGGGGTCGGTTCAGACGATCTTCCCACTGGCCGACGGCTCCGCGCTCCGTCTCACCACCTCCAGGTACTATACCCCGATGGATCGCTCCATTCAAGCTGACGGTATCCATCCGGACATCGTTGTCAACAGCGATGTCACGGGAAGAAAGGGCAGGAGCTTCACCCACACGAGGGAGGAAGACCTTGAGAGGCACCTTCAGGGCGCAGGCGAGCCGGGCGCAAAGACTTCACCGGGAAACATACGAAAAGATCAGGACTTGGTCCGGGATCAGACGGTGGAAGGCGATTTTCAGCTTGCCATAGGTCTCTCGGTGCTGAAAAGCTTGGGTACCCCGATGGGGGTAAGTAATGGCGACTATTCTTTTCCAGAAAGGTAGAGGCGCGAGCCCCTCATTAGTTTAGGTTTTTTTGCGTTGACAACCGCAATCTTCCGCATATAGGCTGTAAGACTACTACCGGGATGACAACGAGAACACTTCGTCAGGCGGCACAAGGAGGCATCTGTTATGCGGCTTGAACTGAATACCTTGATGATTCGAGATATTCATTTTGCGGATAAAACTATAGTCACCGACCGTGTGCTTCGTATCAACCGGGAGGAGCTTCAAAAGCTTCTTCTGGAAGACCCCAGGTTCAGGCGGATTGACGTGGAACTTGCCCACCCCGGGGAAAAATGCCGGATACTCCAGGTTGTGGATGTTATAGAGCCGAGGGCAAAGACCAGTCCCGGAGACGAGGATTTTCCGGGAGTCGTGGGTGGACAGGTCCCTGTGGGGAGAGGCAGCACATGCGTTCTTGGAGGCACTGCAGTCGTGTTGAGCGATTACAGGGAAAGGCGTGAAGTAGGCAAGAGCACGGACCCAAGCGGAGACATCATCGACATGTGGGGTCCTGGCGCCTATGCCGGCATTTTCGGGAAGACGCATAACATTGTCCTGCTGCCCACCCCTTCGGATGGGGTAAACACTCATGCATACATGGCGGCTCTCAAGATCGCGGGGCTAAAAACGGCATCCTACCTGGCCAGGGCGGGGAAAGGGATAACGCCTGATGCGACGGAAGTATTCGAGCTTCCTCCATTGACAGAGATTAAGGATGGATTCGAGCGATTACCGCGAGTGGTCTATATTTTTCAGATACTGACCCTACAGTTCGATCCCATACCCGGAGAGCCGGTCCTGTACGGCAGGAACGTTCCGGATATGGTGCCTGCGCTCATTCATCCCAACGAGGTGTTTGACGGAGCTCTCACGTCGCCCATGCCCACGCTCCACGTGCAGACCTACCAGATCCAGAATCACCCGATCATCAAGGAGCTCTATAAGCGGCACGGGAAGGATCTCTGCTTTGCCGGTGTGATTGTAACCACTGCCCCGAACAACATGACTGAGATCGAGAGGATTGCGAATATGGCTGCAAGTCTGGCCAAGTATACGGTCGGGGCAGACGGTGCTGTCTTGACCAAGATAGGCGGAGGAGCCCCAGAACTCACCCTGGCGAAGACCGCACAGCTTTGTGAAAGGCTCGGTATAAAGACGGCGATTGCCACGCTCCACATGGCAGCGGACATAAGCGATCCGAAGTACGGAGCGACCACGATATTCAGTATGCCCGAAGTCGATGCAATCGTAAGCATGGGAGTCCCATTCATGCGCCTGACCCTGCCGCCCGTGGAGAGAATTATCGGCCGAGCCGGTGTGTCTGCAGAGGGAGCGCCGGTGAATGGCGAGATGGTGAGGGCAACAAATTACATAAAGGGTACACACTGCCAGATCGGCGGTTCCAGACTTAAAGCAATTCGGTATTAGGGGCCGCGGAAGGGTTGTTGACAAAACGTGCAGGCACGAAAGGGTGTTGAAATGATACGAGTCGTGCATTATGTGAATCAGTTCTTTGGTGGTATCGGAGGGGAAGACAAGGCAGATCTGCCACCCCGCCTGGTGGAGGGTCCGGTTGGCCCGGGAAAGGCCGTGCAGGCAGCCCTCGGCGAGCGGGGAGAGGTCGTGGCCACAGTCATTTGCGGCGATAATTACTTTGCTGAAAATATAGAACGGGCTTCCGGGGAAGTAAGAGAGCTCGTGCTCCCCTACAAACCTGATCTCTTCGTGGCAGGACCGGCATTCAACGCGGGACGGTACGGAATTGCGTGCGGTGCCACCTGCAAAATGGCGCAGAATGAGTTAGGGATAATACCGGCGATAACCGGGATGTATGAAGAGAACCCCGGCGTGGACCTCTACAGAAGGGACGTGTACATTATTCAGACCACGGATCGCGCTAAGGGCATGGCTGATGCGGTAAGTAAGATGATGAATTTCGCCGGCAAGCTTCTGGGTAAGCAAAGCATAGGGAGACCTGCCGATGAGGGATATTTCCCGAGAGGCCAGCTGGTAAATGAACTCGTGGACCTTACCGGCGCTGAGCGTGTGATTGACATGCTCCTCAGCAAGCTCCGGAAGGAGCCGTTTGAGTCGGAAGTGGAACGACCCGTATATGACCGGGTCAAGCCCGCGTCGCCAATAAAAGATATCCGCTCTGCAACGATCGCACTCGTCACAGATGGCGGGTTGGTCCCGAAAGGAAACCCCGATAGGATCGAGATGACAACCGCCACCCGTTTCGGAAGATACGACATCAAGAACGTAGACACGCTCGACCCTGCAGACTACGAAGTCAGCCATGGGGGGTACGACTCAACCCTGGTCAGGCAGGACCCTAATCGGCTGGTTCCCGTCGATGCCATGCGCGACCTTGAAAGAAAAGGAGCTATTGGTAAGCTTCACGACAAATTTTACAGCACCACCGGTTTGTCAAGTATCGTGGACATCATGAAGAAGGTGGGGCAGAGAATCGCTGAAAGCCTGAAGGCGGAAGGCGTTTCCGGCGTCATACTGACCTCTACCTGAGGGACAAGCACGCGTTGCGGTGCAACGCTCGCAAAAGAGATCGAGAAGGTGGGTATACCTGCTGTTCAGCTCTCCGCAGTGATCGCCGTTGCTGAGATGGTCGGTTCCAACAGGATCATGCTTGCCCAGAAGATAGTCAATCCGGTAGGCAACGCCAACCTTGACCCGGACGAGGAAAAAAAGCTCCGTCGTTCGATGGTGGAAAAGGCGCTGACGGCTCTGCAGGCCGAAGCAGGGGAACAGGTGGTATTACGCTGAAGCGACTCTTATTACCGCAATAACTCGTCCCTGAATCTCGACGTTGTCAGTCCTGTGATAGATGGGCACCATGTAAGGGTTACAGGGCTGCAGCCGAACCTGCCCGCCTTCAAAGTGGATCTTCTTGAGAGTGATTTCCTGCTCGTTCTTGAGCCAGGCTGCAACCACATCTCCGTTATTTACCCTCTTTACGGGCTCCATGATTACGATGTCGCCATCTGCAATCATGGCATCGACCATCGAATTGCCGCGAACGCGCAAGGCGTAGACGTTCTTCTTCCCGCGGGCCAGCAAATGGGTCGAGACCACGATGCGTTCACTGGCCGTGTCCCACGTATCGGCCGGGGGGACCCATACGGGGTGGCCTGCGGCGATTACCCCGAGAATGGGAACCTCGATCTGCTTATGCTCTTCTATGTCCTTTTCTTTAGTGAGGTTGATGCTGCGGAATTTTTCTCGTGCACGGCTGATCAGGCCCTCCTGCTCAAGAGAATCCAGATGATATTGAACCACCGAGGGACTGCTGATCCTGCATCCCTCGGCGATCTCTCTTACCGTGGGAGCGTAGCCCTTCTTCTCTTTGAAGCGGCGGATAAACTGGAGGACCTTCTCTCTCGTCTCCGATCCCATAGTAGAATAAGTGTACTAGTTCGCCAGAGGAAAGTCAAGAACAAAAAAACAGGGTCATGGGGCATGGGTCATGGGTCAACCGTCAAGACAGGGGCAGGGGTCAAGGGTCAGGGGTGAGGGAGAACGTACGAAAACAGGGTCACGGGTCAAGGGACACGGCATGGAAAGTCTTTAACTTGACCCATGCCCCTTGACCCGTGACCCATTCTTTCAGATGCTCTTCTCCCATCCCTGACCGACGTCTGACAGAGGCCTTACGTCCTGGATCTCCAGGGTAATCAGCGCATGCATGGCTTTGGCTGCCTCCTCACCCACCCTCTGGGCGACCATTTTTCTCCATTCCTCTACCTGTTCACCCGATGTCTGGTAGCCGGTCATCTTGAGGTAGACCCTGATCCCTTTCCACTCGGGTGAAGTCTTGCCAGGTTCTATGATCATAAAGGTGGCGTTAGGATTTTCCTGAAGGTTGGCGAAGGTGCGAGCCTTCCGGACGGACATAATAACCGTCTTTTCGTCGATCATCCGTGGAGACCCAAAACAGGCTGCATCGACCTTGCCGTCCTTGCTTGCCGTGCTGAGCGTTCCGATCCTTGGTTGCTTGTTGAAATATTCCATCAGTTTTGACGACATCCTATACCTCCTATGGAGTAGTTGTGTGCATGTCCCACTATGGTACAGCATTCCCGGAAAATTGCAAGCGGAGACAAAGGGGGTGAATAAAAATTTTTCTTGCCAAATTAGAACATATGTTCTATACTGTAATTACCCATGAGAATTGCTTGTGTATACATCCCGCATTTTCATGTCCAGGTAGAATCCTTACAATCTCCGGGGCTGAAAAAGCGTCCCGTGGTTATCGGCGGGTCGCCAGATGAGAGAGCCTCTGTTATTGACTGCTCAGAAGAGGCGGCAGGGAAGGGCGTTTACATCGGCATGCCGCTTCGGGATGCGCACCATCTCTGTCCTGAAGCAGCCTTTCTCACATTCGACAAGGATCTTTCCGAGGAAGTCTGGGAAGAAGCGCTCTATCTGCTCGGGACCATAACCCTCCGGATGGAGCCGAAAGGACAGGGCCTTGTATACCTGGACATCACGAAGGCCTTGAAACTATATGCGAGCGAGGAATACGTGTCATCTACCATTGTTGAGATAATGCGCGACGCCTTTCAGCTGAAGGCGAAGGTGGGTGTGGGCAATTCCAGGTTTATTGCTGAAGAGGCTGCCGTATCTGCCCCGAAGCAGATACTCGTTGTTCGGCCGGGTGCGGAGAAGGAATTTGTTGCTTCTCTGCAGGTGGATAGATTACCCGTGGACGAGGAGATAAAAGAACGGCTGAGACTTTTGGGGCTGCGCAGATTGGAAAAGGTAGCTGGATTATCCCGGCAGGCCATCATCTCGCAGTTTGGAAAAGAAGGGAAATGCATAAGCGATATTGTGAACGGGGTGGAGGATAAAAGGCAGATCACGAAGAGAGACCGGGCAGTTTCCCTAGAAAGAGAAGTCGTAGGTGATCTTCCTTTCGAAACAATGGAGCAGGTCGCAGGGGCCTTGAGGAGCGCTCTCGCTGAACTTTTATCAGAGCTCAAAAAGATGGGTAAGGTATGCCGGAAGCTGAAGATAACGCTCAACCTCCAGGGCAGGAAACAGGGCAGAAGACAGAGCATAAAGCAGGACATGAAAAATGTTGAGCGCACTTTTGTGTTGAAGCATCCAACTGCCGAACCAAAAGAGGTGCTTGCAAGGGTTGTCAATGGACTGGAGAGTATGAGCGTGGAGGATCCGATAACAGGCTTCGTGATCGTTCTTTCTGATTTGAGCGTTGATGCGGGTATGCAGGAATACCTGTTCAGAAAACGACCGATTTTGAGCGAGAAGCTGAAGGGGGTCAAGGGGTATCTTGAGGCAATGTATGGCCGTACGCCCCTTTTCGCGGTGAGGGAAGGGGAGGGAAATTCCCTGCTGCCGGAGAGAAAATTTGCGTATGTGGAAATATGAGAACAGGGGCCGTAGGCCCCGTTACGGGTTACGAGTTACAGACAAAATTGTTACATGTTACAGGCAAGAACTTGTTACGAGTTGCGGGTTAGAGACAAAAACCTGGCAGGTTAGGAGGACAAGATATGGAAGCTACAGCACGGAACGCGACACATGAAACCAGAGAAAGGCCTTTAAAAACTCGTAACACGGAACGCGCAACTCGCAACGGCGAAGCCATAGCGGCTTCGCCCTACGACCCAGAGAAGATAGAGATAGCTGCTCAGGAGGGGAGGCCTTTTGTTGTGAGGCTGAAAAAGCGACCCGTGCTGGTGAAGGACGTTGTTAACATGTGGCGTATAGATGAGGAGTGGTGGCGCAACCCGATCTCCCGGCTCTACTTTCTTCTTGAGCTGGAGAACGGCGCGCGACTTACGGTCTTCCGTGATCTCCTAGGAGGCACGTGGTATCGACAAAATTGGGCATAAAGATAGGGTCATGGGGCAAGGGTCAAGGGGCATGGAGAACCGTAATAACTAGGGTCAAGGGGCATGGGTCACGGAGAACAGACTAATAGATGCAGAGGGGGATGAAGATGGAAGCGATGACTGGTTTTAAGCAATTGAGGGTTTGGCAAAAGGCTTATGAGCTGGCGCTGGAAGTTTATAAGTTGACCAAGAGCTTTCCTAAAGAAGAAATTTACGGTTTTACATCACAGCTTCAACGAGCTGCAGTATCCGTTACGGCGAACATTTCAGAAGGGTATGAGAGACATCACAGAAAAGAATACGTTCAATTCCTTTACATGGCGAAGGGTTCGTTGGGCGAACTCGAAACGTATCTCTGCTTGGCCAAAGACTTGGGTTACTCATCGATTGATCAGTATGATTCGGCGGAAGCCATCCGTGTTGACACAGGCAAGCTGCTAAATGGACTTATAAAATCTTTAGCTCGACCCGTGCCCCCTGACCCATGACCCAATATTTAGAACTGCATGCTCATTCCAACTTCTCCCTGCTCGACGGGGCGTCCACCGTTGAGCAACTCGTCGAGGCCGCCCACAATGCGGGCATGGGCGGCCTCGCTCTTACTGACCACAACGGGCTCTATGCGGCCCCGCAGTTTTTCCGGGTGGCGAAAGAGGCGGGTATTAAGCCCATCATCGGTGCAGAGCTCACACTGGAGAGCAGCTTTCACGTTACGCTCCTTGTCGAGAACAGCGCGGGTTACACCAACCTCTCCCGCCTGATCACAAAGGCGCACCTTGCCGGATCGAAGGGCGATCCCAGGCTCACCTTTGCCGACCTCGCGGAGCGCAGCGAAGGACTCATCTGCCTCTCAGGATGCAGTAAGGGCGAGATACCATCCTTGCTGCTCAGGGGGAAAAAGGATGAAGCCCTTCAGGCAGCGCAAAAATATAGTGCCTTGTTTGGCCCCGATCATTTTTCTATCGAGCTGCAGCACCATCTCCATCCGGAAGATTCCAAGCTTTGCAAACAGCTTGTTGAACTGGCAAAGAAACTCGGGTTTTACACGGTCGCGACCAATAATGTCCATTACAGCGTGAGGGAAGATCACCGGCTCCAGGATATCCTTGTCTGCATCAAGAACAGGGTTATCCTCGACAATTCAGCAGGATTTCGTAAGCCCAATTCGGAATACCACCTGAAAGGCTGTGAAGAGATACGCGCGCTGCCCCATATCCCAGAGGCGGCCATCAGCCGGACTCTTGCCATCGCCGAGCAGTGCGCCTTTGATCTCAACTTTTCTTCGTATCGCTTTCCCGATTTTCCCGTACCCTCCGGCGAGACCGCTGAAGGATATCTCAGGAAACTTTGCATTGAAGGGGCTCGCAAGCGATACGGCGAATTGAATGAAACGATCACGGAGAGGCTCAACTATGAATTTGAGCTGATCAGAGGTAAAGGGCTTTTCGGCTATTTCCTCATTGTCTGGGACATCATGGAGTTTGCCCGTAAAAACGGCATCCTGGCGCAGGGCAGAGGCTCTGCGGCAAGCTCCCTCGTTGCCTATGTGCTCGGCATTACGCCTGTTGACCCGATCAGGCACAAACTCTTTGTTGGTAGATTTTTGAACGAGTTCGGGGTCCCGGACATCGACATAGACATCTCCACCAACAGGCGGGAAGAGGTGATCCAGTACGTGTATGAAAAGTACGGCAGGGAGCATGCGGCCATGGTCTGCACGTACGTGACCTTCCGCGCAAGGAATGCTGTCAGGGAGGTGGGAAAGGTCCTTGGTCTTCCTTCACACCTACTCGACAGGATGGCGAAATCCCTTTCGTCATACAGTGCGGCGCACGCCATCGACGACCTCAAAGAGATCGCCGAATTCAGAGGATATCTCGGTTCGGACGCGTGGGAGCACTTTGTCAGGATGTGCAAAAAGATAGCCGATTTCCCGAGGCACCTGTCGATACACGTGGGTGGTATGATCATCTCGTCAAAGCCGGTCTCCGAGATTGTACCCCTGGAATGGGCGCGGGCAGAAGGGCGCGTGGTCTGCCAGTGGGACAAGGACGGGGTGGATGATGCGGGCCTGATCAAGGTCGATCTTCTCGGGCTCAGGATGCTTTCATTGATCAGCGATGCGACCGAATTCATCGAAGAGCAGCAGGGTGTTCCGTTCGATCTTGGTTGCCTTCCCATGGACGACCCTGCAGTCTATGAACTGATCACAAAGGCTGACACGATCGGCGTATTCCAGGTGGAGAGCAGGGCGCAGATGCAGTCGTTGCCACGGGTCAAACCACGCACACTTGAAGACCTCGGTGTAGAGGTGGCGATCATACGGCCCGGGCCTTTGCAGGGCAACATGGTCCACCCCTACATGAGGCGGCGGCAGGGAGTCGAGCCTGTTCAGTATCTCCACCCTCTCCTTGAGCCTGTGTTGGAGGAGAGTCTGGGCGTTATCCTGTTCCAGGAGCAGATACTCGAGGTAGCGATTATTATTGCGGGCTTTACTGCGGGTGAGGCAAATAAACTGAGAAAGGCGATGGGTCGGAAGAATGCCTTTGCCGAACTGCAGAAATGGCGCGGTCGCTTTGCTGCAGGGGCCCGGGTCAAGGGTATAGATGAAACGACGGCAAACAAGATATTTGACCTGATCGGCGGGTTTGCTGAATTCGGCTTCTGCAAGAGCCACGCGATGAGCTTTGCGCTCCTCTGTTATCGGTCAGCATTCCTGAAGAAGTACTATCCGGTAGCGTTTTACTGCGCGCTCCTCAATAACCAGCCCATGGGTTTTTATCAGCCTGAAGTGATCATCAATGACGCGAAGCGGCACGGGGTTAAGATTCTCCCTGTGGAGATCAACAAGAGCCTCTGGCAGTGTGGGATTGAAATGTCTGATGCCGATTTGCATTCAAGCGGAGACCGAGGCGGCAGCGAGGAGCCCCACCCGCAAGCGGGTACCCAGGCGTACGGGGGGGTACGTCGAGGAGAGCGACGCAGCACACCCGCAAGCGGGTACCCGGAAGGTATACACATGAAGGCGAATTGGCATAGCATCAGGCTGGGGTTCAGGTATGTCAAAGAGATGGGCGAGGACCGCGCAGGAAAGATCGTCGCGGCGCGGGTGAGGGGAGCGTTCGCATCGGTCAAGGAATTCTGCTTCAGGACAAAGCTTGACAGGGAGTCGATCCAGAACCTCATTGCCGTCGGGGCATTCGATGGGATTGACCGGTCGCGCAGGCATCTTCTCTGGGAGCTTGGTTCTCTTGAGATGACGGGCCATGACGGGATGGACCTTCCCGCGACAGAGAAGGTCTCGCTTGATGAGATGACGGCCCGGGAGGAGCTTGTTGTCGATTACTCTATTCAGGGATTTTCCGCGCGGCGTCACCTGATTGATGAATACCGGGAGAGGCTTGCCGGACTCGGCGCCGTGCGGAGCTCGGTCATCGCGGTCTGCCCGTCCGGTACAGATGTAAGCATAGGTGGTTTGACCGTTTGTTTGCAGATGCCGCCTACGGCAAAAGGCTTTGCCTTTCTTACGCTCGAAGACGAGGAAGGTCTGGTGAATGTGGTGCTTCGGCCTGATGTGTATAAAACGTACCGGCAGATCGTGCGATTAGAACCATTGATCTTAATAGAGGGTACGATACAGAAAGAGGACGGCGTTACTAATGTCATAGCGAAGCGGGTGGCTTCACTATGACGTTCTCCTGCCGGGTGCGTGCAGGCAACTTTGTCCATTTTGGTAAACATTTTATTGCTTTTTTCCGACAACGGAGTAAGATGTAAAAAAGGGAACCATCGCTATGGTAAAGATCAGCCCGGATACTTCCGGACGAATCAGAGTAGCGTTCCCTTATAGTGCTGAGGTTGTCGCCGGGCTCAGGACGGTCAAGACGCGAAAGTGGCATCGCAGGTGTTCACTTTTTACTTGACATACTACAAGTACTTTCGTATAATTAGTTAAATGGAGTGTACTGTAGTAAAATATGTCGGGTAAGGAGGGGCCATGGCATTCTATAAGATCGAGGTTGACGAAGAAGTTTGGCAGTTCTTGAAGAAGAACGCGGAACCATTCGAAGATACTCCAAACTCGGTTCTGAAGCGATTTCTATTTCCGGCGGCGGGGAAACGAACGGAATCCCCCACAATAACTCATACGGCAAATGATTTCCCCACCTTCTCTCCTTCTGTTCCACAAGCACTTGCCCAGACCCTCGAAGTCATCTACGGTGTCAAAAAGCTAGGTTTGTCTAGGAAACAAGCCACAAATCTAGTAGCCAAGAAACGAAGGATAGCCCCTCAGACCGTTATTGACAAATACTGTCGTCAGTTAGATAAACGCGCTTATGACGTCGACCGATTACTTGAGTCGAAGAGTGTAGAAGACCTTCAAGCGTTGCTATTGGATAA
The DNA here is from genome assembly GCA_035315185.1 of Syntrophorhabdales bacterium. Taxonomy (GTDB): domain Bacteria; phylum Desulfobacterota; class Syntrophorhabdia; order Syntrophorhabdales; family WCHB1-27; genus JADGQN01. The sequence goes on along the minus strand of DATFYE010000063.1, from coordinate 70,367 downwards.
ATTCAGACGTAACAGGGATATGGTCAGGGATTTTTTCAGGTCTTTAGCGGCCTAAATGAGGTCGCTAGGCAAGATGTGACCGAACGGGGACATGGGTAACAGATTATTCTGGGGACATGGGTAACACTTTTGTACTAATTCATAAGCAGTGGAGGTGCTGCTTATGGGTTGGAAAGGAGTTACCGTCATGGACCAGAGAGTGCGTTTCATTGCAGAGTACCTGAAAGGTTATTTCCCCTTCAGCGAGCTGTGCCTCCAGTTCAGTATCAGCAGGAAGACCGGCTACAAGTGGGTAGAGCGCTATGAGGAAGGCGGGTCTCCCGCTCTGGCAGATCAATCACGGCGTCCCCGCACCTGTCCTCACATAACCGATGACGTGATAATCGAGGGGCTCGTGCAAGCCCGTATGAAGCATCCTACGTGGGGACCGAAGAAGCTCCTTGAAATCCTCAGCCTCCGCTATCCCGATCTTCCTGCAGTATCAACCGCAGCCGATATCCTGAAACGGAGAGGTCTTATTACGGGCAACAAGAGAAGACTTCGGAAAAAACACCCCGGATGCCCGAAGACCATTGCTCGCGAACCGAACGATATCTGGAGTGCCGACTACAAAGGCCACTTCAAGATGAGAAACGGCCTTTACTGCTATCCCTTGACCGTCTGTGACATGAAGAGCCGCTATCTCTTAGGCTGCCATGCCCATGATGCTATCTCCTTGGAAGGGACAAAACATCACTTTACCCGGCTCTTCCGCGAGTATGGCCTCCCCCAGAGGATACGGACTGACAATGGCGTCCCCTTTGCTTCGAACGCCCTGGCCCGCCTCTCCACCCTCTCCGTCTGGTGGGTCAAACTGGGGATCTATCCTGAACAGATTGAACCGGGCAAGCCCCAGCAGAACGGCAAGCATGAGCGGATGCACCGTACCCTAAAAAAAGAAGCGACCATCCCTCCGGAAAAGAATCTTGTCTTACAGCAAAAGCGATTCGATGCCTTTCGCAAGGAGTACAATACGGAACGGCCTCATGAGGCTCTTTTGCAGAAGACCCCTTCCTCAGTGTATGTACCCTCCTTACGAACTATGCCGAAGAAACTGCACCACTTTGACTACCCTTACCACTTTGAGGTCCGCAGGGTAAGCAGGAACTCAGGCATACGCTGGAGGAACCGCTGGGTACAGGTAAGCTCAACCCTTGCCGAAGAATATATTGGCTTTGAAGAGGTTGAGGATGGTATACATAACGTATATTTCTGTGAGCTGCTCATCGGGAGATTCATTGAGGAGACTATGAAGATCGAGGACGTGATTGAACGGGTGCCGGTACGACAGACCCTCGTTGAATGCGGCAACCCCAAAACGAGAAGAAAAGTGTTACCTATGTCCCTGGAATAACGTGTAACCCATGTACCCGGACCATACCTATTGACGACACTAACTACTGCCTTAAATCCGATCAAAGAACAAGCCGCCGCGAACCAGTATCGCGGTGCCATTTTTACCCCGGAAATCACAAAGATCAAAGGAGCAAAGAAACGCCATATTAATTCGTCTGTGTAAGGACGAAAAGCAGCGAAAGGTATTGCTCTGAAGACCGCTTACGTTGGAGTTTCGCACGGCGCAGGCAACGAAGGAGATGAGCCTTTAACTCGCCGCCCGCTAGCTCAGATACGCGTGGATGGAGCGGGCCGCCTTCCTCCCCGCCCCCATCGCCAGTATCACGGTTGCCGCCCCTGTCACAATATCTCCCCCTGCCCATATGCGGTCGCGTGTGGTCTTCCCCGTTTCCGGGTCTGCCACAATCGTGCCGTGCCTTGTGACTTCCAGCCCGGCTGTGGTGGCCGGTATCAGCGGGTTCGGGCTGTTGCCGACGGCGCAGACAAGCGCATCGAATTCCGTGCGGAAATTTGAGTCCTTCACTTCGACAGGGCGACGCCTTCCTGACGCGTCCGGCTCGCCCAGTTCCATCTTGAGGCACTCAACCTCCTTGAGCCAGCCGTTTTCGTCGCCGATGTACTGCAGAGGAAGCGTCAGCACATCGAAGATTACGCCTTCTTCCTCAGCGTTCTCTACTTCTTCATGGCGCGCAGGCAGCTCATTCATGGAGCGTCGATAGATAATGTGCACCTCTTTCGCGCCCATGCGCAACGCGGTGCGCGCGGAATCCATGGCAACATTGCCGCCACCCACTACCGCAACTCTTGAGTGTTTCCTCACAGGCGTGGAAGAAGCAGGGAACTTGTACCCCTGCATCAGGTTCATCCGCGTCAGATATTCGTTGGCTGAATAGACGCCGTTCAGGTTCTCACCGGGGATGTTCATGAACCATGGGAGTCCGGCACCTGTAGCGATGAACAATGCGTCGTATTCTTCGAGCAGCTCATCCACGGTGCGCGTCTTCCCCACGACGAAGTTGGTAACGACGTTGACCCCGAGCTTCTGCACATAGTCGACTTCCCGCGCGACGATCCGCTTCGGAAGCCTGAATTCGGGTATGCCATAAGTGAGCACGCCTCCTGCCCTGTGCAAGGCCTCAAAGATGGTCACTTCGTGACCGAGCAGGATGAGGTCCCCGGCAACCGTCACGCCGGCCGGTCCCGACCCGACCACCGCAACCTTCTTCCCTGTCGACTTTGGTCGCGCCGGCATCTCGACAGCACCCGCGGACGCTTCCCAGTCAGCAAGAAAACGCTCGATCCTTCCTATGGCAACCTCTGCCCCCTTGTTCTTCAGAATGCACTGGGACTCGCACTGGCTCTCCTGCGGGCAGACGCGTCCGCACACTGCGGGCAGGCAGTTCTTCTCTTTAAGCCTCTTGATGCCCGAAGCAAAGTCCCCCTTGGTGACGAACGAGATGAACCCGGGGATATCAATTTCCACGGGGCACCCGGTAACGCAGCGGGGCTTCTTGCACTGCATACACCGCTTTGCCTCGGTCATGGCCAGATCCTGCGTGTAGCCGAGAGCCACCTCGTTGAAATTGTGCCGCCTGATCTCCGGAGGCTGCCTCGGCATATCGTTGCGGTTCAAGTCAAGTTTTTTGGGGCGCTCTTCCGTGCTCATGCTTGACACTTCCCCTCTTTATGGATTGCGGGCTTCGGTTCGCTTCGCCTGAAGGGAAGCGCCTCTTCATCCATGTACTGCTTCCTCCGCGCCAGGAACTCCTTCCAATCGACCTCGTGCCCGTTGAACTCCGGTCCATCCACGCACGCAAACTTCATCTTACCGGTTACGGTCACGCGGCAGACTCCGCACATGCCTGTTCCATCGATCATGATCGGGTTCAGGTTGACAACGGTCGGTATTCCCATGCTGCGCGTGATCTCCGACGTGTGGGCCATCAGATAGGTACACCCGTTGACGATGATCCTGTCCGGAGGCTTTGGCAGACCATTGACGATCTCGGTCAGGCGGCTCACGTGCCCTTTGAGACCCTGGCTCCCATCGCGCGTTATCGAAAAGATCTTGTCGGAGAGCCCGACGAACTTATCGAGCCAGTAAAGGAGGTAAGAGCTTCTTGCCTCTATAACGGTGAGGACCTTGTTCCCTTGCTTCTTCAGCTCGCGGGCGACCGGGTATATGCTCCCGATTCCGTAACATCCGGCCACGAGCATGACCGTACCGAACGGAGCTATCTCCGTTGCGTTCCCCAGCGGCCCCACGCAGGTCGGAACCGTGTCTCCTGCCTTCAGGGAAGCAAGCTGCCCGGTTGAAGCACCGACCTCCATGAACACGATAGTTATCGTGCCCTTCTCCTCGTCCCAGTCAGCCACCGAAAGGGGCACGCGCTCACCTTCCTCGTCGGGACGAACGATGACGAATTGGCCCGGCCGTATCTTCGAAGCGATCTCCGGAGCCTCGAGCTCAAGGAGATGCATGTTGGGGACAATCATGGTGCGCTGGACGATCCTATTCATTATTTCTCCTTATCACTTTCATTCCCTCGACCACATCGCTGAGCGCGATCCCACGGTACCGGGCATGTTTTCTTTTCCGGCGCGAGTCACCCGAGTCGGTTCCGCCATCGGTCCTCCTCACCGCGGCATAGCTGACTCTTTCAAACTCAACTTTCTTCCTCGAATCAGAGACACCTTTCACCTGCTTCTTCCCCTCCTGCTGTACAGCCGATAGCGTTGCGTACTTCGGTTTTCCTTTGCCCAGCTTCTCCGCGATCCTGCTCAGTATCCACCAGTCAGGCTTGCTATCCTCGAAGGGGGCCACGGCTTCACGCACCTGGAGAATTCTACCTTCCGCGTTAATGATGGTTCCCGCTGCTTCGCTAAACAGGCTTGTGGGAAGAATTAAATCCGGCTGGCGGGGGAACCCGCCCGGCAGCGCATTTTGGTAGATCAGGTAGTCACATTCGGGGAGACCTGACGATGGCGCCTCTCCTATCAGATAAACTACTTTCCGCGGTTTTGTGAAATCAATCGGCCGCGGTGCAAAGGGAAGGGCCGCTTCAGACGCGCCTTTACGCACGGCCTGGCCGGGTTCCAGGCCTGCCAGAGCACCCACGGCCACCATGCCACAAAGGTTCGTGTATGGGTGTGCGACCACCATCTTGCAGGATAGTTCCTCTCTGATTTTCAGCAGCGCTTGCAGAATCTCATGCCTGCCCGCTGATGTCAGCACCTGCTCTCCAATGATGACAACGCTACCGGCGGACCCCTTAAAGGCCTGAGCGATCTTTTTCACTTCCTCGCCCCACGCATCAGGCCCATCAGAGGCCGGTTTTGTGCTACTCGGCTCCAACGTTCCTAGCCGAATGCGGTCGAGAACATTAGCCCAGTCGCCCTCATCCAGGCAGCATGAGACTTCGGCCAGCATATCCAGGTTCGATTCCGCGGAGTTGAGTGTCGCCAGGAAAGCACCCCGCCGGGCAGCGCGCTTCACCGCAATGCCGATAGGGGAATACCCGTGCGTCGAATCAAATCCCACCGCAAGGATGGCTTGAGCTTCCCCCATCACGGAAAAGGGTTCCGTGCGGGTGGCAAGATCGATGAACGGCAGGAGGTCATCACCAAGCTCGATCATCAGGGACGATCCAATGTTTTCAGAACCAATTGCCTGTCTGGCGAACTGCTGGGCCACGAACAGGTCTTCGTTGGAGAGTTCCGGCGAGACCATGACGAGGCACTGATCCGGGCCGACATCCTTCAATCTGTCGGCTGCCCTGGTTATGGCATCTTCCCAAGAGATGTCATTGTACCCCATGGGGGTCATCTCCCGCGGATTCGAATAACGGGCTGCACTATGCACATACTCGGGGACTGCAAAACGTCCTTTAACGCAGATCAGCCCATGATCCACGGATGACGCATAGTCGGGGAGAGCATCGATGACCTTGTTATTCTTCGTCTGCAACCGGATTTGGCAACCGATGGAACAGTAGACACACGTTGTGCTGATGTCAGCATCTGCTTTGCCCGACCACTTGGACACCTTTGGAGAAAGGGCTCCGGTAGGGCATACATCGACACAGGCTCCGCAGAACTCACACCCCGCCTCAAGATGTGTGCGGTCAAACGCCGGTCCGATGGTCGTCAACTTGCCCCGTTGCTTGAAGGCGAGCGTCGCATTCAGGCGCACGTCATTGCACACACGTACACACCTGCCGCAGAGGATGCAGAGATTGTAATCGCGGTCATAAAAGGGATCGTATTTTTCCACGCTGAAGTTTCGATAGTAGACCGGGTAAGATGTTTCCGTGAGACCGATACGCTCTGTGAGCTGCTGCAGTTCGCACCGGTCGTCATTGGAGCAGTATCGGCACCCCGTGGTCATACCGACTTTGCGAATGGTTCCCTGATACTTCTTGCATTCATCTGCCTCACCGCAGAAGAGGCAGCTCGCCGGATGTTCACCCAGGGTTAACCGCAGGATCTCCTGTCTCAGGCTTTTCAGCTCAGTGGTGCCTGTCCTTATGACCATCCCGTTTTCCACGGGGGTCGTGCATGACGTCGGAAACCCCCGCAACCCGTCCACCTCCACCACGCAGAGCCGGCAGGCCCCATACGGGGGAAGATGTTCCATGGCACAGAGTGATGGGATAACGATTCCGTTATCCCGGGCGGCCTCCAGTATTGTCTGGCTTGAACGAACCTGTATCTGCTTGTTGTCGATGGTGATAGAAAGCATCCTTTCCTTCGTCATGATGTCTTCTCCACGCTCCCGATCACGATAGCATCGCCGGCAATCGCTTCGAAACGGCAGGTCACGTAGCAAGAGCGGCACTTGATGCACTTTGTTTTGTCAACATTGTGCGGCTCTGATCGCGGTCCTGAGATGGCACCTGTCGGACAGACCTTGACACACGACTGGCAGCCGGTGCACTTCTCCTTGATAACCCGGTACTCAATCAGGTCTTTGCAGACCACGGCCCTGCACCGCTGCTCCTTGATGTGTTCGAGGTACTCGTTTCTAAAATACCTCAGCGTTGTGAGAACCGGATTGGGAGCGGTCTGACCGAGCCCGCAGAGGGCTCCTTTCTTTATGGTATCGCCCAGGGTTCGAAGCGCCAGCAAGTCCTCGGCACTGCCTTCGCCGTGTGTTATTTTCGTAAGGATCTCGACCATGTGCCGGGTCCCGACGCGGCACGGCGTGCACTTGCCGCACGATTCCTTCTGCGTGAAATCGAGAAAATATTTTGCGAGATCGACGACGCAGGTGTCCTCATCCATCACGATGAGCCCACCTGATCCCATGATCGACCCGGCAGCAGTCAACGACTCGTAGTCCACGGTGAGATCAAGGAACTCCTCAGACAGGCAGCCACCGGAAGGCCCGCCGGTCTGGATGGCCTTGAACGGTTTCTGCAGTCCGCCACCGATATCAAAAATAATCTCCCGCAGTGATGTGCCGAGCTGCACCTCAATCAGGCCCTGGCGGCGGACTTTCCCGACCAGGGAGAAGGTTTTTGTGCCCCGGTTTCCTTCCTTACCGAACCTGTTGTACCAGTCGGGCCCGTTTCTCAGGATATTCGGGAGCGTTCCCAGTGTTTCCACATTATTTATAATGGTCGGGCATCCGAAAAGGCCTGATATGGCCGGAAACGGGGGGCGCGACTTGGGCATGCCGCGCTTTCCCTCGATGGAGCCGATCAGCGCAGTCTCCTCACCGCACACAAAAGCTCCGGCTCCTTCCTTGACCTTGATATCGAAACTGAAGTCGGAATCGAGGATATGCTCGCCCAGCAATCCGTAATCTCTCATCTGCTGCATAGCCTGGTAGAGACGCTCTATCGCAAGGGGATACTCGGCCCTGATGTATACGATGCCGTGGCTGGCCCCGATGGCATAGCCGGCAATCAACATGCCCTCGAGCAGCGCGTGCGGATCAGATTCAATGAGCGACCTGTTCATGAATGCTCCAGGGTCCCCTTCATCCGCGTTGCAGATCAGATACTTCTGGTTGCCCGGGGCATTTCTACAGGCAGTCCACTTCTTGAACGTGGGGAAACCTGCGCCGCCGCGGCCCCTCAGGCCCGCCCGGCGGACAACCCCGATAACATCGTCAGGCGGTGTCTTCAGGGCGTTCATGAATCCCTGGTATCCGTCGACAGCGAGATACTGGTCGATCTGCTCAGGGTCGATGAGACCGCAGTTTCGGAGCACAACGCGCACCTGCGGCTTCAACATCGGCAGATCGAAGAATCGAGGTATGCCGTTAAGCGGCTCCTTGCCAAAATGGCCAATTGCGGCCTTGGCATACGGCACAGACTCGCCGACGTGCGAGCCTAGAATAACCGGTAGCAATTTGGGAGTGACATTGTTGTAGCTCACCCTCGGCTGGCCGGGCATCTGGATATCAACGAGAGGCTCAAGATAACAAGGGCCGATACAGCCCACCTGGACGACCTTTGCGGCCAGCTCGTTCTCCTTGAGCCAGCGGTCGGTCTGCGCCAGAAGCTGAACCGCACCCGCGGCACGGCCACACGAAGCCGCACCGATATAAATGATGGGTTCTTTATTTTTTTGAAAAGCCTCCCACTTCTCCTTGGCCGATTCTATTCGCTTCGTTAGATTATTCATAGAACTTCAATAGCTCCGATAGTTTGTTGACTGCAACCCGACTGTAAATTCTCTTATCGATCTGCACCACTGGGGAAAGGGCGCAGCACCCTAAGCAGGCAACCCGCTCCAGGTCGAACCGTGCGTCAGGCGTCGTATCTCCACATTTGACTCCCAACACATTTTCCAGCGTGTCAAGCACTGTGGCACCGCCCCTCACATGGCAGGCTGTCCCCAGGCAGACCTTAAGAGAGTGGCGCCCCGGCCTGGTGAACCTGAACTGGGCATAGAACGAGGAAACTCCAAAGATCTGATTCTCGGAGATGCGCAAATACCGGGAAATATCTTTGACCGACTCTGGCGAAATATAGCCGAGTTCCTTCTGAACGTCCTGGAGAATCGGGATGAGATTCTCCGGTTTTCTGCTATGTTTCACCAGTATTGCAGCAACCGTTTCAGGCATACTATTCCTCCGCACGACGACGTGCTCGTATCTTCTCACGCACAACGTAATTCATTTTTTCACAATAGTGGACTGAGTTAACCGTATGGCTGCAAGTACGCCATATGTCGCCTGTTGATTGGCCGACATGCACTCCCCCGCAATTGTTTTAATTGATGGCTCTGCCTATGTCAAGAGAATTCTAAGGGGTTTGTGCTCGTCCCGGTATTACAAGGTGGAGCAAGCCTGTACATGACGCGATGCAGCATGATGAGAAAAACGTATCTTCTTGAGTTCAGAAGGTGTTTGTCGCCCTGAACACGGCAGGCCTTATTCTGTGCAGGTTCCGTGCCTTGGGCCGTCTGTCATCCTGATTGCTGAACAGATTCGATATAAGCCTTCACATCAAATTTGGACTTGCAGCCGTTATAGCTCATGTAGCGGATCTTCCCGAATATAGGGCGTTCCGGCCAGGGCCTGTCGTGCACCCCTCCAACGGACCAGGCGATACCGGTGTACCCGTTGGGATCACGGCCGTCCAGCTCATATCGGTCGTTGAGATAGATGGCAATCTCCAGTGCTTCCCGGGGATGGCGGGTCCACTCAAGAATCTTCTTGGCCCAATACATACGCATGTATCCGTGCATCTTACCCTGCGATTTCATCTCTAGCTGCGCAGCATTCCAGAGCTGGTCATGGGTTTGCGCATGTTCAAGTTGATCGCGCGTGTAGAGGTAAGGTCTCGGGTCTTTCGCATGGTCGCGTAGCGTTTCTTGTGCCCATCCGGGAAAGCTCTCGAAAGAGTCGTACTGCTCGTTATAATAGCAGAAGTTGTCTGCCAGTTCCCTCCTCACGATCAGTTCCTCGAGGAAGGCCTCTTTAGCACTAGCAGAGGCTTCTGCTTTAGAAACTTCCAGGGTCACCCGTTGCGCAGCAATCTGGCCGAAATGGAGGTACGGTGAAAGACGAGACACAGCCTCCTGTGTGGGGTCATTTCGCGCGCCATCATACAAAGAGAGCTTGTCCCGAATGAAGGAGCGCAGCCTTTGAAGCGCTTCCTTCGCACCGGGCTTGATCCACGTCATTCTTGAGCCTGTATCGATTCGGAGGGATCTGACAGCGGCATTCCAGTCCACCGCTTCAGTCTTTTGCTGTAGCTGAAAGTGATGTGTCTTCAGTCCGGGAAGCTCCTCCATGAATTCAGGCAGCAGGCGATGTATCTTTGGCCTGAGCGTGCGTGCACCCAGCTCCTGCTTGGATGAGGCAACCCAGCAAGGCACTATGTTGTGTGCATCTGCCTCATAGAATGGAATTGGAAGCCGCTCTGCGATAGCCTTCTTCCACTCACGTTTGACGCGCAGAGGATCGAAGTCAGTCACAAGCACTCCCGCTCCATGTTCTGTGATGAAACGAGGCAGCTCTCTTTTCGGGATACCGGTCAATACGAAGAATGGTATGTGAGCCTTTTTCAGATCCTCTTCTACTTCACGCAGTCCTGCCAGCATGAAGTTGTACTGAGGGGAGGTGGCGCCGAGAAACCGGGGCACGAGACAGAATAGGACGACCAGGGGCTGCTTGCGCTCCAGCGCCAGACCCTGTGCAAAAAGGAGTGCCCAGTTGTCCTTAACGCGCTGATCGCGGCTCATCCAATAAAGAACCGGGCCTTCATGTTCGGGGCCATCCTTTATCAGACGTATACGTCGCTCATTCACCACAATGTCACAGGCTCAGGACCGAGGTACGAGGAGCGAGGATTAAGGTGCAAACAGCCGGCTGACTCGTGCCTCGTACCTTATACCTCGGTCCTCGCTCCTCGTACCTGCATTAAGTCTAAGCCGTCGTCACTTCCGAAGTACATTGGGGACAACGCGTCGCTTTGATGGGAATCGCCGAAAGGCAATACGGGCACTCTTTCGTTGTGGGCGCCGCAGGTGGCGCCTCCTTCTCCCTGCGCATCTTGTTGATGCCCCTCAGCATGAGGAAAATGGCGAATGCGACGATAATGAAATTGATGATGGTATTGATGAATACGCCCCAGTTCACCGTGACGGCACCGGCTGCCTTGGCCGCGGCTACGGTCGCATAGGGCCCCGGGGTCTTGCCTTCTTTCAGTACCGAAAAGATGTTCGCAAAATCGATGTTACCAAGCAGAAGCCCTATTAGCGGCATGATGATGTCAGCAACCAAAGAGGCGATGATGAGTCCGAAGGCAGCACCGATGACGATACCGACAGCCATGTCCAGCATATTGCCCTTCATTGCGAATTCCTTGAATTCTTTCAGCATGGAACACCCCCCTTAAAGTAATAAACGAAGCTTACAGTATTTCCAGGACCGTCACGGCCCCTCGTTCAACAATGAATGATTGTAGCACACCAGGAGACTAATCTTCATCACATTCCATGGTCTCGCGACCTTCTTTAATGAGGTACCCGCATATGATAAAACCAACGATCGGGTCAGCCTGCCACAGGCCGGCCACGTAGTTGAGCCCTAACCCGATCAAGAGTGCGATAGAAAAAAACAAGCCAGGGCCTCCTTTGAGTCTGCCATCAGGCTCCTGCTGCCCAACTGCCTCCCAAGCCGGAATTTTACCCAGGCCACTACAGCTTGGTTTCGAAATTTCAAGGTTTTACGGGCTTCCCTTTTCACCCGTTCCGACACATATTATGAATATGATCAGACCTGAAGAGACAATTTTGAATTATGGATTATGCATGTTGAATTGCAATTACGGACTCACATTTCAACATAGTTTCGGTGATGAGGAGGTGCTGGCGTGTTCGGTCGCAAGATTACCCTTTTCAAGCTTCTGGGCTTTACAGTCCGGGCTGACGTAAGCTGGCTGGTCCTCGCTTTTCTCGTCACGTGGTCGTTGGCCGTCGGGGTTTTCCCTCTCTACTACAAAGGCCTTTCAGAACAAGCATACTGGTGGATGGGCGTGTTTGGCGCGCTCGGTCTTTTTGGTTCTATCGTCTTTCATGAGATGTGCCACTCCCTCGTCGCAAGGAAATACGGCCTGCCCATCAAGGGCATCACCTTGTTTATTTTCGGTGGTGTTGCCGAGATGGAAGACGAGCCGCAGAATCCAAAGACAGAATTTCTCATGGCAGCAGCAGGCCCGGCATCGAGCGTGCTCTTGGCCCTCATCTTTCACGCGTTGAGCATGGTTACGGAAGGCGCATGGCCCACCGTTGTCAATGGCGTCATATCCTATCTAGGGTGGATCAACGGCACTCTCGCAATTTTCAACCTTTTACCTGCTTTCCCTCTCGACGGAGGGCGGGTGCTCAGGTCTGCTTTATGGAAGTATAAGAGGGACCTAAACTGGGCAACACGTGTTGCTTCACGGGTCGGTTCAGGGTTTGGGTTTGGCATGATCTTTCTGGGCATCCTGAGCCTGCTCCGTGGGAATTTCATCGGAGGCGTATGGTGGTTTGTGATCGGCATGTTCCTCAGGAACGCATCGCAGATGTCTTATCAGCAGCTTGTCCTACAAAAGTCGCTGGAAGGCGTGCGCGTAGCCCGTTTCATGAAACGAGACCCGATAACCGTCTCCCTATCCACTTCCATCGAGGAGCTGGTAAAAAACTACATCTACCATTACCACTTCAAGATGTATCCCGTTGTGGAGGGCACTCACCTTAAAGGCGTGGTTACGATCAGGCGGGTGAAACAGGTCCCACCGGAAGAATGGGCCGCGCGCACTGTGGGAGAAATAGTGGAAGAATGCACAACCGATAATACGATAGGCCCCGAAGCCGACGCGACGAAGGCTTTGGAGCAGATGAATCGTATGGGGGTAAGCCGCCTCCTCGTTGTTGACCACGGGAAACTTGTCGGCATCATCACCTTAAAGGATATGCTGACTTTCCTCTCCTTAAGGGTCGATCCTCAAGCGTAATGCCAATTCGCCTTCAAGTGTATACCTTCGTTGTCGCTGCGTCGCCCTCCTCGACGTACTGCTCAGTACGCCTGCGTCAGCTCCTCGCTGCCGCCTCGGTCTCCATCTTGAATGCAAATTGGCATAAGAGGGCCGAAGCCGTTAATACGGGGCGGGCTGCCCACCTCAAGATAATTTCAGCCGAATATGATATAAACCTACTCTACCGAATGCTGATTAAGGAGTACTGGAAATGCTCTTTGCCATAGACGGCGTATCCCTCCTGGGCTTTATTGCAGGAGGCCTGACAACCTTTGCTTTTTTTCCCCAGGTAGTAAAAGCGGCACGTACGAAGTCGACACATGATATTTCTTTGGGAATGGTGAGCCTTACTTCAATTGGGATTTTTCTCTGGTTCATCTACGGTCTTTGCCTGCGCTCGCTACCAATCATACTTCCCAATTTTATCAGCTCCATGATGACGTTCACCCTGTTAGGCCTGAAGATCAAGTATAAGTGAATGCACCTTATCTGACATCGCTAACCATTCTTCCGGCACATGTCCGCATAACCACTCTCTTGTTCTTCGTGATTCTCTTCTTTGCTACCATCACGGCCGTGGATGCCTCGCAGTCCTTCATCATGCAAGGCGATGCCGCCACCGTCCACTTTGATGCATCGCAGGAAGCTGCCGCAAGAGAAGTGTTGCACCTTTATCCGAGTGTCCGGAGCGACCTCGAAAGAGTCATCCCATGGCCTATCGAGTTCAGCCCCACCTTCGTCCTCCTGACAGAAGGTGAATTGGAAAAAATCGCTGAATCAAGGCTTGTCGCAGCCCTTGCCATCCCGCGGCGCAATCTGGTGCTGCTCGACTTGTCAAAGATGTCCAAGCACGCGTTTGTTCTTGAGACTACCATGAAGCATGAGCTATGCCACCTGCTGTTGCATCATTACATAAACGAGGATGCGCTCCCGAAATGGTTCGACGAAGGTATGTGCCAATGGCTGAGTAACGGGATGGCGGAGATTATCATGGAGAGGAAGGCCTCATTCCTCGATGCGGCTGTGCTCGCAGGGCAGATCACACCACTGTGGCAGTTGAATAATCGCTTCCCGGGAGACGATCGCTCCCTCATGCTCGCTTACGAGCAAAGTCAAAGTATCGTGACCTATATTTCTCAGAAGTATGGTACCGGGAAACTTCTCTTGGTGTTGAATCAACTGCGCAATGGTAAGGCGTTCCAGGAGGCCGTAAAGGAGAGTCTCGGTGTCGGTTTTCCCGAGCTGGAGAGCAACTGGCAACGTTCCCTCAAGAAGGAACACACGTGGCTTTTGTATGTTAGCATGCACTTGTACGAGATACTCTTTTTTGTAGCCGCACTCCTGACCGTGGGAGGCTTCATTCGGTTGATACGCCGTAGACGGGCTTCGTCGAGAATAGAAAAAGGGGAGGAGGAAATCCATGAAGGATGAACTCGTGACCGATGTAGTGGTCATAGGGTCGGGCGGCGCCGGCTTGAGGGCTGCCATCGCTGCGCGGGAAGAAGGTCTCACGACGCTCCTTCTTTCGAGGTGCAGCAAGGGCCTTGGAACTGCGACCGTCATAAGCAAGGGAGCCTTTAATGTGAGTGGCTTTGGTACGAGTGCAGAAGAGCATGTCCAGAACACCTTGGAAGTGGGCTATTTTCTGAATGATGCGTCGCTCGTGAATGTTCTTGCCCGGGAAGCACCGCTCCGCATAGAGGAGGTTCAAAAAAGAGGTGCCCGGTTTGCACGATTCTCGGCCGGGTTCCAGGCCCTTCGGGAAAAGCCTGATACGGGAAGAGAAGTTGTAAACGTGCTTCTGAGCTGGGCGAAGGACTGCGGCGTCACTATGGTCGACTGGTACACGGTCGCAAGACTGCTCCACAAGGATGGCCGTGTCACAGGATGCATCGCCATAGGCCGGGATGGACGCCTATTGACGATCAATGCAAAGGCTGTGATCGCTTGTACCGGGGGGGCTTCAGCCCTCTATAAATTTCACGACAACCCGACTGCGAACCTTGGCGATGGCTACGCGCTTGCCTTTCAGACGGGTGCCCATCTAAGAGACATGGAATTCATCCAGTTCTATCCCTTTATTTCGTACGAGGCGCACACCCCGAGGATGCTCATACATCCTTTCCTGACCGACAGAGGGCTCATACTCAACGACAAGAACGAGAACCTTCTGGAGAAGTATGGCCTGACAGAACTAAAACCTTTGGCGGTCAAGGCCCGTGATAAGCTCTCTCGGGCCATGTGCCAAGAGTATCAGTTGGGAAATACGGTCTATCTCGATCTGAGGATGCTGAGCGAGGAGGAATGGAAACATCCTTCTGCGCAGGACGTTCGGGAGATATTCAAGCGTTGGTTCCAGACAGACAAGAAACCGCTGTGTATCGCTCCGGTCGCCCATTTTACGATGGGCGGCCTTGTCATCGATGATTGGGCAAGGACGAGTGTGGAAGGGCTCTTCGCGGCGGGTGAGTCCGCCTGTGGGCTGCACGGCGCAAACAGGCTGGGAGGCAATGCGCTCACAGAAACCGTCGTGTTCGGCTACAGAGCCGGCGTTGCTGCCGCTCGCTATTGCAGGGAGCAGTCGGACGGGTCGCGGAGCGGCGCTGCTTCGGTGCGGTTCGATCCGGGTGACTACTCGAAGGGGAAGCATTTACCCAGACAGGTGCTCGATGCATTGCGGGAAACCCTCTGGAACTTTTGCGGTCCGGTCAGGCGAAAGCAAGGACTCCTACAGGCCCTGGAGTCGATACAAAAGCTGCAACACGAGGGGGTCCGCTGCACCGATGCATCTCAGCTCCCCCTTGCCGTGGCGGTCTCCAACAGCATGGAGACAGCGGAGATGATAGCACAGGCCGCGCTGGACAGAAAGGAAAGCATCGGCGCACACTACCGGGAAGACTAGGCCGCAAGCAAACACAGGACTGTCTCACACAGAGATCGCAGAGTTCACAGAGAAGAGCAACGAGCTTCAACTTTTGCCCGGAATGGTTGAGAGGACCATTCCGCGCAAACTCCGTCCGGCTTCGCCGGAAAGGGGCCTCCTTGGAACCCTCAGTCATTTACGGGTTGTGATACCAAGTTGTATTCAGATGCAGACCGAGGCGGCAGCGAGGAGCCGACGCAGGCGTACTATAGTACGTCGAGGAGTGCGACGCAGCGACAACGAAGGTATGCGCTGAAGACAACTTGGTATCAGAAATTGTAAACAACCAGGTCGCCCATTCGGGCGCCCGTGGCGCTGCAGCAGGGATGGCACTTTCCATGATAGAGCATGGTGAGCCTGCCCCGCAACCATGTCTCTTCTGTGAACGCATCGTAGTTACCCACACCTTTTGAAATGAGCAGGTCGGCTTTGTCAATCAGGTTCTTCACTTCAGAAGAGACCTCAGAAACAAGTGTACCGGCTATTGCTTCCTGAATACCGTTTTCGACGAGTCGCGCCACTTCCTGAAGACCCACTGACTGAGCATCCTGCAGCGTCGCATCATTCAGGATGGGAACCGTCCTGGTAACGACTGCTATATCAAACTTTTTCATTGACTTCAATGTTTCTATAAAGAGCTTATCGAATACGATCTCGCCGCAGTTATCGATAAAGTATGCGATCGTCTTTGCCCTTTTCAATCTCCTTCTAAATTCTTCAGCGCTCTTCACGTCCAAAGTGAAACTATCCAGCTTCTTGAGCATGCCGATAGCCCCGTCCTCGGTCACGCTGACCATCGCGTCCAGCTCGTTGCCGGCTATCGCAAGCTTCAGGGCAGTAAGAAAGACGTCAGGACTCTTTAACACCAGCTTCTTTGCCAGAGGATAAATCTCCATGGCCCTGCGGTTCTGCTCGGCCTTAACTTCTCTCATGGGATCTCTGTCGCCTGCATAATCAAGGAGCATGCGCCACACCTCGCGGAGAACCCGGGGCGATATCACATCCCAGTTCTCCCCTCTCAGGGGAGGCAGCTTCATGACATCGGTCATAAATCGCCTCACTCTGGCTTCGTCTTTCAATGCGAGGCGGCCCAATCCGAGGGCCATTTTCTCAATGCAAGGGATGCAGTCAGGCCATATGTGCATGTCTAAGCCTTCACTTGGAACTCGTTATCGCGTGCCAGCGTAACCCGTAACTCGAAACACGTAACTCGTAACGAGCCTCTGTGGTTTATAGAGCTATTCTGCCCGGGCACGTATAGACGTTGCAACGCTCTTTCCGGAGAAAACCGACCAGCGTAAGGTTGACCGACTGCGCAAGATCAACCGCAAGTTTCGTAGGTGCAGATGCGCCCGCAAGCACCTCGATGCCGAGCCGGGCCGCCTTCTGCACCATCTCGTAGCTTAACCGCGAGCTCAACATGCAGATGGCAGCATCCCCTGCCTTTCGATTGAACAGCACCTTGCCGATGGCTTTGTCCAGCGCATTGTGACGTCCTACGTCCTCTGACAAGGCAAGAAGCCCTCCTGCCCTGTCGAAAATGGCCGCTGCATGCGTTCCGCCTGTAGCGTGAAAAAGGTGCTGGCTCTCACGCAGCACATCCTGGAGCTGCCTCAAAAAGGCAAACCCCGCGCTCACCGTTGCCGCAATAGGCTTGAGAGAAACGACAATATCCTCCACGATCTCTTTCCCGCAGATGCCGCAACTGGAGTATGCTGTACCCCGCTTCTGTTTCAATTTAGCCGCAGCAAGTTCCTTCCGCGCAGGAGTCAGGTAGACGATGATTCTGTTACTCGATACGTCCTGGCAATAGTTAACGCTCAAGGTATCGTCGATCGAATCGATGATGCCCTCAGAATGGCAGAGACCCACGGCCAGCGGCAATTCCTCGCCAGGCAGCCGCATTGTAACATAATACGGTTCGTCGTCTACGAAGATTTCCAGTGGTTCCTCCATAACCACGCGGTCATCTTCCCGGGTGACCTGCTGATCCTTAAACCTGACGATCGGAATATCGGCGGTACTCATCCATGTCTCCTATACTGAGGGCAGAGAATAGAGTCCCACCTTGCGTCGGCTCCGCGAGAGTTGACCCCCTAGCGAGGGCGGACGCAAGGTGGGACCTTGCTGTTCACTGCTGTGCGTCACTCACTTGTTGTAATCGTAAAATCCCTTGCCTGTCTTTCTGCCTAGCCAACCTGCGGTCACCATCTTCCTGAGCAGTAAGGGTGGTGCATACTTCGGGTCCTTGGTCTCCTCGTAGAGACTCTCTGCGATCGAAAGCTCGGTGTCGAGCCCTATGAAGTCAACGACTTCGAGCGGGCCCATGGGATGGTTGACCGCAAGTTTCATCGAAATGTCGATCTCATCCCGCGTCGCGATACCTGCTTCCAGCATGCGCACTGCACCCAGAAGAAAAGGCGTGAAAAGCCTCGTTACAATAAAGCCACCAACGTCAGGCGCAACAACCACGGTCTTTCCAAGGGTCTTTCCCCACTTCTTGACAGTATCGATGGTTTCCTGGCTCGTCATGATCGTGCGTACCAGTTCAAGGAGCTGCATGACAGGGGCCGGATTATGAAAGTGCATGCCCAGAAGCTTATCTCCCCGCTTCGTTGCCACAGCCATATCGGTGACCGAGAGGCCGGATGTGTTGGTGCCAAAAATGGTCTCCGGCTTGCAGATCTTATCCAACTGGGCGAAGGTCTTTTTCTTCAGTTCCAGGTCTTCGGGTATCGCCTCCTCGATGATGTCGCAGTCGGCCAGGTCTTCCAACTTGCTGCTCGTCTTGATTCTAGCTATGACCGCCTTCAACTCATCTTGCGTCATCTTGCCCTTTTCCACGCGGCCCGCAAGCCGCTTCTCAATCCCCTTGATGCCTTTCTCAAGCATGGCCGGAATTGTGTCAACCGCAAGCACCTCGTACCCGGCGGCAGCAAACACCTGGACGATCCCGGCGCCCATCTGGCCACATCCCAGCACTCCAACCTTCTTCACTTCCATGGCTCTCTCCTCCTTTTAGACTTCTGCCCGCATCATACTCTTTTGACCGCGTACGGGAGCTTTTTCGCGTGGCGTAGAACACATCTCGATGAGATGTATATAATCCCTTCAAAGGTTGAATATACAGGCTATGTGATTGACTTGTCAAGGGAAAATGGGTAAAAATAAAGGGACCACCAAAACCGCAGACAAGGATAACTGAGAAAAGGGAAACCATTGCCGGAGCCGGTCTTGAAGACGGGGAAGGCATATGTTAGTCTTGTCAATCTTGAGTAAGGAGGATCAAAGGTATGGCTCAACAAATAATTAAATCCGATTGCATAATGTGTATCAACAGTTGCGGCATAAACGCATATGTTGAGGACGGTAAGCTCGTAAAAGTGGAGGGTATGAAAGAGCACCCCATCAGCTTAGGGGAATTGTGCCCCAGGGGCGCGGCCCTGCCCCAGTGGGTATATTCAAAGGACAGGCTTACCTACCCGATGCGGAAAAAGACCGACGGCGGGTGGGAACGCATATCCTGGGATACTGCGCTGGACACGATAGCTCAAAAATTTCAGGAGATAAAGGATAAATACGGCGCCAAGGCGCTCGCTGTCTATACCGGCTCGCTGGGAACGGAAAATATCGAACTGGCAGCGTACGCACAGAGGTTTCGGGGAGTCTACGGGACTCCTAACCTCTTGTCCGTGGAAGGCAACTGTTTCCGCTCACGCATCATGGCGCGCCAGATGACGTTCGGAGGGTACCCGATAGAGGAGCCCTGGAATGCCAAGTGCGCCATCATCTTCGGCCAGAACATGGACAACTCAAGGATCACCGTGGGCCGCAAAATGTATAAGGCCATGGACGCCGGAACGCTTAAGCACGTCATAATCGTTGATCCGAAAAAGATCCCCATGGCGGAGAGGGGCATTCATATCCAGATCAGACCGGGCACAGATACTGCCCTCTGCCTCGGCATGCTCAACGTGATCATAGGAGAGAACCTTTATGACAAGGAGTTTGTCGAGAAGAACTGCATCGGTTTCGACAAGCTGGCGGAGCATGTCAAGCAGTACACACCCGAGAAGATGTCTGAGATCACGTGGGTGTCCGCCGAGGACATAAGGAGAATAGCCCGTCTGTTTGGCACGGTCAAACCGGCTTCGATCGTCCCCGGCACATGCTCGATAGACCAGCACGTAAACGGATTCCAGGGCAACCGTGTGCAGGCCATCATGCAGGCCATAACAGGCAATATGGACATCCCCGGCGGATGGGTGAATATCCCCTTTATCCGCCTCGGAGACATGAGGGTTACCGAGATCAGCGATCCTATCGGCACCGATGAGCATCCGCTTTTCCGCCGGTTCTGGGGCAGGACATCCCCTTACGGTCAGCAGATGCTCTTTGCCGACGCAGTATTGAAAGGCAAACCATATCCGATCAAGGGCCTGATCTGCACCGGCGGCAATCCTGCGGTTACTCTGCCCGATTCAGAGCGCATCAAAGAGGCCATTAGGGCCCTCGATTTTGTTGTCGTATCAGAGTTGTTTATGACCGAAACTGCTGAGCTTGCCGATATCGTGCTGCCCGCCTGCTCGTTCCTTGAGAAGGGCGGCGTCGGCTATGTGTACGGCGTGACAAACTGCATCCCCTACGCAATGGTCCGTAAGAAGGTGATAGAGCCGATCGGCGAGAGCTGGCCCGACTGGAAAATCTGGACAGAGATAGGCAGGAGGATGGGTTACGGGCAATTCTTCCCCTGGAGTACCGAAGAGGAGATCATAGACTTCTTCCTGAAGCCGAGCGGTTTGAACAGGGAGCAGTTGACCAAGGACCATCCGGAAGGGGCCTATTATGCCGAGCTCAAATATGAGCATCCAAAACGATACTACACACCTTCCGGCAAAATAGAGCTCTATTCTCAGACATTGGCTGAGAACGGTTACGACCCCTTGCCGCGGCCTGTGGAGCCGAGCAAGAGCCCGATAAGCTCGCCGGAAATTTACAAGAAGTACCCGGTGATTCTCACGACCGGTGCAAGGATTCCCGAGTATACCCATACTCAGATGAGGGGCGTACCCTATGTGGAAAACACCGCGCCTGAGCCTCTCGCGGAGATTCATCCGGAGACAGCGGCCAAGTACGGCGTTGCCGACGGTGATATGATGAGTATAGAGACCACGAAGGGTAAGATTGCCATGAAGGCGAAGACTACGGAGGCGCTGGTTCGCGGCGTATTGAGCATCCCCCACGGGTGGGCAAAGGCAAATGCAAACATGTTGACCGAACTCGAACCGCGCGACCCCGTGACAGGCTATACGGAAATGAAGGCCTTACTCTGCAGGATAGCGAAAGCAGCCTAACATCCTCTATAACAGAACAGGCTGGGGCCTCGCGGCCCCGGCCTGTCACATCACCACGAACATAAACCTATCGCTGCAGCCGGCAAGGAACTGTCGACCTTCACCAAGTAAACAGCAAAACTTCCTCACGGAAGGCTTCAGCCCGATGCAACGCTGTTGTAGCTTTGCGAGAGAAAATGTGGTAAATGAGAGTAACACGCCTATTGGTCGCTGAAAAGCTGATAGCCTCTAATACCGATTTGCATTCAGGTTGGAGACCGAGGCGACAGCGAGGAGCCGACGCAGGCGTACTCAGAAGTACGTCGAGGAGAGCGACGCAGCGACAACGAAGGTATACACTTGAAGGCGAATCGGTATAACTTAAAGGAGGGATGATATGGCTTACCAACTGATCAATTACGAAAAGAAAGAGAAAGTTGCCCGTATCACACTTAACGTACCACCGCTTAACTGGATCACGATCCCCATGCTGAAGGAGATCAACGAGGCGCTCGTTGACGTGGGAAAGGATCAGACCGTTAAGCTCCTCGTCTTTGACCACGCAGGAGAGAAAGCCTTTTCCAGCGGCGTCGACGTAGCGGATCACACCGAAGACAAGGTGGAAGAGATGATCAAGACTTTCCATCAAATGTTCAGGCTCATGTATGAGATCGATATCCCTATCGTCGGGCTGGTAAACGGCGTCTCGTTGGGCGGTGGCTGTGAGCTCACAAGTTTCTGTGACATCGTGCTGGCCTCAGACAGATCGCGGCTCGGCCAGCCGGAGATCGCCGTCGGGGTCTTTCCACCGGTCGCCGCTGCCTGGTTCAACAAGATCGTCGGTCTCAAGAAGACTTACGAGCTGCTCTTTACCGGGAAGATGATCGGCGCACAGGAGGCCAAGGAAATAGGGCTGGTCAACGCGGTCTTTCCCGTAGCGACCTTCAGAGAGGATGTGGACAAATTTCTTGCCGACATACTCAACAAGAGCCGGCCGATACTGATCTGGAGCAAGCGTGCCATCAGAGCGAGCCTCGGTGTCAATTTCCCCGATAGCCTCCGTTCCGCAGAAGTACTCTACCTCGAGGGATGCATGAAGGCAGAGGATGCCAAAGAAGGTATAACCGCTTTCATGCAGAAAAGGAAAGCGGTCTGGAAGGACAAGTAAGGACAAATAAGGCAGGATGAAGCACCGGATACGCCACACGCCCAAAGCCGAGATCCAGTCGAGGCTGGAGCGGCTGAAACCTCTGGTGGAAAAGGCCTCGCTCGACGGGGCCTTTTTCCATTACAAGATTGACTATTTCTACCTATCGGGGACAATGCAGGATGCCTTTCTCTACGTGCGCCCCGAGGGAAAACCAATCCTCTTTGTGCGACGCGAGTTGCAGAGGGCTCGACGCGAGTCTCCCTTAGAGGAGATCGTTCCTATCAAGACCTTCAAAGATATCAAGCCCTTCCTTGGTCCCCTGAAACGGGTGGGGATGCAGCTCGACGTGATTCCGTATGCAATGGCCATGAAGTTCAGGGAGATCCTCGGCGACGTAACAATCGTCGATGTCTCCCCGCTGACTCAGCACTTGCGACAGTACAAATCACCTTTCGAGATCAGCATCCTGGAGCGTGCATCTGCCATTAGTAACCAGGTCTATGATGCAGTACCAAACTTCCTCAGGGAAGGCTTGCGCGAAATAGAGCTGGGAGGGATGCTGGAGAATCTTGCGAAGGCCCTCGGCCACGAAGGACTACTCAGGGTCAGGTCGCTCAACTACGAGGCGTATACGTGGCACATCCTCAGCGGCCGTACGGGCAGCATTGTGAGCCAGTCCGACTCTCCCATGGGAGGGCTGGGTCTCTCTCCTGCTTTTCCTGTGGGAGCAAGTATGAAGAAGATGAAGCGGGGCGAGCCTATCCTCGTTGACTTCGGCATCTGTTACCACGGTTACCACGTGGACCAGACACGAATGTACGCCATCGGTCATATGCCGGAGCCCTTTGTGAAGGCCTACAATGTCTGCCGGGATATCCAGTACAGGGTCCTGGACAGGGCTCTGGAGGGCATGCGCACAGCAGACCTGTTCAAGTATTCAAAGCAGCTTGCGGAAGATGCGGGATTCGGTGAGAACTATCTCGGCTACGGCCTTCACAAGGTAAACTTTCTTGCGCACGGCATCGGCTTGGAACTTGCTGAGCTTCCCTTCATTGCAAAGACCCATGACTATCCCCTGGAACCTGGTATGACCTTCGCGATTGAGCCAAAAATGGTCTTTCCCAAAAAAGGTGCGTGCGGCATTGAGAACACCGTGCTTCTGGAACCTGCCGGCTACCGGATACTGACGAACAGAGATGAACAGATCACCATTGTATGAAGATTCTTTTCTCGAGCGGAACTCTTTACCAGTATCCTCTTAAAGAGGTCTTTCGGCTCGCCAAGGAGGCAGGCTTTGATGGCTGCGATCTTGTCATAAACAGGTCGCTCGATGAACCTCGCTTCATGGACACTCTCGTGGAAGCTTTGGACATCCTGCCAGCTTATTCTATGCATGCGCCTTATACCAGGCTGGCGACGTGGGGAGCCCATGTGGAAGCCTTGACCCGTAGCGTCCGGACAGCCAGAGAGCTTGGAATAGGTCTCGTCAACTTTCATCCGCCTTCATGGTTTCATCACGAAATAAGGTTCTACCGATGGTTCAGAAAGATACACGATTTTCAAAAAGAGCTTAACTGTGAGAATGTGCTGTTGGCCATAGAAAACATGCCCCTCATCGGAAAGCGGCTGAAGCTGGCCCCTTATCTACTGAACGATTACAAGGACCTCCTGGAGTTCGGCATCAAAAGAAACCTCTACTTTACGTTTGACACAACCCACGTTGCGACCTTCGACCGCGACGCTGTAGTATCGTTTCTTAGCTTTCACAAAACAGCACGGCTCAAAAACGTTCACCTGAGCGATGCGACGGCCGCAGAGAGCCACCTGTTCCTCGGAACCGGAGCATTACCGATCGCGCAGCTTCTCAACACCATGCGGAGGGTCGGGTACGATGAAATGGTCACGCTGGAGGTCGCACCCAGGGAATTCCCGGTCACTAAAGAATGGCTGGCCAGGACCATGCGGTACGCTGCCTCATTCATGAAGATGCACCTGGGCGAGGAGGAATATGGCTAAGATCAAACAGACCTTCATTTGCGAGGCGTGCGGCTACGAGACATTCAAGTGGATGGGAAAATGTCCGAGGTGCGCCGCCTGGGACACAATCAGGGAAATAAAGCTGGAGCAGGAAGGTGAAAAAAGGCAAGACAGGAAGTTCGCCGTTACCATCCGCGATGAGGAAGTCGAAGAGGAACGTTTGCTTCTGGAAATGGAAGAAATGGATCGGGTTTTGGGAGGCGGCCTTACCAAAGGCTCATCCATACTGCTCGGCGGTGACCCCGGAATCGGAAAGACCACCTTGTGTTTCGAGATCGCCGCGCGTATGGTCGAGAAGGGTTTTGAAGTGCTCTACGTGTCAGGCGAGGAGTCACTCAGGCAACTGGCGGGTAGAAAAAAAAGGCTGGGCCTCTCCGGACCCTTTTCAATACTGGTTACAAGCAGCCTCGGCGATATTATGGATGCGGTCCAGGAAAAGGCATACGCTCTCGTTATCATCGACTCGATCCAGTCTATTTACAATGCAAAGCTGCCATTCCTGCCGGGGAGCATGAGCCAGATACGGGACGTCTCTTCCAGGCTTATCAGAGAATTGAAGAGCAGGGAGGCAACCCACATCTTTGTGGGTCATGTCACCAAAGAGGGAGCGATCGCAGGCCCCAAGATACTTGAGCACATGGTCGATACTGTCCTTTACTTCGAGGGTGATAAAATGCTCCCTTACAGAATGCTCCGCGCGATAAAGAACAGGTACGGCCCGGTTGACGAGATAGGTCTTTTCCAGATGACTCGAGAGGGCTTGGTAAGCGCTGAGCCTTCCCTCTTCTTCATGTCAGAAAGGGAAGGAGCAAGCTCGGGCACGACTCTTTTTCCTTACATCACCGGCTCAAGGCCCTTACTTATCGAAGTTCAAGCCCTGACCCCAAAAACAGTCTTCCCTATCCCAAAAAAACTCTCAGTCGGCTACGATGTAAACAGGTTATTCATCCTCGTAGCGGTGATGGAAAAAACCCTCGGTCTCCCGTTCTCCGATCGAGACGTGTATGTGAACGTAACGGGCGGGATAAAGGTAAACGAGCCCGGCATCGACCTGGCAGTCGCAGCAGCCATTCTTTCAAGCTATAAGAACCTGAGCTGGCAGGATGCTGCATTTTTCGGAGAGGTCGGCCTGACGGGAGAAGTGAGAAGGGTAGTGAATATGGAGCTGCGAGTGAGAGAGTGTGAGAGGCTCAAGATCAAGAAAGTGCTTTGCCCCAGAGGTCTGGACAAATCGACTGGGATCGAGCTCTTACACACGAGAAATGTTCGGGAGCTCGCTGAGTATCTTGCTCAAGCGGGATAAGTACGTCCTCTATTCTTGACAGAAATAGTGGTGCAATGTATTCTATTGCACCATGAAGATATCGACTCAAAGCAGGTATGGCTTACGGGCTCTTTTCGACATTGCCTATCATTCAGGGGGTCTTTCTACCCAGGTTAAGGATATCTCCGCCAGGCAGGGCATTTCTCCGAGATACATCGAGCAGATTTTCCAGAAGCTGAAAAGGGCTGGCATTGTCAAAAGCATAAGGGGGCCGTCAGGAGGGTATTACCTCGCTCGGACCCCTGAGGAAATAAAGATCGGTGATATTATCAGGGCCACCGAGGGTACCTTGGATCTCGTGTTCTGTCTGAGCCACGACAAGACTGCCAAGAAAAGTTGCGATAGAGCTGTACATTGTGTGGCCAGAGACGTCTGGCAAGAGGCATCGGGGAGACTCATGGAATACTTCGACTCAGTCACCCTGCAGGATCTTTGCAAACAGGCTCAACGAAAGGGTATCGAGCGCGTTATAGATAAACATCTGATGTATTATATCTGACGGCTTGGCCGCCAGAGGGTCAAGGGTCACGGGGCATGGGTCAAGGTAGGGCATCAAGATTCTGATCTGCTTTGGTCGTGCAATCAATAGCTATTGGATTAAGTTCTATTCGCGCCAGAAAAGCTGCCACAAATCGGCCGTTTGTACTTTGGTCATTCGTGACCCTTGCCCCATGACCCTTGACCCTGTACTTACAACTGTTTTGCCGCAGGTCGGATGGTGAGAACCGGACACGGCGATTTCCGCACCACCTTCTCAGCAACACTCCCGATCAGGATATGTTCGAGTCCGCCTCTGCCGTGAGTACCCATCACCACGAGGTCGATCTTTTCTGCCCGCACGTAATCTACGATTTCCAGGACGGCTATTCCGGTGTGTATTGCCTTTGTAACAGTAATATCCTTTATTTTTTTAGCCACTGCCTCCATGTCCTTTCCCACCTCACGCTCGATCTCTCTCTGGATGTTAATCAGGCTTCCCGCTGACAGAAATGATTCATAGGGGGTGAAGTAGTCCATATTCGGAATCACATGGAGCAGATGAATCGTCGAACCGAATTTTTGCGCTATTTGCGCAGCAACGTTCATAATCTCGTCCGTATACTCTGAGAAATCCAGCGGAACAAGAATTTTCTGGAACATAGTACACCCCTTTTTTCTTTCGGTATGGTTTTTATATACCGCGTCCCCTATATAGTCAATATTTTTTGTGCTATACTACTTCACGGCAAGGTGCCTCCGCTGGCGTTTACTACCATTTTTTTGAGGTCCAAACCCGTTAACTATCACCTATGGAGAAACTAAAAATCTTAACCTCCACCCTTGCGGAAATCTACATCCGACAAGGTCACCTCGACAAGGCTAAGGAAGTCTACGAGAGGCTCCTTTCCAGAGACAAGGCAAACACCCTGTATAAGGGAAGAGTGTCCCTTCTCGAACAGGATACTCCGGACCGGAAACGGCTTCGGCTCCTCACCCAAATACTCAAGAGGCTGGAAGAGCAAAGAGATGAACGAGAAACGAATTGACCGCGTCCTCCATGTACTGAAGAAGATGGACGTGGACGCGATTATCATCAGAGGTATGGACAATATCTTCTACTTGACCGGGTTCAGGGGCTCTGAAGGAAGCCTTCTCGTGACAAGAGGCGATATCGTGCTTCTCACGGACTTCAGGTACCTCACCTACGCGGCAGAAGTGACAAAGGGTATCACCATTGTTGAAACCAGGGGAAAGGAAAACCACCTGGCGGATCTCTGTGAACGGTACGGTATCAGAAGGTTGGGTTTTGACAGTTACAACACAACGTACCAGGCCTATCAAGCATGGTGCGAAACGGCACCGAATGTGGAATTCGTAGCCACAGGAACAGAGATTGAAGCAATAAGAAAACAGAAAGAACCTGAAGAAATCCTTGCTATCCGCCGGGCCATCCAGCTAGCTACAGATGCGTTCACCCACGTGTTGGCAAAAATAGCACCAGGCACAACGGAGAAACAGATAGCCACTGAGCTGGACTACCTTATGAAAAGCCTCGGGGCGGATGGTCCTTCGTTTGAGACGATTGTGGCTTCGGGTGCTAGGGCGGCTCTGCCTCATGCAAAGCCTACGGACAAAGCCCTTAAGGAGGGAGAGACGGTCATCATAGATTTTGGGTGTCAGGCCGGCGGTTACACAAGCGATGAGACCTGCACAATCGTCCTCGGCGAGGCAGACCAGAAACTGCGAGACATTTTCGGCGTGGTGGACGAGGCCAGAAAGACCGGGATAAAAGCGGTGAGGGCAGGCTTGCCGGTGGTTGATCTCGATACCCTGGTGCGCGGAGTGGTTGAAGAACATGGCTACGGGGAGTTCTTTCGCCACGGCACCGGCCATGGGGTAGGTATAGCAGTGCACGAGGCTCCGGCTATTACAGTCAAGGCAGAAGCCTTACTCGAAGAGAATATGGTGATTACTATTGAGCCTGGCATCTATATACCCGAGTTAGGTGGCATTCGCATGGAGGATATGGTGCTCGTAACAGATAATGGTGGCGAGGTGCTCACGCATCTGCGCAAGGATTTGCTCCAAATCTGAGGGAGGTAGTGATGATTGTTTCCACGGCGGAATTTAGAAAGGGGCTTAAGATCCTGATTGATAATGAACCCTTTGTGATTGTGGAGTTCCAGCATGTGAAGCCCGGAAAAGGTGGCGCGTTCGTCAAAACGCGCATCAAGAGTCTCGTTACCGGGAACGTACTCGACAGGACATTCAGATCCGGTGACAAGGCCGAGGTACCCGATGTGGAACAACGTGAAATGCAGTACATGTACAAGGAAGGGGACCAATACCATTTCATGGATACTACTACCTACGATCAGACCTTTGTTCCGGAGACGAATCTCGGCGATGCCATCAACTATCTCAAGGACGGCATGGTTATAGCACTCTCATTTTACAAAGGAAAGGCAATAGGGGTGGAGCTTCCAAACTTCGTCGACTTAAAGGTCGTGAAGACAGAACCTGGCATCAAGGGAGATACGGCGCAGAATGCTACCAAGCCGGCAATGCTGGAATCCGGATATACGCTTCAAGTTCCTTTATTTCTTGAAGAGGGTGAGGTTGTCAAAATAGACACGAGGACCGGTCAGTACATAACGAGAGTTTCCAGATAGGCCAGGGTATGCTGATCACGTTTGAAGGCATAGAGGGAAGTGGAAAGACAACTCAGGCAGAGCTGCTGCACACGTATCTGAAGAAAAAGGGATACGACGTAATCAAGACTCGTGAACCGGGCGGAACAGGGCTCGGAGAGGCCTTGCGGGACGTGCTCCTTCGGAAAGAATTGCGTGTTTTTCCTCTCGCGGAGCTGCTCGTTTTTATGGCCGTCAGAGCCCAGCATATGGAGGAGGTTATTTCGCCGGCACTGGCCGAAGGGAAGATTGTGCTTTGCGACAGGTTTGTTGACGCAACGTATGCCTATCAGGGCTACGGACGCTCCATAGATCTGGGCATCATTGAAACGTTCAACAGACTTGTCACCAAGGGCGTAAGGCCAAACCTCACCATTCTTCTGGATTGCGACGTTGATCTTGCTTTCAAGCGGAAGAGAGCGGAGAATCAGCAGATGGACAGGTTTGAAAGAGAAAGTTCTTCTTTCCACCAAAAGATACGGGAAGCCTATCTCAAGCTCTCCGAAGAGGACAGCAAACGTTTTTTTGTAATCGATCCGAATCTGGATGTTGAAGGAGCACACCGCACGATTCGGAAGAAAGTGGAGGGCCTTCTCGAAAGCCATGGAATTTAAGGGTGTAGTCGGGCACGCCAGACCCAGAAGTCTTCTCTCTTCCATCCTCAAGAAGGATAGGCTGCCACACGCACTCCTTTTTTCGGGCCCGCTGGGTGTAGGCAAATGTACGATGGCAGTGGAGGTCATTAAGTACCTTTTCTGCGAGAAGGGAACAGGTTGCGGCGTTTGCCGCACGTGCCAGAATGTGACCCGGAATACGCACCCTGACCTTCGAATTTTAAGGACCGAGACCTCCATAGGTATAGATGAACTTCGCACTGTGAGGAAAGAAGTCTACGAACCGCCCTATCAAGCTCCTCTGCGCGTTGTACTGATAGACGGGGCCGAGCAGATGACCCATGAGGCCGCAAACGCACTTCTCAAGACTCTCGAAGAACCTCCTCCTCAGAATCTCTTTTTTCTCATTACATCCGCGGAAAAGGACGTGCCATTGACAATTCGATCAAGGTGCATGCACATCGGATTCGGCCCTATTCCTACGGAGGAGATGAAGTCTCACCTGGTGAAGTCGGTCCAGCTCCCTGATAGAAAAGCAGAGTTGGTGGCCTCTCTCAGCTGGGGCAGTATGAGCTCCGCTTTCTTCTGGATGGATGAAGAGAACTTTGCCGTGAGGAAACGGCTCGCAGAGCTTGTCATAGGGAAAAGGAAGGGTTTCGTGACTGCCACCGGACTCTCGGAAATCATCACCGACCACGAGAAGGGACTGCGCTTCTATCTTTACTTCTTGCTGTCGTTGTTCAGGGATCTTTGGGTAATCACTCAGGTAGGTGATACGCAGGCCCTGGTAAACAGCGATCTTAAAGAGTTACTTGAGACAAGTACCTGGGATGGGGCCTGGATCGAACGCTCCACACAGAGGATACAGGAAGCTTTGAAAAGCCTTCGATACAACATTAACCGCTGGCTCATGTTTGAACAGCTAGCTATTTCAGTCATGAGATGATTATGAAAAGCTGCTACGTAAAATTTGACAGACTGACAGGGGTGCTGGAAATGGAGGCGCCTGACGGGATCAGCGTGGGGGATCAGATTGTGTGCGAGCTGGACAGAGGCGAGACCCTCGGCGTTGTTGCAACAGAGCCTACGGACACCACAAAAGAGGGGCTCAAGAAGATACTTCGAAAGGCTACACCCGAAGAGTTGTCGGCCTATGCAGCCCTCAGAGAAAAGGAGGTGCACGCTTTTTCCGTCTGCCGACAGAAAATAGAAGAAATGAACCTGCCCATGAAGCTGCTCCGAGCGGAGTACAACTTCGGCGGGTCTAAGCTCTTGTTCTACTTTTTCGCCGAGAACCGGGTCGATTTCAGAGACCTTGTCAAAGATCTTGCAAAGGAATTCAAAGTAAGAATAGAGATGAGGCAGGTAGGTGTCAGGGATGAGGCAAAAATCATAGGAGGGCTCGGGAATTGCGGGAATGTCGTTTGCTGCAAGAGATTCCTGAACAACTTCTCTATAGTCTCTATCAAGATGATGAAAGAGCAGAGCCTGGCGCTCAATCCAGCTAAGATTTCAGGAGTATGCGGGAGACTCATGTGCTGCCTCTCCTACGAGCATGATATGTATCTCCAACTGAAGAAAAACTTTCCAAAGGTGGGGAAGCGTGTTAAGACCCCCCAGGGTGAAGGGAAAGTCCTCAAGCACAATGCGCTTAACGCTACGGTGACCGTTCTGATCGATGAAGGGAAAGAGGTAACGGTAGCGGTAAAGGACATTACGCAAGGTCAGAGCGGGCAGACCTAAAGGCACATAGTTGGGAAAGCATTACTACATCACAACGCCGATTTACTACATCAACGATGTCCCCCACATCGGCCATGCATACACTACCGTAGCTGCCGACATAATGGCCCGATACAAGCGGCTTCAGGGGTACGAGGTCTTTTTTCTGACCGGTGTGGATGAACACGGCCAAAAGGCGGAGAAGACAGCCGTTGAGAAGCAGGTCCATCCAAAGGAATTGGCAGACGCGATGGTCCACACCTTCACCGATCTCTGGCAAATGCTCAACATTTCAAATACCGGCTTTGTCAGGACCACGGAAGAGCGGCACAAAAGAGTCGTTCAGTATTTCTTCCAGAAAATTCAGGAAAAAGGGGATATATACCTCGGAGAATATGAGGATTGGTATTGCGTCCCCTGTGAGAGTTATTTCACCGAGCTGCAGCAGCAGGAAGGTAAGTGCCCGGACTGCGGCCGCTTGCTGGAAAGGCTGAAGGAGGAGACCTACTTCTTCAGAATGTCAAAATACACGGGGCCGCTCCTTCGTTACCTGGAGGAGCACAAAGACTTTGTGCTGCCGGAGGTGCGCTACAACGAGGTGCTGAGTTTCGTCAAGGGCGGTCTTCGTGACCTCTCTATAAGCAGGACCAGCTTCACCTGGGGCGTGCCTGTGCCAGGCAACTCCCGGCATGTGATCTACGTCTGGTTTGATGCGCTGCTCAACTACCTGACAGGCATCGGCTATCTGGAAGACGAGCAGCTGATGGGCAACTTCTGGCCTTGTGACGCCCACCTGATCGGCAAGGACATCCTCAGGTTCCATGCTGTCTACTGGCCGTCCTTTCTTATGTCGCTCGGTATGGAACTTCCCAAGAGAATTTTTGCGCACGGCTGGTGGACGGTGGACGGTCAGAAAATGTCAAAGTCCCTGGGCAATGTCGTCTCCCCGTCCGAGATAGCCTCTACCTATGGGGTAGACCAATTCAGGTTTTTTCTCTTCAGGGAGGTCCCTTTCGGTCTCGATGGAGATTTTTCCCGGGAGGCCATAGTCCACAGAATCAACGGGGACCTTGCAAACGATTTCGGAAATCTTGTGTCCCGAAGTGTCACCATGATCACGAAGTTTTCCAATGGCGTACTGGAGCAAGCCGGGAAGACAGGAGGTACGGACGAACATCTCATCGGCCAAGCAGAGAACCTTGTCGCCGAATATGAAAATGGCATGGAGAATTTCGGCTTTCATAAGGCCCTGGGATGCGCCTTCGATATTGTCTCACTCCTTAACAAGTATGTGGATACTGAGGCGCCGTGGAGGCTTGCGAAGGATAACAGGGCGAGACTACCTACCGTGCTTTATAACCTCTGGAACGGTGTCAGAATAGCCACGCTTCTCCTCCACCCCTTCATGCCTCAGAAAACTCAGGAAATATGGAAAGCCATAGGGATCGGGACGCCGATAGGAACGACTTCCATGGATCGAGAGCGCGGTTTCTACTACGATGCTCAAGGGCTCTCTACCATAGAAAAAGTCCCGCCGGTTTTTCCGAGAATAGAGAAATAGAGAGGCAGCATGTCTTTCTTTTCCCTCAAGCAGGTTCTCCAATCGGTGCTGAAGGAGCACAAGCTCACATCAGATATCGATGCCTACAAGATATTCTCTGTCTGGGGTGAGGTCGCCGGACCGACTATGGCAAACCATTGTCGGCCCTCGAGACTGCACGGAGGCACATTGTACGTGGAAGTCGATGACCCGATTTGGCTCGCTCAATTACGCTACATGAAAGAGGATATTCTGCGGAAGATAGACAGGCGGATTAAGCCCGGGACATTCAGAGAATTAAAGTTCTTTCTTAAGTGATTCGAGTATCACTCGGTAAGGCACTCCCTTTTCGTCGGCGATCCTCTTCACATCCTCGAATTCAATGTGCGTCTTGATAAGATCGCCCTTCTGATCGTAACCTTCTTTGACCCTCACAGTCCCGAACGATGTTTCATGAAGAGTCTCCTTCCGCT
Source organism: Syntrophorhabdales bacterium (assembly GCA_035315185.1). Classification (GTDB taxonomy): domain Bacteria; phylum Desulfobacterota; class Syntrophorhabdia; order Syntrophorhabdales; family WCHB1-27; genus JADGQN01. The sequence goes on along the minus strand of DATFYE010000063.1, from coordinate 37,707 downwards.
GCAAGGTACGGCGTAACTCCCTGCGCAAGCGCAAACCAAACGTTGTCGTCTCGGCGAGGACGCTGTCGATCACCGCCTCCAGGCATGCTGCACTGGTGATGACCGCGAGTCTCAGGCCAACTCTGCCCTTTTTCATGTGGACCGGATAATAGAGTACGTCGAGAGCGCCCGCCATCCTTATCTTTTCCGCCACTGCGCCCATGTATTCGATCTCGGCATCGTCCACGTCCGTCTCGATGACCCAGACCTCCTCATGAGGTTCAGGACGGTCTGCGTCTCCGATGAAGATCCTAACCACGTTCGGGGTATCTGTCTGGTAGGTGCCAAAACCGACACCGCTTTTCCGAAGCGAGAAAGGCGGCCGTGCAGAAGGATTCTTTACGTAGTATTTGAGGATGGCGGCCCCGGTGGGAGTCGTCAGCTCCAATTCCTGTTGATAGAAAACGAGTGGCAAGCCGGAAAGGATTTCAACGGTGACCGGGGGCGGATTGGGCAACAAACCGTGTGAAGTCCGCACAAAGCCCCGCCCTTGAGGAATGGGGCCGCAATAGACCTCGTCAATGCCAAAGTAAGATATAGCCTTTGCCGTACAGAGAAGGTCTATCAGGGTATCAACATGTGCGAGTTCGTGGAAGTGTACCTTCTCGGGCTCCACGCCGTGGACTCTCGCCTCTGCTTTGACGATTATATCGAGGATGCCGAGGGCATCCTGTTTCACTCTGTCCTCGACTTTCAAAGACCGTATCATCTCCTCCATCTGCTTGATGGAGAGATGCACGTCACTCTCACCTATTTTGAGGCAGGTCCCCTCGACGACACCGTGCTTCTTTTTTTCGGGCACGAGGGACGGCAGCGAAACGGGAAGCTGCTCAAGGAGTTCAGTCAGCACGGCAAGCGGACACCCGGCATCGAGAAATGCGCTGATGGTCATGTCACCGCTTATCCCAAATACAGGATCTATGTAAAGGAGACTCATAGCCGGTTGATTAACGTTGCAAAGTAAGCCGCACCGAACCCGTTATCGATATTGAATGTGGCCACGGTCGAACAGGAGTTGAGCATGGTGAGGAGCGCTGATGCGCCGCCGAAACTGGCCCCGTAACCTACGCTTGTGGGGATGCCTATCACCGGGGCTCCCACGATACCTGCGACGATCGAAGGAAGAGCCCCTTCCATCCCCGCAGCAACAATGACTACCCGGGCCTTGCGCAGAAGTGGCATGTTCTGAAACAGCCGGTGAATACCTGCTACCCCAACATCGTAGAGCTTCTCGGTTTGGTTACCAAAGAATTTGCACGTGGCATATGCCTCTTCCGCCACAGGAATGTCGCTCGTGCCTGCTGATATGATCAGGATCATGCCTTTCCCTTTAACAGACTGGTCTTTCTTAATAACAAAACATTTACCGGGCTCAGCGTACTCGCCTTCGGGGAAAAGCTTCTTAAGCTTCAATCCTACGTCTCTTCCTATCCTCGTGACCAGTATGTCAGACTCCTTTTTTCTCATGGAGCGGATAGTCTCAGCCATGTGATCGAGGCTCTTGCCCTGGCCGAAGAGGACTTCCTCCATTCCCTTCCGCAGCTTCCGATGATGGTCTATCTTCGTGTGCACTAAGTCCTGGAACGGCAACTCTTTGAGTTCCTCAATGGCATCTTCTATGGTGACGGTTCCGCGCGTGATCCCCTTGAGCAATTTTCTTATCTTATCTTCTGTCATCTTCCACCATGAAAGCACTTTTTACGACCTTAACCTGCTCTCCGTCCAGGCCCACCGCGTCAAACCGGACCCGCCTATCGAAACACTTATGTTTCTTCATATACCAGAGCGCGGACTTCACCATGTGCTGCTGCTTTGTTCTGGTAATCGCCGAGAGCGCGTCACCGAACTGGCCCGTATTCCTCTTTTTCACCTCGACAAAAACGAGGCATCCGCCTTCTTCAGCAATGACATCTATCTCCCCGAGCCTGGTATTGTAGTTTCTTTCAAGGATCTTATATCCACGCTTTTTCAAGGCTCGAATTGCGGTTTCCTCACCTCGAAGTCCCTCTTGCCTCTTATTCATCACAGCAGCCTGCCGTCTGCCATATCTGCATCAACTACCTCTTTCACGCCCCTGAAGGTTCTGCGATGGATCGGCGAGAACCCATAGGTGCGAATGGCCTCAAGATGCTCTTCGGTGCCGTAACCTTTATTCTTCCTGAAGAGGTACTGGGGATAGAGTTTATCGTACCGCTCCATTAAATCATCCCTGACAACTTTCGAAATAATGGAGGCGCACGCTATGAAAAAACACTTCCTATCGCCTTTAACCAGGGTTCTGCATCTGGGGTAGGAGGGGACGGCAAACAGGCCGTCAACAAGGATAAGACTTACGGGAATGCCGATGGCTTTGATGGCGCGCTTCATCGATAGGAGCGTCGCTTTGTGGATATTGAGCTTTTCAATTTCCCGCGGGGTGGCCGATCCGATACCTATTTTATGGGCGTTTGCCTGAATCCATTCAAAGAGGTTCTTTCTCTGCTGCTCAGTGAGCAGCTTCGAGTCGTTCACCGATGCTCTTTCCGCGGGCAGACCCTGCCACGCAACGCACGACGATACGACTGGACCGGCTAGCGGCCCGCGTCCTGCCTCATCAATGCCAGCCACAATGCCGCTGAGCAGGCAGTTCATCAGGTCCTTTTCTCTTTGAGTTTTGCCGCCTTTCCTTTCAAATTTCTCAGATAGTAGAGCTTGGCCCTTCTCACCTTTGCCTTGCTCAAGAGTTCAATCGTCTCGATCAGAGGCGAGTGCACAGGAAAGGTTTTTTCAACGCCAATCCCGTATGAGACCTTCCGGACAGTAAACGTAGCTCTCGTGTTTCCGCCTCGCTGCCCTATGACTACCCCTTCGAAAACCTGGATTCTTTCTTTGTCCCCTTCATGGATCTTCGTATGTACTCTGACTGTATCGCCCACGTCGACCTTGGGGAGGTCGAGTCTCATGTGCTCCTTTTCAAGTAGGTCGATCATCTCGTTCATGGTCCCCTCCTGTTTCTCCCAATAGTCTGTCCAGAATAATGCCTATGGCCACCCTGAGCGACAAATGATTGTATTCGCCTTTGCCCCGGATAGGCATAAGCATCCTCTCACATTGCTCAGTCACTGCAGGCGGCAGTCCCCAGCCCGTGCCGAAAAGTAAAAGAAAAGGTCTGTCGTCTTTCTGGATCCACGCTCTCAGCTCTTCGTAATTAACTGTCTCAGAACCCTGCTTCGACGACGTACCAATGACAACCGGACTGCCCACTGCCCTGATTCCCCTCATCATTTCCTCGATGTCCCCGACAATCCTGATTTTTGTCAGAGCCTGGGCCCTGTCAGGGTTGTAGCGGGCACCATAGCCGGATTCCCAATGCTCTATGAGCCTTTCCGCTATCGAGGCCTGCCTTCGTAAAGGAGTAACAATATAGCACAACTCCACACCAAAAGTCATACAACTTCTCGCCACATCGTGCAGCTCGAGATTTGTCAGACTCGTCGCGACAGTATCCCCCCGTTTGTCCAGAACGGGGTAATGAATGATGGCAAGATAGACAGAACCCATGGTTAAGACCGTTACGAGTTACGAGTTACACGTTACAAGTTACAGGACATTGCCTGTTACCGGTTAGAATCAGGAACCGTTAGCGGCAAGGGGGACGCTTGGTTCTGCGTCATCGCCTCGTAGCAGCTCTTGCCTGCAATGTGCAGCCCGTAACGGGCGCTACAAGCGCCCTCTTAACTTGTAACCTGTAACACGTAACGCCGCGCAGCGGAGGCACCACTCCGCCGCGCTACTCAGCCAGCTCCTCCATAATCTCCCGTATCAAACGCCTGTCTTCATCTCCCGGTTCAAAAGTATCGAGAAGATCGGGCCGCCTCAGTATCGTGCGCCGGATCGACTCTTTTCGTCGCCAACGCCTTATCTCTTCATGATTGCCTGACAGCAAAACGCCCGGCACCTCCATCCCCATAAAGCTCTGAGGTCTCGTGTATTGAGGATATTCGAGAAGCGGCTCCTTAAAGCTTTCGTCGATGGAAGAGGTCTCATTGCCGATCACGCCGGGCACGAGCCTCGCTATGGCGTCGATGACGACGAGGGCTGCTGCCTCCCCTCCGGACAACACATAATCACCCAACGATAGCTCATCATCTACGAGAGAATGCACTCTCTCATCGACACCCTCGTATCGGCCGCAGACAAGTCCAAGGTGCGGCAGGCCGGAAAGTCTGGCCGCAGTCCCCTGATCAAACGTCCTGCCGTGGGGGGTAAGGAGGATATAGCGGGGTCTCCCGAAATGAGCATTCACATAATCCATGGCCCGGTAGATAGGCTCCACCTTCATTACCATGCCTGCGCCACCACCATAAGGAGCGTCGTCACACGTCCTGTGGATGTCTTCGGCAAAATCTCTTATGTTAACGATATTGAAGCTGAGAAGGCCCCTGTCTCTAGCCTTTTTGACGAGACTTTCGTTCAGCGGCGATTCGAATATGGACGGGAATAAGGTGAGGAGAGTGAAAATCATTCAATCAAAGCACCTTCCGCGATCCTGATGGAGGCTCCATTCACGTCGATGCCCAGAATGAACTCTTCCTGCATGGGAACAAGCATCTCTCTTTCACCCTCAATGACTATGACGTCATGTGCCTTCGTATGCATAACCTCCGTCACCTGACCCACAGGCTCATCATGCTCATTGATCACCTTGAGACCGATGAGCTGATAATCGTAGTACTCGCCATCATTCAGCCTGGGGAGGTCCTCTTCTCTCACAAAGAGTTCCCTGCCAACAAGAAAGGAGGCTGCCTCGGGTGTCTCGACCTCCGCAAATTGTATCAGGAAATACCCACGTCGAGGTTGTACTCGAAAAGGTCTTAATTCAATCTTCTGTCCGTCACGATCCGCAAAGAGTGCTGCATATCCGCATAAATTCGTTTCAGAGTCGTTGTAATATCGAAACCTGATCTCCCCTCGAAGACCATGGGTGGAAAGCACCCGCCCGACAGGAACGTAACCCATTACTCTATTATCTCGAGCACCGCTCTCTTCTTTACCTTTGTGGAGGCTGCGCTCAGGATGGTTCTCATAGCCCTCGCAGTTCTCCCCTGCTTTCCGATCACCTTGCCCAGATCCTCCTTGGCGACATTGAGCTCAATGACAGATGTTTTCTCTCCCTCAATTTCGGAGACCCTTACCTGATCGGGATTATCCACCAAAGCCTTCGCGATGTACTCGATTAGTTCCTTCAACACGGCCCCACCTCCAAGGATTACTGTCTTAGTTCTCTCAAAATCCCCTCTTTCTTGAATATATCCTCAACTGTTTTGGTAGGCCTCACCCCTTTTTCGTACCATCTCTTGATCCTCTCTTTATTGAGGACTATCGCAACCGGATCCTTCAGCGTGTCATACGATCCCACTCTTTCAATGAATCTTCCATCCCTCGGGAACCTTTCATCCGCCACCACGATCCGGTAAAAGGGTTTCTTTTTCGACCCATACCTTGACAACCTGAATTTTACAGCCAAGTTCCACCTCCTTATCTGAACATGAATTGTTTTGGAAGCCCTTTTGGTCCGCCGCCCTTTGAAAACTTCTTTATCATTTTTCTTGTTTCCATGTAACGCCTGAGAAGCTCATTGATATCCTGAACGCGAGTTCCACTCCCTCTCGCGATCCGTTCCCGCCTTGAGCCGTCGAGAAGGTGCGGTAAAAGCCTTTCACGGGGCGTCATAGAGCTGATTATAGCTTCGGTCTTCTTGATCTCCTTTTCAGCCTCAGAAAAATCTATAGCGCCCTTGAACTTGGAGAGCCCGGGGATCATGCCAAGGAGAGATTCCATACTGCCGAGCTTCTTGATCTGTTTGAGCTGATCCTTGAAATCCTCTAGAGTAAACTCATCTTTCCGAATCTTCTTTTCAAGCTCTTTTGCCTCTTTTTCATCAAAAAGCTCCTGGGCCTTCTCAACAAGAGAGACGACATCGCCCATACCAAGTATCCGGGAAGCCATCCTCTCCGGATGAAAGAGCTCAAGCGCGTCCAGTTTTTCCCCGACACCGATGAACTTGATAGGCTTACCCGTGACCGCCCTTATCGAGAGCGCGGCGCCTCCCCTGGCATCACCATCCAGTTTGGTCATAATAAAGCCGCTCACGCCAAGCCGTTCGTCGAAGGTCTTTGCCACGCTTACGGCATCTTGTCCTGTCATGGCGTCCACGACGAGAAGCACCTCTTTGGACTTCAAGACCTCCTTCTGCCGAATCAACTCCAAAACCATCTCCTCGTCGACGTGAAGCCTCCCAGCTGTATCAACGAGCAGCGTATCGCAGCCCTTTTTCATGGCATAGGCCCGGGCTTCCTCGCAAATGCGGACCGGGTCCTTCTCCGCGGGAGAGAGGGTTTCAATCCCGAGCTGTTTGCCCAGCTTCAGAAGCTGATCTATTGCAGCCGGTCTGTAAACGTCTGTCGGCACAAGGAGTGGCCTTCTCCCCTTTTTTCTGAGATAAAGGGCCAGCTTGCCTGCGGTTGTGGTCTTTCCGGAACCCTGTAGTCCCGCGAGCATGACCGGCACAGGCGGTGATCCAGAAATCTCCAGGGGTTTGTTGGTCGTGCCCAGAAGTTCGCAGAGCTCGTCATGCACAGCCTTCACAAAGACTTGCCCAGGGGTTATGCTCGTCAGCACGTCGTCACCCAGGGCCTTTTCCTTAACCTTCTCAAGAAAATCCTTGGCGACCTTGTAATTCACGTCTGCTTCGAGGAGCGCAACACGCACCTCGCGCAAGGAGTCGCTGATATTCTTCTCCGTGAGCTTTCCGTAGCCCTTGACCTTCTTGAATACGGCGTCGAGTCGTTCCTGCAGTTTCTCAAACATAACCTAATAAAATAACCGATAATCCTTGATTAGTCAACCGAGCAGGTGTTCACCGGGTTGGAGCGCGGATCGCGTTTTGTACGTGGAATTGGACAACCGATCATGACGCGAAACCTCCTGTATCGTCATTTTGTTTGTTTTAGCGAAGCACTCTGTGTCATGGACAGCCGGCTATACCAGCTCTAATTTAAGTGGAGACCGGGGCGGCAGTGAGGAGCGCGACGCAGGCGTACTATAGTACGTCGAGGAGCGCGACGCAACGACAACGACGGTATGCGCTTAAAGGAGAGCTGGTACTAGGCGATTTCGGCTTCTTCCTCGTAGATGAGTATGGGCTTCTCGTGGCTCAAAATGACTTCCTCGCTCACCACGCACTCTTTCACGTTAGAGATGGAAGGAAGCTCATACATCACATCGAGCATGACCTTTTCCATGATCGAGCGCAGCCCGCGGGCGCCGGTCTTCTTCTTTATCGCATCCTTGGCAATGCCCCGCAACGCGCCTTCGGTAAAGGTAAGCTTGACGTTCTCAAGCTCAAAGAGCTTCTTATACTGTTTGGAAATGGCATTCCTCGGTTTCTTGAGAATTTCGACCAGAATATCTTCATCCAGCTCCTCGAGCGTGGCAATGATCGGCAGCCTCCCTATGAACTCAGGAATAAGGCCGTATTTCAGCAGGTCTTCCGGCTGAACGTCCTTGATCAGCTCGGTGTACTGCTTGTCTCTCCCGCCTTCAACGTCGACACCAAAACCGATGCCCTTCTTGCCGATCCTGTTGCTGATGATGGTCTCCAGACCGTGAAAGGCGCCACCGCAGATGAAGAGGATGTTTGTAGTGTCTACCTTGATATAATCCTGCTGAGGGTGTTTCCTTCCGCCTTTTGGCGGCACGTTGGCAATGGTACCCTCTATGATTTTGAGCAAGGCCTGTTGCACACCCTCGCCCGACACGTCGCGCGTTATGGAAGGACTGTCTGTTTTTCTGGATATCTTGTCTATTTCATCGATGTATACTATGCCCTTTTCAGCCCTCTCTATGTTATAATCCGCCGACTGGAGCAGGTTAAGGATTATGTTTTCCACGTCTTCACCGACGTAACCTGCCTCGGTGAGGGTCGTTGCATCCGCAATGGTGAAAGGCACATGAAGTATCTTGGCAAGAGTCTGAGCAAGCAATGTCTTTCCGGAGCCGGTAGGGCCTACCATCAGGATATTGCTTTTTTGTATCTCTACATCGTCAAAGTTGACCTTCGCCTCGATTCTCTTGTAATGGTTGTACACTGCAACAGAAAGCACTTTCTTCGCAAAGTCCTGGCCGATTACGTATTCATCGAGAATCCTTCGTATCTCGTGGGGCTTCGGGATCGACGTCTTGATAAATTCGAACCGCTCCCTCTTTGCTTCTTCCTGGATGATTTCATTGCAAAGCTCGATGCACTCATCACAGATGTAGACCATCGGCCCCGCAATTAGTTTCTTCACCTCGTCCTGGCTCTTCCCGCAGAAGGAACAATGAAGTTTCATGGTCCTTCCATTGGTCTTCTTCATCATCGTCATGTTCTCTTCTCCATAATCTGATCTATGATGTTATAATCGAGGGCCTGCGCAGCCGTCATGAAAAAGTCCCTTTCTGTGTCCTGCTGGATCTTTTCGATGGGTTGGCCCGTGTGGCTCGTAAAAATCCTGTTGATCTCTTCCCTCATTCTCAGTATCTCTCTCGCCTGGATGTCTATGTCAGTCGCTTGTCCCTGGACACCCCCGAGAGGCTGATGAATGAGCACCCGCGCATGGGGTAACGCGTAACGTTTTCCTTTGGCTCCGCCGGCGAGTAATACTGCCCCCATGCTCGCTGCCTGTCCGATGCAGATGGTCGATACCTGGCATTTGACGTATTGCATGGTGTCGTATATGGCAAGGCCGCTTGTAATAAGGCCTCCGGGCGAGTTTATGTAAAAGTAGATATCCTTCGCCGGATCCTCAGACTCCAGGAAAAGAAGCTGGGCAATAATGAGGTTCGCAACGATGTCGTCAATGCCCGTACCCAGGAAGACGATCCGATCTTTAAGGAGCCGCGAGTATATGTCGTACGCGCGCTCTCCCCTGCCGTCTTTCTCAATGACTATCGGCACGAGATTCATGGGGTCTCCTTCAACTGCGCACTCCCTATAAGAAGATCCATCGTCTTCTCTTCCAGCAGGCTCGATTTCAGGTTCTCGAGCAGATTATGTTTTTCGTAAAAGTCTCTTATATAATCATAGCCTCTCTTTGTGTCTTCTGCAATCTTTTTAATACGCGCCTCCACTTCGCTGTCTTCAACGATTATATGCTCCTCTTTGGCTATCCTGGTGAGCAGCATGCCTGCCCTGATCCCCCGCTCCGCCTGCCGCTCAAGCTCCTTGCGCAAGAGGTTGTCAATATTCTGTTCTTCTTCGGGGCTGAGCCTGTTTGCTTTCATACGTGCCTTTGCTTCCTGTACCATAGCTTGCAAGCGCTTATCCAAGAGGCGTGCCGGCACCGGGATATCAACCCGCTCGAGCAACTGGTCCATAACCTTCTCAGAGAGCTTGTTTCTTCTCTCGGTTTCTTTTTCCTTCTGGAGTTCACCGGAGATACCTTCTTTTAATCGTTCCATATTTTCAAAACCAAGGTCTTTCGCGAAATCATCGTTGATTTCCGGCAACCTCTTCTGCTTGACCTCTTTGAGGAGCACCTTGAAGAGCGCTTTCTTTGATGCCACGGCCTTGTCAGGATAATCGGCCGCGAAAGCTATCTCTATCTCTTTCTCCTCACCCGCTTTCATGCCGATGATCGCGCTTTCGAACTCGGGCGACAATGTGCTGGAGCCAAGGTCAAGGGGATAGGCATCGCTGCGGGCATCCTTGAGAGGTTTGCCGTCAACGAAACCTTCATATTTTATTATGACGAAATCTCCCTTTTCGGCCTCGCCGCTCTCTTTCGTCGCGACTTCAGCGTGCATCTGTTTCAACGCATCTAACCTGTTATCGACATCTTCCGGACTTATCTTTAGCGGCTCTATTTCGACCTCGAGGCCCCTGTACTCGGGCAGATCGAAGTCCGGCGAGACCTCACATTCCATGGTGTACCCATACTTGTCCTTCTCCTCGTAAAACCTGATCGAAGGCTCGCTTACCGGGTCAACCTGAGCTTCTGAAAGAGCAGCCGCAATGGTATTCTCCGCTATCTTTCTTTTCAGTTCCTCATCCATAACATCTTTGTAGTAGGTAGCAAGAACTGAGCGAGGAACCTTCCCGGGCCGAAATCCTTTGATCTTTGCCCGCTTTCTCAGATCTTCGTAAATACCATTCTCTATTTCATGCACGTTCTCCGCATCGAGGATCACTTCGATCTTTTTTCTCACGCGGTCAACATTTTCAACCTGAACCTTCATGCAAGCCTCCGAAAGAAAGGCAAACAGTAGATACACATCCCGCGGATTGCACTACGACGTGAATTCTTGCAGTAATGGGCCTCTGCTGTTCCTTGAACAAATTAGTATAACCATAAACACGCAAATTATCAAGGGGTTGCGGCTCTTAGCAGGTCAGTTTGCAACCTGATCTCATTTTTGACTGCGATACCCGGACCAAACGTACTCGCCGCTGCTACCCATATGCGTCTTGAAGCGAATACGATCCGTGAAAACGTAGGGGATACGATATGACCGGTACGATACATGTATAGAAAGCTCCGCAGATGTTACGGCCTTTGGGGGCAAAATGATGCCGAAGCTCAGCTTCAATAGATCAATGAACGGTGTCAAAGAGATGGTGGAGGATTCGCCGCGAGCTATTCTTGGTGTGAGGGTCTCATTTATTCCGGAGTAGGCATGCGGCAAGGTGTTGCCTTGTCCAAACTCGATATTGTCCAATGATAAAGAATAATGAACTTCGTATATCGGTAGGTAACCATCATTCCTGATTGCGAACGAGGTTTGAAATGGTTCACCCGGATTCAGGATTTTACCAGGGTATACCCAAACCCTCGGGTAGGCGAGAAACAAGAGAGCTCCGACGGCGATGATGAGGATTGTCCAAAAAAGAAAAGACGCGAAGACCTTCCTGGCGGCCAGCTCGAACGAACGTCTTTGAATTACTTCATGTACCACTGGCTGTATCACTTCGAGTCTTTTTTTTCGGCGTTCTTTTCGATTCGGTAGGTTCACGTTGCTTGAGATGGGTTTATTTTTCTGATTGTCCACACTGAATTATTACACAAGCAGCCAAAAAGTCCACTCTATTTTTAGAGGACTGATCATAATTCAGGGACGATAACAATAGTCAAAGGTCAGGGGATACCGGTTGAAAGAGCGGGTACGATTTGTGCATTGGTCCCCTACATTCCCGACAGAGCCCATAAGTAGAGAGAGGCGACCGAGCCGTAAGGTGAATATCGTTTGCGGTAGCGCTCAAACTGCTTTTTTGTCAGCTTCTTGAGCCCGTACAGATTCATCATACCACGCCTGATCGCCTGATCACCCCAGCTCACAACATCCGGCCGGCACAGGGAGAAGAGCAGTAGCATTTCCACCGTCCACACGCCGATACCCCGGAGCGATGACAAACGCCGGATAATCTCTTCATCCGCCATTTCGTGGAGACTCGAAAAGTTTATTTCGCAGCGCATTGCTGCATCGGCTATTCCCTTGATATATTCTACCTTCCGCCAAGACAGTCCACACTTCTGCATTTGCGCAATATCTGTCTCTGCAATCCGCTCCGGAGTGATCTTTTCCAGCAGTGTGTGGAGCCTCGCTCTTATGGCATTAGCCGCTTTATTCGATATCTGCTGTGCGACCACGCTCATGACCAGAGCTGCGAAAGGGTCCGGCCTGATCTCCCGTTTGATTGTACCGATCACCTCGATTGCAGCGCCGAGCTTTTTGTCGCGGCGCTTGAGATGGTCAATTTCCTTTTGTCCGTATCTGAATATTTCCATACTAACCTTTACTTATACAATTGTCTCACAGGTTACGCAACGACCCTCATGAAGTAAGCTGGAGAGTCGCTGCCGGAATGGTAGAGACCGATGAAGAGCATCCTAGCGTACGGCATTTCTTTGGAAAAGGTTATTTCTAAAAAAAGTTCTTGACATTTTGTTTGGTATCAGTAAACATTAACCAGAAAACCCATGCAAGAAGAACTGTTGACCAAGAGACTCAAGGAAATTAGGGTCAGCAAGAAAATCACGTTAGAAAAGCTTGCGAAAATTACCGGTTTCTCGAAAGGATATCTGTCCCAGATAGAAAATTCCGATCAGCCGCCGCCCATCTATACTCTCTCCCGTATATCCAAAGCACTCGGTATCGATGTCGCGGATTTATTTTCCCGCAAGACCGCGACCATCCCTTATCAAAAAATTGTGGTGGGCAGACGGAATCAGCGCAAGCCTCTGACGAGCCGAGACGGAAGCTCTTACGGCTACGTGGGTTACACGTACGAGGATCTTGCACCCGACAAGAAGGGCAAAAATATGGAGCCCTTCATTGTTACCGTAGGGTTCGACACCAAGGCTGATATAGAAAAGGACTTCCGTCATGAGGGCGAAGAGTTCAATTATGTGTTGCAAGGGACTCTGGAATTTTTCTATGATGGTCAAAGTTACTGTGTTCTCGAGGCGGGGGACTGTGTCTACTTTGACGCAGAGGTGCCCCATTCGGCAAGAAGTCTGGGTAAAAAAGAGGCGAAGGTACTCATCGTGATTTACTCGTACAAGAGGCTCTAGTTTTCGAGATTTCAAAAAATTTTTGTCTACAGGGTTTGCTATTGCTAAACATAGGTTCGCCCGATGTCATCGATGATAGCGGCATTGATAGATCAAGGGTGGCTCCAAGGTTTAGCGTAGTTGCGAAAATGTGCATTTAAAAACTAACTGAAAGGAGGAGTTGGGCGATGAGTTTTCGGATAGCGATCGATACGGGAGGGACCTTCACCGATTCCATCTCAGTGGATGGGAAAGGGAATCTGGTTACTACGAAAACACTCACGGTTCCTAGGAACCTGGCCCGGGGCACTATTAATGCGGTAGATGCCCTCGCAAAGAAAAACGACCTCAGCCGTAAGAAATTTTTGCAGGACGTGGAAACGGTAGTGCACGGGACGACTCAGGGCACCAATGTCATCATCACTCGAACAGGGCCGAAGCTCGGGATTATTGCCACAGAAGGACACGCAGATGTCCTGCAGCTGCGAAGAGTAATACGTGACAACATCTACGACTGGAGAAAGCCTTTCCCGGAGCCTCTGGTACCGCGTTACCTTCGCGTGGGCGTCAAGGAGAGAGTCGATTCACAGGGTAAAGTCGTAAGACAGCTTGATGAAGAAGGCGTCCGTAGGGCGGTGGCCTATCTTAAGAGCATGAAAGTCGACAGCGTGGTCGTGGCGCTTCTCTGGTCCTTTCTGTATCCGGAACACGAAAGGGCTGTTGCTGAGATCATCAGGAAGGATTTTCCGGAGGCTCACGTCACTCTTTCGCATAAGGTGTTACCCGCGATCGGTGAGTACGAAAGAACCAGCACAGCGGTGATCAATGCCTATACGGCACCATCAACGGCAGCTTACATTCGTACTCTCACAGACTTTTTGACGAAAGAGGATTTCCAAGGTCAATTCCTCTTTATGCAGAATAACGGAGGAGTCGAGACCGCAGAAATTGGAATAGAGAACCCTGCGAGCCTTGCCACCTCAGGCCCGGCTGCAGGTCCTTCGGCTGCGCTGGCGGTCGGAAGGCTGCACGGGTTGAGAAACCTGTTATCTGTTGATATGGGGGGTACGAGTTTTGATATTGCCATCATCGATCAAGGTAAATTCATTACGAGAACAGAGAGCCTGATCTCTGATCACAGATTCTCTCTACCCATCATCGATGTCGACAGTGTTGGCGCCGGAGGAGGAAGTATCGCGTGGTTTGACGCAACAAATACCCTCCGCGTTGGCCCGAAAAGCGCGGGCGCCGACCCGGGGCCCGCCTGTTATGGACTCGGGGGAGAAGAAGCAACGGTGACGGATGCTGATGTCATCCTGGGTTATATCTCCCCTGACTTTTTTCTCGGTGGAGAGATGCCATTAAAAAAAGATCTGGCAGAGAAAGCGGTAAAAAGGATAGCGGATCAGCTCGGCATGAGTGTCGTCGAGGCAGCCGCCGCCATTTATAAGGTCAGTAATTCAGTCATGGCAGACGCAGTCTCCCATACATTTACGAAACGGGGATACGACCCGCGGGTCTTCGCCCTTGTTGCCGGCGGGGCCGCCGGACCAACGTGCGCTTTGAAAATAGCGCAAGAGCTGTATATTTCGAAAGTTATCGTACCGAAATACGCCCCAATATACTGCGCTTTCGGTATGCTGGACGTGGACCTCATTCACGATTTCACACGTTTCTACCACGCAGATAAGAGCACCTTTGATCTTAATAGAGTGAAAAGTCTCTACAAAGAAATGGAGAATGAAGCCCTTGAGGTCTTGAAGAGAGAAGAGATACCGGTAAAAGACCGAGTCCTGGAGCGAACCATGCGGGTAAAATACTGGGGTCAATTCAGAGATGTAGAGGTTTCGTGGCCTCGCGGCCCCATAACCAACGCCACTGTCGCCGCGGGTATTACCAACTTCCATCGCAGACATAAGGAACTTTATGGTTCCTCTGATAAGAGCTATCCCATCGAGTTTATGGGGTTTGGCCTACGCGCAATCGGGAGAATGCCAAAGTTAAAGCTGAAGAAGTTACAGAAGGGCGATCGAAATCCTCGCGCAGCGCTTAAAGGTGAGCGCGTTGCCTTCTTCGAAGAAAACAGAGGATTCGTAAAGACAAAAATTTATGACGGGGATAAACTCCGGTTCGGCAATGTATTGGAAGGCCCGTGCATCGTGGAGGAGAAGATGACCAACGTTGTCATCCCTCCAAAGTTCAAGCTAAGGGTTGATCAGTATGGCAATTACATCACGGCTTAATACGAAGAAAAGGAGGAACCAGCTCATGTCTCCCAAGAAGAAGAATGTGGAAGTCGACCCGATTACACTTACCGTGATCTGGAATAGGTTGTTGACGCTCACCCGTGAATGTGGCGAGAGAGTTGTCCACTCTGCTCAGAGCTATGTGATGGGCTTGGCCCGGGACATGGGACCGGTGCTGCTGACCCCTGAGATAGAGATCGTTACGTCGGTGGAGTTCATACCTTGCCACTGTCTGCTTGCCGAGATTCCGACGCAGGCCATCCTGAATAAGTTTGGCCGTTTATCTCCCGGTGACATGGTGATCGGGAATGACGCATATCTAGTAAAAAGCGGCCACCTGCCCGACTGGACGTTTCTTCTTCCCATATATTGGCGCAACCAGTTAGTCTTTTACTGCCACTTCAGAGCGCACCAGTCTGACAGCGGCGGTGCCCTATCAGGGAGCTATTTCCCGCGGGCGTATGACTGCATCGCTGAGGGATTGAATATTCCGCCGGTGAAGATCGTGAAAAACGGCAAGATAAACGAGGAGGTATATGAAGTTATCCTCAACAATGTTCGGACACCTAACGCTGTCCGGTCCGATAACATGCTGATCTATGGCTCCATAAGAAGAATGGAAAAAGATATCGGTGAATTGATTGACAGATACGGCCTGGAAACCTTGAGGGCGTGTACCCGCGAAATCATACGGAGAGATGAGATTGCCACTCGCGATCAGATCAAGGCTATCCCTGATGGCGTCTACTACGGGGAATCGGCGTGTGACTGGGACGGAACCGTTCCAGACCGTCCTGTCTGGGTAAGGGTCAGAATGACCGTCAAAAAGGATGAGGTAACCTTTGATTTCTCCGAAAGCGATGATCAGGTCGATTTTGTAAACAGTCCGCTGGGCAACACCTATGCCTTTACGTATCTCGCGCTTTTTCTGCACATTGATCCAAGTATACCCCACAACCATGGTGCCCGCCTGCCTGTACGCATCATCGCTCCGGAAGGAAAGGTCGTGAATCCAACTCGGCCCCATACGTATGGCGGCTGCGCCTGCAGCTGTGCCTGTGCGATTTATGAAGCGTGTGCAATGGCGCTTGGAAAGGCGCAGCCCGAAAGAGCCAAGGCGTGTTCGGCACGCCATTTTTCAGTGGACGTCGCAGGTCACGTGCCCATTACAGATCCGAGGACGGGTCATGACTTGGAGTACTTTGCCGCTCCTTTTATCGAAGAAGGAGGAACCGGCGCAGTGAAGGGCTTCGATGGCTGGGACGGCGAAACGGGTAGCATCCACTCGGGCGCTCTGAAGCGTGGATCCGTCGAAGAATGTGAACTTGCTTTTCCGTTCCGCTGGGATGTCGTGGCCATCGCAAATGATTCTGAGGGACCCGGAGAATTTATTAGTGGGAGAGGAACCTATTCCGAACGCCTCTGCACCGCCCCACCTGGCTCCCGAACCGTACTGATGTCGGGTGATTGTGACGGACAGGTCCATCCGCCTCCAGGGATGGCTGGCGCGCCGCCTGCTCAGCTGGGTGAAATGTACATGTATAGAGCCGGCAAAAAGGAGAGGGACTTATTCAAGACGATTGACATGGATGACATGTTTCCTGGCGACCTCTTGATCACGCGTACGAGCGGTGGAGGCGGATGGGGGAACCCTCTGAACAGAGATCCGGAGAGAGTGAGATTAAACGTAAGGGACGGCTTCCTGTCTGCCCAAAGAGCAAGAGATGTGTATGGAGTTGTTATCACACAGCGCAAGGAAGGTGATCCTGAGACCGTAGAAGTAGATCATAAAGCAACGGAGCAGCTTAGAGAAAAAATGAGGGCGGCACAAGGGTAGGGAGACAAGTTAGTCGACCCTCAGTGTACGGTCAGTAAAAGAGGAAGGAAAAGGGCGATGACTATCGGTGACCTGCCGGCAAGAAACGCACGTAAGTTCCCGGACAAGCTGGCCCTTGTTTCTGAAGGGCTTTCCCTCACGTTCAGTGAGCTAAACAGACGCGTGAATCGGCTCGCCAATTTCTTGCTTGACGCAGGGATAGAAAAAGGAGACAGAATTGGCGTTCTGATCCATAACTGCCATCAGTTCATTGAACTCTATTTTGCGGCGGCAAAAATAGGGGCAGTCTTTTGTCCCTATAATAACCACTTCAAACAGGAAGAACTGGGGGAGGTTATCAATTATTCTCTTCCAAGGTTCCTTTTCGTCGACCAGGATTTTGTCGACATCGTAAGCACCCTTAAGCTTGCATTGCGATCCGTAGAAAGATACGTCTGTCTGCAGCAGCCGACTCCGGTTTTCATGGATGATTACGAAGCCATTGTCGGGCGTGGTTGCAGTGAGGAACCGGACGCAAGTGTGCGGGAGGATGATGTGCTGAGCATCATCTTCACCGGAGGCACGACCGGGAAGCCGAAGGGCGCTATGCGAACACACAGGCATCTGATGTCAAACGCGGTCGCTTCCGTCATTGAACTGAAAGTTGATTACGATGACAAGATCCTCATAGCCTTTCCCATCTACCATGTCGCCGGTGAAGACAACATCGTGCGCCACACGTTTATGCCAAACACGATCCACACTAGACGGGAGGGCCGGTTCAAGCCGGAGGAGGTCCTCGAGTACATCTCGAGAGAACGGATAACCAGATGCCAGTTCGTGCCCACCATGATCCACAGCCTTCTGCAGGTGACCGATATCGGAAGGTACGATTTGCGCAGCCTGCGACTGATTCTGTATACCGGATCTTCCATGCCGGTCGAACTTCTGAGAAACGCTCTGGCGGTTTTTCCATGCCGTTTTGCCGGGCTCTATGGACTCACGGAAGGCGGCCCCGTTACCACGCTGCTCAAACCGGAAGATCATCTCCTCGATGGCTCTGAGAAGTCGCTCGCGAGGCTCGCTTCATGCGGGAAAGCGGTTATCAACCATGAGATAAAGATCGTCGATGAAAACGATAGGGAAGTGTCTGCCGGAGAGGTGGGCGAAATCGCCTGCAAGAGCGAAGCGGTGATGATCGGCTACTGGCAGATGCCGGAAGAGACGGCGCGGAAACTGAAAAATGGATGGTTGCATACCGGCGATCTGGGGAAACTCGATGAAGACGGATACATGTACGTGGTGGAGAGAAAGGATGACATGATTGTCTCGGGAGGCGTGAACATCTATCCCCGTGAAATTGAAGAGATCCTTTACCGGCACCCGGCAGTCTCCGAGGCGGCCGTGGTAGGTTTGCGCGATGAGCACTGGGGAGAGGGCGCAACAGCCATCATTGTACTGAAAGAGGGCGCTTCTGCAACAGAGGCAGACATAATAGAGTTCTGCGGCAAAAACCTGGCGGGGTTTAAGAAGCCGAAAGCCGTGTACTTCTGGAACGAACTGCCCAAGAGCCCGCAAGGCAAAATATTGAAGAAGGAAATTCGCAAGCACTATGGGTCATAGGCCATGGAGCAACGTGGCGGCAACTGGGCGCAACGGTACACCGCGCAAGGACTCGCGACAGACCGTGAACGGTTAATCAAGGGGAATGCACAGCGCGTGAAGGGGTTATGTCCTTCAGCGAGCCTTCGCGCAACGTGAAAGGCGGTAAATATCCGGAAAGCGGACGTGAGAAGCTGAAACGTTCAGTGCAAGCGACAAAAAAGGGGGACACACTATGGCAGATGCACCAGGAGTCAACACGCCTCTGAAGCATACCACCACAAAAACTCCAATGCTGCGGTGGTGGTATATGGGTTTTCCGTTATTGGGCCTTTGTGCGATCGCCGGCATGGACAGGGTCGCCATCGCCGTGATAATGGCGAACAAGCAATTCCTTACGGATTTAAGCTTAATAGGTCGGCCGGCGGTGACCGGTCTTCTCATGTCCGGATTTATCGCCATGTATGCCGCATCCAGCATCGGCTGGGGCTATTTCGTGAGACGGTTCGGTCCGCGTATAGCCGGCATTATCGGCGTCATACTGTGGGGCCTCACCATGGGAGCGAGCGGCCTCGCCCATACGGCCGGCGCGCTCATTACAGCACGGGTGGTTCTGGGGCTCGGCGAAGGCTTCATGTTCTCCACCTGCAATACGTATGTGGTCAACTGGTTTCCGCCGAAAGAGCGGGGCACCGCCACGTCAATGTATTTGAATGGCCAGACCATTGGCCCTATTCTGGCGGGAGTCCTGGTCGTATGGGTGATCGGAAGTGCGGGATGGCGCATGGCTTTCTTTGCCTTAGGCGCGCTCTCCCTTATCATACCTCTGCCGCTGCTCATTTTTCCCATGAAAGACCGGCCGCGCCAGCAACGGCGTATGAGCAAAGAAGAGGTCACGTTTATAGAGCAGGCGGGTTTGGTAAAAAGGACGGAAAGGAGCGTCTCTGAGAAAAAGTACTTCTTGAGGAACTACCGTTTTTGGCTCCTCGTTGGCGTCTGGTGCGCTGAAAATATCTACTATTATGGCTGGCTGACGTGGATGCCGACCTATTTCCAGAATGCTCGCCACTTTTCCTTTCATGCGGCGGGCTATCTCTTCTCCCTGAACTGGGCCTTTACTCTGGTAACGATTCTCGGCATAGGCTACTTGTCGGACCGATTTTTGCGAAGGGCACCCTTCGGGTGCGCTGGCTTCTTCATTGCGGGCATCGCCATGTACCTGGGAGGCAGTGTTATACAAAATAACTACTGGGCGCTTGCTATGCTCGTTATTTCGCTGGCCAGCCAGCAACCTGCCAATGTGATGATGCATGCGCTTTTCCAGACCATCGTGCCCGCCGAATTTGTTGGCGCCTCCACCGGCGTTGCAGCGACGATAGGTCTGGGTGTCGGTATGGTGGCTCCTTTCCTGGCCGGTCTCTTTTTGCAGCTGTACGGTTTTGGAGCGGTGATTGTCTTGTTTGCTGTGGCGCCGGTGCTCAGTGGGCTGCTCCTCCTGATCCTTGCGAAGGAGGGCTACTGACCAGAAAGATTGTTCCTGTGGCCATGATGGTCTCAGGTAGTTGAGGGAAGGCACTCATGCGTTGTTGTTCTCACGTGAGCGAAGAGAAGCTGGCGCTGAACGTGCCAGGATGGGGGTAATGCCTTCGAGGTTTCAGGAAGGCAGCGACCGTGGGCCGCAGCAGACGCTAATCCTGGCGGCTCCGGTTGAAAAGAAGAGAAGAACATACGGAATTGACGCGACCAAAATTCCATAAAGGAGGTAACGCAGGATGAAGATTGATGCTTTTAACCATATTATCCCGCCCAAATACAAGGAGATACTTCGTAAAAAATTGCCTGCCAGCAACTACGGCATAAAGCTCGTGGACGCGTTTCCTGCGCTGTACGACTTGGATATTCGTTTCCGAACGATGGATAAGCACGAGGACTACGTTCAAGTGATCAACCTTGGAGTACCCACGCTCGAGGACGCTGCTCCACCAAAGGAGGCCGCGGAACTAGCCAGAATAGCGAACGACGAGATGGCCGAGCTGGTCAGCAGGTACCCTGACAGGTTTGTAGCTGCCATGGCCTGCTTGCCGATGAATGATATGGATGCCGCATTGAAGGAAACAGATAGGGCGATAACGGAACTGAAACTCAGAGGTATACAGATACATAGTGACATCAACGGCAAACCTCTAGACGCGCCAGAGTTTCTACCTCTCTTCGAGAAGATGGCCTATTACAATCTTCCTATTCTGATCCACCCTGAATTCAGGTCCAACCTGGTGCCCGACTATCCGAATGAGACCGAATCAAAGCACTTGATCCACATGATCTTCGGATGGCCCTACCGGACAACAGTGGCCATGACGCGCTTGGCCATGAGCGGTATTTTTGATAAGTTTCCCGAATTAAAAATTATCACGCATCACTGCGGCGCATTGGTGCCATTCTTCGAAAACAGAATCCATGTTATTCTCGCTGGTCATGAAATGCGCATGGGTGTCAAGCGTGAACCGTATTTGAGAAAAAGGCCCATTGACTACTTTCGGATGTTCTATGCCGACACGGTGATTGGAAGCACGCCAGCCCTGATGTGCGGCCGGGCCTTCTTCGGCTCCGACCATTTACTCTTTGCAACCGACATGCCGTACGACGCTGCATTCGGTACGGTATATGTGAGGGAAGCCGTCATTGCAGTGGACGCTATGGAGATTCCGGCTTCGGAGAAGAAAAGAATATTCGAAGATAATGCCAGAGAACTTATGCGCCTGTCTTGTTAACACAGATGATTGGTACCACGAAAGTCAGTCATCCGTCGGTACGCCGTGAGATAGGCGAGTAGCAAACAAGAGTGGAGAATTGCTGCAGTGCCGGTATTTTGTCAGTCGGTTTGCGGTCAGGTCATTTGCTCGGCCCATTTTAAACAAACATCTATGCGCTTTGGATGAGACCGCTGTATCATCAACTTGGGGGGCAGGGGGATCACCGTGCTCGACGAGTATGCGGAAAGCCCGAAGCTGAGACAGCCCAGCCATGATGGGCTCGACGATGTGCCAGGGCCGTTTATCACAATTACCGAAAAACGCACCGGACTTTTTAGAGGCAAAATCGTGAAAACCGTTGACACTCAATGAATGCGAGAGAGGGGATTTGAACCCCTATAGGTTTCCCCGCTGGATCCTAAGAGCGAAAATGAGAAATTCGTAGGTCCTTGATATTTGGTCTGATTTCCCATAACTCCTTGAGGCAGTTGACTTTCTAGCTTTCCATGTAGTTCAGTTTGTTCTATCTATTTTAGTTTTTTTTGATCTGTTTTATCACAATTTTATCACATCACCCGTTTCCAGCTGACGCGTCTACGCGATAATTCTCTCACACGGAAACGACGTCGCTCACGCGCGTCCAATATCCTGCCTTACCGATCTTTGCTATGCCAGGCCTTTTTTGAAGTGGGTCAGGTTCTTGCCTTGTGGGCAACTGTCATCCGGTCGAGGATCGTTTTCAATTCCCGCTTCCCCGTCGCAATAATACAAGGCAAGAAGGTGGGAGACATGAGAAGCTGGTACTGTTCTAATTTGGGATGGGCCGACTTGGCCAGAATGGTCGAATGGCGCATCCATTGCTGTGACCCCATAAAGAAATACAAGATACTCACGATAAACTATTATGAGTAATTCTATACATATGGAGCATTTTTTTGCTTGACAAAATAGTCGATTACACCGTATGTTGTACATAAGGCACGTCTAAAACCCCGAAGACACTTATGGTGCTTAGGTTTGTGATCAGGGGTAAAAATGAGAAAAAGGCAGGAGAACATTGGCTACACAACTCTCTTCGATAAAAACGGCTAGGGAACTGATTAAAAAACATAACCTTTCAGGCCCTCAGCTAAGGGAAGCTGTCCCCTACATAAACGCTTTTTATGGGAAACGCTTTGTTTTAAAAATAGGCGGCTCTATTTTAGATGATTTGAGCCTTCTGCCGTCTCTTATCGACAACGTAATATTCTTGAAAAAGGTTGGAATCAACTTGGTCTTGGTACACGGAGGGTCACGGCAACTTAATGAGGCGATGAAAAAGAGAAATTTGAAAATTGAATCAATCAACGGCCTCAGGGTGACATCGTCTGAAGTGCTTGAGTTAGCTGCAGCTATTTTTGGTGAGATAAGCCATGAAATAAAAAAAGAAATTGAAAAGCATGGGTATAAATGCGTGACGTTCGGACGCGAATCCGGCCTTGTAAAATCCAAACAGATGAATGATACGCGGCTGGGTTTCGTTGGTGATCCCCAGACTGTCGATGTCTCTCTTCTCGATGGTCTTGCGGATAATGTTATACCTGTGGTCTCGGTAGTTACAGCCGGTATTAAGCCGGGCGATATAGGGTTTAATGTTAATGCTGATGACGTTGCTGGTATTATTGCTGCCTCAATCCATGCGGAAAAAGTCATTCTTATGACAGACGTGGACGGCGTTTTGGATGAAAACGGTAAGCTTTTGACGAGTTTGACTGCAAGCCAAGCCGAGGAATTGATACTGAAAAAGATAATTCATTCAGGTATGATTCCGAAGGTTCATACGTGCCTCAATGCCCTAAAGCGTGGCGCAAAAAAATGCCATATCATCAGAGGCAGCGCCCATTCTTTTATCGATGAAATTCTAACCGATCAAGGCGTGGGAACAGAGTTTGTCAAAGACGAAGTTAGCCAACAAAGCCACCAATTGGCCTGAGTGATAGATTTTAAACTCAACGCATTATTGCTGGAAAAATTAGAAGTAGCCGCATCGAGCTTTGTCGGTACAGTCATCGACATATCACAGGGCCTTTCTGAGTTTTCTGCTGATTTGAATGTTGACGTTGCTAGGAAGTTGGGCGTCACTCAAGGACAATTGTCTGTTCAGGCGGTAGAGGAGTATATTCGTAAAATAGCCGCGAAGGCAGGCATCGAAGTGGTTTGTCTGGTTAAGGATCAGGTTGGGCAGGACCTGATAGATAATTTGCGTTTCGGGAGAATTATAGTTCTCAAATAACGTCCTATTTAGATTTTTCTGTGTTGTGATCGCGAACAATTGAAGCCCTGACAACTGCAGTCATCGTTAGGCCGGGGTCAGGGTGTCCTCCCTGGATAAGGCCGGGCAATGAGCAGGGTGAAAAATGCGCTTGGCCGATAGACAGTGGCATTTTTCAATGTGAGGCGGGATGCGGTGTCGGGGCAGCGTGAGGAAATCCGACGAGAGGGGCGGGATAGAAGGTTCGAGTGTTTCGAATAGGTCCCTGCTCTTAAGGGGGCTGGCCGGGGTTCGTGGAACGATCGGAGGTCATGCCTCACCAAAGAGCGGCAGAGGCGGCATAGAGGACGGTGCTCGCTACGCTCTGGACTACCTCTCTAGCTCTTTTCCCGGTAATTCCTTAGACTTTTGTGGCTGCGACTTGCTCTTGCCCGAGGCGTACTGCAGGGTATCACCGTCGTACTGCACGACCCGGAACTTTCTGAGCTGTCCGTATTCTTCCTTAAAGGGAATGAGGTGTCTCTTCTTGCTCTCGAAGTCGTCGAGGACGGCGTACTTCTTGCCGTCGATTTCAACGTTGTGGGTGTAGAAGCCCTCAATGACGCGAGGCTTGTCAGGAAGGGGTAGCTGGGATTCAGAATCAAGGCCCCGGCAGATTGCGAAGTCAGCGACCAAGTGCTTGGGTCGTTCCTTCCCGCAGAGATCCTGGAGCTCCTTGAAGTCCCTGAATGTATCCCCGCTGAAACAGAGGGTAACGTTGTCCCGGTGGCGCGACATCGAGACGTAGGTGGTATGTTTGTCGAAGTGCCTGGTGGCGAGGACGAAGGAGCGGTCAACGGTTGTGCCCTGGGTCTTGTGAATGGTTGCCGCGTACCCGTAATCGAGGTCGCGGTACTTGGTGGTGTCGAAGGCGACTACCGGGCCGGTGTCGAGGCGGACGGTCATAGCATAATCATCCATCTTTAAGACGGTGCCGAGGGTGCCGTTCTTCACGCCCATCAACCGTTCATTTCTCAGGAAGATTATCCTATCACCGTCCGCGAATTGTCGGGAGCCCCTTTCGGTCTGGATGGGATGCTCGCTTGCCGATACCCTGCCCGTGGCTTTCAGATAATCCCGTGCCTTCGCGTTGAGCTCGAACACGTCCTGGTTGGTGTAAGCAAGGATGAGGGTGGACCTGTCAGGGTGCTGGGCAGTGTGTTGCGCCCATGCGGAGACGAGTGCTGCTTTCGCTGCGTCGAGCGTGGGTTCACAGATGATTCTTCCGTGGTCCTTGTACGTTTGGAGTGCCTCCGCGATTTTCCCGTTGTCACCGGACAGCAAAGAGGTTGCCTCTTTCTGCCAGTCTTCCTTCTGTCTCTGGATTGTGGAGAGCTCGAAGTACCCTGTCCGCTGGACGATGCCCCTGAAAGCCCCGCCTGCTTCGATGGGAGGGAGCTGCTCGTTGTCCCCCACGAGGATCACCTTCGCGCCTGCTGAACTCACGTGTTCCATGATCTCGTGCATCTGGCGGGTCCCGACGATACCCGCTTCATCGACAATCAGGATGTTGCTTTCGGTGAGGAGGTCTCTTCCTTTCTCCCAGTGTGTGAGCTGACTGTAAATGGTCGTGCTCTCGATACCGGACTGCTGCTGGAGAGATTCTGAGGCGATGCCCGACAAAGCAATACCTCTCAAGTTGAAGCCCTGGGCCTCGTATGCTTCCCTGATCGCTGCCAGCGTGTAGCTCTTGCCCGTGCCCGCCCTCCCGATCAAAACCGCGATATCGCCTCCCTGCGTCAGGTGCCTGAGGCCTTCTTCCTGCTCGCGGGTCAAGGTGTGGTTTTGTATCGTCTGCTTCATGATGGTGGGGTTCACGCCGTGATTGCGTACCGTGTTCAATTTTTCCGCACGGGACAGCATCTCCTTCTCTCTCTGTATCATGGTCTTTGTTGTATAGAGTCTCCCCCCCTTCTCGTTCTCCCCGATTGCCACGAGCTCCTGCGATCCCATGAGGGCGGCCTTGACTTGATGGAACTGTTTTTCATCGACCGTGTGCATCCCCGCGAAGTTATCGATGTCGATTTCCCTGAAGACCACATCGTGGTGGCAGAGGTACTTAAGGGCCCGGTCGGGGTCAGACAAGATCAGAAAACCATTCACTCGCCGCATGTTCAGGTACTCGCTCAGCCGGTCATATTCGTATGCCCTCAAGGGGAGGTAATCTGAGGGGAGGAACTTCGTGGAGAACCCGATGTGGATCTGGGGGATAAGCGCGACGCCCCGGTCCTCAAAAGTTTTATGGTCCACCTGGATATCGTGACCGTAGGAGAGTAGCTTCTGGTTCTGAGCCTTTGCCCACTCCTCCCGCCAGTGGAGTAACTTTGCACTGGCGTTCCAAGCCCTGACCTTTTTTCCGAAGCCGTGCTCGTTGACCTCCCGCGTCGTGAGGAGGATGTGGGCATGAGGGTTATCCTTCTTCGTGTGGATGTTCACGTCCGCGATCATGCCGGAATCGATGAAGTTGGTCTTAACGAATTCCCGGACGAACTCTATGTTCTGCTCAAGGGTGAGCTCAGCCGGGAGGGCAAGTTCCATTTCCCGGGCAAGCTGGGCGTCATGGCGCCGCTCGACCTTCTCCACTTCGTTCCAGAGTACGGCCCGGTCCTTGAATCTCTCGGGCGCATTTTCGGGAAGGATGATCTCGGAATGAGAGAGGTCCCTCTTCCGGGAATAGTCGAAGGTACGGCCCTGACTTTTGTCCTTGATGCTTGAGCGTGAACGGTGGGCAGCGGCAGCGACCACACTTCTACGCCTGGATCTCGCGATGATCTTTACGGAGAGGTGGTAACTCGCCACGGGGTTATGCCTTTACCCGTTGCCGAGCAACGTATAACTGCGCCCTCACCTTCGTTCGGTAGTGCCTCGCTGCGCTCGGTCCTGTCATGACCACACCTAGAGTGCTGGCTCGTTAAGGACAAAAGTCGTTTGAGGTTTGGGTCGCCGGGAAAGGGTAAGGGACCGGAGTCGAACATGGGTGACGAAGAAAATGGCCAGAGACATAGTAGTATATAGAAACGCATGTTCTAGTTTGTCAAGACAAAGTTTCTTGCATTTCTTTGGATCCTCGTGCCCACGTCCTGAGCATCCCGCACTCCTCCCACCGTTCATAGAACCCTCCACAATTCCACCCCTCCCTGGCGGTTGCCGTCATCGCAAACCGTCTGCCATCCTTTGCCGGCTGTCATGCGGCCCTGCATGCCGGCGCCATTGTTCGTTACTCCTTAGCTTCCTTTTTTCCCCCGGCCCTCTGTGAGGGGAAAAAAGTTTTTAATGGGTGATAACCCGAAAGGAGGACAACGAATGGTAGCGAAGGCAAGAAAGCGGATGGTCAGTAACTCGCTGGCTGTGCACGTGGTTTTATCAAAAGTTTTGAGCGCCGAGGGTGAGGTTGGCCGTATCAAGGAGCACTTCTGGGGTGCGTTTCTCTCCTGCCGGGACCACGGGTTGTCGAAAGAGCAAAGGCTCAAAAAGGTGATTGCGGAGATGGGCCAACGGGGAGGCAGCATCACGTTGCGCTATTTGCTTCGGACGCCGTATTGAGAGGTGGGTCATATGGATGAACTCTGGGACATAGGACGGCTTTCTGAGTATCTTGGTATCAAACGGTCAACCCTGTACACCATGATCGAGCGAAAGGAGATACCCCATTACCGGATCGGGAAGCTCGCACGGTTCAGGCCCGCTGAGATCGACGAGTGGCTTATGAAGAAGAGGTGCCAGGCCGAGACACTCGCACGGACCAGGAAGGCTCGCAGGATGTTCCGCAGTCTTCACGGAGAGGCAAAGACCATCGTCCAGGAGGCCATTGACGAGGTCAAGCTCCAAGGGTATACTTCCTTTGGGGAATCAGACCGTATCAAGGGCCTCGGAAAGGAGGAATGATATGGGATTATACAGAAGAGGCCCGACCTGGTGGATGAGCTTTACCTGCAATGGACAGCAGGTGAGACATTCCACCGAGACAGATGACAGGAAGGTTGCAGAGAAGATCTATCACAAGGTGATGACGGAGGTCGCGGAGGGTAAGTGGTTCGACAGGCAGCAGGGGACACACACGTTTGCTGAGACGATGGAAAGGTATATGAAGGAGCATTCGAAAGTGAAAAAGAGATCTACGGCACGTGACGAGGCATCCCTTAAACATCTCTTGCCCTTTTTTGGTGCCTTCACATTGAAGGAGGTATGTCCCAGCAACATCAGCCAATACAAGTCGCTGCGGCTTGCAGCTAAGGCTTCGCCCGGCACCCTCAACAGAGAACTCGCCCTCATGAAGCATGCCTTCACACTCGCCATAAGAGAGTGGGCATGGACCAAGGAAAATCCGGTCAAAATGGTCTCGATGGAAAAAGAGGCGCCACACAAGGACCGGTGGCTAACCGACGACGAGGAACAGCGGCTCCTTGCGGCATGTCCAGAATGGCTAAGGGAGATTGTCGTTTTCGCCATCGATACGGGTTGCAGAAGGGGAGAAATCCTCTCTCTTCACTGGAAACACCTTGATTTACTCAAAGGGGTTGTGACAATCTTCGGGAAAAAGACGGGTGAGTGGCGGGGCATCCCTTTGACACGCCGCCTCTGGGATCTCCTGGCCCTGAAGCACGCCTCGCAGAAGGTGCGTTTACTGCGCGACAACCTTGTGTTTTCCAATCCGGCGGGCCACGTGGTGAATATCCACGAGCTTCGCTGGGCCTTCGAGACGGCATTGGGCCAGGCCGGCATCAGCAACTTCAGGTTTCACGACCTTCGGCATTGCTTTGCGACAAAGCTCGCCCAGAACGGCGTTGACCTCTTTACCATTCAGAAGCTGCTCGGACACAAGTCATTTGCCACAACGGAACGGTATGCGCATCACTATACCGAGAGCCTGAGGCGGGGGATCAACGTGCTCGACGAGTATGCGAAAAACCTGAAGGTAAGTCAGCCGAACAATGATAGGGAGGAAGGTGCGCCGGGGCCGTTTATCACAAATTTATCACAATTACGGAAAAACGCACTGGACTTTTCAGGGGAAAAACCGTGAAAACCGTTGATACTCAATGAATGCGAGAGAGGGGATTTGAACCCCTATAGGTTTCCCCGCTGGATCCTAAGTCCAGTGCGTCTGCCAATTCCGCCACTCTCGCATGCCTTATTCTATGCGGTTCTACAGGATGTGTCAATTCCTGAATTGTGTCGAATGTAGCAGAATTGTAGCACGCATCCAGGATCTCGACACTCGCTCTAAGGCTTTCGGGGTAATGGTGGGCATAGCGCATCGTCATAGCAATGCCCTTGTGGCCGAGCAGTTCTTTCACCTTGTAAAGGTCGACACCATTCTGTACCAGCCGCGTTGCGAAGGTGTGCCGAAGGTCATGAAACTTGAAGTTATCGATTTTCGCCTTGGTGAGCGCCGCTTCAAAGGCAGCCCGCAAGCTCCTGACCGCGACCGGAAACATCCTCCCTAAAATACCCAGGACTTCCATACTATTGAACAGGACACAGAGCGTTTTGGACATGGGGATTGTCCGTTTCTCCCCGTTCTTGGACCGTTCAACGGTCAAAATGCCTCTTGCGAAATCAATGTTCTGCCACTGCAAATCGAGGATTTCGCCCCTGCGCATCCCGGTATGTAGCGCCACGATGAGGAGCGGGCGGAGCCACTGCGGGCTGGTGGCGCAGGCAAGCAGTCTCTGCTCCTCATCTGGTGTGAGCCACCGGTCTCGGGCATTCTTGTTCCCCACCGCGAACGACAGTCTGCTCACGGGATTGTCCTTTATCCACTCCCATTCCTTGATGGCTACGTTAAACATGCGCCGCATGAGAGCCAGTTCCTGATAGACTGTGGCTGGCTTCACGACCTTTGACCGTTGGCTCCTGTATTCGGCTATCAGCCTGGTCGAGACCTCGAACAATGTGTACCCCTTGAAGAACTTCAGCAGTGGCTTGACAGTGTGAAAATCCCGTGAGTGCGAGTGTTCCTCGAGATATCTTGCCACCATTTCGTTGAAGGTCGTCCTCTTCGCGGCCGTCGTCTCGAAATACCGGCCCTCGACGATGTCGGTCAGCTCCTTGGCATAGAGCTTTTCCGCCAGCTTTTTGTTGTCCGTCTTCAACGATTGCTGCACCCGTCTTCCCCCATATGTGACAGTAAACCAGAAGGTTTTACCGCGTTGATAGAGTCCCATTTATCTCATCCCTCCTTCCTTGGGACCCCTGGCCTGGATGGATCCATTATACCATCGATCTGACCGCTTATGTTCTTGTATCCACTGGATGACCTCATTTTCTTCGAAGCGCAGGAGACCATTCAGCTTCATACAGGGTATCAAGCCTTGCTCAGCCCATGAGTAAACCGTAGACGGCTTCGCTTGAATAAGATCAGCTACTTGCTTACAGTTCAGTATTTTCAAAACACAGCCTCCACAA
Source organism: Syntrophorhabdales bacterium (assembly GCA_035315185.1). Taxonomy (GTDB): domain Bacteria; phylum Desulfobacterota; class Syntrophorhabdia; order Syntrophorhabdales; family WCHB1-27; genus JADGQN01. Next base: position 7,984 of record DATFYE010000063.1, on the reverse strand, counting down.
ATTCCTGTCTTCGACCTTCGTTATCGTCCGTTGGATTGTGTATTCCATTGTGCCTCTTTAATTGCTCCTTCATACGGTCAACCTCGCCCTCGGTGCCCACAACCTTTGACAAAACCTCATGCACACCCTCGGGGTTACCGACCATCCGCTTTCGTGCCTTCACCAGCATCCCTGTCCTCCTTTCGGGTCTATCACCCATTAAAACTTTTTTCCCCTCAAAAAGGGCCGGGGGAAAAAAGGAAGCTAAGGAGAGACGAACAATAGCGCCGGCATGCAGGGCCGCATGACAGCCGATAACGGATGGCAGGGGGCTTGCGTTGACGGCTACCTCAAAGGAGCGGTGGGGATGGTGCGGGATGTTCAGAAAGTCGGCACGAGGATCCACGCAATTGCAAAAACTTTTCTTGACAAACTAGAACACCTGTTCTAACATAACAATATGTCCTTGGGCGTCAAGGTGGTCTCTGATTTTTCCCGGACAGAGCTGGTCCCTCGAGCTCGACCGTGTCTTCTTAAGGGACCTTTCCAGAAAACTTTTTCGTCTATCCCCTTTATCTGGCAACGCAACATCCAAAGCAGTTCCGTCGTTAATGAGCTAGCACTCTAGGTGTGGTTATGGTGCTACCGAGCGCAGCGAGACACTACCGAACGAAGGTGAGGGCGCACTCTCACGTTGCCCCCATGCGGGCAACGGGATAATCCCATGGCCAGTTACCACCTCTCGGCAAAAATCATCGCGAGATCCTCGGGCAGGAGCGCGGTCGCTGCAGCAGCCTACCGTTCACGATCGAGCATCAAGGACAAGAGCCAGGGGCTCACCTTCGACTATTCCCGGAAGAAGGACCTTGCCCACTCGGAGATCCTTCTCCCTGAAGATGCGCCCGATCGTTTTGCCGACCGCTCTACCCTCTGGAACGAAGTCGAGAAGGTCGAGCGGCGCCGTGATGCCCAGCTCGCCCGAGAAATTGAGTCCTGTTTGTGTTGGTGGGATGTACACGACGCCTACCTTATACCGGATCTGTAGTATCTCACGCGTTTTGATCCGGTTAGAGGAATAAAGGGACAATATAGGGCAGCACAGGACGTCACAGGCGTCGGGTCGCACTCGGCGCCTGTGACTTTTAGACTGAAGCGCTGCCCCCTTGTGCCCTGCGTATTTAGGTGTGAGCAACATTCCCTTATTCACCGTTTCGCTCCGTAATGCTTATTCCTCGAATGAGCGTGCATTTGCGCATTAGTAGGTGGAATTGTGAGCCGACGACGTGAAGACGGACTGAGCATTGCACCTACAAGTCCACACCTTTTGATAACCTCTGAGACGAGCGATTACCAATTGAACTGCTCAAAAGAAAAGGCAGGTTCAGAGAGCAGCCCTGCCTACCCCCTTCATCGAGATTGCCCTGATAGCAGGAGAAAGGCCAACCCAGATGGCGTCTACGTTTTTCCTAAAACTCCCTTTCACTTACCCTTTCCGTTTGCCAAGATGGGGTGGATTTGACGATTACGATGAAGTATCCTATTTCTCTGGCGTCTACAAAAAGTGCTGGAATTTTGAGCGGGAAGGGCGAAATTTCCTAGATCAACAAAGGGGATAAAATAGTACATGAAAAATACATCAATTGTTGATGTGGCAAAACTTGCTGGAGTTTCAATCACTACTGTTTCGCGTATCATAAATAACGTCTCCTACCCGGTATCAGATGAGAAACGCAAGCGAGTGTTAAAAGCAATTGAGAAACTGCACTATAGGCCGAATATAGCTGCGCAGCATTTAAAGAAGCGCTTTAGTGATATTATAGGACTTATAGTGCGGGATATATCCGACCCGTATTTCGGAGACATTGCCAAGGGAGTAACCGAGAGGGCTAGTCAACTTGGATATCTGTCCTTAGTGTGCAGTACAGGCCGAAATCCTGAAAACGAGCTTCGGTATCACGACATTCTCTGGCAGCACAGGGTGAAGGGCATAATATTGGCCGGAGGTGGGCTGGACCAGTTGGACTATAAGCAAAAACTTTCCAAACAGCTCGCAAGACATGATAAATATGGCTTGAAAATCGTTGCCTTAGCTCCTCAAGGAATGGAAATACCATATGTAATGATCGATAATTATGAGGCAGGAAAAAGAATTACAGAATACCTTATTCAGCGAGGGCATAGGAACATATGCTTCATCTCTGGACCACAGAAGGTGTACACGTCTATAGAGCGGTTGAAAGGTTATAAAGATGCTATCGACCGCGCTGGCATCGAATTCAGTATGGAGTATGTTAGTTACAGCGATTTCACACGGAAGGGAGGTTACGACGCATGTAAAGTGCTACTGTCCAAGGTGAAAAATATGACTGCGATATGCGGTGCAAACGATAACATTGTTATCGGAGCCATGAGTGCTGTTAAGGAGCAAGGACTAAATATCCCGGAAGACATTTCTTTTATAAGTATTGGCGACCTAACGGAAGCAATGTATGCCGATCCACCTCTTACTACACTTAGTATTCCTAGATATGAGATTGGGATGTTGGCTGTAGATGCCATTGTTGAAGATAAGGATAGTATTGCAGTTATTGTAGATACCAAAATCATCGAAAGAAGATCGGTCAAGACCTTGAATTAATCAGGGAAAAATCTTCCTTAAACCGGCCTTTCATCATTTCTCGTTGAGTAAAAAAAAATTATAAAAAAAATTATTGACAAGGCAGAAAACGTTTTCTATAATGATAATAGAAAACGTTTTCTATGGCTGTTTAGAGCCAAAAAACAAAAAAAGGAGGTTGAGCATTATGAAAAGAGAATGGGGAGGGATTTACCCGGCAATAATGGTTCCACTGAAAGCGGACTACTCCATTAATGAGCAGGAATTCAGGAACTACATCGACTGGCTGCTCAAGTTTACTGACAAGGGCGTTGCCGGCCTCGTAACTAACGGGCATACCGGGGAAATATCAGGATTTTTGCCAGTGGAACGGGCACATGTAACAAAGCTTGCCGCTGACCATGTGGCAGGAAGAACCAAAATTATATCCGGAGTTTCTGCAGAAGGTTCATTCGAGGCTATCGAGCACGCTAAAGCTGCACAAGAGGCTGGTGCTGATGGTATTTTGCTCATGCCGCCGCATATATGGCTGAGATTTGGGATGAAGCAGGAATCAGCCCTTAAGTTCGTTCAGGATGTTGCAGCTGCCATTGATATCAAGATCTTCATTCATCTTTATCCGGCTGCTACAAAAGCATTCTATCCGGTTGAGTTGCTGTTAGAAATGTGCAAGATCCCGAATGTAGTCGCTGTCAAGATGGGAACCCGTGATATGCCATTGTATGAAAGAGATGTCCGGATTTTACGTGAAAAAGCACCTGATACAACCCTGGTTACCTGTCATGATGAAAATCTCCTTTCTACAATGATCCAAGGTCTTGATGGAGCTCTGGTCGGGTTCTCAGGATGCGTGCCGGAACTCGTTACCGAGCTGTTCAAAGCAGTTCAAAGAGAAGATTTAAAAGAAGCTAAAAAGGTCAACGAGAAACTGTTTGCCGCGTCAAGCGCTATCTATGGCATCGGACAACCTTCCGGAGAAGCTCATGCGCGTATGAAGGAATTCCTGGTTCAGCGAAAGGTGTTCAGATTGCCGTTGATGAGACCGCCTCTTGTTCCGCTTAATCAGGAAGAAAAGAAAAGAGTTTCGAAGGCATTGGCCGATTCCGGTGTCAGCTTGGTAAACCTGGTATGACACATACATGAAGAGAGAGAAAGTGCTTTCGATACATAACAGAAAGCACTTTCTTCATACTAAGTTTATTGTAAATTTAAGGGCTTTTGCCCTCATGAGTCAATGGTTTTTCGCGGAGTGTATCTACAGATCAGGTATTTTATGTCTTTGGATTCTACGAAAAGGGATTGAACTTTTTGAACGGGAAGGACGTAATTTCCTAAACCAAAAACAATAAAGGGGAGGACAAACGTCATGACAGCCCGTGTTATAGATAGCGCTGCAGTGCACAGCGCCGCCAATGCCGAACTGGTTGCCCGCCTCGAGCGGCTCCCGGTCACACGCCGGCTGCAGATCATACGCGTTATCGTCGGTCTCGCCACTTTCTTTGACGCCTACACCGTGCTGGCAATCGCTTTCGCGATGCCGCAACTCGTGTCCGAGTGGAAGCTCGCGCCGGCCGAGGTTGGCTTCATTATTTCGGCCGGCTATGTCGGCCAGCTAATCGGTGCGGTCGTCTTCGGATCCGTGGCCGAGAAGCTTGGCCGCTTGCATACGCTCTTAATCACTATCGTGGTGTTCGTGTCGATGGATTTCGCCTGCCTGTTCGCCTGGAGCGGCACCTCCATGTTGGTGTTCCGCTTCGTGCAGGGGATCGGCTCGGGCGGCGAGGTGCCGGTGGCGAGCGCCTATATCAACGAGTTCATCGGGGCCCGTAAGCGCGGTCGCTTCTTCCTGCTCTACGAGGTGATCTTCCCGATCGGCTTGATGTTCGCCGGCATGGCTGGCTACTTCCTGGTGCCGATTTACGGCTGGAAGGCGATGTTCGTGGTTGGCTTGGTTCCGTCTGTGCTGACCATTCCGCTGCGCTGGATGATGCCGGAGTCGCCGCGCTGGCTCGCCTCCAAGGGCCGCATCGCGCAAGCCGATGCCGTCGTGAAAATGCTCGAGAACGACGCGACGAAGCGCGGCCTTACGCTGCCGGAGCCGGTGGTGCACCCACTCGACCCCAAGGCGACTGTCCGTTCCGACTGGCATGAGCTGTTCAAGGGTATCTACCTTAAGCGGACCTTCACGATCTGGGGCATGTGGGTGTGCGTCTATATGGTCAATAACGGCCTGATCACCTGGTTGCCCACCCTCTACAAGCAGGTGTTCAAGCTGCCGCTGCAGACCAGCCTCGCTTACGCCTGGATCACCTCGACCGCTGGTGTCGTCGCCTCGATCATCTGCGCCCTGCTGATCGACAAGGTCGGCCGCAAGCCCTGGTATTCGACGGCGTTCCTGGTCGTTATCGTGCCGCTCCTGACTCTCACGTGGCTCGGCGCCACCTCGGCCATCCAGGTGCTGATCCTGGCGACCGCCACCTACGCGATACTGCAGACCATCGCGTTCTCGCTCTATCTCTACTCGGCCGAGCTCTACCCGACCCGTCTGCGTGCGATCGGCACCGGCTTCGGCAGTGCTTGGCTCAGGGCGGGATCGTCGATCGGCCCGATCCTGGTCGGCTGGATCGTCGGCGACTTAGGAATCCGGTACGTGTTTTCGGCCTTCGCAGCGGTCGCGCTCGTCGGCGGCCTCGTGACACTGGTCTTCGCGATCGAGACCAAGGGCAGAGTACTCGAGGAGCTGTCGCCCTGACCAACAGCCCGTCCCGTCCGCAGGAGGCCACGGTTTCCTCGGACGGGACGGCACGGTGCGCCGGTAGCTTCACCCTCGCCGCCGCAGCTACCGGGAAAGTAACCGGAACGGTGACCATTACCCGGGCAGATGACAACCGCACAAGGGGCGCATTAGCGCCCCTTGTTACAGACCGTCAGCAATAGTTCCGCCTTTTCTTGTGCCCACAGCCCGTAGTCTACTCTACCTATAAAGGCCGCATTTTCTGACTCGCTTTGTTACACTGCCGTGGCAAGGTTCTCGCATCGATGACGTAACGATAAAGATGCGGTAGAATACTGGATAGGTCGTATCCATGACTGCCTGCACCGCTCGTGAGCTCACCATGGAGATGGGTCCTATGGGCCCGATCGGCGAAGGGGCGTCACTCATGCTCAGGGTGAACAGGAACTGCCCCTGGAACAAATGTCTCTTCTGTCACGTGTATAAAGGCAGCACCTTTTCTCCAAGGAGCAAAGAGGAGGTCACGGCGGACATCGATGCTGCCGCGCGCATCCAGCGTCTCCTTGAAGCAGTCTCCTTTGCCATCGGTCTCAGCGGACGCATAACCAGGGAGGTGGTGGGAGCATTTGTAAGGCGCAATCCTTCCGTGTATGGCAATCCGGACGGTCACCTTTCCCACGAACAGTGGCTCGCGCTCCAAAGCCTTGGTGCTGTCGCCAACTGGCTGAGTCACGGAGCGCGGCGCGTTTTCCTCCAAGACGCGAATGCGCTCCACATGAAGCAGAAAGACCTCCTTGACGTACTGCACCATCTGAGGACATCGTTCCCGACGGTGGAGAGCGTCACCTGCTATGCACGCTCGAGGACCTGCGCGCAGAGGTCTGCCGAAGAACTGCAGGAGTTGCATGCCGCAGGACTGGCGTGGACCTTCGTCGGCATCGAGTCAGGCTGTGACGAGGTCCTCGCGTACATGCGCAAAGGAGCGACACAAGCGGAGCATCGCGCGGCGGGCCTCAAACTCAAAGAGTCCGGTATCAGCATGGCCGCCTTTGTCATGCCCGGCCTCGCCGGCAGCGATACGGAGCTGAGCAGGAACCATATGCGCGGCACCATCAGCATCCTCAATGAGGTACAGCCTGCAGAAGTGCGGGTGCGTGGCCTCGCCATCATGGAGACTGCGCCGCTCTTCGAGCGGTGGCGCTCAGGGGAGTTCAGGCATGCATCCGATGATCGGATGGTGGATGAACTGGAACAGATCCTGGAAGGCCTCACCTTCGACTGCCTCTTCGAGACCCTGCAGCTCACGAACCTCTTCACCATGAGAGGGCAGCTATTCGCGAACAGGCAAGCGTGGCTCGCTGAGATTGCCCGGTACAAAGCGCTGTCGCCTGTCGAGCGCGCGCGTTTTATCCTGTACCGTTATCTGTCTGACGGCTATCTCGATTGCGTCACATCCTGGGGGCTCTATGATGCACAGCTGCAAACGCTTATCAGAGAAGCCGAGCAGAGCGTAAGGACACAGGCAGCGGATGCTCTGGAAAAGGTGGATCTTGCAGTCGCCGCGCTCAAGGCAAAGGGTATTCCCTGATCGTCGAGCTCAGAATGACGAATGTTCAGCGAGTCGGGCGCCAAATCAGGCGAGGCCCATGAGTATCTTGAGGCGTGCCACAGCCTTCGGCAGGGTTTCTCCTACCTTTTCATGAAACCTGAGGTGTGCAAACCGGTCAAAGGGCGTTTCGGCCTCGTTGATGATCACGAGCTTTGCCCCGGCCCCTAAAGCCTCTTTCGGCATGTCGGCCGCTGGTGTAACGACGAGACTCGAGCCTACGACAATAAAAAGATCGCTCTTTCGCGCATGCTCAAACGAGAGCATCAGATCGCGCTCGGGTAAGGGCTGGCCGAAATCGACCGTGCTGGACGTGAGTGCGCCGCCGCAACGGCAGCTCCTCAGGCCGCTGGATCGATCGTACGTTCTGCCGCACTTCGGGCAGCGCAGCTTCGTTGTGTTCCCGTGCAGTTCCGCCAGGAGTTCAGGACGTATGCCTGATTTCAGATGGAGGTTATCGACATTTTGCGAGATGAGGAATTTCAGTTTGCCGAGGTGTTGCAGTTCGACGATCGCGAGATGGCCGCTATTCGGTGGAACGAGGTGCCACGGCACGCCACTGGATGGCGGCGGAAGCCCTTTGTCGCGACGTGTCCAGAGGCCATCCGGCCCTCTGAAGTCGGGGAGCCCTGATTCTGTGCTGATGCCGGCGCCCGTGAAGAGAACCAAATACCTCGCCTTGAACATGAGCTTGGCCAAGGCTTCAATGCGTTGATCGAGATCTTTGCTCATATCCGTCCCGCTCTTCGAATTATAGCAGGATCATTGACCACCAGTATATCCGCATGGAGCACGGGGCAGTATTCGGCACGAAAGTGCCTGTGTTCCCCATTGCGGAAAAGAACACTATACGAGGCAGGGAGAGGGAACGCAATGTTTTTCTCACTCCGAATCAGGCCTACCGAGACTTCCTTCCTCTTACCATTAATTCCTGTATAAGAATCATGTAAGCAGGTAAGATTAGCCCCAAGAAAGGCAGGGGGACTTATTTCTTCCTGGGTCGCCGAACCCTTATTTCAGTCTGTCCCCTGCCTCTTGGAGCCATGAT
>DATFYE010000062.1:0-32682 GCA_035315185.1 Syntrophorhabdales bacterium | reverse complement strand
GTGTGGGGCGCATGCCGAGGACTGTCTGAGCGGTAAGCCTGCTGTCGACAGCAGGCGTGCGCGAGTTCCACAGGCAAGCGGAAGGAGAACTTAGAACGGGTGAGAGACGGAGCACCAGCAAGCGAAGGAAATGGTTGAAGCCAGCGCGGATTTTGACAGTACCGCCATTTGCAAGGAGGGAAGAACAATGAAGATTGTGATGGTACTAACGTCGCACGATCAACTGGGCAACACAGGCCGCAAGACTGGTTTCTGGCTGGAAGAATTTGCTGCGCCGTACTTTGTTTTTAGAGACGCCGGGGTCGAATTAACACTCGCCTCGCCGAAGGGTGGGCAGCCGCCGATTGATCCCAAAAGTGATCTACCGGAAAATCAGACCGAGGCTATGACTCGCTTTAAGAAGGATGCAGCGGCGCAAAAGGCTCTTGCTAACACAGTCAAACTTGCGGATGTGAAAGCGGAAGATTTCGACACGGTCTTCTATCCGGGCGGGCACGGTCCCATGTGGGATCTCGCCGAGAGCCCGGTCTCGATTGCGTTGATCGAGTCGTTCTACAATTCCGGGAAGCCGGTGGCGTTGGTCTGCCACGCCCCTGGTGTGCTCCGTCATGTCAGCTACAAGGGCGAGCCTCTGGTAAAAGGGAAGCATGTAACGGGCTTTACGAATGGCGAGGAAGAAGAGGTGCAGCTGACCAAGGTTGTGCCGTTCCTTGTCGAGGAGGAACTGCTGCGCCTCGGAGCCATCTTTGAAAAAGTCCGCAACTGGCAGCCGTTTTCCATCACTGATGGCCGCCTTATTACCGGGCAGAATCCCGCATCGTCGACCTCTGCAGCCCAGGCGCTTCTAAAGCTGTTCGCTGCGGAAAAGGCGGCTTAGAGCACGACTCCGGTTGACGAGCGCGTAAGCTTGCTTCATCAGTCGCGTCGGCCAAGGCACAGGCACCACGACCTTGGCCACACATTTCTATACGACTTGCAACACGTGGTGCGGAACGTGAGTTGCGAAATGACATCGCTCATTTCGCATTGGACACGGCGGCAGATGAGATTGCCGCATTGGTGCTAAATTCCGTCGGTTCTGCCCGACCGGGCGTTGTGTCGCGGGCGCGCCGGCTGAGGCAGCACGAGAGAAAGGAGGTTCTATGTCATCCAAGTGAATGGCGCGTGTAACGGAAGCAGCGAGAGGAACAGTGCGACCCCATCAGCCGGGCCAAGCCGTTTTCAGAGCAATTCCGCCCGAAGAGATTGACTGGAAACCGTTCGCAGCATTCCCGGCTTCGGTGCGCCTTGCGGTTGTTGTTGGTCAACCCCTTCAGGACGGGCCTTACACGATCAGGGTCAAGGTGCCTCGCGGTGTGAAGTTGATGCCGCACAGACACCCCGAGGACCGGATCTACACGGTCATCTCCGGCATCTTCTACATCGGCCTGGGTGATCAGTTCGACGCCGAGAAGTTGGTGGCCTATCCGTCCGGCACCGTGATCATTCTGCCCGGCAACACATCCCACTTCCACTGGGCGAAGTCCGGTGACTACATCACGCAGATCACGGCGATTGGGCCGCTTGGTATTGAATACATCAACTCGAAGGACGATCCGCGGAATCGAAGCTCCAAGATGTAACAAATAAGACGATCATCGGAGGCCAACATGATTATTGCCAAGATCGACACCTTTCCGCTTCGTATCCCTTCCAAAGCAAGTATTCAAGCTGCAGCTTCAGCCTGGGGAGATGAAGGCCTGCCGGTCGCGGATTCCTTGCTTGTCAGGGTGACCACCGACCAGGGATTGGAAGGCTGGGGAGAGACGTTCGGTTTTCGCGCGGTCCCATTGGCACCGGTTGACATCGTAAATAACGACTGCAACGCAGAGACAAAGATACAGGTATCGATCTTGAGAAGATCGCGGGAACGATACCTGCAGGTCCGTCGCCCGCATCCCCTCACTCGACGTAGTTTACCGTGCCTTTTTTATTGCGCTCACCGAGGCTGAATTTGTTCTTGGGGGCAGCGTAACCGACGATGACGGCGCACTGTACCGTGTAACCTTCCGGTACGCCTGCTTCCCGAGCCAAATCACGATTATTCTCTCCATTCAACGCTCTGGTGGGCGACACGAGATAGCACGATCCCAGCCCCAGTCCGGTCGCCTCGAGCAACATGTTTTCTGCGGAGAGAGCTGTGTTAGGCGCACCGAAAGAGGCATCCGCGGGTGCGGAAAGCAGGATCAGCACAGGCGCCCCATAGAGCGGCTGATATCCCGGCAGGGATGCCCGCTGTCGGGCAAACTCGTTGTCCGAGTGCACCATGACGTCCAGTGCCCGGTCATTAATCTTTTGCCGCAGCCCGGCGTTATGGATCACTGAAATCTGAAAAGGCCCGGCATTGGGCGCCCATTGACCGGCTTCGACAATCCGTTTCAAAATATCGGCGGGGATGGGCTTATCCTTGTACGCTCTCATACTCTTCCTCTTTGCTATCGCCTCTGAAACGTCCATCATCAAGACTCCTTCGTATTGGAAGTATTCGTTGGCATCATTATACACTTTGGCGAGCAATCGTGCACAGTAGATTCTACTCACAAGCCGGGTGCCATAAAGGTCGGTCGGAAAGAGAATTCAGCCGTTCACAGGGTCCAGGTTGACACACATCTTATGCATTCGAATAGTTGCTACTTTCTCTTGGATAAGCATTATAATATGACCAACGGATTTCGGGCAGCATGCGTGTAGTGAAACGCGACTCCTATGTTGAAGAGAGGACCGCTATATGACTATCCATGACGTCGTTAATTTTGCCATCCGGATAGAGGAGAACGGGGAGCGATTCTATCGGGAGGCAGCAGGGATCATTACCAATCAGTCCGTGAAGGGATTGTTCGAGAGGCTGGCGCAAGAGGAGGCCCGACACAGGAAGACGTTCGAAAAACTGTTGTCGGGCCTTGGCGACTACCAGCCACCAGAAACATATGAAGGAGAGTATCTCGCGTATCTGAAAGACTTTATCGATGGCAAAGCCGTATTCAAGGATCATCCAAACATCGGGCAGTTGGCAAAAACGAGCAGCATCGCGGGAGCACTTGATTTCGCTATCCAGCGGGAGACGGACTCAATCCTCTATTATCAGGAGATCAAGAAGTTTCTGAATACGAGGCATGCCGAACCAATAGATCTGATCATCGACGAAGAGCGAAGGCACTTTGCCTTGCTATCGAAGTTGCGAGGAGAGGCAACGGGTTCGTGAAAAGCCACCGTCTTTTCTTGACCATAAAGCCACCGTCGCGTTGAGACCCGGGTGCCGCTTTCCTACGCTTACGAATGCAGGACCAAGGTGACACCGCGTAAATTCAACATTGCCACCAGAAGGGAAGTATAAGGAAAAGAATTCGCCACAATAACTTAAGCATGTGTTATTATTTGCCGGATGACTTACCACCCAATTTCTGTGTTATGACCTGATACTAATCTCTATTGTTTCAATTCGTAGGTAACCGACTGGAATTCTCCCGAAAATGGGAATGTCCCCTTATCCTTATAACTCTTGCTAACCGGCAGCAGGGTGTCCCGGCCAACATCGAGCCCCTCAAAGGTGAGCAGAAAAGTTGTCCTAACTTGAGCCAACTCCCCTACTTTCTGGCCATTGATAAAGAGCGCACCGGTGCCGACGCCTTGGCTCGTCTTCTTGAATTCGAATTTCAACTCTGAACTACCCATCGGCACTTCTATGTTTGAGGTGATTTTTTGGACCGTTCCAAAAAGGTTGTATTCGTAGACGAGCCGATTGTCCAGAATGTACAACGTGTAACCGCCTATATTGTCGCCGAAGGCGACAAGCACACCTTCATCGGACCGGTTCTTTCTGTTCACCGGGACTGTAATCGTATAGTCTTTGTCTGCGATCGACGGGCTCGCTGTTGCGCCCAGGTGCGACATCCCCCGATAGTACTTCAGCGTGGAACGGGCTGCGGGAGAATCGGGTCTCACAAACCCTATATCCCTAAGAAATATCTCTTTCAAGGGCAGAGCTCCATATTTGCCCGCCTCAACCATAAAGAGTTCTCGCAACTCTTTAAGCTTCGCTGGATTCTGAGCGGCAATATCGAGGGCTTCTGCGTAATCCTCATTAACATGATAAAGCTCCCATTTATCCTGCTCATAGGGCTTGCCCGGTTGGTGGATGCCGATGGCCTTCCATCCGTCACTGTATATTGAATGGAAATTCATCAGCTGATAGTACTGGACCGTCCTCCGTGCCTGTGCGTCGGCTTGCCGGAATGTTTCTGCAATGCTCACGCCGTGCATGGGCATCTGTTTGATACCGTTATACTCTTCGGGCGCCTTTATGCCAAGCACATCGAGAACTGTCGCGGTAATATCGGTCACATGAACATACTGAGTCCGAATCTTTCCCTTGTCTGTGATACCTGCCGGCCAGTGTATTACGAGAGGGGTTCTTGTTCCGCCGGCGTATGTGCTGTACTTGTAGTTCTGAAATGGAGTATTGCTTGCCTGCCCCCACCCCCTCGGGTATATAGCCTGCAATTCCGGCCCGCCCAATTCGTCTATTCTCCCGAGGAGTTCGTTCACGTCGATTTTGGCCCGGTTGAGACTGGCGGGAAAACTGAGCCCTCCGTCAGGTCCTCCATCGCCGGTACCCCCATTGTCGCTTAAAAGGAAGATCAGGGTATTGTCGAGCTGCCCGAGAGACTTAAGATGATCGATGAGTCGGCCGACCTGTTGGTCCGCGTGGGTGATATACCCGGCATAAGTCTCCTCGAAGCGCGCGTAAACCTTCTTTTGCTCGGGGGAAAGGCTGTCCCACGCCTTCACGTTCGGATCGCCTGGCGCGAGCTGCGTGTTGGCCGGAACGATGCCAAGCTGTTTCTGCCGTCCAAAGCGTTCTGCTCGTATCTGGTCCCACCCCTTATCATAGACCCCTCTATACATATCGATATAGTTCTTTGGTACCTGGTTCGGCGAGTGGGCTGTGCCAAAGGCGACATAAAGAAAGAAAGGCTTCTCCGGGAATACGGAAACCTTATCGGTAACGAATTGTATCGCGTGGTCTACTATGTCTTCCGAGAAGTGATATCCGGGCTTGTTTGGAACGTCAACCATCTGGTTATCGGAAATCAGTTGAGGGTGATATTGATCAGCTTCCCCGGGCAGGAAGCCGTAGTACCTCTCGAATCCCTTTCCGAGAGGCCAGTTCTCGAAGGGACCCGCCGGGGTTATTTGATAAAGGGGAGCGACGTGCCACTTGCCGACGCCAAAAGTACTATATCCTTGAGTCTTTAGGATTTCGGCCACAGTCGCGGCTTTAGGCGTGATGCGGCCCTGGAGGTTAGGTCTGTCGTCGCCCAGAGATACGTCCGCTACCATTCCCATCCCCACGGAATTGTTATCTCTGCCCGTCAACAGAGACGCCCGTGTCGGAGAGGACACAGGACAGACGTTAGAATTGTTGTACCTCAATCCGTTTTGAGCCAGTTTGTCAATATTCGGCGTCCTGACTTCGGAGCCGAAGGAACCCAAATCGGCGAATCCCATATCATCGAGAACGATGTAGACAACATTGGGTCTCGACTGCTTCATGTTCGAGGCCTGAGGTGTTGTCTTTCGGTCTCCGTTCTCCTTTTGTTGTTCTGCTTGGGCTGGGGTTGCGGCTATATTGGCCGCGACAGCAAGCGCCGGACCAATGGCGGCTGCCTGCGCGATAAACAGGCTTCGCTTCCTCGTTTTCATGTCCGTTTCCTCCTTTCCGTATCACTAGACGTGGGTATAGTTCCATGGCAATTGAGTTCACGCCGCAATTTCATTCCCTTGAAAACATGTCAAATCCGAGATTAGCCGCCATATCTCTATGCATTCTCTCGCATACTTCTTTTTCGGATATGACCGACTCATGGTCGGCATAACATTCAAGCGGCGTGCTTCCTGACCGGATACTCCGCCGAATAGATTCGCCTGCTGCTTTTCCAGTAATAAGGGCAGGGGTAATCCCGTCAGGCCCTCTCAGAAAACCGACGGCGTCGCCTTTGATACTACAGCAATACTGGTGGCTGCTTGCCGGCCCTCAGCAGCCGCTCATGCACGCTGAACATTCCTCGCATTCCTCCATGCTCAAGGCAATGACTTTAGCAATTCAACCAGGTGCTGCTTCCAAATCTCTGGATGAAACGCACTCATATGGCCAAAGGATTGGCTGGTTGCCGCCATCGTGATGGAGCGACCGTTCGGGATCTTCGCGACTGCCCGATCCGTCACGTCGATCTCGACTGGATTGATCATATCATCGGCGAAGTTGAGCGCCAACAGCTTGGCTTTGATGTTTCCAAGGCCGGGCTCGGGATCGTAATCCCACGATGACTCCCATGCGTAAAGGAAATCGTTGGCATCGAGGATCGTGCGCCCGTTGTCAATGATCTTGTCGAACAGTCCAGCCGCTTTCACCCGAGTCGGTGCAGCCTCATAGAGCCGACGAGGGTTACCGAGCATCATGTCGCGGAACGGCAGAATCAAAACCCAGCGGGACGGCTGCTCCTCGTAGTTGCCGCCATTCCAGTCGGGATCGTTGCGGATCGCCTCAGTCATGACGTGCCGAAATAAGAAGTTGTGGCCGGCGATCTGCACCGGCTGGCAGGCGATCGGCATGAGGGCTTCCATCATGTCGGGATACTTCTCACCCCACATCCAGGTGTGCATACCGCCCATTGAGATCCCGAGTACCAGCCGCAGATGGTCGACCCCGAGTCCTTCCGTGACGAGCCGGTGCTGCGCCTCGACCATGTCATTGTAGCCGTAATGTGGGAATCGGGCACGTAGTCCGTTGCTCGGCTTGGTTGAGCCACCGTGGCCGATCGAGTCCGGCATGATAAGATAGTAGCGCCCCGCATCAAGCGGCTGCCCCTCGGCAAAGAGCTGGCCGACGAAGTTGGAACCGGGAATGGGAATGGCGCCGACAAACATCCCCCCACTAACGCCCGTGCCGTGCAACAGCAGCACAGCGTTGGTGATATGGCCTGCCGCATCGCGCCTGGGCGTGCCGAGCGTCACGTAGTGGAGGCGCAGCTCAGGCAGCACCTCCCCGCTCCGGAAGCGAAAGTCGCGGACGACGAAGTTCCCTTCCTTCCGGTTCAGATCTTGCGCGCCAACCGGACCTGGCAATATACCGATCGTAGCGAGGCACAGCACTACGCACAGCATCCGGCGCCTCAAATTAGCGATAGTGTTCATGATAAATTGGTTCATATGCTCCTTCCCTGAAAGCTTTCGAAAGGGATGGTCTACACACCGCCTTCAACCAATCACTTACCGGGCAAGGTATAGACTAAGCTATGTTCTGCAAGCGACTTTGGCCCTAGCTCCCCCTTCTCAGGAGGAAACAGCTTCACTGAAACCGTCCACGTTCCCTTGATCCCCTGGAACCGACCCGTTCCACCAATAATGTCACCAGTGGATTTGGCCGCCGAGGAAACACCCTGGGGGGTGGCTTCGACCGTGCCTTTGGCACGAACTATGAAGGTCGATCCATCCAGGAACGTACACACGAAATACGAGTCAAGCGAGCCTGCTCCTTTAATGAAATTCAAACTTTGGGTCACCGTATGCCAGCCCAGCTCTCCGTTCTCAAATACTGCTACTCCCTCTCTCACCGACACACCGACAACGTGCCCCTCAACATCGGGAATGGGAAACATTTCCTGCTTTGTGACATGGTTGAACGCTTTAAACTTCAAGGTTTCCGCTGTTGCTTGTGGAACGGAGCCTAGGAACATGATGCCAATCACGACGATACTTACGATTGCCAGACCTATAAAACCTCTTCTAATAGCCATGATCTTCTCCCCCTTTTGTTTTTGTGTTGGAGCATGTAGGTGCCAACGTTACTGGTGAAACACCTTGTCTCGCTGAAGACGTAGAGATAGGCCCCAAAGGAATTTAAACCCCTTGGAGCCTATCGTATCGGTATCTTCTGTAAATCCCATTTCATAAGCCCTCCACACGCTGGGTGTGGCGCTGCCTACTCAACTTTCTCCCATATCAGTCGAGTATCTGCGGTTTGGATGATATCTCAGAGCACGGTTACTTCACTCCCACAGCAATGTGCGCTTCACCCTCGAGTCCGAACGGTCCTTCTTTTTGGTCTTCTTGTATTTTACGGTTTAACGCCCTCCGGAACGCCTCGCGTTGGTTTGGTGCTAAGTTGTTGAAGATGCCGGCCACAACCGGAGAAGCACTATCCAATGAATTGTACACGACATCTGGACTGGAAAAGGTAAAGATGTGAGCGACGGTGAACATATTGACGTATGCAAAACCTCCTGCTTGCATCTCGGATTTAAAGATAGTACGGTCCGCGAGTGATAGCACCGGTGGGGGTTTCTTCGGCGCCGGAAAGTCCGGCACTACCTCCTTGAGGGTGCTCAGGATGATAGACATGAAACGTAAACGTTCCATAGCACCCCAACTGAGCACGGCAGCGCGCCCTCCCGGTTTGATCACTCGGCAAAGTTCACGGAAACCCGCAGCACGGTCCGGAAAGAACGTCAAACCGAAAATCGAGAACGCTGCATCAAAGCTACCGTCCTCAACATCCAACGCCTGGCCGTCCATAACAGCCACAGAAATGCCTCGGATGCCCTTTCGTTCCACCTTGGAACGCAGATAATCGATCATGCCCGGAGAAAAGTCTGTGGCAAGCACCTGTGCTCCTGCCTCAGCTGCTGCCAAGCTGAGCCCACCTGTACCCGCAGCGACGTCAAGTATACGTTGCCCGGGTTGCACGTTGACAAGCCTCAGAGCATCCTGCGCAAAAAGTGCAGTAAATGAACCAAATGATAGATCATAAACTTTCGCTACAGACTCCCAACCCTCAGGTTTCTGGTCAATGCTCAGCTCGCTCATCGATTTCCTCCTTTCCTCGACGGAAAAGGCAGGGCCGGTGTCTGACACTGCCTTTGTTTTCCTTTCCTCGTACGAATTCAGAGAGCGGCCATGACCGTATCAAAGGCACCACCTTGAAACAAGGTGGGGACCTGGCTTTCTCTTTGCCGGAATTCCTGGTCTGCCATCATCTGTTGCATCCTCTTTTCCACGGCTGCCAAATTCTCCAAATCCTCAAACCAGCGCAAAGTTCCTACTTCGCCGAAACAGTCCATGTAAACGCTCAGGTGACCACTGTATTTCTTATTGATGAATTCGGTCATCTCCTTTGCCCACTGTATTGCCTGTGGCTCTTTCCCTGGAGCAATCCGTGCACTTCTTGTCCATCGAACCATGTTCGTACCCCCTTTTCTTGATGTTTCTGATTTTCGTCGTTTGCTGCTTGCCCGGCCGCCCATGTTCGTCCTAGGGCAGCGTGTATTTGATGGTTCCTTTCATATAGAATTGTGCGATTCCTTCTGCAGCCGGACGTAGCCCCTGCCAGGTATATGTTTCGCTGCCCTTAATACCAGCGCATGTTCCCGTGCCGCCCGTAAGGGTGATAATTCCCTTCCCCCCACCTCTTCCTCCTCCCTTCGCTTCACCGGTACCTGCCTGCGTGAAAAACACCTTATCTCCGTTCTGGAGGTTGTAAACACCCCAAGCCTGCACGTCGTTGTACGTACCTTTTTCGATTGTAAATCCCCCGAGTTTACGGGCCGTCGCCTGATGAAACAACCCGCTCCCTGTGTCACTGAGGACTATACCAATAACGTCGTTATTCACGCGAACGCCTCCCTCATCCAAGGGAAGCATTTTTGCTGTAGCGTAAAAGGTGGCGGTGACTGCTTCGGTCACCTCCTTGGGCTCTGCTTGGACAAGCGTCCCAAAGGTCACCAGGAGAACGAAGCTCACGGTTGCAAGCCACATGAACCTTTTCATGGTAAGCTCCTTTTCACGGTTTTTTTTGAAACAATTCTTGTTTCCAGGCCCGAAGTCACGTGGTCTGTTACTCATGACAATGTTAACCACCGTTCTGCGTTGAGATGATATATTTTTTCCTTATCCAAATCGCTGAGAGGAGTCCTTTCGATCTGCTGCACTGCTTCCTTCGGCGTTACCCAGGGATAGTCATCCGCAAAGAGCACGCGATCAATCCCCATCGCGCTGATCGCACAGACCAATGCTTCCGGATTGTACTTGCCGCTGGTTGTAATGACGATGTTTTCTTTGATGTAGTCGGAGACCACTTTCTTGAGTTTCCTGTTTTTAAACATTGCGTATCCTTCGTCAAAACGGGCTAAGAGATACGGAAGCGACTCTCCCATGTGTCCCAGAATGACCGTGGATTTGGGGAAAGCATCGAATACGCCAGCACCGATTATTCGCAGCGCGTGCGTTGCTGTATCGACGGTCCAACTCCAGGCGGGCCCCATGAGTTCAGGATGCCCTTCGTACATTCTTCTTGACTCCAAAGGGGGGTTCGCTGGGTGCAAATAGATCGGCACTCCCAATCGCTCAGCGCGCTCCCAGATAGGCCAGAACTTCTGTCCATCGAGATACTCCCCATTGATGCTACCAGCTATCGCTACCCTTTTTAACCCCAGCTGGGTTACGGCTCGCTCAAGTTCGTCAGCGGCCTCCTTCGGATACGCGATAGGTAGGCTTGCATAACCAGCAAACCGGCCAGGGTACTTGCCAACAAGTGCGGTTATGCCATCGTTATACCTCTTGGCCCAAGCAATAACCCCATCTCTATCTGTGGGAGGGGCCAGAAAACTTACAGGTTGAAGTACCTGCATCGTAATGCCAGATTCCTCCATAAGAGGCAAGCGGAGTTCGAAATCAGCAAGTCTGGCAAAAGCAAGGGACTGCGATGCGGAAAATTCAGGAACTACAGGCACCTTCCCCGCCGGGAAAATCCAATGTTCCTCAACAGCAATCCTTTTTGTCTTTGCCTTGATGTCTCTTGGGGCATCTGTCGATGATCCGTTCATCGCCTGTGCGGTTCTGGACCCTCCTTGAAAAAGAACGGGTAATGCTGCAGCAGTTAACGCGGCGTTGCGGAGAAATTCCCTTCTACTAGTTTTGTCCTTCATATTGGTTGTCCCCTTTTCTCGAAGTAACGTTTTCAATTCTCGGCAGCCTTAGTTGCACTCCGGCCGCCCCTGTTCATCCTAAGGCAGCGTGTATTTGATAGTTCCTTTACTATAGAATTGCCCGATTCCTTCTAAAGCCGGACGTAGCCCGTGCCCGGTAAATGTAGAGCTGCCCTTAATACCAGCGCATGCTCCCGTGCCCCCCGTGATGGTACCGGCTATCTTCTCCTCACCTCCTCCGCCAGGCTTTATTTCACCGGCACCTGTAAATGTAAAGAATACCTTATCTCCGTTTCGGAGATTGAAAACACTGCAACCCTGCTCGTCGTTGAACTTACCTTTTTCGGCCGTAAGTCCCCCGAGAACACGGGACGTCGCCTCATGAAATAACCCGCTCCCTGTGTCACTAAGGACTATACCAATAAATTCGTAATTCGCGCGAACACGTCCCTCATCCAAGGGAAGTATTTTTGGTGTAACGTACCCGGTAATGGTGACTACTTCAGTCACCTCCTGAGGCTGGGCTTGGACATCCATCCCAAAGGCCATCAGCAGAACGAAGCTCAATGTTGCAAGCCATATAAACCTTTTCATGGTAACCTCCTTTTCATAGTTTTTTGAAACATTGTTGTTCGCAGGATCGAAGTCACGTGGTGTGATTAATTCAAAGCATGCGGCCTCCGGCCGCCCCTGTTCATCTTAAGGCAACGTGTATTTGATGGTTCCTTTCTGATAGATTTGCACGATTCCTTCTACGGCCGGACGTAGCGCGTACCGGATAAAGGTCGTAGTGCCCTTAATACCAGCGCACTTTCCCGTGCCACCCGTGAAGGTGGCGAATGCCTTCTGCTCACCTCCTCCTTCCCACTTCATTTCACCGGCACCTGTAGACGTAAAAAATACCTTATCTCCGTTTTGGAGATTGTAAACACCCCAAGCCTGCTGGTCGCTGAACTTACCTTTTTCGGCCGTAAATCCCCCGAGAACACGGGACGTCGCCCCATGAAATAACCCGCTCCCTGTGTCACTAAGGGTTATGTTAATAGCTTCGTAACTCACGCGAACACGTCCCTCATCCAAGGGAAGGATTTTTTCTGTAGAGTAAACGGTGGTAGTGACTACTTCAGTCACCTCCTTAGACTGGGCTTGGACATGCATCCCAAAGGACACCAGCAGAACAAAGCTTAAAATCGAAAGCCATATAAACCTTTTCATGATAATCTCCCCTTTTTGTTTTTTTGAAACAATTCTTGTTTCCAGAACCGAAGTCACGTGGTGTGCTCACTTCAAAGCATACGCGCCACCTCCTCGCCCCCTAAAGCGGCCTGATAGGGATCCTGGAACACTATTATGACCAGCGATCAACGCCATCGGCGGCACGTCGAGAAAGGCAGTTCCGCAGATCAAAGAGCAGGAGCAGTTCACGAGAGACCGTCTCTTGCGTACCTCCCCCGCACGGTTCGTTCTCTTTTTCATGGCTTTCGCCTCTTTCGCGTCATGGCGGTGCATGTTCCGGGTGCTTTCTGCAGCCGCTGATTCCACCCTCACGCCTTATAGACTTTGCAAAGATAACACTTGAGCGGCTCCGCTCCCGTATCGGGATCGAAGTGATCATCGCCGTAAAGAAGGTTGGCGCAAGATTCCTTCCAGCGATAATCAGGCGGCGGAGCCTCGGGGTACCACCATGCGTGCTCAGCATTGACCACATCGGGTGCAATACCATCGAAGAGCTTCGCCCTGAGCTTGGCCTTACCGTAGGGCGATTCAATGCATACCCAGTCGCCCCGTGAGATACCGAGCGAGGCCGCAGCTTCGGGATGGATCTCCAGCATCGGATCGGGATGCCTCCTGCGCAAGGCCTTGATCTGGTGCATCTCTGAATGGAAATAGTCCAATACCTTGGTGCCGCTCATCAGGATAAAGGGATACTCTTTGGCCAGCTTCGGCGTAGAGACCGGCGAAAGGGGCGGCTCGACGTAAATTGGCAGCGGTGGACGTCCCTCGTGCTCAATGATATTGGAATAGAATTCAAATTTGCCGGTAGGCGTGCTGAATCCTTCAGTCTCATACTTCTTGTAACGCATTTCCCCAAAGAGGATTTCTTTTTCCTTGAATTCCTCAAAGCTCATGCCCGTTTCCTCCAGAAGCCAGTTCAGATAGGTATACCGGTCCGGCCACGGGAAGGCCGCATGGAGACCCAGACGGTGCGCCACATCGAAGATCACATCTCTGTCGTCTCGTGTTTCGCCGACCTGCGTGAGTTTCTTGCGGGCCAGCACGCACCAGATTTTATGCATGAATACCACGTCGTCCTGTTCCAGCCAGTGAGCAGCTGGAAGCACAAGGTCGGCAAGCTGTGCTGTGGGCGTCATGAACATATCCGAGACCACAGTGTATTCCATGTACTCTTTTAGCGCCTTCTCGATCCTCAGGCCTTGGGTGGCCGTGAGGAGCGGATTGGAACCGACAATCCACATGGCGCGTACGCGGTAAGGTTCGCCTGTAATCACCGAGTTCCAGAACGTTGGCGGATGACAGGCAGGGGCAAAAGGATATTTGCCGGCGCCGATCATGCGAGCTTTCTTCTCCGCCGGCAAAAATTGGACCCCGGCAACGCCCATATCGATGAGCGGAGACTTGGCCTTGATCCCTTTTGGCGGTACCCAGAAGACGTTCCCACCGGGTACATCGATGCTCCCGGTGAGCCCCATGAGTATGAGCAGAGCCCTCCCTGTCTGAAAGCTGTTGACGCTCATATCAATCCCGTTGCCCCACTGCAGGCATGACGGCTTGGTCGTGGCGAATGTCCTCGCGGCGGCGCGTGTCTCCACGGCTCTAACGCGGGTGATAGGCTCGGCCCACTCAGGTGTGAAGGGCGTGACGTGCGCCGCCAGACGATCGAACCCGAAGCTATACTTTTCCACAAATTGGCGGTCGTACAGCGCCTCAGTGATGATCGTGTTGATCATGGCCAACGCCAGCGCGCACTCACTGCCGGGCCGCAGCTGGAGCCAGTGGTCCGCGTCCTCGGCCGGCCCGATGCGCCTCGGATCAACAATGATCACCTTCTCTGCTTTCTTAAGGGCTCGGCTGAACATCGCGCCGCACATGCCGTCGGCCGCCCCTGTCTCAGTGTGGTTGCAACCCCAGTTCATGATGCAGGCAGGGGTCTTTCCCCCAAGTCCGTAAATATCGCTGATCGGAAGACCGCCAAGAGTAATCGCGCTCGAAATAACCCTCGGAAGATAACACAAATGGCCGGGGTGCGCGAAATTAGGGGTTCCAAAAGCGTTGGCGAAACGAATCGTAAATTCAGTGTATGGTCTTCCCGTGCCCTGCATCATCCCAAAATACTCAGAACCTGATTCACGGCGGATTCCATCCAAACGCTCTGCCATTTCGGAAATCGCCTCATCCCACGAGATCCTTTCCCACTTATTCTCCCCCCGCGCTCCTGCCCTGCGCAGCGGATACGTGAGCCGGTCCGGGTGGTAGAGAACGTCCGGAGCGGTCACCCCTTTGGGACATATATAGCCTCGGCTCGTTGGACTCTCCGGATCTCCAGTTACCTTTACGATCCTGTCCCCCTCAAGATGCACAAGCACCTGGCAGACGCCGTGACAGCCGCGACACGCGGTCCTTACAACCCTTCTATTATCGCTTGTCATGATAGACTCCGTTCTCGTATGTCTGCCCTTACCTGTTTCTCCTTGCTCGGGCACACAGGTGCTCCTTTCCTTTCGCTTTTTCTCACTTCGCCGATTGCAATTGAGCAAACGCAGCCGGGACGTGGACCCAATGGCACTTTATACAACCCTCCACCCCGATTCGCTGTCTCAACGGCTCCACTACCTTCGGATCAACGGGCGATCCGCTCAGGGCCAGGCCCAGCTTGTCTATCGAAGCCTGTACACTCTCATCAACGTAGTACTTCGCCTCTGAGTCATGACAACTCCCGCGTTGGTTGAAACAGGCTCGTATATACCCGGCATCGGCGACATAGCTTCATCTTCTTCTGCCAGCTTTCCTGCACCTTGCCCTGACAGATCGTCCCGTTGATGAACCAGCAGAATTGCCCTGCCTGAAACTCCCATGCAGGGCAATTCTGCCTGATCTTCTCAGAACATCCCTTCATGACCCAACAGGGGCTGGCCTTTTTGCCCCGAGCACCCTGCAAGGCCATGAGAAAAAGCACCTGGCGTTCCGTGTGTACCGGGATATTCCGCCATCCCTGCTCAAAGCTCTGTATGGCTTTAAGAGAAGTACCCAGAAGCTGGGCCATCTGCTTTTGCGTCTTGCCTAACTGCTCACGGATCTGAGAAAATTCCTTCTTATCCATGCGTCACTCCAGGGACAGCCTGCTTGCACCCCGGGTCCACCTTGCAACGTTATGTGTGTTCTGTTTAAAATATAGATGTATTGTTATTAAAACATAAATACCACAATGTGGTATCATCTTGTCAAGAGAAATTTTCTCGGGTTCTGCCGATCGACTGCCATATTGGATCTTGATTTCGGAAGTGCAATTCTATTCACCGGTTTCCGGCGTTCCCGAACCCGCCACGATGAGAAAGAAGAATGGCTGCGGGTTGCAAGTTTCGGGTAGAGAGGGTTTTACAAAAGGAACGGGTCATGGTAGTTTTCCTACTTAGTCGCAATTGCGGGAATGTGACGCATTCCCAGCGAAACCAGAGGAGGACTCTGCTATGGATTACGAATCTTTCTTGAAGCTGGTGAAAACAAGACGCAGCGTTCGTAGTTTCAAACCTGATCCTGTCGCTGACGAACACGTGGAACGCATCATTGAAGCTGCCCGCTTTGCTCCGTCAGGCGCTAATTCTCAGCCCTGGGAGTTTGTTGTTGTCAAGGATAAGGAGACCAAAGATAAGATTGTTGCTCTCGTGCGTGAGCAGGCGGAGCCCGGTCGTAAGGTAGAGGTCGCACGAGACGAAGACCTGCGATTTCCCGGCACGCAAGGCCCTTTGCGTGAACCGGGTTACAAGAGTGCACCGGTCTTCATTCTTCTTTGCGGGGACCCCAGGACCAAGGAGGCATATCCCCTGTTTACTACGTTGACCCGAGGTGATTCTCACTTTACTTCGGGCCTCGCGAGTGCATTTCTTTACATGACCCTCGCCGCGACAGCACTGGGGCTGGCCTCGCAGTGGGTGAGCGCAACCGGGGGACCTCTTGTTAAGCCCCTTCTGAAGCAGCTCTTAGACATCCCGCACGGGCTGGAGATTTATGACATGCTGGTTATCGGCTATCCTGCGTCTCAGCCTAACGAGCGGTTCGTAAGGGAGCGCGCCGAGATGATCCATTATGACCGATTCGATAAGGCCAGATATAGAAGCGACAAACAGATGAGGGATTATATCGTGCGACTCAGGAAGGGATGATATAAATACAGGGTCAAGAGAACACCCGCAACCGGGTACCCGGTTACGGGTCAAGGGAGACTAAATAAACTAAATAAACTAGAGAAACGAGAGAAACCAGAGAAACCAGAGAAACCGGAGAAAGGGGCATGCATGGAACGCACAATAGTCTGCTTTGAGGTGTGCGAGCGGAAATCCCGGATCCCTCTGGAGACCTGAGGGCGCCACACGAGTCTTTTGTTGCGGGACCTCGCACGCGCCCTTCACTGCATAGATTAAGACACAGCGCGGAGTTTGCGCCGAGGGATTCCACTATCAGGGGGCTCGCGTCGCCCCCTCACCCACACCCGCAAGCGGGTACCCGGCCGTGTGAGCCTCCCACCACCCACTTCGTGCGTACCCGGCTCGCCGTGCTCGCTAGATAGATTCCCAGAGACAGATCTGTGGGAATCTACTTCTGGTTCGCCTTCAGGTAATCGAGGCAGAACTTGAGTGCCTCTTCTCCGGGCAAGTTCTTCGCTTTCATCGCCTGGACATACTCGTCGAGTATCGGTCGCACGGCCTTGACCCAGCGCGCATCTTCTTCCGGAGAGAGGGGTATATATTTCATGCCCAGCTTAACTGCGAAGTCTTTACCCTTTATATCAATGTCATCCCATGTCTTGCCCTGCTTCTCGATCCACTCCTGGTTGATCTTCTCTATAATACCCTGTACATCTTTTGGCAGGGAGTTCCACTTGGCCTTGTTCATGACGACGAAGAAACCTGATGAATAAGCAGACCCGTAATTCTCCGTAGTGTAAGCTGTCACTTCTCCCAATTTGAAGCCCTCCAGGGCTTCGTTCGGGCAGAGGATGCCGTCTGCCACGCCTTTGGAGAGCGAGTCGTATGACTCGGTCATCGGCATGCCGACCGGCGCTCCGCCAAGAAACTGCACGATCTTGGCGCTCAAGCCTGTTGACCTTATTTTCAATCCTTTCATGTCCTCTAGCTTGTACACGGGTTTCTTCGTGTGGAGTATACCAGGACCGTGGGCATGCAGATACATGACCTGCGTCTCGTCAAATTCCTTCGGCTTGAATTTCTTGTAATACTCGTTGATCATCCTCGTTGCCACCAGACCGCTTTTGTATGTGAGCGGCAGATCGATGACTTCAGTCAGCGGGAACTTCCCCCGGGTGTAACCCATGACAGAAGTACCGACATCCGCAATCCCTTTGACCACACTGTCATAGGTCTGGGCTGCCGGCGTGAGCGTGGCGCCTGGGAAATAGTTGACTTTCACGCGTCCATTGGTCCTTTTTTCCACCTCTTTGCACCAGAGGTCAGAGTTCACACTGTTGGCGTGGGGCGCGGGAAAGAAGTTGGAGTACTTGAGGGTGATGACCTTTTCCTCTGCTGCAGAACCGTTTGAAACTGTCACGCAAAGAGAGAAGAGACATACAGCTGCCATTACGAGTAACACGCCATAGCTTTTTTTCATACGCACCCCCCTGTTAGTATGTTTCTTCAACTTTCGCACGTTGGCACCGTGTTGTCAACAAAATAAGAATATGTCGCAAGGCCTCGCTGTGGCTTGGTCGTTCCGTAGTCTCATTGGTTGTATTGGTTTGACTGGTTAACAACCAAGATAGATTGTATTCAAGTCTGCTTGTTCAACAATTTCGCTCGTTGTAACGGTATTATTTTTGCCGGAGAACCAATAAAACTAATGGAACAAATTGAACCAATAGAACGGGTTGTTACACCTCCAATGTGAAAGACAAGCTACAACAGCATGAGAGGAATAAGGGCCCGCGCATCTTCCATCTTTTCAAACGAATCGACCGCGATTACGATCCCGTTTACTTTCTCTTTCTGAAGAGGCTTTCTTGCAAATGCAACGCAGTCCCGGAGGCGCTGCTCATGGTCCTCCTTGTTCAGGGGATTACCAGGAAAGCCAGGCGCTATGTCGATTTTCCTCTCATACGTTTTTCCGTCACTTGTGAAAACCCGCATGTCGAGCGGTGTATGTCCACGTGCTTCCATGGCCGGATCGGAAATGACACGGACCTTTTTTGCAAGTTCCAGAACCTGGGGATCTTGTATTGAAGACTCCTCGAAATGGGGCAGCTTTGAACATCTCCTGACGAGGACATTGGCCACACAGTACGCGATGCTGAACTGTGCGTTCACCTTCGGGTTGCTCCCGACCTGGAAGGGATGGCCCACCAGTTTATACGTGTAAGGCGGCACCGTCACTTCGATGCGGTCAATCTTTCCAGCGTCGATATCGTATTCTTGAATAAGGCTGAGCATGACGTCAGTGCTGCCAAGCGTAAGGCCGCAGCTGGGATACTTCTTGAAGAGCACCTTGTGAAGCTCGAACCTGCTTCCCAGCCCTGAGACGGCGGTTTCAGGAGCGATCCTGTCCCTGCCGAAGAGATGGAAGTAGCCGTATACGCCTTCCAGGAAGTTTTTTGGACCGGTGATGCCCCGGCTTGCGAATCGCGCGCAGGCGAGCCCCGTTTCAGCGACCCAGCCCTGGATAATCCTCACTGCCAGCGAACCGTCCACATTACTCTGGAAGCTGCCGCCGCATTTGTTGAACGCTAAGGCTAATGCATTCCACGTCTGGCCCTGGTTGAGACGCAACAGGCGCGCTGCTGCGACTGTTGACGCAAAGACGACGCACACTCCCGTCGGATCGAACCCGTCGTACGTCGATTCAGTGAGGTTCATCCGGGCCGCCACTTCGGTGCCTATGGCAAGAGCCGTGAGAAACTCTTTTCCGCTGCAGCCGCCTGCGAGCTCCGCTGCTGCTAGGGCAGCAGGCACGACCGAAGAACCTATGTGGGCACCGGGGGCAAGTGCATCGCAGAAATCAAGGGCCCTTGCCATGACCCCGTTTACCAGAGCCGCACTCTGAGCAGGGACCTTCCCACCGTGGATCAGGATCGTGGCTTCAGCTTTCCCGCCCAATTCCCTGTAGAAATCGACAAGTGGTTCGCAGCCCTCGGCAGAAGCCCCGGCGATGGTCGTTCCAAGGACCGTCAATAACTGGTTCTTGATGACGTCCATGGCCGTTCCCGGTACATCCGCATATGTCGCACCGCACACGTATTCGACCAGCCTGCCTTCTGTTTCCATAATCACCCCCACTGGAAAACAAATTCCAAATTCCAAGCATCAAATTCCAAACAACTACTCATGCCGCGCGAAGCGCTGCACCCTCAACTTCCGCACACAAAGCGAAGCGTGTATGGAAGCGAGTCGCCCATTCACTCAAGAAACGACAGCTTTGCGGATAGCAACTCATCACATGCAGAGTACGGATCTTTGGCGCCGCCGATAATACAATCCAGGCACTCTTGAAATTCGAGGCTTTCGGTTATGTGGTTCAATGCCTCTTGCACGAGTCTGCTTTTTATCATATCTATTAGTTCGAAGCGAACTATCGCTTTTTTATGACGAAGTATCGACTCGCGGGATAACGCTTTCCTGCTTTTTCTATGCTTCTCAATTTCATTCAGCAGTTCGACAATCCCCTTGTTACTGACGGCTTCCGCCATAAGCACAGACGGCTCCCAACCTTCTTTTTTGAACTTTTTCCTTGTCATATCAATCATTGTTTTTATGTCATTCAGCGTTCTTTCGGCATCGGGCCGATCTGATTTGTTGACCAGAAAGATATCCCCCACCTCAAAGATCCCGGCCTTGATAGCCTGAACATGATCCCCCATGCCCGGCACCACAACAATCACCGTTGTATGCGCGCTTTTCGCAATGTCAATTTCGTCCTGACCGACACCCACTGTCTCAATAATGATGTAATCCTTGCCCATAGCATCCAATACATCGATCGCCGAGCGTGTAGATTGTGTGAGCCCTCCGAATTGACCACGGGTCGCGAGCGAGCGAATAAACACGCCTTCATCCAGACTGTGCCGCTGCATACGAACACGGTCGCCCAATATGGCCCCTCCGCTCAATGGGCTGGTCGGATCTATGGCGAGCACACCCACTGTTTTCCCATTCTTTCTTAATTCGCGGATCATTTGATCCACGACTGTACTCTTGCCGACTCCGGGAGCGCCCGTGATCCCGATTATGTACGCGTTTCCGGTGTGCCTGTGCAGGGATTTCAGGATTTCTCTTGTGCCTTGGACCCCGTCATCAATATCACGGATTAACTTTGCAGCGACTTTTACATCGCCATTGATAACCTTCTCGACAATGTGCTCAACCATTCAATTTGCCGGTGACATTTTCTCTTTTTACCGTGGAAACAATATAATTGACGATTGAATCCGACGTACTCTGAGGCGGAAATATTTTCGACACGCCTTTCTTTACCAGTGCCTCGGCATATTGTTTCGGAATAGAACCCCCGCAAATTACGGGAATAGTGCTCATATTATTTTTCTTCAGTAGATCTATCAAAAGGTTGATCTGTTCATAGTTTGAAGCATGGCTGCTTATACCAATCACGTCCACACTCTCTTGGATAGCCGCATTGACTATCATTTCGGGTGTTTGATAAATGCCGAGATATACCACTTCCATTCCGGCATCCATCAGAAAGCGGGATACGATTTCCGCACCCGTGAAGTGTCCGTCAAGTCCGATAACTGAGATGAGGACTTTAATTCGCTGCTTGGTACTCATATGTATTGCACCTCCAGTTTCAGCAACTACGTACTATCCTCCCGTTAAAGTCGTTCATACATCAAACGGACAACTGATCATTTCCAACGGGTCATAATGAAATCCGTGGGCCATCCGAATGACTCCCATTATCTCTCCCGCAGTACCATAAGCCTTAACGGCCTCAATAATGGATGGCATCAGATTATACTTGTCACCCTTTTTTGCATCCTTATAAAGTTGTGCGATTTTTTCTTCCAACAAAGGTACATCTCTTGTTTTTTTCCACTCCTCCATCCGCTTTGCTATTTCTTCCGAATCCGATGCCTCCACCGACTGTATGGGAATATCGTCATCTTCCTCCGGAGGAATTACCAGCTCGTTCGCCCCTACGATCAGACGCTCACCTGATTCTATTTCCTTTTGCTTCTTCCGGGCCGATTCTTCCATCATAGTGTGGATATAGCCTTTTTTCACTGCTGCGATCATACCACCCTGATCTTCTATCTGTTGCAGGATCTTATACGCTTCCGCTTCCACCTTGTTGGTGAGATACTCCACAAAATAGGAACCGGCGAGAGGATCCGTAACATCCGTCACCCCGGTTTCGTCTGAGACGATGTGTTGAGTGTTCAAAGACATTCTCGCAGCAAAAGGGGAGGGTTCGGCGTGGGCATTGTCGAGGCAGGCATTGTCAATTGCAGTGCAGCCCGCAATAGCACCGGCAAGGGTTTCTATGGCGCATCGTGCGATATTGTTGAGGGGCTGCTGATACGTCATTGTGCGTCCCGATGTATGAACGGATATCAGCAATTGACAGGCCTTTTCGCTTTTAGCCTTAAATGTTTCTCTGGCCATTTTGGCAAACATCCTTCGAAGAGCGCGGACTTTGGCTATTTCCTCAAAAAAGCGCATGCCGATGCTTGAGAGTTCATACGGGAGGAAAGCAACATCATCGAAATCGAGACCACGCTCATTAACCAGCAGGCCGAGTAACTCTTTGAGCTGTGCGATTTCTACGGCAAGCGCCTGAGCGTT
The DNA here is from genome assembly GCA_035315185.1 of Syntrophorhabdales bacterium. Taxonomy (GTDB): domain Bacteria; phylum Desulfobacterota; class Syntrophorhabdia; order Syntrophorhabdales; family WCHB1-27; genus JADGQN01. The sequence goes on along the minus strand of DATFYE010000062.1, from coordinate 10,619 downwards.
GTTGCCGCCGGATTCCTGAAAATGCTGGCTCAGAATACCGGAGCGCATGTGTATTTTATTTCTTACGATGTATTCTGAAGAATCGAGCCAGAGTTTGATGAGGAGATCCAAAGGTAAATGATCAGTCTGTCCAAATGTGCTACAAAAAGGATATTCCGTCACACTGCCGTGCACTTCCTTCAATTCCACCCCACGCTTTTCGGCAAGAATGACGATGTAGGCTAACCGTATAGCGGACATGGCAGAGGAGCCCAGCAAGGTAATAGATTGTCCGGTCAAAGGGATGCCGTCCATTAACTCCTCGAATTCAAGCAAAGATGCTCCATGCCATCCCAAAACACCGGCCTCTCTTCTGCCTACGGGATGATCGGCGTCTATAGGCATCGCATTGGGCCTATCGCAGATGACTAACATCCCCTGCGTTTGACCCATTTCCCTGTACTGCTTGAGCACTTCGTTGGTTCTTTTCGAAGATCCAAGCCCTGCGGTCATGCGCCTTGTCCATACACGGCTGCGATACCCATTTGGATGATACCCGCGAACGAAGGGATATACGCCGGGATCCCCTACATCTTTTGCGTAATCCATGCCTTCAATATCTGCGGGTGTATAGGCAGGTTTGATTTCATACCCGTAATCTGTCTCTCTTTTCATTGTTGTCTCCGTTATCTGATAATTCCTGAATCAGTCGACATATTCGTTGTGGGTTCCTCTTTATCTACAACTTACCCCCTGTGAAAACCTGACAAACCCTTAGTGAAGATCTCGAAGATGATCTGCGATAGCTGGTCAGGACCGGTCGGTCCATTCGGATTGTACCAGGAGTAAATCCAGTTGCACATGCCGAGTAGAGTGAATGTTACAACTCTCAGCCTGTCCTTGTCAACGCCTGGTCCCAGATATGATGAAAGAGCCCGAGCTATAACCGCGAAGTACTCCCTTTCTCTGGACTTGACTTCGTTCAACCTGCGGGCAGGCAGGTTGTGAGCCTCGTTAAGGAGCGTCCGTGCCGCGTACATGTGCTCGGTGTATATCTTCACGTGACGGAAGATGATGAACCGGATTCTCTTTGCTGGGGTCTCTACAGCCTCCAGCTCCTGCTCCACATTTTCCAGCACGAGGTTCATGAAGCCGGAAAGAACGAAATAGAGAAGGTCATCCTTGCTGCTGAAGTAGTGATACATCCCGCCTTTACTTATCTTTGACGCCGCAGCCACATCCTCCATGCTCGTCTCGACATAGCCTTTCGTACTGAAGAGCTTGGCAGCGGTCGTCGCGATCAAGAGGGCCTTCTTCTCAGACTTCGATGTTGTCTGCGAGGCAAATTTCATAGCCGTCTGTTTTCTGGTATTCATGTCCTGTACGTGTCCTTAAAATGTCACCAGATATCAAATAAACATACCGTCTGGTCGGATTAATCCGACTGGATGGTTTATCATACCGGTGGGCTACTCTCCTGTCAAGACATTTTCTGATCGCTTGTTAAAGCGCCGTGAAGTTGCCCGGTACTATAAGGACTTTAGGGCTAACCAATGCCGCCCGATAATAGTAGTGCGCCTAAAATGAAATACGACACGATCGATACACGAATCTCACCGGAAGGCCGTCTGAATGTTTTGTCAAAGGTCGAGGTAAACCGACTGCTCGACACGAGTCAGGGCGGTCTGTACAGGTTATTCCGCAACTGCTCACTCGCGGTGCTTAGTTCCGGCAATGGTTTGGCCGACGGCAAGGAGCTGCTGGAACGCTATCGCTCTTTCGACATACGCATCATCGAGACACGGCGCGGGATCAAGCTGGAAGTCAAGGGTGCGCCGGCCAGTGCTTTTGTTGACGGAAGGCTGATCAGGGGAATCAACGAGCATCTGTTTGCGGTTCTGCGTGATGTGATCTACATCAGCGATGAGATTAATTGCAGCCCAAAATTTGAACTAGTATCTTCGGCTGGCATCACGAATGCGGTGTTCCATATCCTGCGCAACGCCAATATATTGCGGCCGACGAATCATCCCCGGCTGGTCGTCTGCTGGGGTGGGCATGCCATTACGCCCGTGGAATATGATTACAGCAAAGAGGTCGGGTACCAACTGGGCCTTCGCGGCCTGGACATCTGCACCGGGTGCGGTCAAGGAGCCATGAAAGGGCCGATGAAAGGGGCCACTATCGGGCACGCCAAGCAGCGCATCAGCAACGGGCAGTACCTCGGCATCTCGGAACCGGGGATTATCGCTGCAGAGCCACCCAATCCTATTGTGAATGATCTTGTTATCCTTCCGGATATCGAGAAACGTCTGGAGGCTTTTGTCCGCATAGCTCATGCCATGGTGGTTTTCCCAGGTGGCGTAGGCACTGCTGAGGAAATCTTTTACCTCCTCGGCATACTGCTTTCCCCGGATAATGGTGACATCCCGTTCCCGTTAATATTTACGGGCCCCGAAAACTCAAAAAGCTTTTTCAACGAGATCAATCAGTTCATTGGTGCCACGTTAGGCCCGGAAGCGCAACGCCGTTATATGATCATTGTTGATGATCCGGTACGCGTGGCCCAGGAAGTGCAGGCAGGAATAAGGCAGGTGCGAGAGTTCCGTAAAGCTATGGATGATGCCTACTATTTCAACTGGTTGCTCCACATCGATCCTAAATTTCAAAAGCCATTCATCCCGACGCATCAAAATATGCGCGATCTCGAGTTACATAAGGACCAGGAGCCGTCTCTGCTCGCCTCGAACCTGCGGCGTGCTTTCTCGGGCATTGTTGCCGGTAATGTAAAAGATGAGGGGATTCGAGCCATCGAGCAGTATGGTCATTTCGAAATTCACGGCGATATCAGCATCATGGACCCGATGGAATCACTGTTGGCTTCCTTTGTGGCGCAGCAACGCATGAAGCTGTCAGGAAAAGAATATGTCCCCTCATATCGTATTATAAAATAAGTCGTAAGGTGGTCGTGGACAGCGCGCCGTTCTGCAGGCCAGGCCGCACCTGAGCCGGAGTTACCAGTGCCTGGCTTCGTTCTGCTACTCCCCCGAATTTTATAGTGCCCCGCTAAGTTATTTGCCGAAAAGGCCGAGAACTACTATAGCGGAGGATTTCTCTATCGCACCTCACAGCGCCTGGAAAAGATGAAAAGAGCGAAGATAGTCTCCCCCATACTGGTGGCACTGTGCTTTATCTGCATGAGCCATAACGTGGTTTCAGACTCGGGCGACCAGCCGCAGCTCGAAAACAGCATGCCCTCTAGCAGCATTCTCTTTAAGTCCAAGGGTAAGAACGGTGAAGCAATCAACTTCGACATCAGGGAGGATATCAAACGCGGCCAGGAATTCTTGAAGGACAAGATGGCCGGCTATTCGATTGTGAAAGAGGAAAAGAAGGTAAGCCATTTTGACAGGAAGGGCAGAAGAAGAGAAAAGCTGGTGCGCGAAAGAATTATCAAGCCGAATTTTCTTCTGGCCGTTGAAGATTTAAGAGACAGGAAGATCTGGCAGGTACGCATTACCGACAAAGGATGCGTAACAGACGGTTTTGTAGTAACGAAGAGCCGGAACAACGGTGTTGGTTCAACGTTTGAGGTAAACTATCCGGAGCATATGGCTGTCCTGGCTTTACGCACGATGGTCCGATCCAACAGGAACAGTTTTAAGGAAGTTGTCTATACGGCCTATTCTCCCGAGATCGACACGTGGCAGGTGCGCAAGGACGGACTCGACTATCTGGCGCAACAGATCGAGTTGGCCCGCAAGAATCTGGAAGCAAGAAAAGTAACTTTGATCGGCCTTGAGGGGCAAGGCAACGACATCATGCTGACCGAAATCGCCCTGGTACTTTCCATTATTGAGCATATCGACCCGCTCAGGTTCAAGAATTGTCCGGAAGAAGACAAAATAGCCCTCGTGCACGAAGTGCTCACCATCATCGGTGCAAACACGACTCATGCGTACGCTTACAGCAGGTCGCCGGCTGGAGCCATGGGCCTTTTCCAACTCGTGCCTGATACTTATAAGCGGCTTCGAGGCAAATATCCGCGGGCAGGCCTGGATAAAGATTTTGTTGCAGGTTGCACTGATCATCTTAACGCAGCCAAAGCTTCTTTGCTGCTTTTCGACTCAGATTTGGCAGACCTGCCCAAGGAACGCCTGTCCGCTATACGAAGAGATGCCCGGGCGGCGGGGAAGTATCTGGCTGCCGCGTATAATTGCGGCTCGGGGAGGGTTGGAAAATCGGCGAGGAGATGCGGTAGGGAATGGGCGTGCCACCTGCCTGAAGAAACCAAGATTTACCTGAAAAAATTTGATGTTGTCTGGGACTTAAGGGAAACGCTCGATAGGTAACATACGGGTCAAGGGCATACCACACCCATGTTCACCCGGTGATGGGTGAGCGGTATCAAAAAATTTTTTCATTTTTATTTTCAGAAATCACTTTGTTTCTGTCAAAGACTCTGGCTTCCGGCCCGAACCTCTGTCTACCCGTGGAGGCGCAATGAGAGCTCTTACAACGTTGTGTAATCGAGTAATCAAACTGCTTCAGTCAACTACTGATACCAAGTTGCCTTCATTCGTAGACCCGTGTTTGGACACGGGTGCCCCTCTTCCGGGTGCCCACGTCAGTGGGTGTTGCGCCCCGTCTCACTCCGACGTACTCTAAGTACGCCTCTGTTCGCCACGGCTTGAGCGCCTCGCTCTATTTTTGAATGCAACTTGGTATGATATTCTGCTGTGAGCTATACCCGAAAGCTATACCCGAAAGAGATGCTCTCTATACCTTAACGAGAGTTTACTTTATTACCGTGTCCGAATTATCCTACAAGTATGGATGTGCGAACGCATCAAAAAGGAGACAGCATGAAAAAAACTATTTTAATTGCCTTGCTTCTTTTGATGGGGATAGCGCTTGCCTTCCCGCAACCTGGCTACTCGTGGGGTCATAGGCGGCACGGCCCAGGAGTGGTTGTGGGTGCAGGAGCAGCGGTTGTGGGGGCAGCGGCAGCAATTGTAGGTGCAGGAGCAGCGGTTGTAGGGACCGTCATCGGTGGCCCGGGTGGCCCGGGATACGGGTATTATGGACAGCCAGTTAGCTACGGCTACGCCCCGCCTGGTTATGCTTACCCAGCTCCGGCCTATGGGTATTATGGACCACGGGTTGCTTATGCTTACCCCGCTCCGGCCTACAGGTATGCGTACCCTTATTACGGACCGCGGTATTATCCCGGATACAGATACTATGGTTATCACGGTGGAAGGGGCTACTATGGACGCCGCTGGTAGATCAGCACAAGCCTGATCTCTCACACCTGCGCTGGACCAGAAAGAAAGCAAACAGCCAGGATCTTGCCCTTATCGAGCATACTTCTTATGTTCCGACAAGGCGATAATTTCCTCGATTACCCTGCTCCGCTCTTTAACTGTAAAAGGAAGTAACGAGAAGAGTTCCATGAACTTCAGACCCTGCACTGCGAGCATGATAGCTGCAGCCCTTTCGAAATTCAAGCCCGCATGGCAGAATTGATCGACAATCTTTTTTTGTTCCTTTTGATAGGGTACGAGGAGTTGTGGATCGTGGGCAACGGCAGCAAGAAGAGCAACAGCCAATTTATTCGTTCTCTCGTCCCGTTCGAGTTGAGAGCGCACGTGGGCGATAATCACGCTTTTCGCGTTTCGGGGTAAAAGTGCGAGCTTCTGCTGCCTGCTCTCCTCAAGCCGTGCTACGCGCCGATCGAGCATGCCATGGAGCAGGGCTTCTTTATTGGGGAAGTGGTAGAGAAGACCGCCCTTGCTCACCCGTGCCTTTGTCGCGACAGCATCCAGTGTAAGGTGTCGTGCTCCTAACTCGAGCACTACATTCTCAGCAGCGTCGATTATGGTTTCTCTCGCATTCTCTGAATGACGACTCAAAGCAACCTCCGTTATCACAGCGCGTGAACGTTATAATGTGAATGGTGCTACTTTTTGGCCATGCCCTCTGCCTGTGTCACCCATCCTCCGCCCATGGATTTATAGAGACTGACGAGAGCACGGAAAAGCGTGGCCTGGGTCTGCGCATAGTTCAGCTCTGCAACGAAAAGACTTCGTTCCGCGTCAAGAACCTCAATGTAGCTCGTATAGCCGGTGTTGTACCGGGATCTGGCGAGGCGGGCGTAGTTCTGGAGCGACTTGACCCGCGCTCCCTGTGCCCGGAGCTCTTCCCTGGACTCCGCCTGATCGATGAGGCCGTCTTCCACCTCCCTGAATGCCTGCTGGATTACCTGTTCGTAGCGAATGAGCGCTTCTTTCTGCACTGCCTCGGCCGCCTTTACCGTGCCGGCGATGCCGCCTGCAGTAAAGATGGGAGCGGTAACAGGGACTGCGTAGGTCCAGGTCTTGGCGGGGCCTGTAAACAGGCGGGACAGGTCACCGCTCTGTACGCCGTAGGTTCCGGTCAAAAAGATGTCAGGGAAGTACTGTGCCTTTGCCACGCCGATCTGCGCGTTGGCGGCAATGAGGTCCTGCTCGGCCTGACGGATGTCCGGCCGCCTCTCAAGCAGCTGAGAAGGAAGGCCCGCAGGTACAGCGGGGAGCGTGAGAAAGTCGAGAGGCCTTCCACGCGGAATAGGGCCGGGGTTGCGGCCCAGGAGAATGCTCAGCGCGTTCTCCTGCTGTCCGATCAGCTTCCTCAGCACGGGCACCGTAGCGAGGGCCGCGTTGTATTCCGACTCGACCTGGCTAAGCTCCAGCTTCGATACAGCTCCCCTCTGGTAACGGGACTTGAAGAGGCGTAATGTGTGCTCACGGCTTTCCAGCGTCCGCTCAGCCACGTCGAGCTGCTTGTCCAGGCCGAGCAGGTCTGTGTAGGAAACAGCTACAGCTGTCACTACAGTGAGGATGACTCCTCGCCGGCTTTCCTCGGTAGAGAGGAGGCTCGCCCTGGCAGCCTCTGTAGCCCTTCTCAGCTTTCCCCAGATATCTATTTCCCAACTTGCCGTGAGGAACGCCTGGTACATATCAAAAGGGTTCACCGCTGTCGCGGACAACGGAGGATTCAGGTAACTCGAATCTTTTGTTCGCTGATAGCCGGCGGTGGCGCCCACTTGCGGAAATTGCCCTGATCTGACGTAGGCGTAGCGCCCCGCAAATTCCTCGACCCGGGCAGCCGCGAGCGTCACGTCCTTGTTCTCTTTCAGAGCAGTTTCGATAAGATCGTCGAGAACCGGGTCATCGAATTGCCGCCACCATGGTGTGTTGACCACGTCGCGTGCTTTGGCGTCCTCGAAACGCCAGTTCGCGGGTGTCTCGACGGACGGTCGCCGGTAGTTTGGGCCGATCGTGCATGACCCGAGCGCAAGGACGAGTAGGAGGATAAGCACCGTTTTATGCATCCGTTCCTCCCTTTCCGTTGAAGGGCTTCTGCTTTCTTTTGGGACGAGTGATTTTCCCCACAACGTAAAATGTTACCGGGATAAGAAAAACCGCAATCAGCGATGCGGCGGCCGTTCCCCCCATGACCGCGGTGCCCATGACCCTCCGTGCTATGGCCCCTGACCCTGAGGAGAAGGCAAGGGGAAGTACGCCGAGGAGGAAAGCTAGCGAGGTCATGAGGATCGGCCTCAGACGGAGACGGGCACCTTCGAGGGCCGCTTCATCGAGGGCATGACCCCGCTCGTAGCGCGTTTTCGCAAACTCAACGATCAGGATTGCGTTCTTCGCGCCGAGGCCGATGAGGACGATGAGTCCTATTTGAGCGTAGACGTTGTTCTCGAGGCCCCGCGCTGCCATGGCGGCAAAGGCGCCGAAGACAGCGACCGGCGTGCACAGAAGCACGCTGAGCGGCAGGGACCAGCTCTCATACTGCGCAGCGAGGATGAGAAAGACGCAGAGGAGCGAAAAGCCGAATATAGCGAAGGCGGGGACGCCTTCCCGCGCCTTCTTTTCCTGAAAGCTCATGCCGATATAATCGATCCCCATCTCTGGAGGCATCGTCTGCCTGAACACTTCCTCCAGGGCCTGCATCACCTGGCCTGAGCTGTAACCCTGTTTTCCAGCTACGTTGATCTGCGCGGCCCGATAGAGATTGTACCGCATGGTAAACTCGGGACCGGGCCGGGATTCGATACGCGTCACCGCCGCAAGCGGGACCGGGTTTCCCTTGTCGTTCACCACGTAAAACTGATTCACATCCTCGGGTCTCGTGCGGTATTTTCCCTCCGCCTGGACATAGACCTGCCATTGCCGGCCGAAGCGATTAAAGTAGTTGATGAAATAGCCGCCCATGAAGGCCTGAAGTGTTTGATACACGTGAGCCACATCAACATGCTGCGTGAGCACCTTGTCAACGTCCACGTCCAGGTAGAGCTGAGGGACGCCGGGAACGAAGGTAGTTGTTGCCCGCTCGATCTCGGGCCGCTTGCGGACGGCCTCTACGAACTTATTAAGATTTTCGGCAAGAAAGTTAATGCTCTTACCCGCCCTGTCCTCCAGCACGACAGTCGCTCCGCCGGCGAGCCCGATGCCCTGTATGGCAGGCGGAGAAAAGGCAAAAGCGACGGCCTGAGGAAGCTTGGATAGCTCCCGGTTCAGGTGCGCCATAATGGCGCCGTACTGCTCTTCCGGTTTTTTTCGCTCCCTCCATTCCTTGAGGGTGACGAAGAAGAAGGCGCTATACGTGTTCTGGGCGATGCTCAAAAGGCTGATGCCCGCTACGGTCTGAAAATGTTCGACTCCAGGCGTTTTTTTGAGAATAGCCTCCACCTGCCTGCACGTATCCTCAGTGCGCTGGAGCGAGGCCGCATCCGGGAGTGCCAGATTGACAAAGATGTACCCCTGGTCCTCTTCCGGTAGGAACCCATGGGGTATGCCCCTACCGATTACGCCGGCGAGCAGCGCGACCAGACCGAGAAAGACAAGGCTCAAAAGGCTCTTCCGGATGAGCCTGGCACATACCGATACATAACCCTCGGAGGCACGACCGAAAAGACGGTTGAAAGAGGCAAAAAAGTGACCGAGAGGTCCGAGCTTATGTCCGCGAGGTTTTAGGAGAAGGGCGCAGAGGGCAGGACTCAGGGTCAGTGCGTTGAATGCCGAGATGAGGACTGAGATGGCGATGGTCACTGCAAACTGCTGGTAGAGCCTCCCGGTGATGCCGGGGATGAAGATGGTGGGAATAAAGACCGCGGCGAGGATCAGGGCAATGGCCATGACAGGGCCTGCAACCTCGCTCATCGCTTTAATCGACGCCTCTTTCGGTGAAAGACCTTCCTCGATGTGACGCTCCACCGCCTCCACGACGATGATGGCGTCGTCGACAACCAGCCCTATCGCCAGTACCAGCCCGAAGAGGGAGAGCGTATTGATGGAGAATCCGAGCAACGGAAACACGGCGAATGTGCCGATGAGAGAGACCGGGACAGCGACCGCAGGAATGAGTGTTGCCCTCCATCCCTGCAGAAAAATGAAGACGACGATGATGACAAGGGCAAGTGCCTCGAGAAGCGTGATCAGGATTTCGTGTATCCCTTCGCTCACGGAGCGTGTGGTGTCGAGGGCGATTGCGTAATCTACATCCGCCGGAAAGCGTCTCTTGGCCTCTTCCATGACCTTTCTCGCCCCTTCCACGGTCGCGATGGCGTTCGTGGCGGGCAACTGGTAGACAGCCATTATTCCTGCCGGCTCGCCGTCGATCCTGCCCAACAGGTTGTAGGTCTGAGACCCCAGTTCAATCCGGGCCACGTCCTTCAGACGTACGATCGACCCGTCCGTATTGGCGCGAACCACTATGTTCTCGAACTGCTCGGGCGAGACCAGGCGGCCCCGCGTGCGGACCGTGTAGGTGAACTCCTGCCCTCGTGGCACGGGCTCGCTGCCGATCTGTCCGGCCGGGTTGACCGTGTTCTGTCTCTGCACCGCATTAACGATATCGGGGACGGTGATGCCGAGCTTGCCCAGGGTGTCTGGCTTGACCCATATACGGATCGCATATGGGCCTGAGCCAAAGACATTGACAATGGCAATGCCAGGCACCCTAAGGAGCGGATCGATCAGGTTGATGTTGGCGTAGTTGGCGAGAAACGTGGAGTCGTAGGTGCCCTTTGGCGAATAGAGTCCAATAAGCATGAGGGGCGAAGCCCTCGATTTCTGCATGCTAATGCCGTAGTTTCTCACGTCCGCGGGCAGCTGCGGCTGGGCGAGGCTCTGCCGGATCTGAGTTAACATCAGGTCTGTGTTGGAGTCGGTCTTGACGTCGAAGTTGACGAATATACGCATCGAGCCGTTACTCGCATTGACCGAGTACATGTAGTTCATGTTATCGACGCCGCTTATCTGCTGTTCGATAGGTGTGGCAACCGACTGTTCCACTGTCTCCGCGTCGGCGCCCGTGTAAGTCGTCAGGATCTGGACCTCGGGAGGCACGATGTCCGGGAACTGGGCCACGGGCAACTGGGCCAGGGCGACGAGCCCCAGGACGACGAACATGATGGAGATGACCATGGCCACGATAGGACGATTTATGAAAAATGTCGACACGGAATATCTCCTACTTTGCACCGGCCTTGCCATCGCGCCCGACGTTTGTCTGCCCGTCGGCAGGCTTCTGGGGCGGAGCAAACGCTGTTACAGTGACGGCCGAGCCCTGTCTCGCCTTCTGGA
>DATFYE010000061.1:0-4378 GCA_035315185.1 Syntrophorhabdales bacterium | reverse complement strand
CGGGCAGACCGAGGCGCTGTCCAGGTAGTGGCATGCTTGCAAGAAGGGGAAATCCCGCCTTATTCGTTCCTGAATCGTTAGATCATCCAACAAGTCAACCTCCGTATAGATTTGCACGCAACAAGTCCGTAGTGAACCCCCGCTCGGCTTCCCAGCGAGCATGCCGAGCGGGAGGAATCCGGCGGCTCTGCAGCTGGAGGGGGTAACGCCAGCCCCAATTTATTGTATATCAGGTTCCCATCCCTTCTCAAGAAGTGATAGACGCACAATATTTTGAAGCTGTACCGATGGAGACTCGCTCAGGCAACCGCATTAGGGAAAGAAAGGAGGAGGCATGCCCCAAAACTTCCGTTGTGGCCACCCGCACGGTGTCGCCGTCCACCACCTTGTTGACGACGCCTTCCTCGATGCGGAGGGGTTCTTTGGCTTGAATGACAAAGGGAACAAGAGTGAGCAAAGCGATGATGGGTAAAGGTATCTGAGGCGTACCATGACTCCTCCCATACGATTGTCAGGCTGAGAAACACTATACGAGGCAGGGGGAAGGAAAGCAATCTATTTTCCTATCCAGCGTTGTCGGCACAAGCCCGAGAGTTCCTTCCTGAAAGAAATGATCAGCCTTTCCCAGCAAACAATCCACATTACTGCTGGTAACTACTATCAATAAATAGCTTTAACTCCTGGCTGTAAGTGCGATAATAATGGGAAAAGGCACACCTGCATCTGCACAGCGGATCGGGAATGTGATTGTGCTATGAAAAAGTACTCCAGCATTGTAGCGATGGCAGCGCCGGTATTGTTGTTCGCAATGTCCATATCTGCGGAGGTTCATACCTGGAAGGATAAGGACGGAAACATTATTTTTTCTGCCTCGCCACCTCAAGGTATTAAAAATGAGTCCGATAGCGACAATCCGGCAATGGCGGCGCGTGCCACCTATGCTCTCAAGGCCGCTATGGACCTCAACAGAGGTGACATGGTAAAGAACCTCAGTGAAATAACAAATCTGATTCTGCAAGGAAACTTCACAGAGTTTGAAAGACGCTCAAAACAATATGAGCAGCGTTTCCTGAAAGACCCGCTTTATGAATCTCCTCTCTGCAAGTTGTATAATAGCCTGGATTATACCGATAGCCGCCTCCTTGAGAAGCTCGACGATTGGGTGCGAAAGAGGCCTTCCTATGCGTCGCATGCGGCTCGTGGCGTTTATAAAGTAAACCTGGGGTACCATATCAGGGGCGGGGAATATATACGTGATACGCCACCAGAAAATATAGCGGAAATGAAACGCCTCCACACGGAGGCTAAGAAAGATTTGCTTGCTGCAATCAACGCGAACAAAAGGCTCTCCCCCGTCTATTGCAGTCTTATCAGAATAGCGCGGGCTTCAGGGGGGATTGTTGACAGTGAGAGCATTCTTGCTTCCGCAGTCCGTTCGATTCCAGAAACCTATTATATAAGGTACGAGTATCTGCGGTCGTCAGAACCCCGATGGGGCGGTTCATATCGACAAATGCAGGAGTATGCAGACAGCCTTGATAACGAGGCCTTACGAAACCCACGGATATGGAGTCTCAAAGGTGAGATCGCGGCAGAGCGAGGTTTTACCGCCCGGCTGGACAAGGACTACGGACAAGCAATCCAATATTATACCGAGGCCTTGTCTTATGGCGACCGACTGAGTTTCTTAAAAATACGAGGGTACCTCTATATGATAATAGGGCAAGATGAACTGGCGCTGAGTGACTTCACGCGATCCAATGAGTTCGGTATATACGACAAAGAGATAGAGGGCTACATCGCAGATCTGAAAAACAAACTTCACAGATAGTGTCGCCGATACGTTTTCCCAAATCGAGGAAACGACGGGTGCAGTACAAACATCGATCGTTTCTTCCTGAAGTGCTGACTTCTTGGGTCGACGCTCGGAGGCGCTCTTTCTCGTGATAATATTCAAGGTAACCTGTTGGTGTACCATGTTAACAGGCATCCATGATATGCGGGGGGTCCGTGTTATCCTGATAGTACCGTCAATTGCCAAGTACGCCTGAGCTGCGTTATCTTCTTATTGAACCAGTACTGTTGTGATCGTGGCGGAAGAGCGGCGTAACATGGCAGAAAATGCGGCCCCCGTTTAGTATATTCATTGTTAGGAGCCGGTACCCCACGGGTGACTCAACCGTAAGCTGTGACGGAGATCACCATGTCGATTAGGAGCGCGGTGTTCGTACCGCTTGCCATCGGAGTGCTTCTATGTGGTGGCTGCGCCAGCCTTCGGTATCCCGAACCCATTGAGGTAATCATGGCGGGAGTTGAGCCGCTTGAAGGCCAGGGATTGGAGTTGCGCATGCTGGTCAAGCTGAGAATTCAGAACCCCAATGACGTGCCACTGGACTTCAACGGTGTGTCAGTCCAGATGGATGTGCAAGGCAAGCGCTTCGCTACTGGCGTCAGCGACGCTGTTGGCAGCGTACCCCGGTTTGGCGAGACGGTCGTTAGCGTGCCGGTGAGTATTTCGCTGTTCCGCATCGCGCGCCAGGCCTTGGACGTCGCAACGAACCAATACCGCGGGAAGCTCGAGTATGAGATGACTGGCAAACTCGCCGGACCGGCGTTCAACAGCGTGCGTTTCAACTCGAAGGGAGAGTTTACGCTGCCTGCGGAAATCTTCGGGAGTGGCAGGTAAGCCGACAAAGACGGTTCAGTGGCCGGAGGACAGGTTGTCGGGGGACTCCGTGAAATGGAGTGAGTACTTGAAATCGCCCCATCTGCCGCCGTTGATGCGGAGATACGTGTCGTTTTCCCCGAGGTAAGCGCCGCGGGCGTCGAAGTAGTCCTTGTCCTTATCGTAGGTCACATTGCCACCGCCGAAGAGACCGGGGCCTAGTTCGTTGTACTGGTTCAAGTTCGCGCTCTGATGGTCGCTGTTGAGCGCCCGGCCGCCGAGGAAGATGTTACCAGAGAACGGCTGGTCGTCCTCCGCATGAGCGTACGAGAGGAGAAGCAGACAGAACATATATGCGAATACGAATTTTCTTTTCATGTCATCCTCCTATCGCAACGTGACCTTACATTAAATTTCTCTAGGTTTCTTGTCAAGGACTTTTTCCTTTTCGCCATATCGGGACTCACCGCCACTCCATGCGGGTATTGGTATGTACGTTTTTTGCACTTGACAACTCCATGAACTTATATACTATGTGGTAAAGGCTGGCAACGCTGCAGAAGAAATCCATTTAAAGGAGATCGTACCATGAGCCGAAGCGCTTGTCCCGACCGCGCGAAAGGTCACTTGCTTCGTCCCGTTACTCTTATAGCGATCCTCTGTTGCTTCATGCTGCTGCCCGTGCTTTCCATCGCTATTGATCACCCGACGAGCAATCCTTATGAAACACGGCCCTCTCCGGACGGCAATCTCGCCTACCAGATCATCCCCGTCCCTGATGTGGTCCTCATCGAGAAAGATGTGATGGTGGCTATGCCCGATGGGGTCAAGCTCGCCTGCAACGTGTACCGGCCCAATAAACCGGGGAAATTTCCCGTCATATTGGGCGTGACGCCTTATGGAAAAGATCAGACTCCGGCGGCCTACACGCCCGACGGCGCCCACCTTCCAACCACGTATGCCAATTACGTCGACAGGCTTTACGCACACGGGGCCGATATGGGTCACCAGAAGATATCCATGCTCACCGCCTTTGAATACGCCGACCCTGCCTTCTGGGTACCCAACGATTACGTCGTACTTATCGCGGACCAGAGGGGCGGCTTCAAGTCAGGCGGAAAACCGGCAAACCCGTTCCAGCACGGGGACGACCTGTACTACCTGATCGAATGGGCTGCCGGGCAGGAGTGGAGCAACGGCAACGTGGGCATGGTAGGCGTGTCGGCATTGGCCATGAACCAGTACTTCGTGGCAAGCCGTCAGCCCGCTCCGCCTCATCTCAAAGCCATCGTCCCCTGGGAAGGGATATCGGACCGCTACAGAGATGCCACGTTCTGGGGCGGCATTCCCGAGACAAACTTTGTCGGCAGGGATGCGAAGGCAGCCGTTCAGAAACTCCCGTCTGATCAGTTCCCGGAGAAGGCTGCCCAGGTGTGGGCCAGGGGAATAGACCCTGCCGCGAACCAGGCAATGCTCGAATTCAATCCCAAACTCGAGCAGATCACCATACCCGCGCTGATCTGTGCCAGCTGGTCAGATAAAGGACTCCACACGCGGGGCACCTTCGAGGCCTGGCGGCGGATATCCTCCAAAGATAAGTGGCTTTACACGCACGGCGACAGGAAATGGGCCCGCTTCTACAGCGAGGACGGCGTTGGGTATCAGAAGAAATTCTTCGATCATTATCTCAAGGGTGAGCAGAACGGCTGGGAG
>DATFYE010000060.1:0-7854 GCA_035315185.1 Syntrophorhabdales bacterium | reverse complement strand
GTGTGGGGCGCATGCCGAGGACTGTCTGAGCGGTAAGCCTGCTGTCGACAGCAGGCGTGCGCGAGTTCCACAGGCAAGCGGAAGGAGAACTTAGAACGGGTGAGAGACGGAGCACCAGCAAGCGAAGGAAATGGTTGAAGCGAGCGCGGATTTTGACAATACCAAATGGCTCCACAGGAGGAGAATATGGAAAAGATAGCCCTTGTAACCGGCTCAACCAACAACATTGGAAAGGCCATAGCAGAGGTGTTAGCGATACAGGGATTTCACGTGATCGTGACTTCTCGTGACGCAGAAGAGGCAAAGACAGTTTCGGAAAATCTGTTCAAAAAGGGTTCCTCCTTCGCGGTCGTTTTCTCGGAGGTGAACGCCATCGAAAATCTCTTCAATTTCGCAAGAGACAGGTTTCACAGGCTGGACGTCCTCGTCAATAATGTGGCCTACACCAAAAACGAGTCCATCTCAGAGTGTGACCTCAAGACGTGGGAATACACCATAAACACTAACCTGAGAAGTTATTATCTCTGCACGAAGCTCGCCTCTGAAATCATGAAAGGGCACGGTGGAGGAGCCATCGTAAACATAACAGTGTCCAGCACAAGGGGTGTAAAGGATAAGTTCTCGTACTCGGTATCAAAAGGTGGAATCAACTACCTTACCATGTCTGCCGCGATAGACCTTACACCTTTTAACATTCGCGTCAATGCAGTCGGATCAGGGCTTGTAGGGACACCGGTCGGTTACAGGGAGTGTGTGAACAGACCTTTCAAGAACGAGAGGATTCCTGTCGGCCACATCGGTGAACCGCAAGACGTAGCAGAAGCTGTAGCCTTCCTGGTATCAGATAGGGCCAAGTATATTGTTGGCGCAGTGCTGCCTGTCGACGGCGGGTTCAACATCTCACTGTAAATGATTTCAACACCCGTGGTGTCTTTTCCGCGAGGTTGAAATCTATCTAGCGAGCACGGAGCGTTGCGCTTTCTATCTTGGGCAGAGTCAGCGTCAGAGCGGTGCAAAGGATCGGCAGCAACGCAACTACCCAGATCGCAGCGTGTAGCCCGTGATGATCTGCGACAGATCCCAGGAGAGGCATGATGATTCCCCCAAAGGAAAAAGCAAGTCCCAGGGTGACTCCCGAAGCCACCCCCACTCGGTTCGGCAGGTAGCCCTGTCCCAGCACAACCATAGGGCCTGTCGGGGCAGAGAATGCCAGGCCAACAGGAACCAACAATAGCATCGCCTGTGTTGGGCTTTCGGCAAGGGCAAAGAGCGGAAGAACAATCACGAGGACAGCAAATCCGGCTATCGCTACAGTGCGGTAGCCAAAACGATCGGCCAATCTCCCGCCCACGAGGTTTCCTCCTATGCTCGATACCATAAGCACGGTCAAAGCGGTGCCTCCGGCTGCCTTCGACTGGTGCAATACATCGATCCAGAAAAGAGGAATAAAAGTGTTTAGTCCGTAAAAGATAATGGAACGAAAGAGCAGGGCCGCTGCCAGGCAGACAAATGGTACCCAGGCATCACGTCCTCCGCTCGCCGTGTGACGACGTTGTCCGCTCCCCTTATGTTCATACCCTGCTGTGATGCCCGGCAGGATTACGATAAGCACACCAGCCACGATAGCAGGCACCACGAACAGACAGAGGCTACCCTTCAACCCCCAGAGAAGCAAGGCGCCTGTAGCCATCAGTGGACCAATCGCGTACCCGAGTTGTCCGCCGACAGCGAAGACGCTCATTGCCGTCGCCTTCCTTTCGCCAGCTAAGTAATTTATGAGCCGAGCCCCTTCAGGATGAAAGGCGGCAACGCCAAGACCGCTCAGCCCAACCACAATAACTCCTGTATGAAAATTCGGCACAACACCCGTGAGAGAAACGCCCAGCCCGGCGCAGAGGAGAGCCACGGGTATCAGCCACGGTACGGATCGGCGGTCGGCGATATATCCATAGACCGGCTGCATGGCCGTGGAAACGAGGTTCGCTGCAAACACGATGGTTGCCGCAGCCGCGTAACTGATGTGATGTTGCGCAATGAAAAATGGGAGGAGTGCAGGGATCGCTCCCTGGTTAAGGTCGCATGCAGCGTGGGCGAACACCAGAAGAGCGACGGGTCGGGCTTTCATAATGGCTCCTGACACATGTTCGCAACTGAACAGACTTCCGGATCAGAATATTGCGACAACAGATAAAGCCTCTCCACGATGGGTCTACCTTAAAGGGTTCATCACAGGTTTGTCAAGAATATTGATCGGCAAATCCGTTGTTGACGCTTGACGCTTTTGCCGTTATGCTTACTCTACCGATATGAGCACGCGCAAGAAAATGGTTGTCGCCCTTGTAATCCTGGTCGTACTGGCAGGCGCCTTCTTAATCCTCGTCAGTGTAGCAAGCAAGATCCTCAAAGGTCAGCTTGAAAGGGCTTTGGGTGAAAATTTCAGGGTGGCGCGCATCGGACTCTCCTGGGGTGGCGTAGAAGCAGAGGACCTCCAGCTTTTGAAAGACGGCAAGGTTATCGCAAGTGTGAGGAGGCTCGGTCTCAAGCCCGACTTCCTGACGATATTCAGAAAAACGGTTGGGGTGTCAGCCCTCATCGTTGAAGAACCAGTTGCCCAGGTTGAGATCGATGAAAACGGTAAATTCCTCATTCCCTCGTTTCCAGAGAAAGAGGCCACGGAGCCCACGGGAGGTAGTACGGCACCAAAAGGGAGCTCCTTCTCCATCTCCGTGAAGAGGATCGATGTTATCGACGGAACATTCACCTTCCGGGACCGAAGACTCAAGGAACTTAATGAAATAAAGGCCAGTCACGTCAACGCGCGCTTCGACAACTTCCGGTTTCCTCTGGCCGACGCGGTTTCAAAAGTGAGGCTCGAAGCCAGCCTAGCCGGCAGCTTGCTTTCGGGGTCTGTGACCATTGACGGCAACGTCGATTTGATGAGGCTAGGTTTTAATCTAGCTTTTGAAGCGGACAAACTGGTAGTCGTTGACCTTCCTGGAACGGGGCCTCAGGCGCGTATTGAAAAGATGAGCCTCCAAGCTTCTTCGCAGGGAACGGACGCAAAGCTCATCGAGATCTCCGACGTGATCCTGCAAAAACCATACGTACGCATTCAGACAGATAAAGAGGGTAAACTCGTAAACCCATTGCTGAAAGCACTCCAGGCGGAAACTGGGGGGGCAAAACCAGAACCTGCCGGGGGTAAAACGCCGGAACCGCCCGCCCACGCAACTACTCAGGTGGCTGTGAAAGGCCTAAAGGTCAACCAGGGAGAGGTGCTGATTCTCGACGGTAAGGTCAGTGTGCCTCCTCATCCCCTGCGCCTTACGGACGTTTCCCTCACCCTGGATCAGGTTGCCACCCCGTCACAGGACACGTGGACCGCCTATGAATGTACGCTTAACGTTCCGGGAAAGGACAGCACAGGCCTGCTGCGCACATCGGGCAAGACCAAGCTCAAATCACTCGACACAGCTTCAAAAGCGTCCCTGCACGGGCTTGATATCACGACCGTCAAACCGTACATCCTGAAGGCCGGGGATGTCGACGTGACGCAAGGGACACTCAACCTTGACCTGGACCTCCATATAGACAAAAGAAACCTTAATTCGCCGGCAAAGGTCGTGCTGAGAAACCTCCAGTTTGCGCCAAGCAGGGGGTCTGGAGATAAGTTCATGTCGATACCAAGATCGGCCGTGATCAGTTTTCTCAAAGCAAACAATAACGAAATTGCCCTCAACTTTGTGGTAGAGGGCAGCATCGACGATCCCAAGTTCAGCCTCCGTGAAACCATGCTCACTCGGTTCGCAGTTCAATTCGCTGACACATTGGGCCTCGGCGTTCTGAATTCCGGTGAGAAGCTGATTAACGTGCAGGGGAAGGGGCTTCAGGGTCTGGGTGAGGCTCTTAAGGACACGTCAAAGAGCCTCAGGAAGTTGTTCAACAAGTAGTCGCACGACAGGCCGCCATGGATTATTTCTCGGGCTCGGGCTTGGGCTTTGACTCGAATCTCAGGCAGGCCATTCCTGAAGAGCGAAATACTTCGAGAGACGGGAGAAAGGCTGTCTTAAAGCCCATAGCCTTACACCCATAAGGAAAGCTTCTATCCCATGTCACCTCAAAATGTCTGCACTTGCGGCAGTCGATACGCTTCTTCTCCACTGTAAGCCAACGTCAGGTGTTTAGTGTTACTAAGGAGTTCATAAGTAAAGCCCCCTCACCCTCGCCCTCTCCCTCCAAGGGAGAGGGGTGTAACATTTCCCCGCCCTTGAGGGGAGGGTGATGTATGTGGCTTTACTAATGACCGCATTAGTAAGTGTTAAGTGCCATGTGTTAAGTGTCGATCTGCTGGCACTATTATACTAAAAAATTCCTGGCTAAAAAATATTCATCTGCCGAGGGATTTCTGTTAGACTTGTTGGGTAGCAATACCGATTCGCATTCAAGATGGACGACCCAGCCTTCGGCCGGGTACCCCGGTCGACAGCGAGGACTATTCTTGCCGGGTACCCGTGAGCAACCATCTTTCCCGCGTGTGCGATCCAGGTCAACCACGGGTGGCAGGAGGAAGGCAACGCAGCGACAACAGAGGTATACACTTGAAGGCGAATCGGTATAACTCGTAACGCGCAACTCGTAACCCGGAACAAGTATCTTACAGGACCGATGATGGTGACGCGAAAAGATATCGAATCGGCAGCTCAGCGGATCAAACCTTTCATCCACAGGACGCCGCTGGTGTACTCCCGTTCCTTCAGCCAGATGAGCGGCGCAGAGGTCTATGTCAAGGCGGAAAATCTTCAGAAGACGGGTTCCTTCAAGGTACGGGGTGCTTTCAACAAATTGGGCATCTTGGGCTCAGGCAGGGTCATTGCGGCCTCAAGGGGTAATCACGCGCAGGCCGTTGCTTTTGCTGCAGGGACTCTGGGCATTCGGGCAAAAATCGTGATGCCCGTCAACGTGCCGATCGTTAAAGAAGAGGCAACGAGAGGGTATGGGGCAGAGGTGGAACTTCACGGAGAGAATCTTCAGCAGGCGCTCGATCATGCTCTCATCCAGCAGGGTTTCACCTTCGTTCATCCTTATGACGATGATGAGATTATCGCCGGTCAAGGAACCGTGGGTTCAGAAGTCCTGGAAAGCCTCGACGAGCTCGACTATATAATCGTGCCCGTGGGAGGAGGCGGCTTACTCGCCGGTGTGGCGAGGGCAGTCAAAGAAACATCGCCGAGTACCCAGGTAATCGGGGTCCAGGCAGAGTCTGCCACCTCGGCTTTCTTTTCATTTAAAGAACAAAAGATTTCTCAAAAGATTCCTCATCCCACACTCGCCGATGGCATCGCGGTGGGATGCATCGGGGAAAAACCTTTTGAGATTATCGCGAAGTATGTGGATGACATTCTGCTGGTTTCCGAAGATTCCATAGCTATGGCGATCATGCTTTTTCTTGAACGTACAAAGTTCGTGGTCGAGGGAGCAGGCGCAGTACCGCTCGCTGCTTTACTCAAATATAAAGAGCGTTTCAGAGGGCGCCGTGTGGTCATCATTGCGAGCGGTGGAAATATAGATTTGAACCTGATCGACCGGATGATTCAGAAAGGCTTGGTGACAAGCGGCAGGCTCGCTATCTTCGAAGTGACGGCCGACGATGTGCCGGGAAGTCTGCACACTATCACCGGGGTGATTGCCGCCCATCGCGGAAACATCATTACGGTCGAACACCACCGTCTCGATCACGATTTACCCGTAGGAAGAACCAGAGTCGTATTTACGGTGGAAACGCGAACCCGGGAGCATCTGGCCCAGATAACGGCAGAGATAAAGGCGGCGGGGCTTGAAGTGTGTTTGACAAGCCCGAGCCGCGAAGTCAGTCAAGCATAGCAGGTTACCTGTTACGTTACTGGTTAAGAACAAAATCTGTTACACGTTGAAAACAAAGACCGTTACAATCACTTGCCCACAACCTGTAACAGTCTTTTCTCTTAACCTGTAACTGACTATTCATTTAACACTTGAGGCTTATATGATTCACTACGGTATTGTAGTTCATGGTGGAGTTGGTTCTCCGCTCCGTTTCAGCGACGGATGCAAGAAAGCCTGCTCGTCGGCATTCGAGCTCCTCGGCAAAGGTTCAAGCGCGCTGGAGGCGGTTGTGGAGGCTGCACGGCTGCTCGAGGATGATGGTCGCTTCAATGCCGGCTCAGGCTCAACCTTGCGTCTTGACGGTAAGACCGTTGAGATGGACGCAGGCTTGATGGATTCGGAAGAGCATATTGGTATCGTTATCTCAGTGCGCAACGTTCACAACCCGATCCTTCTGGCGAAAGCCATGATGGAGACGCCTCACGTAGCTCTTGCCGGCCAGGGAGCAGAGCTGTTTGCAAGAAGACGAGGTCTCGAACCTTTCGGCAAGCCTTCCGAGCATAGCCGGAGACGATACCGGAGCCTGCTGCATACGATCAGAGAGGGCGATCTGGGTGAGCACGATTTGCGCTGGAAGGACTGCGATATCCGGTCTCTATGGAATTTCGAGGTGCCATACGGCAACATCATCGGCGATGACACGATCGGCGCCGTAGCCCTGGACAAGAGTGGTAAACTGGCAGTCGCTAACTCGACGGGCGGAGCGTCGCCGATGTTGCTGGGACGCGTGGGAGACTCCCCCATGATTGGTTGCGGGTTCTATGCAGGGCCTAGTGCTGCCGTGGCATGCACGGGCATCGGCGAGGAGATCATCAAGAGGATGCTGGCACGAGCAGTCTATGATTCGATCGCCAACGGGCGACAAGTCAGGGAAGCATGCAGAAACGGTATCACTTCTTACCCTGGCAGCACTCCCGTCGGCATTATCGCCATAGCAAGAACCGGGTGCGCAATCGTGTCTAATCGGCCCATGGCCCACTACGCGCTCATCGAAGAACAATAAGCGGGATGAACGATTGCGTGCCACCACGGCTGGGTGAGTGATCAAAAGGGCCAGGAAACATCATTTAAGAAACTTCATCTTTCGGCGATACAATAATAAATGGGATCTGCAGCGTGGGACAAGGAAAAAATCATCAGTGGGCTTGAGTCGGGAAAGTTTCTTCCGTCCCTCTCGCCACTCACCATACGGCTGATCGACCTCGCTGCAGACGACAACAGCTCGTTGAAAGACATTGCGGCGCTCATCGAGAAGGACCCCTCGTTGACCATTCGTATTCTTAGACTTGCCAACAGCGTCTTCTTCAGGTACGGCAACCCTACAAAGACCGTACGGCAGGCAGTTGTCAGAATCGGGGTCCGGCATACCCGACTGCTGGCCCTCTCGCTTTTGCTGAAAGATACGTTCCCCATGAAGAAGGTAGGTGCGGCGGATTACCGACGTTTCTGGCGTCTCTGTTTGTATCAAGGCCTTATTGCACAGTCACTCGCTCAGCGGTTAGAAATAGGTGACGCCGAGGAGGCCTTCACGGCCGGGCTCACTCTGGAGATAGGCCTTTTGGTTTTGCTTCACGCATTCGTCGACCCCAATGAGCCCGCGGACATCCCGTGGTATCCTTTGTCGGACCTCCTTGAGTGGGAGAAGCAGAAGTATGGTGTCGACCACAGGGAAATCGGCGAGTTCATCCTCACCCGCTGGAAGTTTCCCGCCAGTTTCATATTGTGCCAGAAACCAACTGCTATCGCCCAGACAATAGATGACCTTCTCCCGCTGGCGAGAGTCTGCGCCATGGCATCTCGACTATCGGCCTTTATATGTGAACCGGGGGCCTACCTCCCCGAGGTGTTTGACACGCTCGAATTTCGCTTCAGGCTCCCCAAGCCTCTCATTCACGAAATCGTTGCCACCGCTCTCCATAAAGTGGAGGACCT
>DATFYE010000059.1:0-47512 GCA_035315185.1 Syntrophorhabdales bacterium | reverse complement strand
TCTGCCATGCCTTTTGAGGCAAGACAGCGGGTGATGGCTGAGGTGAGGGTGGTCTTCCCATGATCGATGTGCCCTATGGTCCCGACGTTCACATGGGGTTTTGTCCGCTCAAATTTTTTCTTAGCCATAGAGTGCCTCCGTCGGTCTAATTGTGGAGCCCACGATCGGGATTGAACCGATGGCCACTTCCTTACCAAGGAAGTGCTCTACCACTGAGCTACGCGGGCATCTAACCGGGCAATGCGCAACCCGCTCGTCGCTTTTTAGAGCGGGCAACCTGAATCAATTAACCCGCCACTGCTTCATGGGGCGGGCACGTTTTTACCCGCCGCCTTTGTTTTGGAGCGGGAAACGGGATTCGAACCCGCGACCCTCAGCTTGGAAGGCTGACGCTCTGGCCAACTGAGCTATTCCCGCCTCGCTTACTGGTGGAGAGGGGAGGATTCGAACCTCCGAAGGCTGCGCCAGCAGATTTACAGTCTGTCCCCTTTGGCCGCTCGGGAACCTCTCCCTGAGAGCTGGTGATGGGACTCGAACCCGCAACCTGCTGATTACAAATCAGCTGCTCTGCCTGTTGAGCTACACCAGCCTAAACTTTGCATTATACTACAAATGATTTGTGAAAATCAAATCGCAGATAAATAACAATAGTAACACACCGAGCTTCGATGTCAAGCCGGATAACAGTATACACGAAGATCCTGCAGAAGGGCAAGCAAAAAAGTAAGAGGTTGAATTGGTTCCACCGGTCTGATTAGTTCGATTGGCTGCGGCCCAAAAGTTCTATTGGTCTTATCGGTTACAGGCAAACCAATTGCATCTCGCCTGAGTTGCGGAACGCCTGGCCGAACCAATGAAACTAACGGACCTAATCAAACCAATGTAACGAGAGCTCAGCGGTTCATCCTGTACCTAGTAAGGCGTTCCGCTCGCGAACGCCTGCCTTCAATTCATTCAGCTCTTCCTCGGTAAAGCCTTCCCACGCAAAAGGAAAAAGCGCGTTGTTCTGGAAGAGGGGCTCGTCCGCCACGGGATAGCGGGCCATAGTGTGGTATGCCTCAAACAGAGGAGTATGCGGTATCGGAGAATACTGTGCCAGGCTCACACGCAGACCGAGGTTCGCGACATAGTCAATACTGTTTTTCACCTCAGAGGCCTGCTGAAAGGGCAGGCCAGCCAGCACATAAACGCATATGGACCCGTCCTCAAAGCCCGCACGTTTCAAAGAAGCAACTGCCTTCTCGAAGCCGCGGCTGTCTGTCTTGCCACCTGTCTCTTTTTGCAGTTTTGCATCGGCTGTCTCAAGCCCAAGACGCACCTCCAGAAAACCTGCTTCCCTTAACATCATAGCAGTCTCCTCATCCACCATCGAAGCGTTGAGCGCGTTCGGGTTACGGAAAGAGACGGCAAAGGGTAGCCTGCTCACCGCTCTCAGGAAAGGCTTCGCGTATGTATCTCTCTCCAAAAGAAAACTGTCATCGTACAGCGCAAAGCGCGAACAGCCGCGGTCATGCCAGTAGACAATTTCTCGCACAACCTCCTGGGGGAGCCTTCTGACAATCTGCGGGTGCAGATAGTGTGTAGCGCAATAAGTGCAGCGGTACGCGCACCCGAGAGAAGTAAGAAGGGGCACATAGGCCGGCTTCCCGTAAAGACCGAAGCAAGGGTAGGGGAGGATCCTCAAGTCTTCGACATTTGGCTTGAAGGATAGCGGCCTGGCGAGGGCCTCCTCTATGTAATGATAAAGGTCTGATATCGCCCCACCGCCGACGATAAGATCTGCCCCAAGGTTCTTCCTGGCGTGCTCGTGACAGAGAGAGGGGTAAAGACCCCCCACAACGATTTTCGCGGCGGGAAAGACTCTTCTGGCGAGGGCTACCACCTCCACCGCGCCCGGATACCAGTATGTCATAAGAGACGTGACGAGGATGAGGTCGGGTGGCTCAAGAGCTTCCAGTTTCGATTGTAAGAGCGAAGGCGAAGTGCCATATCGTTTGAATCTCTTCTTTACTGCTGGCGCAACCCGCGGATTCGCGACTTTCGTCCACACAAACGGAGCTCTGCCGTCTGGTTTGCGCTTTGTCTCGTCAGCGGTTAGACAATCGATGAGCTGGATATCAAAGCCATTTTCCCGCAGTATGCTGCCCACGTACAGAAGCCCGAGGGGCGCCGACCAGAAACTATACGCGGAGACATCATATATGTAGGGGTTGATGAGAAGCGCTCGTGTATGTTTCACGTGAAACACCCAAAGCGCTGGGTCATGGGGCAAGGGTCATGGGTCACGATAGCTCGCCACAAAAATACCGCGCATCGAGATGGCTGAAGCGATGTTTCACGTGAAACATTTCGCCTTTTGCCTCGCCTCAATGTGGCTTTCCCTGACCCGTGCCCCATGGCCCTTGACCCTGCTGCCTTTACCTTCGCGGCGCCCTTATTCTCGGCCTGCCCAGCGTAAAAAGCTTTATCGTTACCAGGCCAAAAAGGAAGCCGCCTATATGAGCAGACCAGGCAACTCCTTCGGTGTGAGAAAAGAGGACTTGCATGAGAAACCAGATGGTGAGGAGCAGAATGGCAGGCAGTTCAACTGTTGTTATGAAAATGAAAACAAAAATCAATGTCTTTACGCGTGCGTACGGGAACAGAAGCAGGTAAGCCCCCAGCACTCCCGAGATGGCGCCGCTCGCTCCGATCATTGGGATGTTTGATAGTGGGTCATAGACGAACTGCAGGAGTGCCGCTGCGATGCCTGACAACCCGTAGAAAAAAATAAATCTCACGTGTCCCGTGGAATCCTCTATGTTGTTTCCGAAGATCCACAAGTAGAGCATGTTTCCACCCAGATGAAGAAAGCCTCCGTGGAGGAACATCGATGTAAATATGGTGAGTACGTTATAGGGGAGCAGTTCCGGATGGCGATGGATGGAAAGCAGGAACTCCCTGGGTACGAGCCCGTACTTCATGACAAGCCCCTTGTCCACGGAGGCTGGCATGAATGCTGCATACACGAAGACCAACGTGTTTACAACGATCAGGCTAACTGTTATAATGGGAAATGTGCGGGTAGGAAGATTATCCCTGATTGGTATCACGACCCTATTTATTAGCATGCACCCCGTTTCGTGTCAAAAAACAGACTTCTGGAGCTGACCTGTGCCCGAATTGAGAAAGGATCCTATTATAGACAGATGGGTTATCATTTCGACGGAGAGGGCCCAGCGGCCGGTTTTTCTCGCGGAACAGGAAGCGCCTCCCAAGGCGGGGCTCTGTCCTCTCTGTGCCGGCAATGAAGCGATGACGCCACCAGAGGTCTTCGCCATCCGCCCTGGCGGTGCCTCCTCAGAGCCAAACACCCCGGGCTGGACCCTCAGGGTCGTGCCGAACAAGTTTCCTGCCTTGCGCATTGAAGGAGCACTAAACAAGGAAGGTGTCGGGCTATACGACCGCATGAACGGGATAGGAGCTCACGAGGTCATTGTCGAAACCCCCTTACACGGGCAAACCCTGTACACGATGGACGTAGCCTCCGTCCAAAACGTGTTCATTGCGTACAAGGAGCGCACAATTGACCTCTTGCGCGACAAGCGCTTCAAGTTCATCATGATCTTCAAGAATCACGGGGGCGTGGCTGGCGCGTCCCTTGACCACGCTCACTCCCAGCTGATTGCCCTTCCCATAGTGCCGCGCCGTGTCTTCGAAGAGATAAACGGGGGACTAAACTATTACAAGTACAAAGACAGATGCGTCTTCTGTGACATCCTGGCACAAGAGGCAGAGGATGGTTCGCGCGTGATTTACGAGAACGAGGCGTATGTTGCCCTTTCACCCTTCGCTGCTCGCTTCCCTTTTGAAACCTGGATACTTCCGAAGAATCATGTTGCCTCTTTCCTCGCCTCCGGAAATGAAGACAATTATTACGCTTTAGCCGACGCACTCTCAGTCATACTCAAAAAGAACAATAAGGTGCTCAATGCTCCCCCGTACAACTATATGATACATACGTCACCGGCCGACCTGACCAGCGTTCCCTACTACCACTGGCACATAGAGATCATACCCAGGCTCACCAAGACGGCAGGCTTCGAATGGGGCACCGGATTCTATATCAACCCTACGCCACCAGAGCTGGCCACAACCTTCTTGCGTGAAGTGTCGCCACCGGAGGGAGCTTGAGAGTACTTCTCGCGTCGTCCGAAATCTACCCCTTCGCCAAGACCGGCGGCCTAGCAGACGTTGCAGGGTCGTTACCGAAAGCGCTTAAAAAAATCGGCGTGGACGTGCGGGTCATTATGCCCAAATACAAGGGCGTCGAAGAAAAGGGTTTCCCCATTGCCTACAAGAATCATGTCTTCTCCTGCCCGATATCCCAGCGAGCCGTCTCGGGCGAGATCGTGGAAAGCGAATACGACGGTATCCCGGCCTATCTTGTCGAGAAGGATGAATACTTTTACCGGGATTACCTCTACAGCACCCCGGACGGGGACTATCTTGACAATGCTGAGCGCTTCATCTTCTTCTCGAAGAGCATTCTGGAAGCAATGCGGGTGACCGGCTGGGTCCCGGATGTCGTCCATTGTAATGACTGGCAGACGGGCCTTGTGCCACTCTTGCTGAGGGGGCTCTATAAAGATGAGCCGAATTTCGCACGAATCGGTACGGTTTTTACCATACACAATCTGGGCTACCAGGGACTCTTCTGGCATTACGATATGCATCTTTTGAATTTAGGCTGGGAGTACTTTACCCCAGAGTATCTCGAATTCTACGGGAAGATCAACTTCCTGAAGGCTGGTATCGTCTCGTCCGACATTATCAACACCGTCAGCAAGAAATATAGTGAAGAAATTCAGACACCTGAATTCGGCGCAGGATTGGACGGTGTGCTCCGCAGCCGCAAGGGCGACCTCTATGGCATAATCAACGGTGTCGATTATGACGACTGGAGCCCGGGCACAGATCGTTACATTCCCGCCAATTTTACCGCCGAGACTCTTGGTCTAAAGGCTGGCAACAAGGCTGCCCTGAAAAAAGCCTTTGGTTTGCCGGCACGGGCCGACTCCCTGCTTATCGGCAGCATCTCGCGCCTGGCCGACCAAAAGGGTTTTGATCTTATAGCAGACGCTTTGCAAGACATGGTGGCTCTCGGCATGCAGTATGTCCTCCTGGGAACTGGCGAACGAAAATACCACGAGCTCTTTACGGCCCTTTCGAAGAAGTATGCCAAGTCTTTCGCCGTGAAGATAGCCTATGACAACTCCCTTGCCCATCTGATCGAGGCTGGGGCTGACGTATTTCTCATGCCGTCGCGCTACGAGCCTTGCGGCTTGAACCAGATTTACAGCCTGAAATACGGCACCGTGCCCGTTGTCCGGGGGGTGGGAGGCCTTGAAGACACGATTCGTGACGACGCAGCCCAGCCTCAGCTTGCCACGGGCTTCAAATTTTACGAGTATACAGCGGAAGAAATGCTCGGGGCTCTGAAACGGGCCCTCGCGCTTTACCGCAATAAA
This sequence comes from Syntrophorhabdales bacterium, assembly GCA_035315185.1. Classification (GTDB taxonomy): domain Bacteria; phylum Desulfobacterota; class Syntrophorhabdia; order Syntrophorhabdales; family WCHB1-27; genus JADGQN01. The sequence goes on along the minus strand of DATFYE010000059.1, from coordinate 42,002 downwards.
GACGCGTGGCTGGCACTCGTAAAGAGATGTATGCAGGAGGATTTTTCCTGGGAGAAATCGGCGATGGAATATGCCGCGCTTTACAAGAAGGCCCTGGAAAAGCATGGATCCCGTTAACATTCTGGGCAAGGTTATTGAGATATCCCACTCAAACCTTGAAATAGCATCCCGTATCGAGGCAATTCTCAACATCCTAGGTCATGACATGCGGATGGAAGAGGCGGTCCTGTATACCCTCGACAAGGATAAGCGCCTGTCCTGCAGGTTCATGAACCGCACGAGCCGCCTCTTTGAAATCTTGAGTGGCTACCGGTCCCACGTGGGAGAGGGCGTCGTCGGTACCGTGGCCCAAAAAAGGGTGCCCCAGTACTTTACCCACCGCGACGTGCCTCCGCGCTTTGGCTGCCTGTTTTACGCGCACCTGGACGGCGCGACAGACCGTTACAGGTCGTTCTCTTTTTTGCCCCTGTCCGATGACAGCTTTGTTTACGGGGTCCTCCTTTTGTGCTCTTCGAGTAACGAAACCATCGTCGATTCAGACAAGATCGTGCTCTCAATAATATCCAGGGAGCTCGGCGGCATCCTGAGGACCTATGACCTGCTGGTCTCCTCAAAAAAGCGCATCAGCGAACTCGCCACGCTGTCTGAGCTCGGAAGGGTGCTTACCTCGGCAACGGAGCCGCATTTCCTTCTACAGAACATAGCCTCTATCACTGCAAAATCTTTCAATGCGGCGTTTATTACGATAAAACTGGCCCACTCCTTTGTCAGGCTCGATTTCCAGCGCTTTACGTCCGGGGAGATTGATGCCGCCATGGAGGGCCCGCTTCGAGACCTGGAAAGCGAGGCCTTGCGGTTGCGGCGCCCTACCTCTCTCGCTGACCACGCCCTCGAAACACCTGACGGGCCTCGCCTCGCCCTCTATTGCACGCCGATACTATCAAAAGACCGCGTCCTTGGTACCATAACGTTTTGCAGGAAGATCGAGCACCAGATTTCTATGGAAGAAGACGATCAGTATCTTGTCAGTGCTGTCGCAAATTACATCTCCAGCGGCCTGGAGACATCTTTTCTGAATACGAAGCTCCGCGACGTGCTGAAAGAGCTGGGGGACGCCCAGAAGCGCGTGATTGAGCACGAAAAGCTGCGCAGCCTTGGCGAAATGACGGCGAACATTGCCCACGAGATCCGGAACCCGCTCGTCATAATTGGTGGCTTCACCAAAAGGCTCGCCAAACAGGTGCAGCTCGACGAGAAAGACAACCGCTATATCGAGATCATCGTCGGAGAGGTTTCGCGGCTCGAGGCCATACTTAACGAAATTCTGGATTACGTTAAGGACACCCCGCTGATCCTGGAGCCGTGCATTCTGAACAGCCTTCTGGATGAAATCCTGTATCTGCTTGCATCAGACAAGAGTTGGGAGAGGGTGCGTATTCTGAAAGAATACCAGCCCGACCTGCCGAGCATTATCTGTGACGTCCACCAAATCAAACAGGTCTTCATTAACATCATTTTGAATGCCTTCCAGGCCATGGAAGCCGGGGGCAAGCTTACGCTCCGCACGGAGGTCATTCAATACCAGAATGCCTCTTGCGTCGCGGTTTCCGTGGCCGACACGGGAGGCGGCATAGATCCTTCCTTGCTCGATAATATATTCAATCCGTTTTTCACGACCAAGGAGAAGGGTAGTGGGCTGGGCCTCGCCATATCCAACAAGATCGTCATGCACCACAACGGTCACGTGGAGGTCCGAAATAGGGCTGGCGAAGGAGCTGTCTTTGCAGTATACCTTCCCATTAATAATAAGACACTAAGTAGAGAGGGGTGAGCATGAAAACTGCAAGAATACTGGTTGTCGACGATGAAGAGCATATCCGCCTGCTCTTCAAGGAGGAGCTCGAGGACGAAGGGTACGCAGTCGATCTCGCCTCTAACGGCCTTGAGGCTCTTGAGAAACTGAAGCAGGCCACTTACAGCGTGGTCGTGCTGGATATCAAGATGCCCGGCATGGATGGCATTCAGACGCTCGGTGAAATTAAGAAGATCAACAAGGACCAGCCGGTGATTCTTTGTTCAGCGTACGGCGAGTTCAAACAGGATTTTGCCAGCTGGGTCTCCGATGGGTACATCGTGAAGTCCGCGGACACGGGTGAGCTGAAAGAGATGGTAAAAAGGGTTTCGGGGGCATAGCATCAAAACGCTCCGAAGGGCCCTCATTCCGGCAGGCGGCTTCGGCACAAAACCGCTTCCGGTATGCTTGGCATTGTTTCGGTAAGGTAGCGTATCCCGCAAGACTCGGACGCACTCTTCTCCCTGCAAAAAGCATCGTCGACAAGGAACTTTTGCGCTGTTGCTCCCCGATGACCGTACCAATTTGCCTTCAAGCATATGCCTTCGGGGTACCCGGCCGAAGGCTGGGTCGTCCATCTTGAATGCAAATTGGTACTATCGTTTCAAGGTTGCCCCGCATCGGCCAGCTCGCAGATGTTTCTAGCCAGTTTATACAAACACTTGACCTTGCCCTTAATTTGGCTTAGCATAAAGGGGCCGGGGGTGTAGCTCAGGGGGAGAGCACCTCGTTCGCAACGAGGGGGCCGCGGGTTCAATTCCCGCCACCTCCACCATTATACGGGGGTCAGGTCTATAGCGCACCATTTTTCCCGCCAGCCTTTGACATTTCAAAAACTCTATGTATAACATACCCAATCATGCATAAGTGGATCGCTCTTATATTGGTCCTGTTTCTTGCCTCCTGCAGTATGTGGCCGTTTGGGTCCAAGAAAACTCAGGAAGGAGAAACGAAGAAGACCACGGCGGACACAAAGCAGACGGCGAAAGCCACACCCATACAGCCCTCGGCGGAGCCGAAGCCGGGAGACATTAAGGTTATTGATGGCATCGAATATATTTATGCCAAGAACAGAAGGTATATGGACACGCCCTACGAGCCGGAATACATTTGGGTGCGCAAAGACCGGTACTCGCCCGGCCTGTTCGATTCCCTCCGTTCGCGATCTCCAGCCCCCACCAAAGAAGAGAAGGAGATGGAAGCCAGAATTGCGAAGCTTGAAGAGGACCTAAAGAAGCGGGGGGTAGCGCCGCAAATGGCGTACCCACCAACGATGGTTTACATGCCCAACAGCCTTGGGTCCCCTCTTCCCCTGCCCACCCTGAGCTTTTCATACCCCTCACCCAAAATGAAGCGCCGAGTGATTATATTGCCCCTCGAGGATCAGACAAATTACAAGAACGAGCATCTGGGTGAGTTGGCTACGCAGCGACTTGTATCAAAGCTTGAAAGCACCGGCACGATCATCTCTGTCGATCCGACCACGCTCGGCATGAACGGGCCCATAACCGATCCAAAAAACATGAAGGCCCTCAGTGAAATTTATAGCGTGCAGGCTGTGGTGAGCGGGACGCTCTCGGATGTTTATACGAGCACGTCTAAAGTTGAGGGCAAGGAGGAACGCGAAACCTCCTTTGCGGTTTCCCGCATTGCGCTTAACATATACAACACGGACACCGGGGTGCTTCTTCGCACCCTGTCTGGAAGAAACCCCGTTTATCTGTCCAGAGAAAAGGGGGATATGAGTCCGGAGAAGGCAAAGGTTCGCGCGATCGACCTTGCTATAGAACTGATCGCCGAGGACGTGTTGCGCCCCATACTTACCTTGGACTGGTATGCGCGTGTTGGATCGCTTGAACAGCAAATGGTGTTTTTAACCGCGGGCCGGTTGTCCGGCCTTGAGACCGGTGACGTTCTCGAAGTGTACACGCCAGGACATCCGATCTTTGACGCCAAGACGCAGAAGCCGCTGGGCACGACCAAGGGGGAGTTTAGGGGCGAGGTCGAGGTTGTTGAGTTGTTTGGTGTGGACGCAGCGTCGGCAAAAATAAAGAGCGGCAGCCAGTTTGCGGCGACCGACTTTGTTTATCTGAAAAAGTAGCTTCAACGATTCTCTGTGGGGTGGAGTCCTCTTAAAAAGAGTTGCAATGTTCAGCGGCGCGTAGTATTATGTCTATGTACCTCTTCCGGGAAGCCATAGTTTTCCACAAGTGTTGAAAAGATGTTGAAGGCACCGCGGTAAACACCGTTCTACCAGGCATGGACGATATCTCTGCTCAGATCAAAGTAAGGCTCGCTCAGATAGTAGACCAGGATAATTTTAAGACCTGGATCGAGCCGATTAGTTCCATGACATATGCGGACGGAGTTGTTGTGCTCGGGGTCCCGAACGGCTTCTTTCGGGACTGGATCGTGCAAAACTTTGAGGTTCTTATCCGCGACTCGATATTCCAAACCACAAAAACCGATGCCCGCATTGAATATGTACTGGAGAAGCAAGATTCCAGGCCCGTGCTCAAGAATGCTACGGCAAAAAAACAGGTCCTGCCGGGCGTCTTCAACCCGCGGTATGTATTTGAAACGTTTGTTGTTGGTGCGAGCAATCAGTTTGCCAACGCGGCCTGTCTCGCTGTTTCGCACAATCCTGGCAAGGTTTATAATCCGCTCTTTATATACGGCGGTGTGGGTCTTGGGAAGACGCACCTTCTTAACGCAATAGGTAACTTTTTGCTCCTTCACGGCTCTGTGGATGCGAACCGAATCTGTTTTATAACAGCAGAGGAGTTTACCAACGAACTCATCAATTCCTTGCGGTTTGAAAAAATGGATGACTTCCGCAATCGGTATCGAAAAATGGATGTCCTGCTTATAGATGATATTCAGTTTATCGCGGGCAAGGAAAGGACTCAGGCCGAGTTTTTCCATACCTTTAATGCCCTGTATGACAACGCGAGGCAGATCGTTGTTACGAGCGATAAATTTCCGCGAGACATTGTCAATTTCGAGGAGCGGCTCCGGTCTCGCTTTGAGTGGGGCCTTATTGCCGACATCCAGCCGCCGGACCTGGAGACAAAAGTTGCCATTCTCAACAAGAAAGCTGAACTGGACGGGGTTTTCCTTCCCCAAGACGTTGCCTTTTATCTGGCATCAAACGTAGAACACAACGTGCGCGTACTTGAGGGCTCCCTTGTCAGGGTTGGAGCGTTTGCCTCGCTTCACAACGTGCCCATAACGATGGAGCTCGCAAAAGAGATAATGGGTCATATCATCAAGGAAAAAAAGCGGGAAATTACCGTGGATGCAATAATAAAAGAAGTGGGTCTTTATTTCACCACAAAACCAAGCGACATTAAATCTAATAGGCGGATCAAGTCAATCATGCTTCCCCGGCAGATAGCTATCTACCTCTCTAGGAGACTTACGGACAATTCCCTTGTTGGTATCGGTGAGAAGTTTGGTGGTAAAGATCACGCGACGGTCATCCACTCCGTAAAAAAAATAGAAGAGGAAATAAAAGTGAAAAAGGAGTTGAAAGAAACTGTTGAAAAGCTGGAGAGAAAAATTAAATCCACATGATCTCTCGATCTCTACAGAGTTTACACAAAAGTTATGCACAGTTTTTAGGGCCTCAGGACTGCTTTGACCGGGCTTTTCAACAAATTAACAGGCTTTATTACGACTATGATAAGGAGATACTATGAAGATAGATATTAGTAGGGATCTGTTGTTAGTACCTCTTACAAAGCAAGTTAGCATTACAGAAAGAAGATCCATAATGCCCATACTTTCAAATGTTCTTATAGATTTGTCCAAAAACAGAATTAATCTCTACTCTACTGATCTTGAGTTGAGTGCAATCAGCCACGTGGAATACGAAGGAAGCGTCGAGAAAAAACTGGTGATCCATGGTCGGAAGTTTTTGGACATCCTGAAAGAGATGGAACCGGACGCGATCAGCCTCGAGGTTAAGGATAATACGCTAACATTAACACAGAAGCAGTCTGAATTTGTGCTGGGCCTACAGGATTCTGAGGAATTTCCGGAAGTAAAGGAAATAGCGGGGATACAGGAGTTTAGCGTTGATGGGGGTACGTTCCTTGAAATGCTTGAGAAGGTTCAGTTCGCCATTTCATCGGATGAGACTCGGTATGTCTTAACGGGGATGTATATGCTGGCTTCAGACGGAATACTTTCTGTTGTCGGGACAGATGGTTTTCGGATGGCGTTATGCCGAAAGAGCATCGATGGTCTCGGTGATTTTAAGGGTGTTATTATCCCAAAAAGGTCTATTGGAGAAATTGGGCGGGTTGTAGGGGAAGGAGAAACGGTGCGGATAGTTATGGGAGAGAAGCACGCTCAGTTTGGGACGGGTTCCGTAGTCTTAATATCCAGGCTTATTGAGGGAGGCTTTCCTGACTATGAGAATGTAATTCCAAAAAACAACAGTAACATAGCAAAGGTTGAAAAAATACGGTTTTTGAAGGGCCTTAGAAAAGTATCCACAATTATCAGCAAGTCAGAACCGATAAAAATTACTCTTCGAAAAGACCAAATGGTGATAGAGGCAGAATCCGAGGTAGGGCGAGCCAAGGAAAATATAGAAGCCGTATATCAAGGCGAAGAAATGAGTATGAATTTTAATATTCGCTTCGTGCTTGAGGTCGTGGGGCACATTGACGAGAAAGAGATACTCGTCAGCGCGCCATCGACGTACGGTGCGGTTCTTTTTGCGGGAGACGGTAACGAAACCTATAAAAACATTGTGATGCCGATCAGGGTTTAACATGAGAGAATACGAAGCAGAGAACATAAAAATATTGGATGGGCTGGACGCCGTTCGAAAAGTACCATCCATGTACATCGGAAATACAAACATTGAGGGGCTACATCACCTCGTGTATGAATTGGTCGATAATAGCATAGACGAGGCGCTCGAAGGCTTCTGTAATAGGATTACAATTACAATACACCGCGACAACAGCGTTGCGGTTGAAGATAATGGGCGGGGCATTCCCGTGGCTTTTCACAAAGGCGAGAACATGTCGGCGCTTGAGGTTGTGCTGACCAAACTCCACGCAGGCGGCAAGTTCGATAAGGATACATATAAATTCTCCGCGGGACTTCACGGGGTTGGTCTGTCGGTAGTTAATGCCTTGTCAGAGTATCTGGAAGTAGAGATCAAGCGGGGGGGCAGGGTTTATTCCCAGCGGTATGAGCGGGGAGAAAAGGTCACAGAACTTAAAGCCGTTGGCAACACGGAGAAGACCGGGACGAAGGTCCGCTTCAGGCCCGACGAACAGATTTTTGAAACGATCGAGTTCAGTCATGAAATCCTTGCTCAGCGCATGCGGGAGCTTTCCTTTCTCAATAACGGCATACACATTACCCTCATTGACGAGAGGAAAGCAAAGCAGCTTGACTTTAGGCATGAGGGGGGCCTCGGAGCGTTCGCCAAATATCTAAACCAAAACAAGGTTGTGCTTTTTGACGAGCCGATATATATAACCGGGACAAAAACCAACCTCGACTTTTTTGAGGTTGCCGTGCAGTATAATGACGGCTACAACGAGAACATCCACAGCTTCGTTAACAACGTGAACACGCATGAGGGGGGCTCCCACGTCTCAGGATTCCGCAGCGCGCTCACGCGCTGCATAAATAACTTTGCCCAATTCAAGCGCCTGACCAAGGAGAAGGAGACAATATCCGGCGATGATGTGAAAGAGGGGCTGGTCGCGGTTATAAATGTAAAGATTCAGAACCCGCAGTTCGAGGGGCAGACAAAAGGGAAGCTGGGTAATAGCGACGTAAAGGGGCTCGTTGAGTCCTTGCTTAATGAAAAACTCGCCGAATATCTGGAGCTCCACCAAGATGTCGGAAAGGCCATCGTCAACAAAGCGATTGAGACGAAAAGGGCACGCGAGGCGGCAAAAAAAGCAAAGGAACTAATAAAAGGGAAGGGTCTTTCCGACACAGGTATTCTGCCGGGCAAGCTGGCCGATTGTCAGGAAAGCGACCCGGATCTCCGCGAGATTTACATAGTTGAAGGGGATTCTGCAGGCGGCTCGGCAAAACAGGGAAGAGACAGGAAGACACAAGCGATATTACCGCTAAAAGGAAAAATTCTGAACGTCGAAAGGGCCCGCCAGGAAAAGGTTCTCTCCAACGAGGAGATACGCGCCATTTACCTAGCCCTTGGTGTCAGCGCGGGAAGCATCGAGAGCCTACGGTACAAGAAGGTCGTCATCATGACCGACGCTGACGTGGACGGCTCCCACATCCGCACGCTCCTCCTCACCTTGTTTTACCGCAACATGCGCGAGTTGATCGACAGGGGCTATCTCTACATAGCGCAGCCCCCGCTATACAGAGTAGCCGTGGGCGGCAAAGACACATACATGAAAGACGACGATGAGATGGAAAAGTTCGTCATGCAACGGAGCATGGAAAAGGTAAAGTGTCTCCTAGACGGGCAGGACATCCCACCGGCGCGGCTGAAGACAGAGCTTGAGGCGCTGAGGGGGTTGGAAAAGTACTTCAGGAACATGGAACGCCTGAACATCCAGAAGTCAATAATGCTGGCCCTGTTCAGGGCAGATATTTACAGGAGCGAAGATTTCGAAAAAGAGGAAAAACTCCTTCGGCTGAAGAAGCAACTGGAAAAAGAGGGGCGGACGGCTTACATGTCCCTTGATCCTGAGCACAACCTTTTTACGTTGACCGTAGAGAATGGCTCCGAGAGCAAGCTGACGCCCCGCATCGACTACGAATTTTGCAGCCAGGAAGACTACAAGGGGCACTATCGCGCCTACAAGAACCTGTCGGCGTACTACGAAAAAGAGGTCCACATTCTTGAGAAGGACGGTACGCGCCGCCTCACGCCGGTTGACGCGCTCCTTTCCCTCATCAGCGAAAAAGGCAAAGAGGGCTTGACCATCCAGAGATATAAGGGCCTTGGCGAGATGAACCCGGAACAGCTCTGGTCAACCACTATGGATCCGGCAAGGCGCAGGCTTGTTCGCGTGGCCAGCACAGATGACCCCGAAGTGGAGCAGTTGTTTGTCACCCTGATGGGCACCAACGTTGAGCTGAGGCGCGAGTTTATCGAAACCAACGCGATGAACGTGATCAACTTGGATATATGATGTTCCTCGGGCTTACTGGTGTTCTGGGAAGCGGCAAGAGCACCGTGGCGCGACTCCTGAAAGAACGAGGGCTCGACGTTATAGACTTGGACAGCCTCGCAAAAGAGAGCCTCACCTGGAAAGAGACCCAGGACGACATCAGGGCAACCTTCGGCGACGAGTATGTGGTGGGTGGCGCGGTGGACACCGCGAGGCTCCGCGAAACGGCCTTTAATCAGAGCAATGCATTGCGAAAGCTCGAGATGATCGTCCATCCGCGCGTGCGGGAGGAAATGGAGAAGAGAATCGAGGCGCTGACAAAGCAGGGAGCGCGGGCAGTTGTTTTTGACCACCCGCTTCTCTTCGAGACAGGATTTGATAAGAAGGTGGATAAAGTAGTCGTGGTAACGGCCGACATGAAAACAATACGAAGAAGGCTCAGAGAAAGAGGCATGCAGGCCGATGACGTTGAGAGAAGGCTCGACTTCCAGATCCCCCTTGAGCAAAAAGCGGCCAGGGCGGACTACGTCATCGACAACAACGGAACAGCGGAAGAGCTTCAAAGGGAAGTCGACCTGTTCCTGGAAAAGCTAACCGGTTGGGAGGAAGAACGAAATGCATCTCACTGAATTAAAGGGAAAGAGAATCGGGGAACTGACCCACATCGCGAAAGAGATGGCCGTCGAAAACGCGACGGGACTGCGCAAGCAGGAGCTGATCTTCGCGATACTTCAGTCGCTAGTGGACAAGAACGAGGTGATATATGGAGAGGGCGTGCTGGAGATCCTGCCTGAAGGGTTTGGGTTTCTCCGATCTGTAGATTCGAACTATCTGCCCGGGCCGGACGATATATATGTCTCCCCGTCGCAGATTAAAAGATTTGGTCTGCGCACAGGAGACACCATATCGGGCCAGATTCGCCCGCCCAAAGACAACGAGAAATACTTCGCCCTCTTGAAGATCGAAAAGATAAACTTCGATGATCCGGAGATTGCGAAAGACAAGATCATTTTCGACAACCTCACGCCGATCTATCCATGCGAGCGAATAATACAGGAAACGACCGGTACAAAGCTTCCCGCCAGGGTGATGGACCTTTTCACGCCCATAGGCAAAGGGCAGCGCGCACTCATCGTGGCTCCGCCGCGAACAGGCAAGACCATGCTCCTGCAGAGCATAGCCAACAGCGTTACCGCAAACCACCCGGAGATCTTCCTGATTGTGCTTTTGATCGATGAAAGGCCTGAAGAGGTCACAGACATGGAGCGATCGGTTAAGGGTGAGGTTGTCAGCTCGACCTTTGACGAACCCGCCACCAGGCATGTGCAGGTAGCTGAAATCGTCATAGAGAAAGCGAAGCGGCTTGTGGAGCACAAGAGAGATGTAGTGATACTTCTCGACTCCATCACGCGATTGGCGAGAGCGTATAATACCGTTGTGCCGTCTAGCGGCAAAATTCTCTCAGGAGGCATTGATGCTTCCGCCATGCAGAAACCGAAACGGTTTTTTGGCGCAGCCCGCAAGATAGAGGAGGGCGGAAGCCTTACGATCGTCGCCACGGCGCTGATAGACACGGGAAGCAGGATGGACGAGGTCATCTTCGAAGAGTTCAAGGGCACAGGCAACAGCGAAATCTACCTTGACAGGAAACTGGCGGAGAAACGGACATTCCCCGCAATCGATATCAACAAATCCGGAACCAGGAAGGAAGAGCTTCTTCTCGAGAACGGCGACCTGTCGAGGATATGGCTGCTGCGCAAGGTTCTGCAGCCCATGAACACCCTGGAGTCGATGGAGTTTTTGCTGGAGAAGCTTACCGACGTAGATTCAAACAAAGAGTTTCTTGATTCAATGAGCAGAGGAGGATGATCAGATGAAAGAGAAGATCCACCCGGAACTGAAAAAGGCCATCGTAAAGTGCGCATGCGGGCACACGTTCGAGACCCTTTCCACAAAGGAAAAGATCTCAGTCGAAATATGCGGCAAGTGCCATCCGATATTCACCGGGCGCGAAAAGCTTATGGACGCGGGCGGCCGGGTAGAGAAGTTTGAGCGGAAGTATGCCAAGAAGCTGAGCGAGGACAAGCAGGACAAGAAGGAGAAGCAGACCAAGAAATGATCGCGGAAAAACTGGAAGAGATTGAACGCAGATTCCAGGAAATTGAAGCGGGAATGGCTCGGCCGGAAAACATCTCCAACCAGGAGGATTTTCGCAAGCTCGCCAAAGAACACGCTGAGCTCAGGGAGATTGTAGCCACTCTCAGGGTGTTGAGAAAGGTAAGGGGAGAGTTAAAAAAAACGCAGGAGCTTGCGGCCCACGAGACAGACGACGAGTTCAAAGAGATGGCGCAGGAAGAGCTGCGCCTGCTGGAGAAACAACAGGAAGACCTTGAGGCCCTCCTCAAAGGGATGCTCCTGGGCAAGGACACCCGTGTAGTCAAGAGCATGTTTCTCGAAATCAGGGCCGGCACAGGGGGCGAAGAAGCAGCCCTTTTTGCTGCCGAGCTTTTTGCCATGTACATGAAGTATGCTGAGAAGATGAAGTGGAAGACAGAGCTCATGAGTGCCAGCGCCTCTTCCCTTGGGGGGTTCAAAGAGGTGGTGTTTCTTATCGACTCCCCTGACGCCTACCCCAAGCTCAGGTACGAGAGCGGCGTGCACAGGGTGCAGCGCGTGCCGGAGACCGAATCGCAGGGCAGGATACACACATCAACGGTAACGGTGGCGGTACTGGCCGAGCCGGAAGAGGTGGATTTCAAAGTAAACCCCGAAGACCTGCGCATCGACGTTTTCAGGTCGAGCGGTCCCGGGGGGCAGCACGTGAACACGACTGATTCAGCCGTGAGGATCACCCACATACCTACGGGTCTCGTCGTGACCTGTCAGGACGAGAAATCGCAGCACAAGAATAAGGCCAAGGCGCTCAGGGTGCTGAGGGCGCGGCTCAAGGAGCAGATCGAAGAGGAACAAGAGCAGGAAGTCTCCGCAGAGAGAAGGAAGCAAGTGGGCACAGGCGATAGAAGCGAACGCATCCGAACCTACAACTTCCCCCAGGGAAGGTTAACCGACCACCGCGTTGGGCTCACGCTTTACAGACTGGAGGATGTCTTAGCCGGAAACCTCGACCCCGTCCTCGACCCCGTCGTCTCTCACTTTCAGACAGAATTATTAAAGGCCAGGTAACGACCTTGCGCGTCCGCGAGTTGCTCCGCCGGGAGAAGGATATGGGCCGGACCGACCTCGTTGCCATCATGGCCTTCGTGCTGCGCACCACCCGCGAGCGCATTTACATGGAGCCCGAAAGAGAGGTGACTGAAGACGCTCTGGAGCGGATAGATCAGCACCTATCGGAGCGAAAGCAAGGGAAGCCCCTCTCCTATATCACGCGTGCGAAGGAGTTCTTCTCAGAAGAATTTTTCGTTGATGAGCGGGTGCTCATACCACGGCCGGAAACAGAGCTGCTCGTTGAGGAAGCCCTGCGGATCATGGCGCAAAGGCCAGGCCATAAATCAAGCTTGCGCATCCTCGACATGGGAACCGGTTCGGGCATTATAGGGATCACGCTTGCGAAATGTGGAGCGGCCACCGCCACCTGCGTTGATATATCCCTCGACGCATTACTCGTTGCACGCTGCAACGCGGCCCGCCTGGGAGTGCAGGACAGAATCGGCTATATCCGCTCCGACCTGTTCGCGGGCATAAAGGCAGAGGCTCGCTTCGACATCATTGCGGCTAACCTCCCCTATGTGTCTCTCTCCGAATGGCATGAATTGACGACAGACGTGAAGTATGAGCCCGGATGCGCCCTTCTGGGCGGCCCCCTCGGGACCGAAGTGTACGAACGTTTTGTTGCGAACCTTCCGGATCACCTCAGCGAGGACGGATCTGTGCTCTGCGAGCTTGGCGGCACAGGGCAAATAGAGGCGGTGGGAGATTTGATGAAGAGGCGCGGTCTTCATGTGCATTCAAGAAAAGACCTTGCAGGCAAGGACAGGATACTTATCGGCTCATGGAAAAGCTTGTCATAGAGGGCGGTGAACGGCTCCGGGGTAAGATTGCAGTGAGCGGGGCGAAGAACGCAGTCCTGCCCGCACTGGCAGCTACCCTTCTCCAAAAAGGTATTTACGAGGTAGGGAACGTCCCGCGGCTTAAGGACGTGACTACGATGATCAACGTGCTCGGACTCCTTGGTGCCACGTCCGAATGGGTCGACGACCACAGGCTCAAGGTGGATACGAGAGGAGCAGAGGGCTTTGAAGCCCCGTACGATCTCGTAAAGGAGATGCGAGCTTCGGTCCTTGTGCTCGGCGCCCTGGCGGGCGGCCGCAAGAGGGCCATCGTTTCCTATCCCGGAGGTTGCGCGATTGGTGAGCGGCCCATCAACCTTCACCTGAAAGGGCTCTCCCTCCTCGGGTGTGAAGTCGGCATGCACGAAGGGTACGTCGACGTGAAGGCTGAGAATCTTTGTGGCGCAACGGTCCATTTTGAGAAATCGACCGTGGGCGGAACGGAGAATATTCTGATGGCCGCTGTTCTGGCCAGAGGGGAAACGGTCATTGAGAATGCGGCCATGGAACCGGAAGTGGTCGATCTCGGGGTGATGCTTCAAGCCATGGGCGCTCGGATAGAAGGGCTCGGCACGCCCGTCATCACCATACAAGGGGTCGAAGCACTCTCCCCCTGCAACCACGACGTGATTCCCGACCGCATCGAGGCAGGCACCTTCCTCGTTGCCAGCGGCCTCACGCGGGGCAGCGTAGTTATCGAGGGCGCCAACGCATCCCACCTCACCGCCCTGATAGAGAAGCTGCGAGAGGCGGGGATGGAGATTGAAGAGGAGAACGGCTCGCTGACAGCTGCTATGTCCAGGAGGAGACCAACAGCGTTTGACGTAAAAACCCTTCCGTATCCCGGTTTCCCGACAGACATGCAGGCGCAGGTCATGACCATGATGTCGATTGCAAAGGGCGTGAGCGTCGTGATGGAGACGATTTTTGAAAACCGGATGATGCACGCAGCAGAGCTTCGAAGACTCGGGGCAGATGTCATGGTCGTGGGAAACAGAGCCGTGGTCCGCGGCGTCAAGGCCTTGCAGGGCGCGAAAGTGATGGCTACGGATCTGCGGGCCAGTGCCTGCCTTATCCTGGCAGGACTTTGTGCCTACGGCACGACAGAGGTTTCACGCATCTATCATATCGACAGAGGGTACGAATCGATCGAGAAAAAACTGCGCCAGCTCGGGGCAAAGATAGAGAGGAAGAAAGATGAAGGTATGGCACCTTGAGCGGGAATGGGATGCCTTTCTCGAGGCTGTGATACGAGGCCGCGAACAGAAAACGGCTGAGGTTCAGGAGTCGGTAGAGGCCATCAAGAAGCAGGTGAAGGAGGGCGGAGAAGAAGCGCTTGGCAGTCTCAGCACCCGTTTTGACGGTTGGAAGAAAAAGTACCCCCTCAAGATAAGCACCGGCGAAATCAAGGAAGCGGCCGGGAAAGTCGACAAGAAAGACCTTCACGTGCTGAAGGGCATGATACGGAACGTGCGCCTCTATCACCGCTCTCAGATTATGCAGAAAAGGAGGTACAGGAGAAAAGGCCTGGAGGTCAAGGAAGAAGCCGTCCCTGTGGAGCGTGCGTTGGTCTACGTACCGGGCGGACAGGTCCCGTACCCGTCGAGCGTTGTCATGGGTGTGGTGCCGGCCCAGGTTGCAGGCGTGAAGGAAATCTACGTTACCACCCCAACCCGTGATGGCGTCCTCAACCCATATATTGCGGCCTGTTGCCTCCTCCTGGAAATAGACAACGTTTTTCGTCTCGGCGGTGCGCAGGCAATCTATGCCTTCGCCTACGGTGTGGGGAGCATTCCAAAAGTGGACATGATCGTAGGGCCGGGCAACGCCTATGTGGAAGAAGCAAAGAGGGACGTATATGGTCGGGTCGGCATAGACATGCTGGCAGGGCCTTCCGAGCTCGCGATTCTGCTTACGCGCACCTTCCCCCCTCAGATTGCGGCGTGGGACCTTTTTTCGCAGGCAGAGCATGACGAGATGGCAACGGTGGGCCTTTTTTCGCCTTCGAAGGACGACCTCTATATGCTTATGAAGGAGATGGAGCGGCTGCTCAGCGAGAATGTGCGCAAGGCCACGGTGGAGAAGGCGCTTGAGAAGAACGGCTATCTGGTTTATTACAGGAGCCTCGACAGAGCAATAGATGCCATCAACAGGATAGCGCCCGAACACCTGGAGTTGATCGGCGATGAGTCTGCCGCAAAGGCCATACGATACCCGGGCATCATTTACGTTGGGCCCCAAACCTGCGTATCAATGGGTGACTATTACATAGGGACAAACCACGTGCTTCCCACGGGAGGCGCGGGCAGGTTTTCAGCAGGACTTTCAGTGGATACATTTACAAAGCGCAAAGTTTTGGTTAAGATAGATAGAACGTTTCTCGACACCTATGGCGGCAGAGCCATGAGGCTTGCAGAAATCGAAGGGCTTTACGCGCATGGGCGGGCAATCAGGGCAAGAAGGGAGCTGTTGCGGTGAAACTGAAGATAGGGATCCCGAAGGGGAGCCTGCAGGATAGCACAATAAGGCTGTTTAAAAACGCAGGCTACAGCGTAAAGGTCCCCGAGAGATCTTACGTTCCCATCATAGACGATCCTGAGCTGGAAGGGCTTCTCATCAGGGCGCAGGAGATGGCGCGCTACGTCGAGAACGGCATCCTTGACATGGGCATCACCGGGCTCGACTGGGTGCTGGAGCAGAATGCCAAGGTGGCGGAAATCGCGCGCCTGCGATACGGCAAGGTGGGATTCAAAGGGGTGAAGTGGGTTGTCGCAGCGCCTGTTAATTCCCCAATAAGAAGCCTGAAGGACCTTAAGGGCAAGAAGATAGCAACCGAGCTGGTAGGCTACACAAAGCGCTTCCTCAAATCAAAGAAGATAGAGGCAACGGTCGAGTATTCCTGGGGAGCAACCGAAGTAAAGCCGCCGCTCCTTGCCGATGCAATCGTTGAGGTCACGGAAACGGGTGCGTCCTTGGCCGCCAACAACCTGCGCATCATCGAGACGATTCTCGAGTCTGAAACGGTCGTGATTGCGAGCAAGGAAGCGATGAGGAACAAGTGGAAGAAGACGAAGATAGAAAACATAGTCATGCTTCTCCAGGGTGCGCTTCGCGCTGAAGAGAAGGTGGGGCTGAAGATGAATACACCGTTGAAAGGACTGGATCGGATCATGAAGATACTGCCTTCCCTCCATACGCCGACGATCTCGACCCTGGCCGATGAGGGATGGGTTGCTCTGGAGGTCATCATAGACGAATCGGTCGTCCGTGATATCATACCGGAATTGCGGCGAGCGGGCGCGCAGGGTATCGTCGAATACCCGCTGAACAAAGTGATTCCGTAGAGGCATGCAGGACATGAACATGAAAAGAAAAGCACAGCTTACCCGGAAGACCAAGGAAACGGAAATAAAGGTCAGATGGAAGCTCGACGGTGAAGGGAAATACAGCATTGCCACGGGAATCCCCTTCTTCAACCACATGCTGGAACTCTTCGCCCGCCACGGTTTCTTCGATCTGGAAATAGAAGCCCGGGGAGACACCGAGGTTGACCACCACCACACCGTTGAAGACGTAGGCATTGCGCTTGGCAAGGCCCTGAAAGACGCCCTGGCCAATTTCGAAGGGATCAGGCGCTACGGGCATGCAGTAGTTCCCATGGATGAAGCCCTGTGCAGTGTAACCATCGACGTGAGCGGTCGGCCCTACCTTGCCTGGAACGGAGAGATAAACGGAAGGGTCGGCACGTTTGATATCGAGGTGGCCAAAGAGTTCTTCCTCGCCTTTGTGCGCGAAGCAAGGGCCTGCCTCCATGTGAACCTGCTTTATGGTGAGAATGCGCACCACAGGATCGAGGCAGTCTTCAAGGGCTTTGGCCGCGCGCTCCGGGAGGCCTGTGCAAAGGACGAGTATTTGAAAGGGGTCTTGTCGACCAAGGGTGTGCTTTGATAGCGATCGTCGACTATGGAATGGGAAACCTGAGGAGCGTGACCAATGCGTTTGCGCGCTTGGGCGGGTCTATCGTTGTCACGAGAGACAAGGCTATGATTGCGGAAGCGAGGGCAATTGTAGTACCCGGAGTGGGTGCCTTCGGCAAGTGCATGGAGAACTTGAGAGGGTTCGATCTGCTCGATGTTCTGAGGGACCAGATAAGCAAAGGTAAACCTTATCTCGGAATCTGTCTGGGGCTACAGATGCTCTTTGAATCATCGGAAGAGGCACCCGGGGTTGAAGGCTTAAGCCTCGTCAAGGGGTGTGTGAGGAGGTTCAAGAATGACCTGAAGGTTCCTCACATGGGATGGAACGAGGTTGAGCAAATCAAGAACTCGCGGGTATTCAAAGGGATCGACCAGGGAGAATATTTCTACTTCGTTCACTCCTTTTATCCGGAACCCGGAGAAGATGTCATTGCGAGCAAGACTGACTACGGCAGCCCGTTTGCTTCTTCCATTGAGCGCGACAACATTTTCGCATGCCAGTTCCATCCGGAAAAGAGCCAGAAGGTGGGCCTGCGCCTCCTTCAGAATTTTATAAACCTATGCGGACAAAACTGATCTTCCTTTCGATATTGCTGATGGCAGCCGGCCTTGTTGTCGCATCCGACGTTGAGGTCGGCATTTACGCGAACCGGCTGCTTGACCCGGACCTTACAGCCTGTCCAGTTTGCGGCAGGCCCATCAGGTCGGGACCAATTCACCAGGACGCGGAGATGGTGCTACTTGACGAACTGAGACAGGGCCTTGCTGACCATGGAATAAAATATAGTATGGGCAGAAACGACGTAAGGAGTGTCGAAGCCTTCGTCTACCGCTATCAGGAACGGCAGGGCGGCAATTTTGCCGTGGATAAGCCGGCTAGCGTCGGTTTTCACCTTCACCTGTATGACCAGAACGGGTTGGCAAAGATCTTCGTCTTTGACGAGACCCAACAGCCGCTTTTCGATGACATCCTCAAAATCGTCACTTTTCTGAAAAGGGGGATGAAATGGATCACTGCGAGTCAGCTTGCCGAGGAGGGCATTGAAAAGGGGATCAAATACCTCCAAGAGGACTTGAAGTGAAAATTTTTTTCGCCATGGACCTCATCGGCGGCAAGGCGGTGAGGCTCCTGAAAGGCGATTTCTCGCAAGTCACCGTCTATAGCCAGAACCCTTCGGACACGATCGAAAGCATGTGCAGGGCAGGGGCGAAGGATTTTCATGTGATCGACCTGGACGGCGCCCGCGAAGGAAGCCGCGTCCACAGTGACCTGATACAAGCGATCAGGCAGAAGGTGCCTGGCCACCTGGAGGTGGGAGGTGGCATTCGCACGGATGGAGACATCGCCCATTATTCAGCCATGGGCATAGACGGCGTGATCGTGGGCACCAGGGCGCTCGAAGATAAGGCGTTCTTCCGGGGTCTTTCGCGGTTCAAGAATATCGTGCTTGGTCTTGATCTTTATGAAGGCCGGCCGATGGTCAAGGGATGGAAAGAGGCGGCCGGCATCTCCCTGCAGGAGGTGCTCGAGCTCGCTTCCGGCTCGCAGATCATGGCCATACTCTTCACCAGCATCTCAAGAGACGGCACCTTGAGCGGACCCGATTTTGATGCGATAGTCGGGATGCAGGGCATGACCGATGTGCCCATCATTGCGAGCGGCGGCGTAAGTAGCGTAGAGGACTTACGCAGGCTCAAGGACATGAACCTCTGGGCTGCCATCGTTGGCAAAGCATACTACGAGGGACGAATACGGATTGAGGAGGCAATAGAGCTTGCTGACTAAGAGAATCATCCCCTGCCTGGACGTGATGGAAGGCAGGGTCGTCAAGGGCATGAATTTCGTCAACCTGAAAGACGCGGGCGACCCCGTGGTCAATGCAAAGGCCTACGAGAAACAGCTCGCTGACGAGCTCTGCTTCCTCGACATTACAGCATCCCATGAAAAAAGAAGAACCATACTCAATGTAATCGAGGGAGTTGCGAGAGAAGTATTCATGCCACTCACTGCGGGCGGAGGGATACGGAGCATTCAGGATATTCGCGATGTTCTTCTCGCCGGAGCTGACAAGGTTACGATCAACACCTCGGCCATTGAGCGCCCCGAGATAGTCCGTGAGGCGAGCGACGTCTTCGGGAGCCAGTGTATCTGCGTTGCCATCGATGCCAAAAGGAACGCAACGGGCTTCGAGGTCTACACGTATGGCGGTCGGAAGCCGACCGGCGTTGAAGCAATCGGCTGGGCAAAGAAAGTGGAGGAGCTGGGCGCAGGCGAAATTCTTTTGACGAGTATGGACAGGGATGGTACGAAGATCGGCTACGACATACCCTTGACGAAAGCTATCTCTGAGGCGGTCAACATTCCGGTCATCGCATCCGGGGGAGTAGGAAACCTGGAGCACCTGTACGAAGGGCTTGTAGACGGCAAGGCTGACGCGGTTCTTGCAGCATCCATATTTCACTACCGTGAATACACGGTCATAGAAGCGAAAGAGTACTTGCGGGAAAGAGGAGTAGCAGTAAGACTGTAAGAACAGTGTATAGTGTTTAGTGAAGGGCATGCCGCTCCGGTTTCTCGCCAAACACTAAACACTAAACACCAAACACGAAACACTATACACTAAACACCGAGGGGCCTATGGAAGAAATAAAATGGGACGCGAGGGGGCTGGTGCCCGTTGTTGTGCAGGATGAGCGCACGAAGGACGTGGTGATGGTGGCCTATATGAACAAAGAAGCCTTTGATCTCACGCTCAAGACGAAAAAGGCCCACTACTACTCCCGTTCGCGGCAGAAGATATGGCTCAAGGGTGAGACATCGGGCCATGTTCAGGAAGTGAAATCGATCCGTCTCGACTGCGACAACGACACGCTGCTCCTTATCGTTGATCAGAAAGTTGCCGCATGCCACACGGGCTATTGGAGCTGCTTTCACCGGGCCTGGGAGAATGAGTGGAAAGTGGTCGGCGAGAAAGTGTTTGACGAGAAGGCGGTCTACGATAGCGCTACGTCGGATAGCTCAAAGGGCGGACCGAAGGATGGCGCATAGACTTGCATTAGTTTTTGTAACCTGCGGCTATGTAGGCTATCTCCCGCTTGCGCCCGGCACGTGGGCTTCCATCCTCGGCTGTATTCTCCTTTATCTGCTGCCCGGACTTCTCAATCATCCCCTTACGGTATTGCTCATTGCGGTCGCTGCGATTCTCTGCATCAACCGGATGGAGTTCCCGGAAAAAGATCCTGGTTATATCGTAGTTGACGAACTTGTCGGTATCTGTGTTACCATGGTTGGCCAGGGATTGGGCGTCTCGAGTCTGCTGAAAGGATTTATTCTCTTTCGTATATTCGATATCGTGAAGCCCTTCCCGATCCGGCGCCTTGAAGGATTGCCCAAAGGCTACGGGATCGTTGCTGACGACATCATGGCCGGCATTTACGCGAATGCGGCACTTCTTTTGCTAGGAAGGCTCCGGTGAAGCCTGAAGAGCGATTGGGCGGGCTCCTGCGCGAGAAAGGACTGAGGTTAGCCGTTGCGGAATCATGCACCGGCGGCCTCATCGCCAGCAGGATCACGGATGTCGCGGGCTCTTCCGATTACTTCGAAGCGGGTGTTGTTGTGTACAGCAACCAGGCAAAGCAGACGTTTCTCTCCGTGCCGGCTGATAGCATCGAAGCACACGGGGCAGTGAGCCGCGAGGTAGCGGAAAAAATGGCCGAAGGCGTGCGCACCGCAACAGGCTCTGACATCGGCCTCTCCGTTACCGGCATTGCCGGGCCAACAGGGGGCAGCCCGGAGAAGCCCGTGGGAACGGTCTATATCGGGCTTGCTGCAAGGACAGAGAACGCCACGGGAACTTTTTTCAGGAAATTCCAGTTCAAAGGAGGACGGCTGGAGATAAAAGCCCAGACGTCGACCGAAGCTTTGCAATTTGCTATCGATCTTTTGGAGGGAAAGGTTGGAGGGAGAATCGAATGAGGAGCTTCCTTGCCCTCGAAGTATCAGCGCCGGTGGTCGACTATCTGAGAGAAGTGATCGAGAGACTTTCCAAGCGGACGCGCGACGTAAAGTGGGTGAAGAGGGACGCCATCCATATCACGCTCAAGTTTCTTGGCGAGATCGAGGAAGCTTTGGCCGGAAAGATGCACGAGGCTCTTCAACCAATCGGAAGCCGATTCGCTCCATTTGTGGTAAGCTTGAAAGAGATCGATGCCTTCCCCAACCGCAGGAGGGCACGGGTCGTTATCGTGCGGCTCGATAAGGGCGCGGACCAGGTGAAGGCAGTTTACGAGGACGTGGAAGAAGGGCTTACCGAGTTTGATTTCGAGCGGGAGGCAAGGGAGTTTACCCCGCACATCACCCTCGGCAGAATGAGAACGCCTGCTGCCTTTCCCGACGGGGATCTCCCGCCCTTAGAGAGGATGGAGTTTCCCGTAGATGGGCTTGTGCTGTTTAAGAGTACGCTTACCCCTGGCGGGGCCATATACTCACCTATCTGGAAGATAAAATTTGGAGGCGAAAACGATGAAGGAAGAAGCAAACAAGACAAAAGCTCTTGACATGGCGGTCACGCAGATCGAAAAGCTATTCGGTAAAGGCTCCATCATGAAGCTGGGCGAGAGAGCCCCCGAAGAAATACCCGTCATTTCCACCGGGTCGCTTGCTCTGGATATCGCCCTCACTATCGGAGGGGTGCCGAGGGGCCGGGTGGTCGAGATATACGGGCCTGAGGCTTCGGGTAAGACAACGCTGGCGCTCCAGGTGATTGCCGAAGCCCAGAAGAAGGGCGGGGCCGCGGTCTTCGTCGATGCCGAGCACGCCCTGGACATACACTACGCAGCCAAGATAGGCGTGAACACGGAGGAGTTGTTGATATCGCAGCCTGACACGGGCGAGCAGGCCTTGGAGATCACGGAGCATCTCGTGCGGAGTGGCGCCGTAGACGTTATAGTCGTTGACTCGGTGGCAGCACTCGTGCCGCGGGCCGAGATCGAGGGGGAGATGGGTGACCAGCACATGGGGTTACAGGCGAGGCTCATGTCCCAGGCCTTGCGGAAGCTCACGGCCACCATCTCCAAGTCGATGACGACCGTCATCTTCATCAATCAGATCAGGCAGAAGATCGGTGTCATGTTCGGAAACCCTGAGACGACAACAGGCGGTAATGCCCTGAAGTTCTATGCGTCCATCAGGCTCGACATACGGCGCATTTCCGCAATCAAGGACGGCCAGGATGTGGTCGGCTCAAGGACCCGCGTCAAGGTCGTAAAGAACAAGCTTGCGCCTCCGTTCAGGGAGGCAGAATTTGATCTCATATTCGGCGAGGGCATATCGAGAGAAGGGGATATCGTTGATATCGGCTCTGACCTCGGTGTTATCGAGAAGTCCGGCACCTGGTACTCGTATAATGATGCGCGCATCGGGCAGGGGAAGGAGAACGCTAAAGAGTATCTCAAACAGCACCCCGAGGTTGCCGCTGAGGTTGAGCAGAAGATATTGATACACTACGGGCTGAAAAAGGAATAGGCATGCTGTCCAGTGGCATCAGGCGCACGTTTCTCGAGTTCTTCAAAGAGCAGGAGCACGCGATTGTATCGAGCTCGTCCCTCGTGCCGGACAAGGACCCGACGCTCCTCTTCGTGAACGCGGGCATGGTGCAGTTCAAGAATATCTTTGTCGGCGCGGAGAAGCGGTCCTATACCCGGGCAACCACCTGCCAGAAGTGCGTGCGCGCGGGAGGCAAGCACAACGACCTTGAGAACGTTGGAAAAACGTTGCGGCACCACACTTTCTTTGAGATGCTGGGGAACTTTTCATTTGGTGACTACTTCAAGAAAGACGCCATCGCCTATGCCAGGGAGCTTTTGCTCAAGAGGCTCAACCTGGACGAATCGAGGATGTACTTCACGGTCTTCCGGGAGGACGATGAGGCGCGCGCCATCTGGAGGAGCCACGGCGTGCCGGAAGATCGGGTCATAGGCCTCGGAGAAAAGGACAATTTCTGGGCCATGGGCGAAGAAGGACCATGCGGCCCGTGCTCGGAAATCATCTACGACCTCGGACCGGAGGTCGGCTGCAAGACACCCACCTGCACGGTGGGCTGCGACTGTGACCGGTTCCTCGAAATATGGAACCTTGTGTTTATGCAGTATGAGCGCTTCCGCGACGGCACCATGAAGCCTTTGCCCAACCCTTCGGTCGACACGGGCATGGGGCTGGAGAGAATTACATCGATCCTGCAGGGAAAGATAGGCAATTACGAGAGCGACCTTTTTGCGCCAATCCTGAAAGCCCTGGAAGATATCTCCGGCTATGCGTATGGCGAAAGAGAAGAGATAGATACGGCCTTCCGCGTGATCGCAGATCACGTGCGCGGTGCCACGTTTATCATTAACGACGGGGTGCTGCCCTCAAAAGAGGGAAGGGGATACGTGCTCCGACGCATCATGAGAAGGGCAGTGCGGTACGGCAAGAAGATAGGCATCGAGCGGGAGTTTCTGCACGACCTCTCAAAGGTCGTGGTCGACAAGATGGAAGACGTGTACCCTGAGGTGAAGAACAACCACGCCTATATTGCACAAGTGCTGAAGGGAGAAGAAGAGCGTTTCCTGGAAACGCTCAGCGTTGGTATCAGACTCTACGAAGAGGAGAAGAGAGAGGTGCTGGCAAAGGGCGGCACCGTCATCCCCGGCGATGTGGTCTATAAGCTCTATGATACCTACGGCTTTCCCGTCGATATCACCGATGATATGGCGCGTGAGGACCGGCTTTCCCTCGATCTGCCCGGTTTCGAGCGGGCGCTCTATGAGCAAAAAGAGCGGTCGAGAGCCGACTGGAAAACGAAGAAAGAGGGATGGGTGCAGGTATCGACCGACGCCGTGGCAGAGGATGCAAAGAACATCTTCACAGGCTACGAGACCCTGAAGTCAGAAGGCCGCATCCTCGGCATCGTCAAAGAAGAAGAGAGCAGCGATGAGATCCGAGAGGGCGAGGAGGGCACACTCTTTTTTGATGTGACGCCGTTTTACGGAGAGGCGGGTGGCCAGACCTTTGACGAAGGCGTGATCAGGAGCGATGGATCCGAAGCCCGGGTGCTTGCCGTTTCCCGGATGAGAGAGAACCTTTTCTCGCATAAGGTGAAAGTGGAAAAAGGCTTGTTCAGGGCCGGGCAAAAGGTGGAGCTGATCGTTGACGCGGAGCGGCGCAGGGGGATTGCGCGGAACCACACTGCCACGCACCTTTTGCAGTATGCGCTGAGGGCCGTCCTGGGAGATCACGTCAAACAGTCGGGCTCGCTGGTGGAGCAGGAGAGGCTCAGGTTCGACTTCACCCACTTTCAGGCTCCTGACCCGGAGCAGCTTGCCCGCGTGGAAGATATCGTCAACGAAAAGATCATGGAGTCCGCCGCGGTTCGCACGGACGTGAAGAGCAGGGACGAGGCCATACGCGACGGCGCAACAGCACTCTTCGAGGAAAAGTATGGCGAGACCGTGCGGGTTGTCAAGGTAGGTGACTTCAGCATGGAGCTGTGTGGAGGCACCCATGTGCGCAACACCGGAGAGATTGGCAGTCTCGCTATCGTAAGCGAAGGATCGCTGGCGTACGGGGTCAGAAGGATCGAGGCCGTGACCGGTAAAGCCGCGGTCCAATACCGGCGCAAAATAGAACACGTCGCGCGATCCATCGCGAAGGAGCTCAAGACAGACCTTGAGAATGTTCAGTTGAGGGTCGAAGGTCTGCTTGCCGAGATCCAGGCAAAGGATAAAGAGATCGAGCGCCTCAAGGAAGGGGCCACAGTTCAGAAAGTGGATGAAGCCATAGCATCCGCCTGGGAGAAGAACGGCGCCAAGGTGGTCACCATGGCTATCGATGGCGGCAAAGCAGATGACCTGAGAAAGGCTACCGATGTCATTCGCAGCAAGGTGAAGAGCTGCGTGGTGGTGGTCGGCACAAAGGATGAGACAAAGGGCACCCTCGTTGTGGCTGTGACAAAGGACCTGGCCAAGCAGTTCAGCGCGGGCGCCATCATGAAGGCTATAGCGGAAAAGTACGGCGGGAAGGGTGGGGGGAATCCGCAGATGGCGCAAGGCGGCGTACCCGCTGAACGCCTCGCGGATGCGCTGGGATATGTCAAGGAGATTCTGGGCAAATAATATTTTTCCCAGAATCTCCTTGCCCCGCCCGTGATGCCGGATGGCCTTTCGCGTCTAACTTCGTTGCCCTTCAACTTGTTCCACTTCGACGTACCACGAGGTACGCCTGCGTGGCCCAAGCCTCGGAGCGCCTCGTTATCCATCGAAATTCTACCCGGCACGAGTCACGCCCAGTCCGCCCCTATTTTCTGTTCTGACGTTTATTCACCGTGTTGAGTAAATTTACTCAATTAATTGAGTAATTGTGGCGAAGCTAAAAACGGTAGACGCGGCTGACATAGTCGTGGTGCGCTCCGCGTGAGGTACGCCCGCGCGTTGGCGAAGCCTCCGTCATCACATCTGTTTGAGACAAGACAGCACAAATCTAGTATAATGTCCCAAGAGGAGTCAGTTACCATTAGGCTTTGATTACCGGACAGGGTACATGCAATTCAAAATTCTGGGCGAGATTCTGCGGATAGAAACCATTGCCTCCGGTCATGGGATTCGCGAGCTACGAAGGCTGAATCGTGCCTATGGAAAGGCAAGCTGGAGAAAGCGCAAGGGAACTGCTAGAATTAGATTAAGAGATGGATCCGTGAAGCTGGCAGAGTTGCACTGGTACGAAGGGCATGGCAAGGGAAGGAAAGAAGTTAAAATCAAGAAATACCTGGGGAAACAAAATGACTAAACAAAAGTTCCTGCTCTGCGTTGATAATGAGGGCTATGAAGCATCCTTAGAACTACGGAAGTTGTATCAAAAGCTTCCGGACAAAGAGGCGCAGCGGCACAATCAAGTGAGAATCATTGACGAGTCTGGAGAGGACTACCTTTATCCATCAGAGTTTTTTGCGCCCATCAGGCTTCCGATGCAAACAAGAAGCAGGATTGTCGAAAAAGCGGCGTAACGACGAGGCGTTTCCTTGACAGGGGACGGTCGCCGGCAGTCGTATGCCGGATGGTCCTAGCGCCTAACTTTGTTGCCCTTCAGTCTGTTCTACTTCGACGTACCGCCAGGTACGCCTGCGTAACCCAAGCCTCGGCGCGCCTCGTTATCCATCGAAATTCCACCTGGCACGAAAGATCTCACGTGACTTCTACGGCTTTATCCTGAAAAAGGGATGTGGAATCCTATGGCCTTCCAAATGATCAGCCAGAACGCGTGAGTGTTGGGAATCCGGTCTATGGATTTTCGGAAATGGAAATATTGGAGAAGCTATTTACGTGCGAACAAATTGTAAAACTCCGTTATAACGACACTGAAAACGGCACCGGCCCCAACTGGTATGAAAAAAGGATAGCCCTTGACCATAAAATGTATTTACGAGCAAAAGAACTCGGTTACGACGCTATTGTCCTGATGACCCCACAGGGGAGGAAGGATTTACAGAGAAACAGGAAGCCCCGGTCGATGGAACTCAACATATGAAGGCCGACGCGGGAGACGGGCCTCAACCAACGTAGCTCTTGTATTTACTTGGATAAGGATCAGACGTTTCCGCCAGCAGTCCCTGAGCCGACATACTTCCAGAATCTGACCTTCTTAAATTCAGTATCTTTCCCCCAAGAGTCCCACACGGTTTTATCGCCATAGCTTCTCGCGCCTGGCCAACCGCCGCTTGAGGTCGACATTGCGAGAGGATAGGAGCCTCTGGGCTGTACTTTGTAGATCTTGCCTGCATCGTCTTTGGCGTTGTAGCCCCCAGCCGACTTTTGTGGTCCCGGATACACCACCAGCACATGTCCGTGTGCGGGCACTTTGTTCAGGCCTCCCACAATCAGCACGCCCTGGCTGGCGAGCATGCTTAGCTCTCGCTGGTCCACGGGCTTCCACTTGGGGCTCGTGCTAAGGTTC
Source organism: Syntrophorhabdales bacterium (assembly GCA_035315185.1). GTDB lineage: Bacteria > Desulfobacterota > Syntrophorhabdia > Syntrophorhabdales > WCHB1-27 > JADGQN01. Next base: position 14,997 of record DATFYE010000059.1, on the reverse strand, counting down.
GTTATAAGGTCATTCGCCGCCATCCATTTTTGTGACGGTTCGTATTGGGAGATGACATACCAGACCGCGTGGCTGCATGAATGACCGTAGATCACAAAGGCATGACCGCACGCTCGCTTGAGCTTTTCTACCTTACCGTTTTCGTCTGCCATATCTTTCCCCCTCCGATTTCATCTCATACGTCCCTCTATCTTTGTTCCAGATGAGAGAATCATAGTAATAATCTCCGGAAACAGCGGGGTTATGGACATCGACCATGATCTCGGTGGGCATACCTAGCTGCCATTTCCCATAGTAGACGTCAAGCTCGCGTGGTTGATCCATGGGATAAAGTTCGGGCAGTTGGCCGATTTTCTGAAAGTGATCATCTACTATGAGCGGAAGTGGAAATTTTTCCCACATTGCGTCAGAAGGCAGAGTGCCGTAGTACTCTTCCACCCACACCGAGATAATCGACCCCTTTGCGGGTTGGCCTTTCTTTTGCGTCAGTGCGCAGATCTTTACAAAGTCGGCGTATTTGTGCCATTCGGCGGAGAGCTGGAGCACAATCTTCTTGTCCAGTGGCACGCACTCGTCGGGGTTCAATTTCAAGAAGCCCTTGTAGCCTTCGCAATGCACATTCGAGGTGAGCAAGAATGCGGCGACCATGAGAAACAGACAGATGGCGTAACATCGATGCGCCTTCAGCATCATCGGCCTCCTGGGGGCCCAAAGATTGCGCGACTTCAAGCCCCTTTGCGACACTATGCATGATTGTAAGAGAAACGGGACAGTCAGTCAATCGGAAAGAGGGCTATTTTTGCAGGACCTTTAGGTTAAAATCGTGTGGTACACAACTAACGCCGCCGCCTTCTTTGTCCCTGATCCAGCTTGATTTTCTCGTTTATTCTGGCTAGAATATGGCCAGAATGAAATATGACATCGTTTTCGCCCCTGAGGCGGTCAACGATTACAGGAGGCTGAAGGCGAACCTTCGGTCAACGGTTGGAGACGCCATTGAATTGCACCTGCGCCACCAGCCGACCAAGATAAGCAAGAGCCGCATCAAAAGGCTGAGGGGTATGCGAAAGCCGCAGTACCGACTTCGAGTTGAAGATGTCAGAATCTTCTACGACGTGACAGGGAAGACCGTTGAGATTCTGGCCATAGTCGAGAAATCTCAGGCCGCAAGCTGGCTTGAAAGCATAGGAGAAACGGAATGAAGAAAATTGCATTGTCTGAGATCAAGGATGACTTATCAAGATATCTCCGGATAGCCGAGAAGGAGGAAATCGTCATCACGAGGCATGGTAAGCCTGCCGGCCTTCTCGTTGGTTTTGAGAGCGAAGACGACTGGTTTGAGTATAGGCTTGAGAATGATCCTCGGTTTCTTAAGCGAATAGAATCGGCAAGGGCGAACCTCAGGGCAGGCAAGGGAACGCGTCTGGAAGACCTCGACCGGTAGGAGGACTGATGTGAGAGCCCTCACTTCAGCTTGATGAATGCATTGCAATACTCAAGCACGCCGGGTTATAACCCTGCAATTTTAACATTTGAAGTTGAATGTGCCGGACGCCTGCCGGCCTGGCATGATTGTTGCTTGATCTTTATAGGGTAAGGAATAGTCCTGGTATGAGCGAGGAAACGGTTCGCATAGAGCATTGCCCGCATTGCCGAGGTGCGCACGTATACAGGCTTGAGGTCGAGCGGGCCATCGCGCTAACGGTGGTAACCCGCAAAAGGCGCGAGAAACCCACTAAGGTGAAAACCACACAGCTTTTCATTTGCCCGTTACAGAACGAGCAGTACCGGGCATCGCTCATCCTTGAGGATACCTCATCTGACCGGATCAGGGCGGTAACGGTGATTGGGTTAGCGTCCGTTCGTAGTTGACTACCGCGACAAACTCCGGACCCCCGGCGAGCGGCTGCTCGGCCTTCTCCGGGAAACGATTCAGGCGGTAGACTTGGAAAAAGCTCGCCAGGAGGTCGAGCCTTTTGTCAATAATGCGGATTCGCTGACTGCCTGGTCCAAAAAATTCTTTCTGGAAATTTCAACCCGCATAGTCTTCGTATAACATGAGTGGCCGTACGTGGCTCAGAGTCCGCAGGGAAAAGTATGGTAAAATTGGAATGCAAAGTCAGTAAAACCAGGAAAAGGGGATAAATGACAATGAACGAGAAACAGATTGCGGCGCTTCTTGTGAATGCAGCCGCCACCGTTTTTGCTGCGCAGATCGAAACGGCAAGGCATCATGGCGTGAAATCAACGCTAGCCACCTGTGGAGCGGAGGTATTTACCGCGTGGCGCGAGATGACTAAGAGCGTTCGCGACGTGCTACAAGCGGAGAAAAAGTAGCGATAAGCTTGGCGATCAACGGGCCTTTGTGGCCTTAGGGACGTCCCCCGGCCGAATGGCTATTTCACTTTGGCGCCTTTTTCGATGAGTAGAGCCCGCAGTACTGAACGATGGCAATGTGCTTCATCTTCGCAGTAGCAGCCAACCGAGAAGTCGGTTTGGTGGGAGAGCGCAGCAAGCAACTCAAGTACATGCGTGTTCTCTGGCGTTGTCATCTCAGCGTGGTACTTCCTGGTGAATGCAGCCCATTGACGGGGAGTTGTTGCGGCCTGCCCGAGCTTCATTGTTTCGAGGCTTGGCGCCAGGTTAGGAAACCACACGTCGTACCAATTCTGTGAAGCAAATTGTTCCTTGGGCACACCTCTCGGTGGGCGACGCACGGTCCCGATGCGAATGCCTTCGCCCTCGCTTCTGTTACTCCCGAGCCTCACCACACGTATGGCCATGGATTCCTCCTTCCTCCCCAGCTGCTTACCCACCGGCAAGGAGCAGAGACCGTGGCGACTCCAGTATCTCTACCTCTTCCAGGCCTTTCTGAGCCTTCATGTGCATCATAGAGAGCAGTCCCTTGAAACTCGTGATCTGCCAGCCACTGACTATTCTCCAAATGTCCTGGTTACCCCAGTCCCACGTTTGCGCCTCATCCAGAGTACAATACCTGCTTTCCCCTGTTTCCCTGTCCACCACCTTGATCTTCATCTTCCGGATCTTTTCCAGGTCTTCTGGTTCCAAGGTCCACTGACCCTTTTCAGTCTTCGTCATTTAAATCCTCCGGTCATGATCGTTGCAAGGAAGGAGGAGGCTCCTTAGTATTGTCAGCCTTCGTAATCCATTGCTGAGCCCAGCTTTTTTGCTTCAGCCATCTTAAGCGCCGCGTCTCTCTTTCTCACCGTGCTCTCTTTTCGAGAATCAATGTAATCGACCGCTTTCATATCACAGAAACGGACGCACTGGGGTTCGCCGTCGCACAGGTCACATTTAAAGACTTTCTTCGCGGCAGGATTGAAATTCATCGCGCCAAAAGGACAGACGGCTACACAGGATCGGCAGACGATGCATTTGTCATAATCAACAGAGACCTTGGCCTCAGTATCATCGCGGCTGATGGCTTTCACGGGACAGACATTCATGCACGGCGCATCCACGCACTGCCGGCACGTCATAGGAATGTAAAGCCCTTCCCATTCCCACTTTTCTACTTTTATCCTTGCTTTGCTGGGATTTGAGACACCTTCGTGGAACACTGAACAGACGAGCTCGCATCTCCTGCAGCCCGTGCATTTATCGTGGTCTATCACGAGAACTCTCGACTCCATTCTTCAATTCCTCCTTACATGCATCCTGCTATAGTAGGGACGGCTCGGCATCAAGCGTATCAAGCCCGAGCCGTTCCAGTGTCTGTCGTATGGGTATGCCGTCCGCGTCACATCCCTTGTGTAGATAGAACTCTGCCCTCATGTTTTTGAATTTTTCCCTGTCAAGCTTTGCGCCAACAACGTCGGGCGCACCAAGCCTGCACGGTTCATCGAAGTAACGGGCGATGAGCATTTCGCCTTTGAGCGGGTCGTCTTTTTTCATGCCTTCCCTGAGATTGAAGAGTCTCTCGATCATATTGCATCTATCGGCTACGTCCCACATTTCCTTCGGTGTCATCTCGAGCCCGGTATTGTAATACAGTACCTTCGACCAGTCTTCGAAGTTGGGCAATGTGGCGCCAAGGAATGTCGTATGGTATTTGCACGTGCCGAGACAATCGACACCCATGAAGACGGTTTCCTGCCAGTAAACCATCCAGGCCTTGCCCGCGTATTCCCTCTGGTCCGGACTCAACGGTCCGTCATAAGGGACCGGACTGCCGTAGATCCTTCTCAAGACCTGTTCCGGCAGGTGGTAAAGGTCGATGGCCGGCCGGCTTCGCAGGTGGTCTGATCCTCTGGAGGCCATAGCACAGTTCAGGGCGAGCCCGGGAGTTGCCCTCTCGTCTGAACCAAGGTGACTCATGCCCTTCACATGAACAAGGTACTTGAGAGAATCCTTACCTATCTTCTCGGCTGCAGCAATGCCGCCCTCGGCCAGTAAATCACCCAGCCACGTGTCTCTCTTGCCTATGTGGTGGATCATTTCGATGAGGGCTTCGTCATTGCCAAACCTTAAGTCGATGCCGTCGGTATCCTTGCTCGTGAGGATCCCTTTTTCATAAAGCTCCATTGCCCAGGAGATGAGGCTGCCGGTCTCCAGGTTATCAAGACCATACTGGTTAACGAGGTGATTACATATAAGAAGCGTCTCAGCCTTGGTGCATCCCGGCTCGCCGCAAAACGCATTCTGCGACGTGTATTCCGGACCTTCATCATATTTCCCTACCATACCCAGCTTTTTGGCCAGCGGTCTGTCCGGAACTCTGTATTTTGCCCGGCAATGGACCTGGCAGCCGAAACATGCCGCCATATGGTATTTGCCCACTGTTTGATTCGAAATCTCATCCAGACTTTCCGGCTCGATGTCGTCGCTGTAAAGGAGCTGGTTGAGCTGGAAATTATTTGCCCTCACGCCGCCCCAGGCGTTTGCCGCCCCCCAGATAAAGGGAGTTCCGAGGGTGCCCATGGTCTGATTTACCTTAGCACCGGTAATCATCTCAATATACTTCTTATCAAACTCCAGAGCCTCCTTTGGATGGGCTATCTTGATATCCATGGTGCCGCGGGTTGCAACCATCTTAAGGTTCTTCGAGCCCATGACCGTGCCGCCGCCGCCCCTTCCGTTCGCGTTCTTGATACCCGTCATCACGTTCCCGTATCGCACACCTTTCTCAGCGCCCGGGCCACAGACTGCTGATTTAATATCAGAGTCTCCCAGTTCTTCTCTTATAGCCCATTGAGCTTCAGTGACTGTTTTCCCCCAGACGTTTTTCCCGTCCCTTATCTCTACCTCGCCATCGTGAACCCAGATATAGACGGGGCTTGGGGCCTTTCCCTTCACGAGGATATGGTCGAAGCCTGCCCATCTGAGCTCCGGGGCAAAAAACCCGCCCATATTTCCACTTCCCAGGAGACCGGTGAGGGGGTTCTTGCACATGACGTCAGTCCGTGAGCCTGCTGACGCAAGGGTTCCGCCGAGAGGGCCTGCGCTGAATATGACTGCATTGTCGGGACCCATTGGATCGCAACCCGGCTTTACGTATTTGTAGAGGAGGTACGCAGCGAGTCCCCTGCCGCCGAGGAACTTTCTCCGGACGTCCAGGGAAATCGGTTTTATTTCAATATTGCCCGTTGTAAGATCTACTACAGCCAGTTTCCTATCTAAAGCCATGACCTATTTCTCCTCCTTCTTGTCTGTCAGCGCATCCCACTTTGCGTTCGCCATTTTCAGGCTCGTTTCCCATACGGGGCCTCTAACGCGGGGGAAGCCGGCCTTAACCCAGAATATACGCCACTCAGAGCCGCACTTAGGACACTTTGCCGTGGTTTGTCCCGGCTGCGGGGTGATTCTGGATGTGCAACTCGGGTTCATGCACCTGACCTGGCCGTATGTTCTTGTGCTTCCCAGACTTTCTGCCGTTGATTTGTCTTCTATCATTTTACCTTCTCCTTTCTCAGGGATACGGTTTGTTACATCGAGTGGCTGCGATCGAGCCACACAGTATACCATCTTATCGGACAATCGTCCATGGCACTGCGTGGGCACAAGCTGAGGGAACTTGCTTGGTTAGAGAAGGTGGCGGGGATAATTACTACTTTTTTCCAAACTGAATTACAAGGCCGCCGAGTATGATTATTGCGAGGCCTATCCAGGTCGCATGGGAGACTCTCTCCTTGAATACTAAACAACCAAACAATAGGGGTTCAGGTCGCCGTTTCCGCCCTCTTGTCGATGTCAAGATGACGGATGTCCTTTACGCGAAGGGCCTCCTCTCGGAGGATGGCCATGAGATCATCCTCAGAGACGCACTTCTTGCGGTCGGCCAGCGCCTTGAAGAGTGGGATGATCCGGTCAAGTTCTTGAGCGGTAGGCGCATAACCCAATATCTTCAGCCGTTCTTTGATCGCGTGACGGCCGGAGTGTTTCCCGAGAGTAAGGTGGGACGCCGGGATACCGACTGATTGAGGAGTCATGATCTCGTAGGTACTCCTTTCCTTTATGATACCATCCTGATGAATGCCCGACTCGTGGGCAAAGGCATTGGCTCCGACCACCGCTTTATTGGGCTGGACAGGGATGCGCACGATCCGGCTCACGAGACACGACGTCTCGTAGATACGCTCGGCCCTGATGCCTGTTCGGAGACCGAAGAAATCTTCTCGCGTCCGGAGGGCCATGACCACCTCTTCCAGGGCGGCATTCCCCGCCCGCTCCCCGATACCGTTGATAGTGCACTTAACCTGCCTGGCGCCGTTCCTAACCGCTGCAAGGGAATTCGCAGTTGCCAAACCGAGGTCATCGTGACAATGCACCGAGAGCACCGCCTGATCAATGCCGCTCACGTTCTTCATGAGGTAAGCAATGAGCGCGCCGAATTCGTCAGGCACGGCGTATCCCACCGTATCGGCTACGTTAACCGTGGTCGCTCCGGCAGCGAGAGCCGCTGTCAGGATGTCGCGAAGGTACTCCCGGTCCGTCCTGGTCGCATCCATCGCCGAAAATTCCACGTTATCCGTATAAGTGCGGGCGCGGACCACGGACGCATACGCCTGGCCAAGGACCTCCGCTCTGCTTTTCATGAGCTGATGTTTCAGGTGGATATCGGAAGACGAGATGAAGACGTGAATGCGGGGACGGAAAGCCTTTTTCAGCGCATTCCACGCGCGGTCGATATCCGGCGCAACCGCCCGTGCTATGGCGGCAATCTCGACTCCACGTATCTCTTCCGCGATCAGTCGGACTGCCTTGAAGTCACCCTCAGAACTCACGGGGAAGCCTGCTTCTATCACGTCAACCCCTAATTTCTCGAGCTGCCTAGCTATGAGCAGCTTCTCTTCGGGTGTCATACTTGCTCCAGGCGACTGCTCGCCGTCTCTCAAGGTGGTATCGAAAACAGCTATCTTCTGTTTTTCAGACTTCATGCCTCACCTTTATTTAACCAACCACGTAGCTCGCCGCCGCCTTCCCCTCCTCGAGGGCGTCGATGATCTCGTCGATAACCCCTTCGGATTCAACGCGGCCATACCACCAGTTCTCCGGATAGATCACCATCGCGGGCCCTGCGTCGCACAACTTCAGACATCCGGTGCTCGATACGGTTACATCCGCCATGCCGCGGTCGGCTAGCTCCTGTTCGAGGTACTGGAGCAGTCCCATCGAGTTTTTCTTGTTGCAGACGCCCTGGGGACCGCCTGCAGCGCGAAAACTTCCGCAAACGAAAATGTGATGTTTTGGTTTCTTCATCTCCCTTATCCTCCTTTAGTTGTCGCTCATCTGCTTCATCCGCAGCCCATGCCTGTTCCGCTGCATCCCTTCCCCATCTGGCAGCGCCCCGGCGTACGAAGCAGAATCCGCGGTATCTCATGACCGGTCAGTACTGCGTCCACAGCTTCCTTCGCAAGCCCTTCCATGATCACGACCTGCATACCCGCCTGTTCGAGGACAATCTTGGGGAAAGGACCGATGCCGCTCACGAGAATGGTGGAACAGTCCTGCAGGATGCCCGCCATCTCCCTCCACCGTTCCGTGCCCCCTCCCGGCGCAGGGGTTGAGCGCCGGTCCACCAGCCCCGCCTGCCCCTCGCGCAGCCCGAATATCCAGAGCGAGGTCGCTTCACCCAGATGCTGGTTGACGAAAAGTCCTTCCATGCTCGCGACAGCCACATAAGGTCTTCTACCAGTGGCGTGCGGCTGAGCTGCTTTTTTCAGAAGCTCTCTGACCTCCCGGCTCTGCGGCTCCCCGATCATACCTGCCGCGTCGGCACGGCAGCGTGTGCAATGGCTCATCTGGGGCATGTATTCCTTGACCTCCGCCCGTATGGCATCCATCCGATCCGCGGCAATCTGCTCAATCTTTTCGAAAGGCGTTCCCGCCACATGATAGAGGGGTATGCAATTGTGGATATCGGCCTTCAGCTCGGCCATCCGTTTGGCGATCTTCGTGACGTGGTGGTCGTTGATCCCCGGAATGACCACCGTGTTGATCTTGACCGTTACGTTCCTCTCCTTGAGCAGCTCTATGGCCACGCTCTGCTGTTCCAGGATCACTCGGGCCGCCCCTATTCCACGGTAAACTTTGCCGTTGAGCCTGGCCCAGGCGTATATCTGCCCTCCTATAGCAGGATCGACCGCGTTGACGGTGATGGTGACATGGCTGACATTGAGCCGTGCGATCTCTTCGACATACTTCGCGACTTCGAGACCGTTGGTCGCCAGACAGAGCATCATGTCGGGATGTCTCTCCCGCACGAAGCGGAGGGTCTCCATGGTCTCATACCCGTTGGCAAAAGGATCTCCGGGACCTGCTATCCCCACGACGCGGATGTCATGGATCCTCTCCAGGACCGCGTCCAGATAGCTGGCCGCCTGCTGCGGCGAAAGGATCGTGCTCGATACACCGGGACGCGACTCGTTGACGCACTCGAAGTCCCGGTTGCAGTAGTTACACTGTATGTTGCATTTGGGCGCCACCGGCAGATGTATCCTTCCGACCTTATGGCGCGCACCTTCGCTGAAGCATGGATGGTCTGACTGATTCATGTGCGCCTCCGTCGTCATATGTAGCTGTATCCCACTTCTGAGCCTTCCTGTCCGGCCTCCATGAGCGCATTGACGATCCTGTCGAAGAGCTGCTGTGTGCCCCGGTAGCAGGTGTGGAGGATGCGCTGCCCGCCGATCCGGTCGTGGATGGGAAACCCGACGCGCACGAGCGGAACGCCCAGCTTTCTCGAAAGGAAATAGCCTTTGCTGTTGCCGATGACGATGTCCGGTTGGATGGCGCGGCACGCCTCGAGCATGCCCACAAAGTCGGCATCCTCGAAAACCTGCACGTTCTCCGGCCTGCTATGTTCCAGATTCGAAAGGATCGTCTCCCTGACCCGGCCCGTAGCGGCACCCGTTGCACAAAGCGCCGGGACCATACCTATCTCGTCGAGAAAGGCGGCCATGGCAGCCACAAAGTCAGCCTCTCCGTAGATGACCGCACGTTTACCGAACACGTACTTGTGGCCGTCGATGTAAGCGTCGACGAGCCGGCCCCGTTCTTTGGCGTATTTCGCGGGCAGGCCGATGCCGGACATTTGCGTGATCGCGTCGAAGAACGCATCCGTTCCCCGGATGCCGATAGGGAGGCCCAGGGTCACTGCCCGGACGCCGCATGCTTCCTCCAGATACGCGGCTGCGGTCCGGACTGTCCCGAGGCCTCTTCCCAGTTGGATCGTTGCCAGGGCCCTTCCCATTCTCCGGATCGATTGTATGGGTGTTCCGCCGGCGGAGAGCTTCTGGTAGTCGGCCCAGGATTCGCCGTCGAGGGTCTCGGAATAATCGGGTAGCATGGTGAAGCCGATCCCGAATCCGGAGAGGACTTCCTTCAGGTGCCGCAGGTCTTCCGCCGATACAAAGCCGGGTAGCAGGTTGATCGTGCCTTCGCACGCCCCTCCTTCGGCGAGCGCCTCTATCGTGGCCCTCAGCGCTGCGTGAAAGCCCTCCATGTGTGTACCGCTGTAACTGGGCGTCGATGCATGGATGATAGACGGGATCGAGCGCGTCTTCCTCTCTTTTCGGTATTGCTCGATGTAAAGGCGGACATCATCCCCAATGGTCTCCGAAAGACACGTGGTGGCGATGCCGATGGCTGCCGGCGCATACTGCCGCGTAAGGTTGTCGAGAGCCGTTTTCAGGTTGTCGCCGCCGCCGAATATGGCGCTCGACTCGCTGAAGTTGGACGAAGCGATGTCGATCGGCTCTCTGAAATGGCTGATCACGTACCGGCGGATATAGGTCGAACAGCCCTGCGACCCGTGGATCAGCGGAACGCAATTCTCGATGCCGCGGAAGACGATGCTTGCGCCAAGCGGAGCGCAGAGCTTGCATGCGTTCTGCGTGGAAACGGAACTCCTGGATTCGCTTTGATCACACCGCAATGCTTTCACCACGTTCATGGTCCGCCTCCTTTTTTCGTTTATGATACGCTGGAGAAAATCGCCACACAGGGCTCATGATCGATGCATGGACTTCACGGCAGAAATTGAGCATACCCGCAAACCCTGCAAGGGCGACCTTCCGCTCATGGTTGTGGTCACAAAAGGCCACGCCCATCTTATAGGCGATCGGCCGTTCCTTCACTCCGCCGATGAGTAGGTCCGCCTGCTTCTCTATCATGAACTTGGACAGCTCCAGCGGGTTGGCATCGTCGACGATTATGGTGCCTTCGTCGCATATCTCCTTCAAATAGTCGTAGTCTTCCCGGTTACCGGTCTGTGAGCCCACGACCACGGTCCGGATGCCGAGGTGGCGCAGCGCCTTGACCAGAGAGAACGCCTTGAAAGAGCCGCCCACGTAGATGGCCGCCCTTTTTCCTTCCAGGTCCTGCCTAAACCGCTCCACTGCCGGGTAGATGCGGTTTACCTCGTCGCGGACAAGCTCCTCCGTCCGCCGCAGCACGTCAGGGTCGTTGAAGTGGCGGGCCACCGTGTAAAGCGCGTCCGCCGTATCCTCGATGCCGAAGTAGGAAACCCGCTTGAAGGGAATGGCGTATGTGTCCTCCATCGTTTTGGCCAGATAGGTCATCGAGCCGGAGCATTGCACCACGTTGAGGGCGGCGCGGTGCGAGCGGCCTATCTGGGCCACCCTGCCGTCGCCGGTCATGCAGGAGACGACGTCGATCCCCATCTGCCGGTAATACTCCTTTATGATCCACGTTTCCCCGGCCAGGTTGAAGTCCCCGAGGATGTTGATGCCCAGTTCGGGCAGCGGGCTTGCATCGTCTTTGCCGATCAGTCTGAACAGGGCTTCACATGCGGCCTTGTAACCGTCCTTCTTCGTGCCCTTGAAGCCTTCGGAGTGTACGGGTATCACCGGGATGGACTGTTCCTTCGCGACGCGGCTGCAGACCGCCTGCACATCATCCCCGATGAGTCCGACAATGCACGTTGCGTACACGAACGCAGCCTTCGGACGGTAGGTCTCTATCAACTCGGTAAGGGATGCATAGAGTTTCTTCTCGCCTCCGTAGATCACCTCTTCCTCCCGCAAGTCGGTGGTGAAGCTCAACCGGTGAAGCTCGGGTCCGGACGAGAGGGCGCCCCTGATATCCCAGGTGTAAACCGCACAGCCCACTGGGCCGTGGATGAGATGCAGCGCATCGGCTATCGGGTAAAGGACCACCCGGGACCCGCAGAATACGCAGGCCCTCTGACTTACGGAGCCCGCGAGACTCGCCTTTTCACAGGCGATGCCGCCGCTTTCTTTTCCCGTCTCCAGGACCTGTTTTTTTCTTTCGTCGAGAATCTCGATCATTGCTCTCCTCCCTGCGTTCTCCGTGCGGCCCCCTCACATCACCAGCTCAAAGCTTTCTTCCGGGGCATCACGGTCCTGCCTGTCGAGCAGGGCGTTCAGCATCCGCTCCAGAAGCCGGAGCGCGCCGCGATAGCCTGTTATCGGGAAATACTGATGGCCGACCCGGTCATAGATCGGGAAGCCCATCCGGATGTGCGGTATGTCCTCGTCGCGGGCGATATATTTCGCATAGGTGTTACCGAAGATGAGATCGGGTCTTTCGTTCTTCACCAGCTGATGAAAAAAGAACATATCAGCGGTGGGACCATATTTAACTATGGGGCGGTCCCCGGCAAGCTTTCTGATCGATCTTTCGAATTTCGGTCCCGCGGGCGTGCCCGTCACGACGAAGCAGACATCCATATCCAGGTCAGTCAGGAACTGCGTCAGGGCCACCAGATGATCCGGGTCCCCGACAAGCGCTGCTTTCTTCCGGTAGAAGTATTGATGCATGTCGGTCATCACGTCGACCACCTGACCCCGCTCCACCATGAGACTTTCAGGGACTGAAACGCCGGCGGCCTTTCTGAGGCTGTCGATGAATGCATCGGTCGCCCGCAACCCGATGGGAAGATCGAGCATCTCGAAGGGGACCTTGCATTTCGTGTCGAGCAGCTTTGCCGCGGCCTGCGATGCCGTCCGCCCTGCGGCGACGGTGAACATGCTGTCTCCCGCGCTCGCGATCTGCTCGACGGTTGCTCCCCCGTTGGGATACATATGGAACTTGCCGTCCAAGGGTCCGTTGACTACGCCCGACGTGTCGGGAAACATGATGTACTTGATGCCCATCTCCTCCGCGATCCGCTTCATCTCCGACATATCGGAAGGCTCGACAAAGCCGGGAATGATATTGATCTGTTTTATCCGCTTGCCCGTGCATTCGGACAGGTAGTGGACCATGCTCTGGGTCATGCTCGAAAAGCCGGTGACATGCGACCCTTTGAAACTCGGGGTATTGGCATGGATCACCCTTTTCCCTTTGGGGATCTTCCCGTCGGTCTGCGCCTTGTTGATGATCTGCGTCAGATCGTCGCCGATGACCTCCGACAGACATGTGGTATGGACCGCGACGACGTCCGGAGTATAGATCGTGAATATGTTGTTGATCGCCTCGACAAGGTTGGCCTGCCCCCCGAACACCGAAGCGCCTTCGGTGAAGGAACTGGTGGTCGCCATGACCGGTTCCTTGTAGTGTCTGGTCAGTGCGCTCCGGTGGTACGCGCAGCATCCCTGCGATCCGTGGCTGTGGGGAAGGCACTTATGTATGCCGAGGGCCGCGTACATGGCGCCCACGGGCTGGCACGTCTTTGCCGGGTTCACGGTCAGCGCACTCCGGTCCGCCATTTCTTCGGGTGTATGTCTCAGTAGCATGACTGCCTCCTTGTCACGTAATCCATCTTACATATTCCATGCATAGCTGCCTGCCAGCTCGGGGCTTTCCTGCCAGGGCGCCTTAACGAAGTGGAAAAGCTTCGAGTTGACCATCCGGTCGATCTCCCTGTAAAAGTTGATCGCCCCTTTGAACCCCGCATAAGGACCGCTGTAGTCGTAGCTGTGCAGCTGTTTGAGAGGAATCCCGGCCTTCTGGATTACATATTTCTCTTTGATCCCAGCGCAGAAGATGGCGGGTTTATATTTCTCTATCAAGACCTCCGCCTCGTAATGGTTCAGGTCATCGATGATAAGAGAGTTTTCCGCCATCTCAGGCATCATGCCCGCGTAGTCGCTGAACCGGATGCCGGCATTGCGCAACCGTTCGATTTCTGCTTCGTCTTTGCGCGGCCGGTATCTCGTCTCATCCGCAACGACCGTCAGTTCCTCGATATTACGCGTATCCGCATCGATCACGATATCGCCGATCACCTTCCTGCCTTCGTAATCGTCGCGATGCGCAAACTCGTACCCGGCGGAAACAGTCTTCATGCCTATCTCCGCAAACAGTTCCTGATAGTGATGGGCTCGCGAGCCGCCGACAAAGAGCATCGCTACTTTGCCTGCACATCGCGATCTAACCTCCTCCCGCACGCGCTCCACCTCCGGCAGTTCCTCGGCTATGACGCGCTCCACGCGTTCCATCAGCGCATGGTCCCCGAAATAGGCGGCGATCTTGCGAAGCGACTTGGCCGTCGCCTGCGCACCGATGAAGTTGACCTTTAGCCAGGGGATGCCGTAGCGCTTCTCCATCATGTCCGCCATATAGTTTATGGAGCGGTGGCACATGACCACATTCAAATCCGCGGTGTGGGCGCTGGCGAATTCATCATATTCCGAGTTGCCGCTGAAGGTGGAGTGGACCGTGAAGCCGCAGGCCTCGGTAATCCGCTCGATCTCGAAAGCGTCGCCGCCGATGTTATATTCGCCCAGGATATTGAAGCGGAACTCCCCTTCTTTAGGCGATTCCAGTTGGCCGACAACGTCGGTGAAGACTTTGTTATTGGCGACATGATGGCCGGCCGATTGGCTCACGCCTTTATATCCCTCACAACTGAAGCCGAAAATGTTGACACCGGGATATTTTTCTTCCATCTCTCTGGCAACGGCATGCACGTCGTCACCGATAAGCCCCACGGGGCAGGTGGAGAAAATCCCTATGGCCTTCGGATGGAACAGCTCTATCGCTTCCTCGATTGCTTTTTTTAGCTTTTTCTCTCCTCCGAAGATGATCTCTTCCTCCTGCATGTCCGTTGACAGGGCATAGGGCATGTAGTTGGGATGGGCAGCGCTCTTCGGCCTGGTCTGGTTTCGCCGCGTCAGCCAGCTGTAGAAACCGCAGCCGATGGGACCGTGAGTAATTTGGACGATATCGCGGGTGGGACCAAGCACGACGCCCTTGCAGCCCGCGTACGCGCATCCCCGCATCGTCAAAATGCCGGGAATGGCTCTGGTATTTGCCTGGATCTCCGGCACCTGATCGCCCGCCTCGACCCGGTTGACTACGATCTGCTTAGCCCGCCTGCGCGCCACCTTTGCGGGGTATTTCTTCAGTATCTCTTCCTTTACCTCCAAAGGGTCAACCCTTGACTCTGCAGTGATATCTTTTCTGATGCTCATTTCATTTCCCCTTTATACCGATTTGGATTCGTGTGGAGACCGAGGCGGCAGCGAGGAGCCCCACCCGCAAGCGGGTACCCGGGCGTACCTGGGGGTACGTCAAGGAGAGCGACGCAGCGACAACGAAGGTATACGC
>DATFYE010000058.1:0-18167 GCA_035315185.1 Syntrophorhabdales bacterium | reverse complement strand
TCCCGAGGCCGTGGTGGGTATCGTGTCCGGGGGCATCCGTACCGAAGAGCAGAAACACGAAGTAGAAGAGATCCGCAAAAAAACGAAGTTTCTCATCGCTCTGGGCAGTTGCGCCTGTTATGGCGGGGTACCGGCCCAAGCCAACATGTGGAAAAATGAGGATGTCTTTGAAAAGGTCTATCGCAACTGTGCCTCCACCGATCCATCCCCTGACCCGGCAGATCCCAATGTGCCGAAGTGGACCCCCACCTGTGCCGCGGTAGATGAAGTCGCTAAGGTGGACATCAGCATTCCCGGCTGTCCTCCGCACCCTGACTGGATTGCCGAGGCCGTCACCGCCCTGCTCCAGGGCAAGACCTCGTGGAGCCTGCCTGAGCGGAGCGTATGCGACACGTGCCCGGTCATCCGGCTGCAGAAATCAGGTGGCGGACCCGTCAAGCGCTGGCTGCAGAACATGGAATTCAACCCGGAGGAGGGACTGGACAAGATGCGCTGTATCAACGAACAGGGTTACCTCTGCATGGGCCCGGTGACGCTGGCAGGCTGTGCCGGCAAAACAGGGGTGCCGCGCTGTATTCAGGCCAGGACTCCGTGCAGGGGCTGTTTCGGACCCATCCGCAAGGGAGTACAGCCCATGGTGGACATGATGGGGGCCCTGAGTTCGGTAGGGCTCGATGCCAAATCCATATTGGATCGGCGGGCCATGATGAACCGTTATATCGGCGGGCATGGCGTCCTGAAGGTGCTGCCGGTGCGACCGGTAAAATGAGGAGGTGAGACGTATGAGCACAGTAATCAACATTCAGCCAGTGACCCGGATCGAAGGCCATAGCAGGGTAGCGATTACCCTGGATGATGCGGGCAATGTTGTCGATACCAAGTTTCATGTTCAGAACATACGCGGCTTTGAAAAATTTTGCGAGGGTCGGCCCGTAGAGGAGATGCCCAGGACGGTCTGCCACATTTGCGGCATCTGCCCCTGGGCCCATCACCTCGCATCCAGCAAAGCGACTGATGGGTGTTTCGGCGTTACACCGCCACCCACTGCGGTGAAATTGCGCCGCCTGATGCAGAGCATCGCTTACGTGAGCGATAAGATCCTCAATTTTTACTTTCTGGCGGCTCCCGACTTTGTCATCGGCCCTGACGCCGACTATTCCGTACGCAATGTTGTGGGTATTCTCCAGGCCGCTCCGGACATCGCCAAGAAAGTGGTGCACATGCGTCATCTGGGGGCGCAGATGCTGGAGGCATTTGCAGGTCGGGCCATTCATCCCACGTTCTCGGTGCCGGGCGGCGTGAGCAAGCCTCTTACCGAAGCCGAACGCGTGAAGATGCTTCCATCGGCTGAGGAGTTGCTGGAATTCGCCAAGTTTTCCATCAAGTTCGCCAAGGAGAATGTTTTCCCCAAGTACATGGATGCCATCAAATCGATCGGGGTCATCGAGGTGGGCTATCTCGGCACGGTGCGGGCCGATGGCGCACTCGATTTCTACGACGGCAAACTCCGGATGATGAAGGCCGACGGCTCCTACGAAGATTTCGCCTATGACCAATACCTCGATTACATTGGCGAATTTGTGGAACCCTGGTCGTATCAAAAGTTTCCTTATGCCAAGAAGTGGGGGAAACTCAACCTGTCGTTGGAAAATCCAGTGGGGGTATATCGTACCAACTGCCTGGCCCGCATCAACGTGGCCGACAAGATGGCAACCCCCACGGCCCAGGCCGAACTCGAGGAGTTCCGGGCCGCCTTTGGCCGGCCGGCCCATTACACCTTGCTCTACCATTACGCACGCCTTATCGAGCTTGTACAGGCGGCGGAAACGATGGTGCAACTCCTGAACGACCCCGAGATCACCGGCACGGAGATACGGGTCCCGGTTACGGCCAAAGCGGGCCGTGGCGTGGGTTGTGTTGAAGCGCCTCGGGGCACTCTGATCCACGATTATGAGTGCGACAACGACGGCCTGATCACTAAGGTGAACCTGATTGTAGGCACGACCCACAACAACGCTGCGATCAATCTCTCGGTGAATCAGGCGGCCAAAGAGTGCATCAAAGCGGGCAAGTACGATCAGGGGATCCTGAACAGAGTGGAGATGGCCATACGCGCCTACGACCCCTGACTGAGCTGCGCGACGCACCGCCTGGATGGCGGTCTTGCTATCGATCTGACTATCCTGGATACCCAGGGCCGGCTCATCGATACGCTTAGTAAGTAAGAGCTGCCGTTATGGATAACGGCCAGGGCCGTGCGAATTGAAAGTTGCACCAAAGGCCCAATCTTTGCCGGGAGGACGATCGACTCTGATGCAATCTTTATTGGAAGCACTACGTAAAGAGACTCTTGTTCTGGGATGCGGTAATATCCTTTTTGGGGACGACGGTTTCGGCTCCTGCGTAGCGGAACATCTGCAGAACGGTGGAGCTCTCCCGGAGGGCGTCTCTGTCGTCGACGCAACGACGCGGGTCAGGGAGATTCTTTTTGATCTCATCCTGAGCGAGCAAAAGCCAAGAAGAATCATTGTTGTCGACGCGGTTGATGCGAGAAAGAGACCCGGCGAGGTCTTCAAAATCAGCGTCGACGAGTTGCCGAAAAACAAGATCGATGACTTCACCCTTCATGACATGCCTACTTCAAATTTACTCAGAGAGTTGAGAGACCTTTGCGGCGTTGAAGTCATCGTCGTAGTCGGGCAGGTCGAATCCATCCCGGAGGTGGTGAGTCCAGGATTATCGAAGGCGTTGGCAGAAGGTGTGGCCGTTGCTGCTGAGGAGGTTTTACGCGCCTGCAGGTAAAGGCGCAGGCGGCGCGCCTGCCACGAATCGCGCTGCAAGAGCGCTAGAAACGAAAAGGAGTCGTAACGATGGCTTATGACTGTGACCCAACACTGTTGGCGAAGGTACGCAGATACGGGAACTTCGATGTCGCAGGCTGCTTCAACTGCGGGAGTTGTACGTTAAGCTGCGATTTGGCCGGCGACCATGCCTCATTTCCACGGAGGTCGACTCGACACGTCTTGATGGGACTAAGACAACTGCTGGATGAAAGTCTGGACCCGTGGATATGTCACGACTGCGGCGACTGTTCGAAGGTTTGTCCCCGTCAGACAGGTCCGCGTGACTCCATGATGACCTTACGGCGCTACCTGGCTTCAACCTATGACTGGACGGGCATCGCTTCAAAGATCAATAGTTCGAAGGCCTGGCACATCGGCTCCCTCTCCTTCGTGGCAGCGCTCGTCCTGGCGCTCATTCTGTTCTACCACCTCTACGTGGCGAAAATGCCTCTTTCCGATTTCGCTTCCACCTCCATGGGCCTTGACCATATGTTCCCGATGATGACCTATTTCACACTTGTAGTGGTCCTCCTTCCCTTCTTCATCCTGCTGACCAATGCCTTTCGCATGTACTGGTACACCGTCCACCGAAAGGAAAGCATCCGCTCACCCATTTCCCAGTGGCTCCTCGAAGGGAAGATCTTCATGCTCCACTTTTTTACATACAGAAAGATGATGGAGTGCCCGACCGAGAAAATGCGCTGGCCGAAGCATCTTCTCCTCGGCGTCGGGTGCATGACAATGCTCGTGGTGATGGTCTTCTTTCTGCGCTGGTTTCAGACCGACAAGATTTACCCGCTGTACAATCCCCAGCGATGGATAGGCTATCTCGCCACCGCGTTTCTGATCTTCGGCACCTGCGATATCCTGGTTGGTCGGATCAAGAAGGAGAAGGAGATATACAAGGAGGCCGATTTCAGGGATTGGAACTTCCCCGTCCTGTTGCTGGCTACGGCCGTGAGCGGCATTATCGTGCACATCTTCCGCTATGCGGGGCTTGGACTTGCCACACATTACGCGTATGCGATCCATCTGGTGATCACGGTCCCCATGCTCGTCGTCGAAATGCCCTTCGGCAAATGGACCCATATGATTTACCGTCCATTGGCCATGTACTTTCAATCTCTAAAAGAGAGGACTCTGGAGCAGGACGCGTCCTCGGAGGAGGTACCTGCGTATGTCTCATGAAACCCAAGATGGGAAAGTCGGTGCGGCGTTAATCGTGGGTGGGGGAATAGGCGGGATGCAGGCCGCACTTGACTTGGCGGCGTCCGGAATAAAGGTCTATCTGGCCGATAACAAGCCCGCCATCGGCGGCGTGATGTCACAGCTTGACAAGACATTCCCCACCAATGACTGTGCCATGTGCACGCAGGCCCCGCGGCTCGTTGAGATCGGCAGGCACAAGGACATAGAGATCATCTCGCTGAGCGATATAGAGAGCTTAAGGGGACAGGCAGGTAATTTTAATGTAACGCTGAAAAAAAGGCCCCGGTTTGTGGATGAAGAGAAGTGCACCGGCTGCGGTACCTGCGTGTCAAATTGCCCAACAAGGAACTCGGTTCAGATTACGGAGCCGGCCAAAGTAGAGCTTGAACCCGAACACGGGGAACAGGCACGCAACATCGTTGCGAAACACAAGAATAGAAAAGGCCCTTTGATGCCCATCCTCCAGGAGATCAATGCGACATTCAATTATCTCCCTGAAACGGTATTGAGATACGTAGCCCAGGAGACGGGCTACCCGATCGCCCATATTTACAGAATCGTCACGTTCTACGGCGGATTCAGTGTTACACCGAGAGGGAAGTATGTGATCAACGTGTGCATGGGAACCGCCTGTTACGTGAGGGGCAGTGAAAGACTGATGGAGAAATTTAGTGATGTGCTGGAGATCAAGCCGAATGAGACAACCCCGGACAGGAAGTTTACCCTCAATACGGTACGGTGCATAGGCTGTTGTGGCCTTGCCCCGGCAGTGGCGATCGGTGACCGGGTATACGGTAAGCTAGGCGTCGCAGGGGTTCCGGATATTATAAAGAAATATAAACTAATGCAATAAATAGAAGGGGACTTAGTATGCCTAAGCTGACCATAGAAGAGCTGAGAAAAGGAAGAGAAGAGGCGAGGAGTAAGATCCATCTCAGGGAGGGTGAATTCAGAGGAAAGGTTACTGTTCACATGGGAACCTGTGGCATTGCCGCGGGTGCCAGGGAGATCGTATCGGCCTTTCTGAACCAGAAAGAGAACAGGAAGATTATCGATATTCTGATCACGACTTCCGGTTGCGCCGGCCTCTGCTCGAGGGAACCTATGGCCACCGTCGAATTATTGGATGCTCCACCTATCAAGTATGGGAATTTGACTGCGGACAAGGCAATAAAAATCTTCGAAAATCATATCATGGGCGGGCAAATCGTCCAAGAATACGCCATTGGCTTAGGCTCAGAAAGAGGCGGGTGAAGATATGGCCACGCGAAGAATTGAACTGATGATATGTGCAGGCACAGGCTGTGTCGCCAGCGGTGCTTTCAGCGTTAGAGAGACCCTCGAAAAAGAGATCGAGAAACAGGGACTTCAAAACGAAGTTTCTGTAATCACGACGGGTTGTAACGGATTTTGCGGTCAAGGACCGCTGCTGGTGGTCATGCCCGACAAGATCTTTTATGGATGGCTCAAGGCCGAAGATATCGCTACCCTTGTGGAGGAACATCTTTTGAAGGGTAGACCGGTGAAAAAATTGATGTTCGTACCCCCCGAGAAGAAGGAGCCGATTCCACTGATTTCCGAAATCCCCTTCTTCAAGAAACAGGTGCTTGTGGTGCTGAGAAATAAGGGCATTATAGACCCCGAAAACATCTGGGATTATATCGCCAGAGAGGGCTATGTGGCTCTGGAGAAGGCCCTGACACAGATGAAGCCTGAAGCGGTTATCGAAGAGGTGACCAAGGCCGGATTGAGAGGAAGAGGGGGCGCCGGATTCCCCGCGGGCACCAAATGGAAACTCAGCAGAAAGCAGCAGAATCCGACCAAATATTTGATCGCCAACTGTGACGAGGGAGATCCCGGGGCTTACATGGACAGAAGCCTCCTCGAATCAGACCCCCATTCCTTGATCGAGGGAATGGCGATTGCTGCCTATGGGATTGGTGCAACCAAAGGATTTTTATATATCCGGACGGAATATCCCCTTGCCATCAAGCGCATGGAGATTGCGCTTTCCCAGGCAAGGGAACTCGGTCTGCTCGGAGAGAATATGCTCGGCTCCGGTTTTGGTTTCGACATCGAGATCAGACAGGGCTCGGGTGCTTTCGTGTGCGGCGAAGCGTCTGCGTTGATACGCTCTATCGAAGGCGAAATTCCGGAGCCACGACAGAGACCCCCGCGCACTGCGGAGGTCGGTCTCTGGGGGTATCCGACTGTTTTAAACAACGTGGAAACCCTTGCCAACGTCCCGGTGATTATCAATCGGGGCGCAGATTGGTATTCACGTATCGGAACCGAGAAGAGTAAGGGGACGAAGATATTCTCCCTCGTTGGCAAGATTAATAACACAGGCCTGATCGAGGTTCCGATGGGGATTACACTGCGGGAGATCGTCTATGATATAGGGGAAGGTATTCCCGGAAATAAGAAGCTTAAGGCGGTCCAAACAGGCGGACCGTCCGGTGGATGCCTCCCAAGCTCCATGATAGACCTCCCGGTTGACTTTGACAGCCTTGCAGAAGCGGGGTCCATGATGGGATCAGGGGGAATGATCATCATGGATGAAGATACCTGTATGGTGGACGTTGCAAAATTTTTCATCCAGTTTACAAACGATGAATCCTGCGGGAAGTGCACCACCTGCAGGGATGGAAGCGATGCATTACTTGAGGTGCTCACCAGAATCTGCAAAGGTGAGGGAAAGGAAGGGGATGTTGAATTCCTCGAAGAGTTGAGCCTCGCGATCGGGGACGCCTCCTTGTGCGGACTCGGCACTTCGCTCCCCAACCCGGTCCTTTCAACGCTTCGGTATTTCAAGGACGAGTATCTGGCGCACATTAACGAAAAACGCTGTCCGGCGCTGGTCTGTAAAGACCTGATCAAATACTATATTGAGCCCAAAAAATGTGTCGGGTGCCAGGTATGCTCAAAGAATTGCCCGACGGGAGCGATCAAGGGCGAGTTGAAGCACGTGCACATCATAGACGAGACTAAGTGCACAAAGTGCGGAACATGCCTGCAACTCTGCCCACCGAAGGTTTCGGCGGTTGTGAAGGTCTCCGGAGAACAGGCAAGGAATCTTAAGGTTCTTGAGAAGCCTATTCCCGTTGCCAGCGCGCGCGCGTTGTCATGAAGATTAAACAGATAATGAAGATACTCGAAGCAGAAGCCATAGGCGCCCAACACGACAATCGCGATATCAAGACAGGATGCGGGTCTGATCTGATGAGCGATGTTCTGGTCTTTACGAGACCCGGCAGTGTACTCCTCACAGGCCTGACCAGTAGACAAGTTATTTATACGGCGAGTACAGCAGGTGTCGAGGCCATCTGCTTTGTAAGAGGCAAGACGCCACCCAAGGAGACCGTTGAACTGGCTAAGGAGAAAAAAATAGCTCTTATGACCACGAATTTCCCCATGTTTGAAAGTTGTGGAAGACTCTATAATAAAGGTCTCATTGGCTGCTCGGAACCCGCGGGGGTGTCGGAAAAGTGAAGGGGAAGACCTGGTTGTTCGGAACCTCCGAGAGTGTCGGAAAAACGAAGGGGAAGACCCAGCGGCTGCCCCGAAGTCAAAAAACAAAAGAGGTACAAAAGACACACCAATTATCCTATGAACTGAAGATCAAGGAGGCAATGAGTAAGAAGGTCCTCACACTGAAACCGAATCGCACAATGATGGACGTGAGAAAAGTTTTAAAGGACCACAGGTTCACAGGAATTCCCATTGTTGAGTCGGGGAGACTGGTGGGCATCGTCAGCATCGAGGATCTGATCAATTGTCTCAGAGCCGGATCCATGGAAACAAGGGTGAAGGATATCATGACGACAAAGGTGGTTACCTTGTTTTCTGATGAACCCTTGATTCACGCCATCAATAAATTCGGCAGTTATGGTTTTGGCCGTTTCCCGGTTCTTGACCGCGACAGTAAAAAACTCATAGGCATTATCACAAAACAAGATATCATCCGATGCCTTTTGAGTACTCTCCAGTCTTTGTATCATGCCAGGGAAAGCAAGAAAGGCAATCGATACCAGGCAGCCCGTCTATTTGCGGATTTACCTTCAGACTGGACAACGATGATACTGAAATATCATGTAAAGGGCGGAGACTTCGGAAAAGCAGGGGAGAAGAGTGATCAACTCAAAGGAAATTTGTTGAAGCTAGGGTACTCTGATGAACAGATTCGAAGGCTGATAATCTCTGCATTGGAAGCCGAAATGAATCTGGTCATCTTCACCTCGGGAGGTGACATGATAGCCCAGATTGAGCCCGGCAAGATCACCGTAAAAGTGATCGATAATGGACCGGGTATACCGGATATAGAACTGGCCATGCAACCCGGATATTCTACGGCACCCGATTTTGTCAGGGAACTGGGCTTCGGAGCCGGTATGGGTCTGCCTAATATAAAAAATTGCACGGACGAGATGAAACTCGAATCCCGGCTGGGAAAGGGAACGAATTTAGAGTTTTCTGTCTACGCCTGAGATGAAACTGAAAGAACTGGTTAAGAGTTTGAATCTAAAAGTACTCGTTGGGATGGATCTCCTTGACAGAGATGTGACGGGAGGGTATGCGAGCGATATGTTGAGCGACGTTCTGGCAAACTCCGACAAGGGATACGTATGGGTAACCATGCAAATCCATCCTAACGTTCCGGCTGTTGCAAGCACGAAGGACCTTTCAGGAATTATCATTGTGAATGGAAGAAAGCCTGAAGCGCAAACGTTGACGAAGGCAGAGGAGAAAAAAGTACCTATTCTGTTGAGCCAGCGGTCGACGTACCAGGTCGTGGGAAGGCTTTACGAACTTGGGATCAGATAAATTGAGGAAATTCCATGGGGATCTGCACATCCATACATGCCTTTCACCGTGCGCCGACCTGGAGATGTCCCCGAGGAACATCATGAAAGAGGCAAGAAAGAAGGGACTTCACTTCGTCGGCATATGCGATCACAACTCCGCCGAAAACGTCGGTGCTGCAAAGAAGGCCGGGGAGAGGGAGAAGATTGGGGTCATCGGAGGAATGGAAGTCACGTCATCGGAAGAGGTTCACGTTTTGGCCCTGTTCGATGAAGATAGCCAGCTGCACTCTTTACAAAACATCATTTACAAAAACCTCTATGGAACAAATGATGAGAGCTTATACGGAGATCAACTGGTGGTAGATGAAGAGGATGAAGTTATCCGCTACAACAGAAAACTTCTCATCGGAGCAACGGCAATCCCAATCCACGAAGTCGTCGATCTCATTCACCAGCGTAACGGACTCGCCGTCGCTTCCCATATCGATCGTGAAGGCTTCAGCATCATTGGCCAACTCGGGTTCATTCCCGAAGATCTGTGTCTCGATGCGGTAGAAATAACAGGCTCATCTCAAAAGGAGAGGTCCTCTCTTGCGCAGGGTTTTCCGATGGTTGCTTCCTCTGACGCCCACTTCCTGGAAGACGTCGGAAAGAGACACACCTGCTTCCTTCTCGAGGAGATGACTGTTGAAGAACTGAGAAAATCCTTCAAAGGGGAGTCCGGAAGGAGGGTTATTCTGTAACCATGGAGGATCTTTCGCTCCATATCCTGGACGTGGTTGAAAACTCGATTCGGGCAAACGCAACCCATGTGATTTTGAGAGTGACCGAGGATGGGGGGGAGGATCTGCTCATCCTGGAAATCGGAGATGATGGCGAAGGGATGGACGACGCGACAAGGCGACAGTGTCTAGATCCATTTTTTACAACAAAAGAGGGTAAGAACGTGGGCCTTGGGTTATCTCTGCTCGCCCAATCCGCCGAGGAGGCTGGAGGAAAGTTGGTTGTTGAGTCCGCAAAAGGGAAAGGGACAAAGATCATTGCCACCTATCGATTGAGCCATATCGACAGGAGGCCCTTGGGGGATATCGATGGGACCATTCGGTGCGTGAAGGGGACCCATCCGGAAATAAATTTTTCGTACGACCACGTCAAAATAGAAGAAGGGTGAAACATGGTCACTCTCACAATTAATGATCAACGAGTAGAAGTGGAACAAGGCACGAAACTGCTCCGTGCCATTGAAAAGCTGGGGATTAAAGTCCCGACTCTCTGCGATCACAAAGCCCTGACTCCTTACGGGGCATGCAGGCTCTGCGTTGTTGAGGTAAGTGTCAAGAAGGACAGGGCCCCTGAATTTCAAGCCTCATGTTCCTATCCGGCCCAGGACGGGCTCAGCGTTTCTACAGACACCGAAAGGCTGAAGAGGGCCAGAAAGATTACGGCAGAGCTCCTTCTTGCCCGATGCCCTGATTCGGAGACGATCCAGAGAATTGCGGCTGATCTGGGAGTGAAAGAGCCGAGGATTAAAAAGAAATTTGACGACTGTGTCTACTGCGGGCTCTGCATTCGCATGTGCAACGAGAGAATGGGAAGAAGCGCGGTCGGATTTTCGGGAAGAGGGCCTCGAAAAAAGGTGCAGTCCCCGTTCGGAAAGCACAATGAGATGTGTTGGACGTGTGGTGCCTGTAATTTCATATGCCCTGTGGGCAAAAAGGTCTCAGCGCTCACGACTGCACACACGCCAGTTCCGATTCCAAATTCATTCAATCTAGGTTTGGATCAGAGGTCAGCCGCTTATATCCTCTTTCCCCAAGCAGTACCGAATAAGGCCACGATTGATCCCGATCACTGTCTTCACATGAAGTACGGTGTGTGTGGCATTTGCAAGGAAGTGTGCGAGGCGAAGGCTATCGATTACGAGCAGAAAGAAGAGAAGATCGAATTGAACGTCGGCGCTGTCATTCTGTCGCCCGGCTATGAAATCTTTGACGCAAAAACTAAACCGGAGTTCGGTTACGGTCGCTTTCCCAATGTCGTGAGCGCTCTGGAATTTGAGAGGATATTATCCGCTTCAGGCCCCTATTTGGGTCATGTCCAGAGACCCTCTGACAAGAAGACCCCGACACGCATCGCCTTCCTCCAGTGCATTGGTTCCAGAGACTCTGAAAGGGATTACTGCTCCTCAATATGCTGTATGTACGCAACGAAGGAAGCCATCATCGCTAAGGAACATGCGGGTGATGGCCTGGAGTGCGACGTTTTCTTCATGGACATGCGAGCCTTCAGCAAGGGATTCGAGGAATACTACAAAAGGGCACAACAGCTTGGCGTAAACTACATCAGATCCCGGCCCGCACTGGTTGAAGAGAAACCAGAGACCAGGAACCTTATTATAAATTATCTCATTGAAAATGAAAAAAAGGTCTCCCGGGAATACGACATGGTGGTTCTGTCCATTGGAGCGCAACCGCCTAAGGATGTGGACAGGATTTCCCAGCTGTTGGGAATTGATCTCAATGAGCATCGTTTCTGTGAGACATCGACATTCCGGCCGGTTGAAACCAATCGAGAGGGGATCTATGCCGCGGGTCCCTTCACAGAGCCGAAGGACATCCCTGAGACTGTGATGCAGGCCAGCGGCGCGGCGTCGAAGGTCATGTCACTTCTGAGGGACACAAAGGGTAGTCTCATCGCCCAGAAAGAATTCCCACCGGAGAGAGATGTAATGGGTGAGGACCCACGGGTAGGGGTGTTTGTGTGCCACTGCGGGACGAACATTGCCGGTTTTGTGAACGTGCCGGATCTGGTGGAGTACGCAAAGAGCCTTCCGAATGTGGCGTATTCGGAGAACAATCTCTATACGTGCTCCAACGACACGCAGGTAAAGATCAAGGAAAAGATTGCGGAGTATGGCCTCAACCGCGTTGTCGTTGCCTCCTGCACGCCGAGGACGCATGAGCCCCTTTTCAGGACCACCCTGAAGGAGGCGGGCCTTAACCAATACCTTTTTGAGATGGCGAACATCAGGGACCAATGTTCCTGGGTTCATATGCAGGAATATGACAAGGCCACCCTCAAATCAAAGGACCTCATACGAATGGCTGTGGCAAAGGCGAGGCTCCTTGAGCCGCTTCAGGTACGCTCGGTTCCTATTACCAAATCGGCTCTTGTGATCGGGGCCGGAGTTTCGGGCATGACATCTGCTCTGGAGTTGGCCAATCAGGCTTTCGATGTCTATCTCGTGGAAAGGGAGAAGGAGCTCGGGGGCCATCTCAGGGATATCCACTACCTGATCAACGGCACAAAGCTTCACGACGAACTGAGATCGCTCGTGAACAGGGTGAAGGAAAACAACAGAATCCAGCTGTTTACGCAGGCAAAAATAGAAATGATCGAGGGCTCAGTTGGCCATTTCAAGACCAGGATTGTGATAGACGGGATCCCGAAAGAGCTGGAGCACGGTGCGGTGATTGTCGCAACGGGCGCGAAGGAATACGAGCCGAAGGAATACCTGTACGGCGAGGACGAAAGGGTTCTCACGCAACTGGAACTGGAGCACCGACTGGTAGCGGTCGAAGGTTTCTTTACCTCTCCCGGCAAAGGGCTCGGAACCATCGTGATGATCCAGTGCGTTGGTTCTCGGGATGATGAGCGGCCTTACTGTTCGCGACTCTGCTGCACAGAAGCTGTAAAGAATGCGTTGAAGATAAAGGAGGTCTCCCCCTCCACCAACGTCTACGTCCTTTACAGAGACATGAGAACGTATGGATTCCGGGAAAGTTACTACACGAAGGCAAGGCAGAAAGGCGTCGTCTTCGTACGCTACGATCTGGAGAAGAAGCCGGCGGTTTCAAAAAAAGGTAAGAGACTGGAGGTTGACGTGTACGACCAGACGTTGGGAATCCCGGTATCGATACCAGCGGATCTCGTCGTGCTCTCAACGGGAATCGTTCCGAACCGGGACAGCAAGTCGATCGCCCAATTCCTGAAGATCCCCTTGAACAGCGACGGCTTTTTCCTTGAGGCACATATGAAGCTGCGCCCTGTCGACTTTGCCACCGACGGGGTCTTCCTGGCCGGTCTTGCCCACTCCCCTAAAAGGATAGAGGAGAGCATCATCCAGGCGCAGGCGGCGGCGGCACGGGTGGCTACCTTGCTTTCAAAGGATGCCATAGAGCTCGAGGGCAACATTTCATTTGTGGTGGACGAGAACTGCGATGGCTGCGCCTACTGCGTCGATACCTGTCCCTACAAGGGAATCACGCTCCTCGAATACATGAGGCAGGATGCCGTCAAGAAAACGGTCGAGGTGAACGAAGCGGTGTGCAAGGGCTGCGGATGCTGTATGGCTACCTGCCCCAAACAGGGGATATTTGTAAAGGGGTTCAAGCTGGAACAGATTTCAGCCCAGGTGAATGCCGCTTTGGGGGTGGGATGATGGATGAAATGTTTGACCCTTTGATCATCGGTTTCTGCTGCAACTGGTGCTCCTATGCCGGGGCTGATCTGGCAGGGGTGTCGAGAATCCAGTATCCGACGAGCTTGCGGATCGTCAGGGTGATGTGTTCGGGCATGGTCCATCCGAATCTGGTGATCGATGCCCTGACGAAGGGAGCCGATGGCGTCCTGATCTGTGGGTGTCATCCAGGGGACTGTCACTATCAGGAAGGCAATTTGAAGGCGGAAAAGAGGGCCGACGCAATACGACTCATGCTCGAAGACTTCGGTATCGAGCCCGAGAGGTTCAGGTTGGAGTGGGTCTCTGCCGCCGAAGGTCCGAGGTTCGCGCAGGTGGTGCGAGACTTCACAGAACAGGTACAGCAGCTTGGCCCTAATCCGAATAAGGTGTAACAGCATCAAGGAACTTAGCGGATGAGAAAGTGGCATTTGCTTTGATTCCAAGGGGGAAAAGCGATGAAGTTACATTGCGCAGGCCAACGTCTGTGGGAACCAGTGGAAGACGTGATATTCTTTGCTGCCGGCTGGATATTTTATTCTGTTGCACTTCTTGTGATAGCAGTTTATGCGGCCATGCGAAAAGCCTTCAACAGATAACCGACACCGACCTTGACAGTATCATGCCCTGGCGCCTGACCTTCCTGTTCGAGAAGGGTGTCTGACTGCAGTTGCTGAGAGAGGCCTATTTGCTGCAACAGGTTACGATCAGTCTGGTTTTCGTCATTATCCTGTTTTCTATACCTGTTTTCGGCGCGATTAGTTCCGAGGAATGCCTCGGTTGCCACGAGGACTACAAAGCCTATGTGCATGGTTCCGTTTCCTGCGTGGATTGCCATACCGGCATAACTGAACTTCCTCACCAGGAAAAGCTGAAAAAGCCTGCGTGCGGGGAGTGCCATAAGCAAACACAGGCCCTCTACGGCAGAAGTATACATGAGAGAAAAGGTGTGGGATGCAAACAATGCCACGCTGTGCACTATGTAAACAAGGAGAAGAAATACTGCGCTTCCTGCCATGCGGATGTGCCGCACAAAACTCTTCCTGTGAAGGGCATACATTTGACCCGACTTCAGTGCGTCGCTTGCCATGCGTCCGTGACTGCCAGCGAAATTGAAGTGGACGTAACCGTTTCGGGAAACAAGCCGGTCAATAGGCTGGCGGTTGACCGGGATGGGAATGGGGTTATCGACGCGAAGGGATGGAGCTTTATCCTGGCGTTTCTCGAACAGGGCTACAAAGCCAAGTACAAAATAAACAAGAGTTTCTTAGTCAAGGCTGATATGCATGGTGTCACGGGTCAGCCCGCTCCCTGTGCTGACTGCCACATCGACAGAAAGATTTTCGGTAAAGCGCGGTTGAAAGGCATAGGGTCAACCGCGTACGACATCCCGGTTGACCCGAAACTTTTTCTCGCAGAAATTCCCCCGATTGCCCGCTACAAGGAGACGGTGCACGGCAAAAGAGGCGTGATTTGCGCGGATTGCCACGTGTCGACCGAGAAGATTAGTGATAGTGTCTGCATCAACTGCCACAAGGAGATCTTCAACCTTTATAAGTACTCTCCCCATGGCACAAAGAATGCGGCACACTGTACCGATTGCCACAATCCTCACCGCCTAAAATCGTACAAAGACCTGAACGCACAGGAGCGTGTCGCCATCTGCGCCCGCTGCCACAAGGATTATATCAGCAAGCATACATGGCTGCCGAATACTGCCTTGCACTTTCACTACCTTGAATGCACCACCTGTCACAGTCCTGAATCACAGAAGAGCATGACTTTCGCCTTTAGCCGCAGGACGCCGCAAGGAGAATCCAGTTTGACGTACGAGGATATGAAGCGGCTCCTTCCCCCGGGCTCCGATATGGCGAGCGCAATCGACATAAACGGTGACCACATGGTCTCATCCTATGAGCTTGGTACTTTCTTCCTTCGGCTGCGCGAGAAACTGGGGAAGCAGCTCTATCTTAACGGCTCAATCCTGGTGACCAAGGTCTACCACGACTTCACCGTCACGCGGCACCACGAGAAGGAATGTACCGCATGCCACTCACGGGCTGCTCCCTTCTATACGTCAATGTTTCTCGTTCTGCCAGAACAAGAGGGGCAGCTCTACATTCCGGTGAAGGATACCGTTCTTTCTGCCCTCCCCATATCTTTGGCGACAGATATGGCTCTGTTGAGGGAGGAGAAGATACGCCATGAGGACATTCGGAGGCTTTTCAGACTGGGAGCCAGGGAACGGTCCGCCTTTATGCGGGAGTTGGGGCTTAAATGGATCGACTTCGTTGGCATCACGCTTGCGATCCTCGTACTCTGTTTCGTGGTGTTACATGCCATTCTGAGGGTAGTGACAAGAAGATGACGAGGGTCAGACTCTATACGCTGCCGATACGCGTCTGGCATTGGATAAACGCGTTTCTGATAGTCGTTCTTATCATTACGGGCATTCAACTCAGGGCGGAGGTGAGGATTATTGCGCATTATTGGCAGGCCGTCTGGCTGCACAAATATGCCGGCTTCTGCATGGCGGGTTCCTTCATTTTTTGGCTCTGCTATGTTCTGAATAGCGGCTCGTTCCGCAAGCATTACCTCATGCGTGCCCGGGATATCAGGGAGATGATGAGTCAGGCTGTTTTTTACGGATACGGCGTTTTCAGGGGCGCAACGAATCCTTTCAGTCCCACTCCGGATGACAAATTTAACCCCATGCAGAAGGTGGCGTATTTTACTGTAATGGTGTTTTTCACGCCAGCCATCGTGATTACGGGTGTGCTCTTCAGCGATATACTCTATTTTGTCTCATGCATCAATGCCATTGGCGGCTTGAGGGTTCTTGACGCCCTGCACGTGGTCGTCGCCTATGTCTTTGTTCTATACCTGATGATTCATGTGTATATGGCGACCCTGGGTCACACCA
Source organism: Syntrophorhabdales bacterium (assembly GCA_035315185.1). Classification (GTDB taxonomy): domain Bacteria; phylum Desulfobacterota; class Syntrophorhabdia; order Syntrophorhabdales; family WCHB1-27; genus JADGQN01. Next base: position 1,928 of record DATFYE010000058.1, on the reverse strand, counting down.
TCTTTGCGCATACCAAAGCCATGGTTGTCGGATACGAGGAGGAAGAGGATGAGGCGATGGGAGATTCAGAATTCAGGGAGTTGGAGGAAGAGCAGTCGGTAGTTGGAGAAATGGGGATTAGGGAAAGACGCCCGCCCGCGTCGCCCGATTAGCTCCTTGTCCCGTGGGTATAGTCCATACCCGGTTGGTTACACGGACTGGCTCGAGAAAGGAAACTCATCCTTCCTGACAGGCAACTATAACGATTCGGAGGCATAAGAATCCTTGACGCAGTCCACGTCCCCGGTTTGGTTCAATTAGGGGTTATAAGAGATATGTTTTCCAGTTTCGTTGCGGAGCAATGCAGCGCAGCGGGAATTCATTTCAAACGAAGAGAAGGGCACACTATGCAGGCAAAGGATTATTGCAGTGGCGTGAAGATCGAGCTGAACCGATGGAAGGCAAAGATGTATGATGTGGTCAGAAAACTGGATTTGGCTGCGACACGGGACAAGCAAAAGGTCGTTCCGATGGTGAACGAACTCTACGTGATCCTCAAAGAGTTCGACGATAGGGTGGAGAGATTGGAGAAATTCAGAACGGAACGCCTGACCCATTGACAACGCCCTGTGAATAGAAATTGCGTTTTGGAACACATGGAAACGATACGTCTCAGCGATGGCATTAGCGGAGAGTTTAGCTCCGAGGCTAGACTGACGAGCGGGGAAGACGTCTCCCGCCGCTACCAGTGCGGCAACTGCACGGCGGGCTGTCCCTTCACCGAGTTCTTCGATTATCCTACGAGCCAGATCATGCGGCTCATCCAGACGGGACAAAGGGGAAAAGTACTCAATTCGCACGCCATTTGGCTCTGCGCCACGTGCGAGATTAGACTTCGATATGGTGGTGCGGCATGCCCTTAGGGCTCTTCCTTCTCCGCTCCCTCATATGGTTGCTTGAGCAAGCCTCCATCGGTATAGTTTTAAGAGATTGTGAGTCAGGCAGATGAGCTGCCATCCTGCTTTGACGCTATCGAGACCGCGGAGAAGGAACTGGCAGAGCCCCGCACCTCCTTGATCTGGCTGAAGACGGGTTCAACGGTTTCTTTTCGCTTCGCATATGCGTTCCTTCCCTTCCTGGTCGCAGGCGTCTTTCCATCCTCTCCTTGATGGAGAGATGCTTCGGGATTCTTCCCTGCAAAGGGGCTGGTTTTGCATCAGTGTGGAGGTGTTTCGGGGAGAGATAAGCGGGTGAATGCCTTTTGCCCACGCATGGGTGTCATCTCCCGATACGGGCTATTCTTAGCCATTATTGCTGGTAATGGTTACTTCAGATCGCTGAACGGCGCGCTCTCTTTGTAGGTGTTATGCTCAACCCAACTTTGCGCCGCCGACTCACAAAAACACCTGCTAATCCTCAAGCCCGGCGCTTCATTTGATTCAAGGATTGCCGCTAGAAAGAGGTGCTCCAGCCAGTACGAGGCAGATCACTCAGATCAAGGCATTGGCGCTGCTCCTACCGAGAAACGTCCGCAGCTGTCAAACCCTGCTCGCGCAACCGGGCAATGTCCCTGGTTGGCGCGCTCCCGAAGAAGCGGCCGTATTCTCTGCTGAACTGCGAAGCGCTCAGATACCCTACCTGCCGGCTCGCAGCGTTCGCATCCATCATCGCGGACAGCATGAGGCGCCTTGCCTCTTGAAGGCGCACTACCTTCTGGTACTGCAGGGGACTCATGGAGGTGACTGATTTGAAGTGCTGGTGGAATGAGGAGATGCTCATGTGCGCCAACTCGGCCAGTTCTTCGACTTTCATGGGCTGGGAAAAATTGTCGCGCAACCAGGACACTGCTTTCGCCACTCCGTGTACACCGGAATCCGCAAGCCCGATCTGGGCCACCCTGACACCAATGGGACTGCGTAGCACACGGATCAGGATCTCGTCGATCACCA
>DATFYE010000057.1:0-88785 GCA_035315185.1 Syntrophorhabdales bacterium | reverse complement strand
TGCCGACCCCATCTCCGGTTCCGCAGCAGCCCCAGCCGCCGGTACCGCCGAATGCCCCGGCCCCGGCAGGCGTGCAGCAGCCTTCCACACCAGCGCAGCCTGCACTGCCGCAGCCCCAGGCACAACCGGCGCAGCAGGCAGCCCAGCCGCAACCGCAAGCTGCTTCCCCGGCCCAATCCCAGTCGGCCCAGCCCCTTGAGTCGCCGGTTCCGGGAACACCGGTGGGCAGGAGACCGATGGCTCAGGCTCCGGCGTCCCCCCAACGAGGCGGCCAGTTCAGCTTCAACTTCGATGATGCGGACGTCTTTTCCGTGATCCAGACCATATTCGGTGACGTGCTCCGGGTGAACTACGTGGTGGACCCCAAGGTGAAAGGGCGCGTCACCTTCCGGTCCGTTGCCCCGGTCCCCAAGGAGGACGTCCTGCCCTTGATGGAAGTTATCCTCCGGTTGAACGGTATTGCCGTGGTTGAAGAGTCAGGCCTCTTCCGGATCGTGCCCCTTGCCGATCTCGCACGGGAGCCCTCCCCCGTGGGGTTCGGCAGGGATGCCCAGAAGATTGTTCTCACGGGTAAAGCCCTTCTTCAGGTCATTCCCATCAACTACATGGCCTCCTCGGAGATCGTGAAGCTGGTCACTCCCTTCCTCTCGACCAGTGCCATCGTCGTTGACGTGCCCAAGATCAATACGATCATCGTCGTGGACACGGACGCCAACGTGAAGCGAATCCTGTCCCTCGTTGACATCTTCGACAGTGAGCAGCAGAAGAAGAAGCGGCCCCAGGTCTTTGTCTATAACGTTCAGAACGGTAAGGCCAAAGACATCACTGCGCTGCTTCAGCAGATATTCTTAGGCGCCCGGGCCCCGACGCCCGCGAGTGCTACCGTGACCACCGGCGGCGCATCACCTGCCTCCCTAACCCCCCAGCAACCCGTCCCGGCAGCCCCGGTCTATGCGCCCCAGCCCCTCGCTGCGGGTATGCCGGGAAGTACGGTACTCATTGCCCCGGACATCGCCCGTATCTTTGCCAACGAGGTGACCAATTCCATCATGGTGCTGGCCATCCCCGAAGACTACCAGGCCATCAAGGAGACGATCGAGAAGATCGACATCGTTCCCCGGCAGGTCATCATCGAGGGGCTCATCGCCCAGGTCAATCTCACGGACAACCTCTCCCTGGGTGTTTCATGGGCATTTAAGACGGACTTTGGCAGCCTGGGCGGGCTTGTGTCCTCCGGTGGCGGCAACATTGCAGCCCTCACGAATCCCCTGGTACCCTCGGGCACGGGATTCACCTTCGTCGGTACGGACAACGGCAATGTGCGGGCCTTGGTCAACGCACTCACCACCCAGTCACGGGGCAAGGTGCTGGCAGCGCCCCACATCCTCGTGTCCGATAACCGCGAAGCGCGCATCCAGGTCGGCCAGTCCGTGCCTCTGGTAACGGCCCAGACCTACGGGACCCCGGGCGTCGCCCCCCAGCAGGTGGTGGAGTACAAGGACATCGGCATCATCCTCAAGGTGAAGCCCCAGGTGAACGAGGGCGGACTCGTGGCCATGGAACTCCACGAAGAGGTCTCCACCTTTACCACCCAGGTGCTTTACACCGATTCGACACAGATCATCATCAACAAGACGGAAGCCACATCAAACCTCGTGGTGCAGGATGGCCAGACGATTGTCATCGGCGGGCTGATACGGGAAGACACCTCGAAGTCCCTGACAGGGATCCCGTATCTCAGTAAGATACCTATTGTCGGCTATCTCTTCGGCGGCCGGGAGAGTGATGTATCACGGACGGAGATCATCATGCTCCTCAAGCCCCATGTACTCCGTAACCAGGATGAAGCAAAGGGAGCGACCTCCGACTTCATCGACAACTTTACGGAGAGGGGCAGCGTAAAGAAAGAAGAACTGCACTGGCTTGACCCCACGTCGAAACGCAAGGACGCAGGAGGGAACAGAGACATCGATGAATAAGAAAGGCGGGACTTGCATGCGCAAAGTCCCGCCCCTTGACCATTCTCTCGTATGGTAGTGCGCCTAACCGCCTCCGTAGGAATAGCTGTATTTCTTGTACCCTTTCATTGTTTCATGCTGACGGTTCAGGACGAGCCCCAGTATCTTTTCCCTCGGCAGTAACTCGAGTGCCCTGTTAACGTCGTTGACCTGGGTGACACCGCTTTGGACCACAACCAGTATCCAGTCAACAAGCGGAGCGAAGGCGAAAGTGTCAGCGCTGACCAGTACCGGCGGAACGTCGAGAAACACGTACCGGTCAGGATAGCGGCTCTTCATCTCGGCGATCAGGGCCTTCATCTTCGGGGAACCGAGAAGCTCACTGCTCTCGTAAAACGGACTTCCTCCGCTGATCAGCGTCAGCTTGTCAATCCTGGGCCAGACGATGAGTTCGCTCACAGGCACATCCCTCAGGAAATAGTCGATCAACCCCTTCTCCCCGTCGGTGCCCAGGTAGCTGTGAATCTTCTGCTGACGCAGGTCGCAATCAACCAGCAGGGCAGTTTGTTTGACGTCCTTCGCAAAGGTGAGCGCCAGGTTGATGGCGGTCAGCGTCTTGCCTTCGCCCGCAAGCGCGCTCGTGACCATGATCATGTTGCCGCCCGCCTCCCGGGTCCGCTGGAGGATCTGCGTGCGCAATACCTTGTAGAACTCCAGCTCGGGAGCATCCGGCAGGATCCCGATGCAGCGATTCTCAACGACCTTTGCCGTGTCGATTACCATCGGCCGGGATTGCGAATAAATCGGCGAGATCCACCCGGCCTTTTCCTTCCCTTTGTAACCTTGGTCACTACGGATCGGGATTCGGCGCCGCGCATCCTCGCCGGCTGGAACCGTATTTTTCTTCATGCTGCTCATAATCTTTCCTAATATTCGCACCAGCTAACCTCCTTCATTCTCACGCTAGTATTCTCAAAATTTCCCGATAAAATTCTAGCCAAACGTATTTGAAATTCGTTGGGCTCTGCCCAGGTCTCAGATGCTCAACCGGCGCATGAGCCTCGCCCAGAACACATCCAGATCCATAATAAACAAATGAACGATGACGACCGTGAGAACAATAGCCGCCGCTGTCGACACTATGATGATCCAGCGTCGCCGGCTCGCGCGCAAACGATCCTTCCAGGTCACTATCTCGGGGATAGCCCCCAGCACAGGAAACCCGGTCAAGCTTGCGAGCGCTGCCACGCTCCGGGCCGACTGGTCCGAGTATTCCCTCATCGATGCGCCTCCAACGCCGGCGCCTATGCCGATCACAACGCCTATGATAAGCACCGCCGGCACATTTGGTTTCACCGGCTTCTCGGGAAGCCTCGCGGGGTCAATTAACGTGAAGTGCTCGCCCATCTGTCCCTTCTCCAACCCGTGAGCTACATGCGCTTCCATGACCTTTTTCATCAGATCGTCGTACTTTAGCTGCAGGTTATTGCGCTCCACCATCAAGGCCTTATAGGTTTCTTCAACTCTCGGCGTTGCTTCGGTCCGCTGCCGGTAGTCATCTTTTCTTGTGGTGGCATCCTTGATCTGACGCTGCACCGCCTCGATCTCGGCCTGTGTGCTCACCAGTTGCGAGGCGAGGGTCACGTACGCAGGGTTGTCCGGTTGGTCCACACCCGACCATTGAGCCAATCCGGGGGCGCTGATCTTCCCATCTCCCTTGGGTTGTTCTTTCAGCCGCTTCTCCAGTTCAGCGATTTCAGCCTTGGTCTTGATCACGTCCGGATACTTGTCCGAAACGCGGCTCTGCAACTGGACGAGCTTCGCCTTGAGTTCCTTGAGCAGGGTCTTGTCCTGGTTCACGGTATCGGTCGGAATGGTCGCGAGCTGCGTTTGCAGGTATCCTTCCCTCTCCTTGTATGTCCTCAGCTGATCCTTCAGTCGTTCGATTTCACTCTCGATCCGGTCGATGCCCTGGACATTGGCCTGAAGCAATTCAGGAAGCACCGTGACGTTCCGCTCCTTGAACCTGGCAATTTTTACATCCACTTGTGCCAGTTCCACGTGCAGCCCTCGTGCCTCCTCTTCCAGGAACTTCGACGCCCCGATCGTCTGCGATTCTAGTGCCTTCATGTTCTCTTCGAGGTAGAGCGATGCGAGCATGTTGGCCACCTTCTGGACGGTCTCCGGGCTGCTGCCGTCGTATGAGAGGCTGAATGCAATTGTGGCAATCTTGGCGGTTCCACTTCTGGGGTCCACGACATTGGCGCTTATTGTCTCGAGCTTGATATCTTTTCGCATTTTTGCAACGATCTCTTCTATGGGAAGCTTAGAGCGCAGTTCCGTGTACAGATTGAATTGGTTGATAATTTCCAGGAGCCGTGTTGAGCTCATTATTCGCTGGTTGATGGTCTGCAGCCGCTGTTCGGCGAAGCTCGTGACCGTGCCTACGACAAACTCCCTGGGGATCTCCTGCTCTTCTATGAGTATCGTCGATGTCGAGCGGTAGACGGGAGGAAGGGTGAAGGCCACCACACTGGCCACAACGACAACGAACAGCGCCGGCAGAATGAGGCTCAACTTCCTTCTTTTCGCGATTGCTACAAAATCTCCGATTGTCTTGGTTTCCTGCTGCTGCTCCATTAGCACCTCTTGTGACGATATGTTAATGACCGTCATTCCGGACTTGATCCGGGATCCAGAAACCCGAACTGGATTCCCCCGTATCGAGTACGGGTCAGGCTCAGTTAGGCACGGAATGATAGACGAAGGGATTCTGGCTCATCTTTCATTCAAATAGCCTGGTCTGCATAGTCAGGCGCAACATGAACAGGTTGCGGCTTGCGCTCGTGTTGTTGACATTGTCGTCAATCCGCGTGTACGTGTAAGTGCCTTCCAGGAAGAAATCCCTCGTGAATTCGTAACGCAGCCCCGGACTGATACTGAAGGACACCTGATCAATTTGCTGAACTCCCACGCCGGTCTGGGTAGATTTGTTGAGGAAGTACTGGCAGAAGAAGGTTCCGCTCAGCTCATAGGTGAATCTGTGATCCGCACTGAATGCGAGTGACGTACGGTTGGTTGTGCCCGCCGATCCCGGTGAGGGGAGCACCTGCTGCGATGCGGAAATGCTCGCATCGGTCTTCTCACCGCGGTACGCCAGCGAACCCATTCCCGTAAACCCCAGGCTCGTCAGCTTCTCCTTTTCCGGGAACCCGAAAATGTTTAAGCTCTCTACATTCGAAATCGTTTGCACCGCGCCGGCGTTGATGCTCACGCTCAGTTTCTCAGAAAGGGTTTTCGTCGCGCCCACGGTTCCCGAGTAACTATCGACGGACAGATGCCGGTTCTGATAGTCATAATTGATATACGAGAAGGTCACCTGCCCTTTGGTGTTCTTTAGCATCGACTCAAGGTCATGGGAAAGGCTTATCTGAGCGCTGTTTGTGGTGTAATTCGAGGTCTGCGGTTGCGAGCTCAGGTAGACGCTCTGTGCGTACCCATACGAGAAAGACAGCCCGGATTTTTCGGTCAGAGTGTAGTCGGCGCCCCCGGTGAAGCTCTCCGTACGCCTTGGAACAGTTGACTCGACCACCAGGCCTGTAGTAGGTAACGCCCGGTCCGGTCTCGAATCGACGCTGTATGCGGCCCCGGCATTGAGCGCGAGGCTTGGTGTCAGCTGGTAACTGCCGTTTCCGGAGTGGAACTGATCGATATGGTCGAACCCGGGATTATTTGCATAGACCAGCCAGGCGGCCCTGCTGGACAGGTTGCCATGGAAGCGTTCTGTGCTGTCGTACAGTTCGAGGCCAGGCGAAGTCGTCGTAGTAAAGTCCTGGATGCGCCCGGTCGCGCTGAGAAAGATGTTGTCGTTATATTCCTCAGTCAGCCGCAGATTGGGCATCAACCTGAATTCATCCGCCACTGCCACCCTCACATGAAGAATGGCGGCAAGTGATATGAACAGTATCACCCATATTCTGTTCCGTTGGTTCAAAAGACTTGCACGCTCCGGCAGCATCGTATCTTTGCCAGTCATCAATTGTCTTTGCGCACTCGCTACTGGTCACCGGCCACTCGACACTCGATACTGTTCTCAGGGCACCACAACCACGTCCCCGCGCAGCAGGACTATATTCTGCTCCAGGTGCTTACCTTCGACCACGTCGTCATAGTCGAACTTGAAGGTTAGGGTCTTCCCGCCCTCCTGACGCAGCACCCTGATCTTGCCACGCTTGGCAAACAGGTTAAGCCCGCCCGCCATTGCGAGCGCCTGCAGTACGTTCACATTCGCGTTGAGTATGAACCGGTTCGGCGAGTTCACCCGCCCGATCACGTAAATCAGCATGCTGTTCACCTGCTTCACTTCCACTGACACCGTGGGCTCGGGCACATACAACTTGATCTTTTCCTCCACCTCGGCTTTGATCTCGCTTAACCGCCTCTCTGCCGCCTGCATCTCCCCTATGAGCGGGAATGATATCCTGCCGTCAGGCAGCACGGTGACAGACTTCGTCAGTGCTTCGTCCTTCCACACTGAGATATCGATCACATCGCCCGGACCGATCAGGTACCTCGAAGACTCGGCAAGCACTTCTCCCGCTTGGTCGCTGGCCTTCACCGGCTGATCTTTTTCTGCGCTCCATGCATCATGTGCCACAATCGCCAACCACGCCGCACACGCACACGCGACGATCAAATATCTTCCGAAGCTTTTCATGTCTTACCCCTTACCTCCTTCATTAGCGCTGCTATATCTTCGCCAGGACCTGCGATGCCTCATCTTTCCCGTCAAAACTCTCCTTCGACTGAACAGCCTTCTTCAGGTACTCTTTGGCTTCGGCCTGATTGCCGCTCTTGTAGAGTGCGATTCCCGCATGATAATTCACCACGCCGTTCTGAGGCAGGCGCGCGGCGGCTTTCTTCAGGGGGTCGAGTGCAGCGCTCAGCTCTCCCAGTTTGTAGTGGGCCCAGCCGACCGTATCGAGCACGATCGGGTCCTCAGGGCGCAGCCGTTGCGCCTTTTGCGCCAGCGTCAGGGCCTTTTCCAGGTCCTTCTTGCTGCCGCCGTACTGAGCGAGAAGAAAGGCCAGGTCATTCAAGGCAACCCAGAGCCCCGGCTGTCTCGCCAGAACCCGTTCGTACACCTCGATCGCCTTTTTCTGATCCTTGCTCTGCACGTAGATCTGGCACAGGGCCAGGTAGGCGGCAATATTGTCCGGGTTGGCTTTGATCGCTTCTTCGAACTTCTTTACCGCTGTCTCCTTCTGTCCCTGGTTCAAGTAGAGCTGTGCCAGGTTGTTGCGCGGGGCTATCCATTCCGGATTCAGTTCTATCGCCGCCTGGAACGCTTCTCCTGCTTTCTGATACTCTTCGCGGACCGAGAGGATCTGGCCAAGGAGGTTCTGCGCAAACGCGTCTTTCGGCTCTTTGGCGAGCCTCTCCTGCACGAGCGTGAGGGCTTTGTCGCTTTTCTTCTGCTCAACGTAGATCATCGCAAGACCGGCAAGAACACCGGAATTCTCCGGCTGCTGCTTCAAGGCCTGTTCGAGCTCGGCGATCGCCTTGTCCGGCTTGCCCTGAGCCAGGTAAAGATCTGCCAGCTTTCCGTAGCTGATGGGCACCGCCGGGTTTCTGCGCTTCACTTCCGTGTATTCTGCTTCGGCCCGTGCGTACTGCTTTCGCGCCGCGTAGAAGTCACCCAGCTCCATCCTGGTCTCCAGATCATTGGGGTCATTCTGAATAATCTTGCGGAATTGCGCCTCCGCCTTGTCATATTCCTTCTGGACCACGTAAAGACGGGCAATCGCACGCATGACATCCTTTGATGCCGGGTCCGCCTTGAGCGCGTTCTGCAGCGTCTCGGAGGCCAGCTCGAACTCCTGGGCTGCAGCGTGGGCTTCCGCCATTTTCAGATACCCGGGTATATACTGGGGACGCTCAGTTACCACGGTACGGAATTCCGCAACCGCCATGGTCGTATCCCTGTCCGCGAGGTAAAGCGTGCCCCGCATGAAGTGTGCCTCGACATTTTTCGGGCTGGCCTTGATAACCTCTTCAACATAGCCCTTAGCTTTATCCGTTTCGTTCTGAGCCAGGTAAATCCGCGCCAGCGCGTTCTTTGCCTGAATGATCTCCGGTTTTCCCGCATCTTTCGACAGCGAGAGGCATTCTTTGAGAAGATCGATAGCCTTGGCCGGCTTTGACTGGGCAACGTAGAAATCGGCCAGGACCAGGCGTGGCTTGTAGCTCTTCTTGTTACGCTCCAATCCATCTTTGAGCTCGCGCTCTGCATCCGCAAGTTTGCCTTTCGACGCGTAAAAATTGGCCGCCTGGATTGCGCGGTCCTCGTTCTTCGGTTCTTTGGTTATATATGCCTTCAGGAGGTCTGCTGCCTTCCCCTGTTTGCCTGTTTCCCAGTAAAGGTTTGCAAGGACCAGTTGGGCGTTGACATTGTTAGGCTCGTATTCGAGCACCTTCTCGAACTGCTGGACGGCAAGGTCGACCTGCTTTGACCTTAGATAAAAATCGGCCAGCGCAAAACGGAGGACTGTGGACTTGGGGTTAACCGTTATGCCATCCTGCAATGCCTTTTCCGCGTCTTTGGGTGAAGACTTCTGGGAGAACGCAGACGCGAGCATCAGATAAACGTCCGGCGTCTTCATGTCCTTCGCGATGAGGCCTTCCAGAAAAGGAACTGCAGTGTCAGTCTCTTTGCGGGCCAGGTAAATGCCCCCTTGCAGCAGGAGCGCCTCTTTATGCGCGGGGTCGCGCTTGAGCACGAGCTTGGCTTTTTCTTCCGCCTTGTCGACTTCTCTCGCGAGCAAAAGCAGGCTGCCGACCTGCGCCTGGGCATCATTATGCTCGGGCGCCAGTTCCGCGGCTTTTGAGAGGTTTCCGTAGGCCTGGCTGAACTCGCCCCTTTTCAAAGCCACCATGCCCATCATGTACCACGCATCGGCAAACTTGGGATCTATTTGCAGGGCGTTCTTGAATTCGAGGCCGGCCTTCACGTAATCTGCTTTCTCATAGTATGCCTTGCCCCTGTTGTAGAACTTCACCTTCTTCTGCTCAGGTCCGCTGCAGCCGAGCATGAGCGTCATCGCGAGCAGCACCAGGATTATTCCCCTTGTTCTCAAACTCCACCTCCTCATAAGCGTTCCACGCTAAAAACCTTCAATGGCCGATGGTAGCCAGCGCCTGCGGCCACCCGGTCCATATACCCCTGACGATAACGGCAAGGAGAGACAGTATGCCTGCCATGGCAAGGCCATTCAATTTTCCCCGCAGCTCGCCCATCAGGACTTCAAAGCTGAAGAAGAACATGACCGTCTTGGCCGCTATAATCTTCAAGTCTTTCACTTCTACGTAATCTCGTAACAACTCGGGTAAGACCAGCGCGAGAAAAAGGATCAGAAAATCCATGGGCGTTGTCTTGAACCCTTTTTGCCGCCTGGTCAGTTTGAGAGTAAGGACCACGAAGAAGACGAGGACGAGATAGGAAACGTTGTAGAGCCTCAAGACAAAAAATGGAATCGCGCCGTTCGCCTGGTCCACGCTCACGAAGACGATCACCGGTATAAAGAGATAGAGAATCGCCATGAGGCACCCGCGCATCCATCCGCTCCTGAATTTCCAGGCGAGGAGCAGGACGACCAGGAATACAGCCGAGAGCAGCGAGAAGTAAGATGGTATCTCAGCAGGGATCATGCACGTCGCCAGGAGAAGCAGCGGAATGCCGAACTGCACGACACGGAATGAGACGCGGATGAAAAGCGCCTTCTCACGCACCCTGCTCACGCGTCCCTTGACGATACGGTCAAGGAAGTCGTAGCGGGGAATGGTCCAGTGCGCTTTGTCGGCGCGATGGAAACCTGCGAGGATGAGCGCGGCAAGAAGAAGATAGCCGCTCAAGAGCAGCCATTCCGATTGAAAGCGGAAGAGGAGCGCAGCCGCTACGAGCAGGGCCTGGAGCATGTAAATGAGGAGGACAGACTCGGAATGAACGAATCCGAGCCGGATCAGCTTGTGGTGAAAGTGGTTCTTATCGGGCGAGAAGAGCGGTTTCTTTTCCGCCAGTCTCTGGGCCATGACCGCCAGGGTATCAAGTATCGGCAGGCCCAGAATGAGGAGGGGTACCAGCGGGCTGAGGCTCGTTTTGCCCTGCGTCAGAGCCAGCGACACGGAGGCTGCGGAAAAACCGAGAAACTGACTGCCGGTGTCGCCCATGAAAAGCTGCGCCGGATACGTATTGTACCGGAGGAAGCCGAATATCGAGCCGCAGAGCGCCAGGGCAAGGAGGCTGAGCGTCAGGTTGCCTTCGAGATAGGCGAGGTACCCGAGGCAGCAGAAGCTGAGGAGGCATATGCCGCCCGCGAGTCCGTCGAGGCCGTCCGAAAGGTTGATGGCGTTGGTGACGCCCACGATAGCAACCAGCGTCAGAGGTACGGCAACCGCTTCCGGCAGCGCCCAATCAACCGGCAGGAGGGCGCCGAGACTCCTGATGGTGACACCGCCGTACAGCACCACGATGAGGGCAGCGATCACCTGCGAAAGGAATTTCACACGGAAGTCGAGACCTTTGAGGTCATCAATCACGCCGAAGAGGATGAGAAGGGCGCTGGCCATCAGGTAGGCTCTGAGGAAATGGCCTTCCGCGGACCACAAAACGGCTGATGCGTACACGGCAAGTGCGATTGCTATGCCGCCCACCCTCGGGATCGGCTGACGATGCACCTTGCGTGCATCCGGCATGTCCAGCCCGATGTTGTAGCGGATGGCGAGCCGGCTGAAGGCCGGGATCAGCGCGACCGTGGCAAAAATCGACAAGAGAAGTGTGCTAAAGTAGATCATGAATCAGAAAACAGTGGCGAGTGGCCAGTGACTAGTGGCGCGTGACGGTGGAACTGTGTTGCGTGTTAAGTGTTCCCTCGATATTTGCCTCGTCCCTCGGTCAGTTAAGTTGCTATATTTGACATGGTAGTCTATAATCTTACCAGTAAGATCAGCCTCAGGCGGAGGTAAGACATTACGACCAATCCAGCCACCACAAAGATGTCTTCAAAAGGCCAGGTTGTCATCCCCGAAGAAATCCGCAAACGCCTTAAGCTGAGACCAGGTTCGCAATTTGTCGTCATCGGCGAGGATGACGTTGTCATCCTTAAGGCGGTCACCGCTCCCTGTATGGCGGAGTTCGACGTATTGATCGCCAAGGCCCGCAGCCAGGCGAGGCAAGCCGGGTTGAAACACAGCGACATCGCTGACGCCGTGGCTCGGGCACGGGGCCAAAAGTGAGGGTCGTCCTGGACACGAACGTATTTGTCTCAGGCATATTTTTCACCGGTCCTCCTTATCAGATTCTTAAAGCCTGGCGTAATCGCACAGTGGAGTTGGTTCTATCACAGGAGATACTGGAGGAGTATCGCGATAAAGATTCCAGGTTCCCGTCCGAGCGCAGCGATCGTCCAAGTCGCACATTTGTGCCACGATCGTCCTAGTCCCGAAGGGACAATCGTCCCTCGGTCTTCTGCCGTCACTCCGGTATATACTCCTTCAGCACCGGTACTATGTCCCTCGTGAACTCCTGCAGCCGGGCTTCTGCGTCCTGGAGAGATTCAGACGGGTAGACCGGCGTGATGAGCCGCACGAGCGCTCCATCCGTCCTCCGTTTGGTGAGCGCATCCCAGAAGTTATAGATCTTGAGCTGATACAGGCTGGTAAGAATGCGGCCGCGCATGGGGAACCAGTAATAGGCAAGCTCATGCTGTCCCACGTTTTCCATGAATGCGCGATTTACCTTAATTGAACCAGCATTAGTATTCGGTATGGAGATGGCAGTCGCCCCAGCCTCCCTGAATTCCCAACCGCTTCCAGGGAGACACGTTTCCGGTGAATGAATGGACTCCCCCCCCCGCTGGCTCTGATAATAGGCGACATAGAAACTCATGTCCCTGCCCTGAGAGTTCTTGTAATTGACCATGGTGTAATCACTGAACGTCAGTACGGCCATGGACTCCGGGTCCATGCTTTGCCGCCGGCCGGTCCATTCCCCTATTTGCAATGGAAATGAGCCAAAAGGTTTGCTGAGCGGCACTTTCTCCCGAAAATCAATAACGTGGGACAGCACGAGCGTTGACCCCAGCAGAACAATTGCCACAATGAAGACAGGTTGAAAGAGCTGTTTGATTAGACTAGTTTGCTCAATTGATTCTACCCGCTTATCTGTCGCGGCCGAATCACCCATTGCCGCGTCAGCAGCTTCGTCCCTCGTCCCTCGCTCTTCCTTTGGCGGCAGCTTGCCAAGTACCCATATCTCCCCCAACAGAAACGGTATCATTGCGAGGAAGATCAGCCAGCTCGAGAAGCCGTGAAAAAAGCCCTCTGCCACTTCCGCGCCCCACGCCTTGTAAAGAATACCCGTGATGGCAATTCTGAGCCCGTTCACGACGATGGCGAGCGGAATAGATGACAGCACGACGATGACCCTCTTCCACCACCGCGCCTTGAGCCAGTATGCAAGAAGCAGACTCAGCACGAGCAGGGGCATGATGTAGCGGAGCCCGCTGCACGCGTCGACCACCTGCAACTGCGTGAAGCCCAGGTCTATGATGTTCCCTTCCCGGTAAGCGCTCATGCCACAGGCGTGGAGTATGTCAGTGCCGAGCTGGGAGGAGATGAGCTTAAGCCTCAACCCAAGAGGGTTGTTTATGACGCTGGGAAAGGGGAACATCGTAAGCGCAAAGATAACAGGAAAAGCGATCACCTTCATCTTTTCCCAACCCCAGTGAAGCCAGATGAGTCCGATCACTGTCAGCCACAGAGAGATGTACAGCGTGTAATACTCGCCACCGAGCTCGCCGAGCCAGAAAAGAAGGAGGCCAATGCCAAGAGGTACAAGCCCAACCCGGGAGGGCGCGGCGCTGGACGAGGCCAACATCTGCCTCTTTTCCCAAATCAGATAAACAAGGATGAACGGGATAAGGTAGCAGTGATTGTGGTCTTCCATGACCCAGTCGTTGTATACGAGCCATTTCAGGGAGGAACTGTAGATTCCTATAATCAGGAGGGTGTATGCCATGAGCATGAGCCATGTCGTGAGGCCTATCCTCGATAGGCTACCCGCCACGTCTTTTAGACCTGCCATACCTCTATCGTATGTTCCTGCCATGTTACCTCCGCGCCCTGGCTACCCCATGTGACTGGTCAGGATGTCCCAGATTCTCTCAGATGCTTTGCCGTCCGAGTAGGGGAGCACCGAAGCCTCGCCTCTTCCTTCTTTGTTCAATGTTCAATATTGTCTTTTCCCCTGATTTGCCGGAGTTTTTCTCTTGCTACCCATGAGAGGAATATGGGGGTCGACTTTAGATTCCGGCTCCATAGCCTTCTGGGCTCACGAAGAAAACGCGGCAGCCACTCCAGCCCCGCTCTTTGCCAGAAGAAAGAAGATCTCTTCTTGGTGCCGGCGTAAAAATCAAAGCCCGCTCCAATAGCAGCGACGAACGGCACGTCCACCTTCTCCCGGATCTGAAAAATCCATTTCTCTTGTTTGGGTGCGCTCAACCCCACCCACAAGACATCCGGACGACAGGCGTTGATGACATGCACCATATACTCATTCTCGCTCTCAGTGAACTGTTCCTTGTAGGGAGGCGACAGCACCCCACAAACATCGATGTTTGGAGCTTCTTGCTTCAGCCGTTTCACCATCTTTTCGATCACGCGTTCTGAAGACCCAAGAAGAAAGTACTTGAGTGGCCCCAGAGAATTTGCGTGTTTTGTGAAATCCAGAAAGAAGTCAGGTCCTGACACGCGGTGGCGGATCGGCAGCCCCAAAATCCTTGACGCCAGTACTATGCCAAATCCGTCCGGAATGAGGATGTCAGCCGTTCTCAGGGCTTCTTTGAACTCGCTATCACCCTCCGACACTACGAGCGAATGCGGATTGATGCAGGCCAAATATCTAGCCCGGCTTCCGGACAGAAAATTCGATGCGGTGTCGACCGTCTGATCGAGAGTCAAGTTGCTTATCGAAAAATCAAGGAGCTTAACCATTCAGCCACCTCCACTCTAACAACATTTTGTATTCATCATCTTGCGGATAAAACGCGAGTCGTGTTCCCAGTGTCCCTCATGTGCAGGATAAAAAGACCCAGAAGCGAGACAAATACAATACTGTAGGTGCTCCAGCGATCTGCCATCACCGGTAGGGACATGCTATTTACGAAGGCGGATGCCATGGCGCCGGCGAACCCTACGGTCCCTAATCCTCGGCGCCAGACCTTGCTTATGGCAGTCCACCACAGATGCGCCGTAAACATGCCAAATAAGAAGAGCCCTACCGATCCCGTGCCGATGATCACGGCGAAGAACGAGTTGTGGGCATGGGTCGCCATCCCCCGGCTTACCCTTCCGACCAGGCCGAAGCCATAGCCCACAACAGGTCTCTCCAGAAACCTGCTAAATAGAAATTGCCAGAGAAAAATTCGGCCGGTCCCGGTCTCAATGTTGGACATCGACTTTCCTGGAAAGAGCACGTGCAGAATGGTGTGGCCGCCCACACCCCAGAGGAAAAGTATCAGGCCCACAGAGAGCCCGACATAGAGTAACACGAAGCGCCGGAGTGCCAGGAAGATTAGCAGGCACCCCACCGCCACCGCGATATTGCTTCCCGAACTTGCACCGAGAGCCAGGGTGCAAAAGGAAAAGATGCCGAATCCCAGTAGCCGCCTTGATCTTGATTTGGCCTCGGCCCGTTTCGCCTTGGTCATGGCCAGATATTCTCCTAAACAATAACAAAACAACATCCCCGAGGAGACGGAATACGTGGTGTTGTGCCATACGCCGGGGGATAGAGAAAATCCGTAATAACGTATAGTAACGCACATGTCCAGAAGGATCGTCGCCATCGCTATTCGGCAGAAGGCGCCTTCCGCAGCGGTAAAGTCCTTATACTGAACTACCGCACCGACTGTAGCAAAGAAGAGGATGAGGTATTCAATGGAGCGATAGAGGGAGTAGACTGGGATTGTTGACCACAAGGAACTGACGCCACAGAATGCGTAATACAGGACCAACCATATAGCGGAAGTCCTAACGATAGAAGACCATATGGGCAGTCGCCCAAAAAGACCACTCAAGGTCACGATGCATGCAGCAAGGCCAACTGCTGCAATGTCCACAGCGGCTGACGCATCGACCACGTCCAAATTCGCTATAGAGCGCCCCCGGGACAACACTGTATGACGGAAGATAATAATAAAAAGACAGAATAATAAAAGACGGGCAATCAAGAGACTGCCGCCTTTAACTTTGGAATGGTTCAAGCCTGGTGATCCTCTAATGGCTGGAGAATTCTCTCGGATACAGTATTAAGCGGATTTTCCATTTACGATAACCATTGTTTGTCGATTGTATTGACATCAACTGGAGACCTGTCGTTCACCAGGCTTTTAAGCACCCTGAAAATCTCCTCATGCTTGCATATCGTATCGAATCGCGGGTGATATCTGCGCGCGTTGTCGGCCAACCGCTCGCGCAAAGCCCCATCCTTGTAAAGAGCCACGATCTTGTCCGCAAGGTCATCCGGGTCTCCGGGCCTATGCAGCAAGCCATCCTCTCCGTCCCTGATCATGTCCGAGATTGCCGCAATTCTGGCGGCAAGAACAACTTTTCCTTCCGTCATATACTCCATGACTTTGGTAGGATAGGCCTGGGCTAAATCTACATCATCATACCAGGGGATCACACAGAGGTGGGCCTGCCTGATCAATTGCATTACTTCTCTGTGTTCGAGGAACCCGCGGAACTCAACCCCTTCAAGGTCTCTGAAACCCTTGATTGTGTGTTCCACGTCCTCCCGAATTCTCCCAATAACCCAGAGGCGTGTATTGTCTATCTGTTTTCTCACATTTAAAAATGCTTTTAAGAGAATATCCAGACCGCATGCGGGGGTATGCAGACTTCTCATGCACAGGATGTTGAAGTAGCCGTCTTCTTCCACCAAATTATCTTTTCTCTGATCAGGAATCCAGATCGTGGTCTGCCACGTCAGGGTTTTACTCTCAGGAACTTGGTAATATCTGAATTGAAAATCAGGCCTGATACCCACAATGAAAAGGTCCGCCTTTTTATACGCAAGCCTCATGAGATAGCGCGTGAGCGTGACTCTTAACTCAGTAAACCTGTGTCTATTGATCACATATTTTTGGTGCCTTATCGGAATATCCCAAACGTCCACCACCCACTTGATATTGGCAACGAGCTTTCCAAGCAATCCAGTGACGCCCAGAATAGATGGTTCTGAAACCAGGATGACATTATCTAGATTCTTTCGATTTTTAAGAAGCCAATGAAACGAGAAAACAATCAGGCCAAGTTTCCCGGGGAATGGAGACCGGACTGTCCTAGCCCCATCGCTGAGGTACCGCTCGAAATCTGCCCTTGAGGTGACCAACATCGTCAGGTCAGAATATCTGCTCAGGAAAATGATCCGCATTATATGCTCAAAATTTTTGCCTTCATCACCTCTTGAGGCTGTCAGGAATACGGTCTTTAACATTTACGCGTCTCTTACGACAAATGGCTTTTTATAGCTGCCTTTGTATTATCCGCGTGCACTTTTGTTATTCCAGTGATGGGTTGCAGTCTCATATACCTCCACCATCGCCTCGGCCTTGCGCTCCCAACTGAATTCTCCAATACGCTTCAGCGCACCCTCACCGAGCCTATTTCGTTCCTCAGGATTAGTCGCAAGATGGTGGATGGCTTGTGCGAAATCCTTTATAACTTGCCGGCATGACGTTACAGGAATCTTTATGCCGCATTCTTCCGTAATAACATCGCCTTGCCCACAATGATTAATGCAGATAACAGGAACACCCTGTGATAATGCTTCAAAAATGACGGCTGGCGTGCTCTCATGCAAACTGGAAAAAAGAAAGAGATCCGCACTAGACACAATATCAATCGCCTTGTTCTTATCTACCCATCCGTGCCAAGAACAGCGCTCACCTATTCTGAGATTACACGCCATTCTCTTCCACTTCGCCGTCATTGCCCCATGCCCCAAGATATCTATGTGCCACTCAATGGTACTCGGTAGCAACGCGAGGGCTTTTAGGACAATTGGCAGAGCTTTTCTCGAAATGTGGAGTCCACTCCAAGCAAGTCTCAGCGGAACCTTGGACTGATTGACATTTCTTGGCTGAAATGCGGGCCGAGTGAACGGTGGCCCGTTATCATTCATCATAATGCTGTCTTTCCCCAAAATTCTTAAGAATTTATCATGACCATCTGTTGTTGACGTCACAAAGCCGTCACATCGGCTAATTGCTTGTCTAACTCTTCCGTGAAACCTTAATTGTAATTCGTTGACCGTGATTTTTGCCGCATGATAGAGAAATTGCTGCATACCAAGAATCGAAGCAAACCGCAGGGGTACATTTGCCGTCCCTCCCACAGGGCCCCATACAAAGGGAAGGTCTAGCCTCCAGAGATACCCTGGTTCCCTATAGCCTGTCATATTCAACTGATGCGCCAGGTCAAACCCGATCTCTTTGTGGAGTTCAGTGGCAAGTGCAAACGCCTTCTGATGCCATTTCCGATAAGTACGGTAGTAGAGAAGCGGGACAATCTCTTCAATACGGGGACCGTCGGGTCTGGGGATGAAATAGATCTGTACTCGCTCACGGAGATCAGGAAATTCAATGAAACGCCTCTCAATAGCTTCGCGATTGCCCTCCCGCTCACCCGCAATCACCCATAGGTCATGATGTTTTGAGAGCGCCTCAATCCACCCCCAACCGAGACCCGGTTCTGACCCTTTTTCGGGATGAGCTGCTGCTGCCACTATAATGACTTTCAGGCGTCTTTTAGTCCGGTCTTTTTCAGGCATTCTAGTCATCAGAGAAGTTATAGCGGTGTTTCGTCAATATAGGTTGTTTAAATTTATATGACGATTAATCCCCCATTCCAGTGACTTTCTCGATAACTGTCATCAGTCTTTCATAATAGAGGTCCGGTGAATACTCCTTCAAAACTTTTTCTCTACCTGCTTCCCCTATCTGGCCACATATGTCAGGGCGCTTCCAGAGATAGCGTATCTTTTGCGAAAGGTCTTCAGCGTTACCCGGCTCCGACACCAGACCGTTTACGCCATCCTGTACAAATTCTGGGAAAACGCCAATGCGTGAAACTATTACGGGTTTTCCATGAAGCATTGCTTCTGCTACGGAGATACCGAATGTTTCAAAACATATGCTCGTGCTAACTAATAGCCGCGCACGTCGGTAGAAATAATGAAGTTCATCACCTTCCAGAAATCCTACCAGTTTTACATTTTGAGGTAACGGGTTTGGCAGGCGAAATGACGGGTTCATCTTTCCTGCAATAAGAAAAGGTATATCAGGGCACGCTATGGCTGCGTCAATAAGCACTCTTATACCCTTTTCTTTACTAATGCGCCCGACATATCCAACATATCCATCCGGAGCATCGGATAATGCATTACTCTCAGGCAGTGATTGCTTGGTGGGCATGAGATTTGGAATAATATGGATTTTACGAGGCTCAAAGCCAGCTTCGACCAGCCGGTCATATAAAAACTGCGATGCGCAAGAATATGCTGATACATTTTTCTTAAACGATCCGCGGGATCTTGAAGTATAACTGCGCAGGGCATAACCCGCGCTTTTAAAAATATTTCTTTCACAGTTCAATAAGAAACACCAATATTCCCGTCCGTTTTTGCATCGTTCGCATACTTTTCCATGATGCAGATGAAGACCATTCGGACACATCAACCGGTAGTTGGCAACCCTCATTAGAACAGGGACATTAGCGTTTTTTAAAACAGGGAGGATAGATGGTGAAATGAAGGGAAACAAATTTTGTATAACAGCTACATCAGGATTAAAGGAACGAACTAACCTGTTCACGTATTTGGCTGAAAAAGGGTTGTAAATCCCTGCGAAGAAGGCACGTACGCTCCCAAGCTTCATTCTCTTTATATCAGCGCTACTTCGCGTGTAGGTTCTAATAATGTGACCATGGTCACGCAAAACATCTGCCATACCATAAAACTCAATTTCTTCCCCGCTAGGTGCTCCATATTCATTATGAATCAGCAGTATCTTCACTACCACATTCCCGATATGTTAGTGTAAATGACGGCAACGCGCGGCAATGACGCACGCTTGCAATGCGGCTTCCGCGGCTTTCAGAGGACTATAGTTCTGACCAATTTCGTAGGATGCCCTGCCCATCTCCGGGAGCTGCGCCCGACCTTCACTGCATTTCTTCAACAACACGGCAAGGTTATCCGCATCGTGAGGATCAAAAACATATCCGTTTACCCCATCGCGGACAAGCTCAGGCCAACAGCCATTATACTTTGAGCATAAGATCGGCTTGCCGCATGCCATCGCCTCCGGAACCACAAGACTCCAATTGTCTTCCAATGTCGGCATGACGAGTACATCGCTGACGCCATAGTAGGGAACAATCTTGCTATATTCAACCTTTCCCGCGAAGGCCACATTTACGAGGCCCTGGTCCTGAACTAGCCTCTCGAGCTCACCACGTTCCGGTCCGTCTCCGACGAGCAGTAGCGAGCCAACAGCGGACGAAATCTCATTATATTTTTTCCAACCGGAAAGCAGTTCTCGCAGACCCTTAATGCGTATGAGCCTGCCAACATAGAGGAAAATGGGGCGGACAAGATTGAGTGTTTTCTCTATAGTCGTTAAGTCTTTTTCAGTTATATGCTTTAAGTCCTGAGAGATGGTATCAGTATCAGCAGCCATGGCACCTGTGATGACACGTTCCCCGGGGAACCGAAGCACTTCTGTGCAGTATTCCTTTGAAAGGCTTCCATTACAGCAGATCGCATCAACATACTTTGTAACCATCTTCCTATAGAAGTTTCTTATCCTGCCGGCATTCCTTTCCGTATGCATAGTACGCTCATATGCCACAACTAAAGGAACACCTTTTCTTATCCTTGCCCATAGTGCCGCTGGCGTCCATTGAAAAAACCCTTCCGCAATGATAACGTCAGGCCTCGCACCAGAAATTGCCCGAAATAGGCCAGGCTGAAAAGGAATGCGGAAGCCGACGTTGGCGAAGTCTTGTTGATTTGTGCCTAATGTTGATACCTTTTCTCCCTCTAAGGCAATAGCTCTCTCTCCAAGGGCCTGCGTTATCCTGTATTTAACATCAGCAGGTGTACGTTTGGCTGAGAAGATTACCGTAAGATTATTCCCTAGCATCTCATCCAATGTTGTATATACGGGGACGCGGTAATGAAGGAAGCTGGGATTTATCCAGACCACTCTCAAATGGTCACATCCTCGTTAAGGGGGTCTTCGTATTTGTCTTTGGGGTGCTGATAAGGTGGGGTTCGTGTGCTTCAGCGCATGGAACTTACATGAGGCGTTTTAGCATCAGGCATGGGGGTCATTTGGTCGATGTATGAATATTTTCCTGATGCTCAGAAATCACAGACCTTATATTAAGAACTTCTTCGCGATAGCCATCGCTCCTTTGCTCAATCAGTAGGTTGAGTCGACGGAGCATCCGATACCATTTCATCTTCATAGGCGAAGGCGGCGGAGTCCCAAAGTGTCTCTTGTAGACTCTTCCATGCTCTTCGAGATATTTAGCTGAGCCATTTTCCTCAGTCCGATGCACCACGACCGATTTTGCAGTTTCGTGCGCCCTGAAATAACCTATGAACAGTGGAATATGTCGCATACGTGTAACCTTGCTCAGCTTACACCAGAGGTCAAAATCCATGGCAAAATGCAAAGACTCATCTAGCCCGCCGACCTTCTCAAAAACCTCTTTTCTAAAAAACACTGTTTCCTGCGGCAACGTAAAATTCTTCTTGAACATACCCTGCTTGTATGACGGACACTGATTAATCCCGGTGACATTTCCTTTCGCATCGATATAGAGTCTATCTCCATACACAACACCAATATCCGGATATCTCATTAAGTAATAGGAGGCAATTTTTGTTGCTGAAGGTGCAAGCAGATCATCGGAATTAAGCCACCCAAAAATGTCCCCTGTGGCTTTAAGAAAACCTTTGTTGATAGCACTGGACTGGCCCGCATCACGCTCGCTGACCCAGTATGCTATGTGGTTTTCATATTTCTTTATTATGTCAACGCTGCCGTCTATGGATCCGCCGTCTATGACAATATGTTCTATGCGAGGATAATCCTGACGCATCACCGACTGGATCGTTTCCTCTAGAAACTGGGCCTGGTTGAATGATGGAGTCACTATTTTTATAAGCGGTAGCGTAGTCATGATCAAGTCTTCGATTCTCTTGGTAACGCTATTACTTCACCAATAAATGGCCTATCCGAATGGGCACTTGATAAAGATGACCCATTATGTGCATCAAAGACATCGTAATTATATTTCTCTAAGAGATTAAGAACTTTGCTGGCATCCCACTTTAATTCCTTCAGAAGCCGATCATCGAGTTCCGACAAGATATACGGTTTGTATTTTTCTAACACCATCGTAGCCCCGGAAAGGACAAGACCCTCAGCCCCCTCGACGTCAATTTTAAGGAAAATTGGATCTATATTGTGTTTCGACACTAAATTGTCCAACGTTTCACCCTCAACCGTTACTTGTTTTACTTCTTTAGGTGCATGAGGATGAACAATTGATCCTAACGAGGAATATTCCGGGCACCCTTCAGTAGCATTTAATTTATAGAAACCGGGCTCGGATGTTGCGACGCCATTGAACAAGATAATATTATCAAGCTGGTTTCTTCTTATATTTGACTCAAGAAGTTTCAGAATAAAAGGATTGGGTTCAATAGCCAGAACTTTTCCTTGCTGCCCCACCAATTTAGATGAAAGGTTAGCATAGAGCCCTATATTCGCACCGACATCGATAACATGATCTCCATGTTTTAATATGCTCTCAATAAAGGGAATTAAGGCATTTTCATATGAATGTTCTAAAATCATGAGCGCGAGATTGCTCTTGGAAATCATCTCGAACGTGCCATGAAAATCAGGTACGTCCTTTACTATAGTTAATGCCGATAGCCGTTCAATTGCTTCGACGAAGTTATTGCGATTATTCATCATGGCCTTGTATCTAGTACAACTTCTTATGCGATCAAGAGGCCTTTTTAATCTAGAAACTAAAGCATTGCTTTCATGTAGAGAGCGGAGGCTGCGTTCTTGCAGTAGCTTTAATAAGTCTCTGCTTATTTCCTGACGCCTTGACATAAGAAGTGGTCCGGGTATTCTAGACAAATTAGGGCAGGATCAATAGAGCGGCTTCACCATTTAGGCCACTGTCCAGTTTTTCCTTGCCGGCTCTGTTTTCATGGTTCTACGAATATGCATGTAGAGGCCTTTTTCACATAATATTCCCGCCAATAAAGTTAAAACAACGAAAAGGGCCAGGGTTAGGGCGGCAGCAATTGCCAACGATGCGATGCCATTTTCATGGATTAATATATGGGTCACTAAAACGCTTAACGCTGTTGTTAGACCGCAAGCGCACGGAAAAAGTAGTCTTGCGAAAATATCTGACCATCTAATATTAGCTATTGATCTGATAACTGCCCAAACGGGCAATACAGCAACTGAACTTACCACCACTGCCCCACATGAGCCTGCCAATCCCCACCATAGTGTAAATGGATATATGGTTACTAGCAGAACGCTTACCTTCGATAAATGTTTCAGAAATTCTATACTTGGCCTTCCCACGGCAACAAACAAGGGAGTGGCTAAGGTATCTAACGCCGTAAAAAACGCTGCGATAGAAAGTATTTGCAAGATAATGATACAGTCTTTCCATTTTTCTGTGAGTAAGCCATAAACAATGTCCGGTGCTGCTAAGATGCAGAAGACAATTATGGGCGCAATCACCGACATGAGAGTTTCGAGGACATCCAGGAAAGCTTTTCCCAGCCTGTCAGGTTCTTGCTGGATCTTCGAGTACGCAGGGAAGGTAAAATTAACTGATGCACCAGCAATGTTTGATATGGGTATATCAGAAATCCTTTGAGCAATCTGATAGACGCCGAGTGCAATAGGTCCGAGCAGTTTTCCAACGAATAATTTATCGAGCTGTTGCCACCCGAATAAAGCAATTGCATAGCCGGACATCCATTTGCCGAAATGAAACAGCTCTTTCGATTGAGATCTGATAAATTGAAAACGCGGTCTATATTTGAGAATTGAATATGACAGTATCAGCTTTGTGGAAACACCCATGAGATTCGCCCAAACAAGGGCCCACACTGATCGAAGCAGATAGGCCAATAATATGCCGGTAAGAAGTGACACAACATTCCCTGTCATGTCATAATAAAATTGTCTATTGAATTTCAGATCTTTTTCGAAATAGATCGTTTCTATGTTGATGAAGCCCTGAGCAATAAAAGAAAGACACATTGCTCTTAAAGGCAACACTATCCTCGGTTCTTTAAAGAACCATGCAGCCAGAGGCGCAACAAAAAATAATATCAGTGATAGTATCCCTCCTCGAAGTACTTGAATAGTCCATGCAGTATTAAGATACTCTCTTGTTTTACCTTTATGCTGTACGAGGGCAGCCTTCAATCCCGTCTCCGAAAGAGTTTCAAAGAGAAGCATTGTGAGCATCACGAGTCCAAACAAGCCAAAATCTTCAGGCAGTAAAAGCCTTGCGAGGACAACCAGTTTAATGATCTCAAAAAGTCGCGCGAGGATCTTAGCCGAAAAAACCCATCCTGCACTTTTTGCAACTTTTGAAGTTAAAGAAGTCCCCATGTATCTTTTGGATTGTTTTATTGAATTCCCACTGCCTAACCACTGCTGGGGAGTTTCGCTAGATTGAACGTTTTTGTATTGAGGTGCCCAGTGAGATTATCACTCCGCTGGCATCTCCGATCAGACGTGGCGGATCTCCGGGATGGCGAGACACGACAGTAAAGTCAATAAGTGCTGGCGTCTGATGCGTCTCATTACCGCCGATCTTTGATTACACCATAAACGGATTGTTGTCGAGACCGCAGGTGCTCCCGCATACGCAGGATTGGCTCTATGCTCTTCTCCTGATATGCCGGAATCTTCTCCTGAAGGCGATGACCAGAGTCCCGGCAACCAATAGTGATATGAGCAGACCGGGCAGGAAGCCGATCCTCAGGCATAAGGCGCCGAAGCCCACTGCGGGTAAGAGGGCTATCCGTACCCCAGCCTTAAGCGTCTCGCTCGTTCTAATCGAGTCAGCAATGGGCGGAGACACCCAGTAGTACCAGTCGACAAAGGTCCTCCCAATGGTGCTTGAAAGCAGAAACGCATCACGGAAATTCCTGAGAATCGCGACATACGGGTGAAAGGAGGAGCCGTATGCCGCGGTGGCAACGAAACAACCTCCCCCTCCTCCGCCTCCTCCATCTCCGCCACCACCTGGTGTCGGCGCGGCAGGCCCGGCTCCTGGCCCAGGGGAAGGATTATTCACTCCTGTTATCGACATTATAGCCGGCCCCCACGACGAAAGATTCTGTTTTATGCCCGTATTAGCCAAGGCTCCATAACCGCCCCAATCCCAAATGAAAAACCCTATTCCATTCCTCGCCACTCCTGCTGTCTTTGCCGCCGCAGCCATGTCCACCAGTTCTTGAGGAAGGGGAAGTGTAAATGCTTGATATTGACTGAATGCCTGGATCGCAAAAATAAGTTTATCCGACGACCCTCCGGCAGCATTGATTTTGGTAGTGTCGGTAGTCAATCGGGATTGAAGGCTCGTGTAGGGAATCATGGACTGCCCGGAAACCCCAGAACCCGTGCATTGCCACGTGACTCCATTACCAGTACCGTAGTAATCAGTAATCTGACAGGTGGTCGTGCAGCCGGGAGTGCAGGTCACAGATGACCAATTTGGTTCTGTTGAGCCGGTTTGACCATTGATATTGCCGTTGCCATTATTATTGACCACTGCCACAGCCTGATACGCATACCCGGAGCTTCCGCGACCTGTACTTGGGAAAACAATATCATTGAGATAAAAATACGTTTGCGGTTGCCATAACCATAGAGGGTATCTGTCTACCCCGTACACGGTATGGTCTGTTGGGATGTACTTAGTCTGGCCGCCGACGTCGCCATCAGAAGTTCGTACCGGGGAATATTGAGCGATGAGAACTTCATGGTTAGGGTCGAGTGCCATAATGTTGTCATAGATACTTTGGGTAGCGGTGGAATCTTCCAAATAATCTGATGGCTCGTCGGCAGTGTAATATCCGTAGAGGCCGGTAGTGTTCTTCACGGCGTTTACAATGGTTGCCAGGCCGCTTAGGTTTGGGACATCTCTCGTCCCGCCCCATCCATAGTCCGGCCCTTCATATTCGGTGTACCGCATGAGGTCTACCATGATTTTCAGCCCTGCTGCATTGGCAGCGGGTATAAGAGTGTTTTGAAGCATATTTGCATAGTCGGAATCTGCTTGCCATGCATTGTATGGGGTGTAGTCTGGAGCACCATGGTCATGAGTGTGAGAATAAGGCATCACAACATCGAAACCAAGACTCTTGATTGTGGGCAGGTCGGAGATAAGAGTGGACAAGTTGCTACTTGTCTCGCAGACCGTATAGATCATGTTCACCGCTTCTGCACGGGCGCAGAGCAACAAAAATAAGGAGATAACAAGTAGAAACAGTTTGGGCGTCGCCCATGAGAGAAGGGGAAAGAGACAGAGAAGCGCTGTCACGAGGCCATTCCTATTTTCTTCTTGTTGGGTTTTTCCTTGGCCACTCCGTACTTCTCGCATCTCCGGATCAATGACCTGCGCTCGATTCCAAGCCCCCTCGCTGCTTGACTCTTGTTGCCCCGGTCATTGACGCACGGAGCTTACGCTTATCGTGGCTTGCCCCGTGCCATAGGAGCTAATTGTGATGGGGGCGCTCGCATTGCCCCCGCTTGGTGCGTTGGCGGTATTGAGAATGAGCTGCGTTCCGCTGAACGTCGCTCCGCCCTTGAACAATATCTGGCTGCCTGGGACGATGGTAAGGGCATTCACCCCCGCTATGCTGTTTATCGGGCCTGATCCGCCCGGGCTTCCGCACGTTTGCGTCGCGCCCGTCCCGGAATTGGCGCAGGAAGAATCGACGTAATAGGTCGGTGCTGCTCCTCCCGACCCTGTTATCGCCCGTATAGCCGGCCCCCACGCTGAAAGATTCTGTTTTATGCCCGTATTAGCCAAAGCTCCATAACCGCCCCAATCCCAAATGAAAAACCCTATTCCATTCCTCGCCACTCCTGCTGTTTTTGCCGCCGTAGCCATATCTATTAGCTCTTGGGGCAGGGGAAGCTCGCATGCTTGATACTGACTGAATGCCTGGATCGCAAAAATAAGTTTATCCGACGACCCTCCGGCAGCATTGATGTTCGTGGTGTCGGTGGTCAGCCTGGGTTGAAGACTCGTGTAAGGCACGATGGACTGTCCGACTACTCCCGACCCCGTGCATTGCCACGTAACGCCATTGCCGGGGTCATGAGTATCAACCACCTGGCAACTAGTTGTGCAGCCAGGAGTACAGGTCGGCCAGTTTGGTTCTACTGCGCCGGTTTGACCGTTTGAAACGCCGTTATTATTATTATTGGTTGCTGCCACGGCTTTGTATGCATACCCGGAGCTTCCACGGCCCGTGCTCGGGAAGACAATATCATTAAGATAAAAGTAGGTGCTTGGCTGCCATAGATAGAGAGGGTATCTGTCCACACCATACATGGTATGGTCTGTAGTCACGTACTTAGTTTGCCCCCCTGCGTCACTGTCAGAAGTTCGTACTGGAGAATATTGAGCGATGAGAACTTCATGGCTGGAGTCAATCCCCATGATGGTGCTATAAACGCTTGTCGTCGTGGTGGTGTTTGTACCCCAATCCGATGGCTCGTCAGCGGTATAGTACCCGTAGAGGCCAGGAGTATTCTTCACGGCACTTACGATGGTTTGCACTCCAGTCAGGTTAGGACTATTTAAGTTACGGCTCCACCCATAGGTATAATTCTGAGTGTACCGCAGAAGGTCTACCATGACGCTCAATCCTACGGCATGAGCCGCGGGGATAAGCGTGTTCTGAAGCATATTCGCATAGTCAAAGTCAGCCTGCCATGCATTATAATTGTGACCCATCCCATCATTCTGGGTGTGTGAATAAGGCATCACGACATCAAAACCAAGACTCTTGATTGTGGGCAGGTCGGAGATAAGAGTGGACAAGTTGCTACTTGTCTCGCAGACCGTATAGACCATATTCACCGCTTCTGCACGGGCGCAGAGCAACAAAAATAAGGAGACAACAACCAGAAATAGTTTTTTCATAAATCCCCTCCTTTCGTATAGAGTGGTTACTATAGAGCAGCGCACCACTTAAGTCACTGTCCAGTTTTTCCAGACCGGCTCTGAAGTCAGACCTGGACATTTAATTTTATCGACAGTTAACGCACAATTCGTATTCCCGTTGGTGTTGCAACATTGCCAGACAGAGGGTCACTGAAGATTGAACCACCATCCTGTCTTGTCTGTAGTTTCCAGCCGGCAAGATTATATTTCCGGTTAGGATAATAAAACATATCAGTGTCGCCCCCTGGCTGATAATAGATGTTATTGTCAAAGATATTGTGCAAATTGTGTCCATTATTTCTTATAAGATACTTACTCATTTTATTGACAGTGTTGTTTTTAACTATATAGTAGTCGCTCAACGAAGCAAGGAAGATGCCTATGTCACCGTTGTAAATCGTGTTGTTTGCAACGAGAGAGGGTGTTGCCGATGTCTGTCTCTTATCTATCCTTATTCCACCCCAGGCACCTTCATACGGTACGCACGTTGTCCCACTTCCAAAGTTCTCTATAGTATTGTAGGTAATCGTATCAGTTTGTCTGTCATTTGCGCCGCCACCCGTCATTATCCCACCACCTTCAACATCATGAATGTGGTTCCTTGTAAAAACATTATTAGTGGAGGTTGCCGATGGGTTAATCCAATGAGTGATACCTGCTGACCCATAGCAGCCACCGCTTATATTGTTTCCTTCAAATGTTCCATTAGTTTGATTTTGTAATGATATGCCGTCTGCATCACCGCACGGCCCGGTATGCTCTCCCCAATAGGTAAGATTTGAATGTGTTATAGTGTTGTTCCTGATAATAGTGCCCTCAAACCAACCCTCGTAAAGATAAATATTGGTGGAGTTGTAATCAAAGGTGTTATTATCTATGGTTGAGTTTGATATAGTTTTATAACCAGCACCACCCCCACCTAAATAAAGAATCCCGCCGTACATATGGTAGAAGTCACAATTTTTGATCGTCAAATTCGTTCGGTTCAAGGTCGAGTGGCACCAGACTTGTCCCTGAGTAAATGCTATTCCGTCTATGGTAACGTAATCTTTATCAATGGAAATACTTGCTCCTGTTACATATTCAATGAGGTTGTCTGCGGGGCTGCTGCCATTCTTGGGCGTGTAATATACGATACCCGTCGTACTGTACCAGCTTCCATCACTTAATGCCGAGCTGGTCGCTCTTTTGAGCATACGCCCGTTTTCGTACAGGCACGTCGAGACTGTTTGAGGATATGACCAGATTCTCCCACCGCCCACATTCGTCCATCCCGTAGAGGTGTGGTCAGTTATCACCGCCGTCCTCTTGATGATGGGTTTAGCTCCTGTGCCGTAAGAGGTAACAGTAAATTCATTTCCAAGTGTCCCAGAGGAGGGTATAAGCAAAAACCCGTTCCAGGTTTCGCCTTTCTTAAGGGCTATTGTGGTGGGCGCGGAGAAGGTGTTGTTCGTCACCATAGAAAGCGTTTTCCACGGCGTGTTGATATTTGTCGGGGTCGCTGAAGAGTCACTCCCGTTCGTTGCATCGATATAATACGTTCCAGAAGGATACAATTTAGCCCATACGTTATTTCCGCAACTGACAACTAACAAGATCGTTATCAGTAGAAGGTGACTAAGTTTTTTTTGCATGACAAGACCCTCTAAACCTCATGCGAGCTTTGCTCGGCACTCACTGCTGAAACTCAGTGCTCGCGTATTCTCTCGTTCAGCGCAAAATCATGATTCGTGTAGCCGAAGCCCTTCTCTTTCGATATCGCAACGCCTTGACAAGGAGCGTCCAGGTGGAGGAACTTGGCATCATAATCCATCATGATCTTCACCAGGTCCTCGAACGTGACGCGGGGTGACCAATTGAGCTTCTTCCTCGCCTTCGTGATATCGGCCTGGAGGGCCTCCACTTCGGTAGGCCTGAAGTATCTCGGGTCAACCTCCACCAGCACCTGTCCGGGGGCGATTCCGCTTGCGCAACCACCATTCAGCCCACTGGCGATCCCTGCGGTCTCCTTCCCTTCACCGCGCCACTCTATGCCGATCCCCATATACCGAAAGGCCTCTTCCACAAAATCCCTAACGGTGTAACTCGTGCCCGTGCCCACGACGTAGTCGTCGGGTGTCTCCTGTTGCAGCATGAGCCACATCATTTCCACGTACTCGGGCGCGAATCCCCAGTCCCTTTTCGCATCGAGGTTTCCCAGGTAGAGCTTTTTCTGGTATCCCGCGATAATGCTCGCAACGGCGCGCGTGATCTTGCGCGTGACAAATGTCTCTCCTCTCCTTGGGGATTCGTGGTTGAAGAGGATGCCGTTGGAGGCAAAGAGGTTGTAGCCTTCCCGGTAATTGACCGCCATCCAGTAAGCGTACAGCTTTGCTGCCGCGTAAGGGCTTCGGGGGTAGAAGGGTGTCGTCTCGTTCTGAGGAGGAGGAGAGGCGCCAAAAAGCTCCGAGGAAGACGCCTGGTAGTACCGAGTAGCAATGCCGCTCCGCCGTATGGCCTCCAAGAGCCTCGTTGTTCCGAGGCCTGTAGAGTCGCCCGTATACTCGGGCATGTCGAAGCTCACCCTCACATGACTCTGTGCCGCTAGGTGGTATATCTCGTCGGGTTGCACATTGTAGACAAGGTGGGAAAGCTGGCCCGCATCGGAGAGGTCTCCATAGTGGAGAAAGAGACGTGTGCCGACTTGGTGGGGATCTGCATAAATGTGGTCAATCCTGCTTGTGTTGAACGTGCTTGCTCTTCTGATGAGGCCATGAACTTCATACCCTTTAGACAACAGAAACTCCGCCAGGTAGGACCCGTCTTGACCTGTGATACCGGTTATCAAAGCGCGCTTGGCCATATTTCACCTGCCTTAATAGAAATCACTGGGGACACTGGGGCAACAAACGAGGGGCGACCGCCTTCGGCTGGGACGAAGGACGATGTAAAGACCGAGAGAAGGCCACTATGCTAGAGGCTCCCTGCGCTCCTAGGGGGTAGAGGCATCAACAAAAGAGGTATCGGAAGTTCCGCTTCTCAGGGTCCAGGAAAGCAGGTGTAGATAAGGAACCAGGACATTTTCGCGTATTCTGAGGAGACAAATTTCAGGTCGCGCGTTTTCAAAAACCAGCAACACAATCGATGGGTTTCATAGCGCGTCGGCACAAAGTAGAGTCTAAAGGTTGGCGTATTCGCGGTGCCCGAGAACACCCTACTTGCTATCAGCTTGATCCGGCGCATGTGGTAAGGAGAACTGACGAAAATTGCCGATGTGAAGCCCATGGTTGCCATTATCCGCCTGGCCTGGGCTATTTCAAGATGCGTGTTCTCGGTCTCTCCACCTGTTTTGTAAGCTCCTGCCGGCGGTAACGGCACGGGGAGTGCTTTGGTCAAGGATCGGTCTGGTAACGCTCTCATTACCTTATTCAGAGCGGGAATGACAAGGTATTCGGCGTAGCCCTCGCGGATAAGTTGTACGGCCTCTCTGTACCTCGCCTCATCTTTTACCCCAACCAACAGGATAACCGCATCTGACTTTTCCGGCGTCTGCGAAAAAACGAGATAACATGGTGCAAGATACAGCGCAGCAATCACGAGAACTGCGAAGAAGACCAGGGTGGCGCGTTTGACTTTAACCCTCGTTAGCAGAAGAAATGGCATCACTCATTATATCACCGCACGCTAACCACGGACCCGCTGGACTTCATATCTGCCGACGGAGACGTCCGGAGAAAGGGGCGAGAAAGACCGACGGACGATGGGCACATAAGGGCAGAGGTAAACCACGTGAGCGGCAATATCGGCGCAAACTTCAATCATCATCTGGAGCGTTCTTTCCACGACCCTTTGTGTCTTCCATTCACTGGCGTACGTTCTCTGTGTGATCTTGGAGAACTCGCGTATTTGATCCAGATACTGCTCCAGGTCCGCCAGCTTGCGCATGACCAGATTTTTATCTACCAAGCGAAAATCCCCTCTTGAGAATTGCGTCTTCTTTCACTGCCTATTATGCCATGGCTTCATCGTCTTCGAAAATTATCCTCTAGCGAAGCAAGGGTGACCATTGCAAGGATTTGGTTGTAAGCTGCGTCAATGTAATAGGGAGTAGGCATCGCCAAAAGAAGTATCGGAAGCTCCGGTTCTCATGAGCGAGAGATGAAATATAACGTGGGAATGGAAATTGCGGTATAATGTCAGGGGGACTCTGCCGGTCTGTATGCAGATACCAGGGAGCCCCGGGGCCCGGAGTGGAGCCTGCAGCTCGCTTCGGGCCCTTGCTTTATTGGGGCGCTACCCTCACCCTTCATTAGATTCTTGTTGGCACGCGATACGCTTATCAAAATTGGCGGATAGCCCCACTCCCATCTGCCAACGCCACCCTCAGGCCCAGTATAGCCCGAGATAGGCTACCGCCGTTGCGACAGTTCTCCCCTGCGAGGATGTGTCGAGCATGATGGGCAACTTCACCGGCCGTGGTGCAATCACCAGTGAGGGCAAATTTTACCTGGGAGATATTACGGCTTGATGACACAATAATTAATTGTCTGTTAACTCGGCGTCG
This sequence comes from Syntrophorhabdales bacterium, assembly GCA_035315185.1. Classification (GTDB taxonomy): domain Bacteria; phylum Desulfobacterota; class Syntrophorhabdia; order Syntrophorhabdales; family WCHB1-27; genus JADGQN01. Next base: position 56,916 of record DATFYE010000057.1, on the reverse strand, counting down.
GGGTCCACAATACGTTGCGAGAGCGGGGCTTCACGCAGCTCGTTTTTCATCAAGATTTAATCTGGCCTTAATCTTCTCTAAATATCTTTTTGTTAGTCTATTTTTAGACTTTGAATGAACCCCTCCCACCTCTCCCGCCAGGTAAGGGGGTAAGTGTTGATGCAGAGTAAATGTTCGTGAAGGAGAAACAAATGGAAACAGTCTCTATAGTCTGGGGCAGCCTTCCGGTTCTGTTCCTTGTTATGGTTCTCGTTATGGTAGCACGAGAAGAAAGGGCAAGGCGACGGAATGAATCTCCCGTCAACCTCATGGCCCGGATCAGGCGTCCGGCCGCGGGTCGCGAGCCCTCAGGCAGACGCCGGCGCGGGACCGAGCGCAGTAATGTCTCAACCCTGTTTCCTGATTCGGGTTCGGCCAGACAGGCCGGACCGCAGAGATTGAAGCCGGGAGAGAGCTTAAGGAGATGATGCGATGGAGACTCTGAAAACGGACGTGCAATGCAGCAAGTGTGAAAAAAGTTTCTCAGTGGATCTCAACAAGATGAGATTTAACTATCAGCACACGTGCCCCTTTTGCGGAGCAGCATACAAGGTATCAGAAAAAGAGGCTATCCGGGCGCACCGCGCGCTTGACGGTATCGAGCACATGAGAAAGTGCGCCTGTTGCGTGTGCGGCAGGGATGCCGCTCTAACAGTGAGCGCACAACTCATGAAACGTCTCTCTTCTTCTGCAGTTATCGGCAACGACCTCTGCGAAGTGGCTTAGATACTCTTCCTGGCCAGAGTCTACAACGTCGACGTAGACATCCTTGAGCCCGCATGCCTTGGCCGCCTTGAGAAGGTGATGCCCGGCGACCAGCACGTATTTGCCTCCCGTTTTTTTTACTACGATCCTCACTCCCCCGGCCCTTTTAACGAATGAATCTCTGAGGAATGAATCCATGGCCTCGGTCCACGGTGTGTGGCGCTCTCTGTAATCAGGATCTGTTTCAATCAGCTTGATGTTCACTTTTCCGCCGTCTTTCATTATTCACTCCTGAAGAGATTGATGTAGGGGCCAGTGCAGCGAGCCCTCATGGTGTTATCGGACAAGATCGCTCACGCTAAACCCGCCCAACCGAAACATTCACATCCATTTATCGTCCGACTAATGCATGTGCCATGCCGTGAATGCCGGCTCGCCCTCGTTGTGTCGTCATTCCGATGCAGCCGGTGGAGCGAAGCGGGTGGTAGAACTTTGGCTTTAGCTTTGACATAACCTCATCATCTAAGAGAGGTAGACTGTGGGAAAAATTTTCCGCCCGTAGTCGGAAAGACTCAACCGCTGCAGCAGTATTAAGGGCTAGAGTGAAAATGGAGTATCAGCGTCGAATGAGGACGGCTAAACGAGTTTCAGAGGATGAAGGGTTACGAGGGTCAAGCCTTCGAATCGTCGAACTTGTAGCCCACGCTCGTTACCGTCACAATATAGGCCGGGTTCTGCGGGTCTTCCTCGATCAGCCTTCTCAGGCGGCTGATGTGGACATCCACGTTTCTCGGCGTCACGAAGACTTCTCCGCCCCAGACCTGATCGAGAAGCTGGTCGCGCGAATAAACTCTTCCCGGATTCTTGGCAAAGAAGAAGAGCAGCTTTGTCTGAATGGGCGACAGCTCAACCTTCTTGTTCTTTATTGTTACCTCATATTTGTCGAAGTCGATGAAGAGCTGCTTGTGGGAGAACGTGCGCTCATGCGCGGTCTTTTTAGGGGGGTGCGCCTTGGCCGATTTTCGGAGGGCCGCGCGGATCCGGGAGATCAGCTCCCGTACGCTGAAGGGCTTGGTCATGTAATCGTCGGCCCCCATCTCCAGACCGAGAATGCGGTCTACCTCACTGCCTTTGGCGCTCAGTATGAGGATGGGTATGTCAGCGTGCTCCGGCAGTGCCCGGATCTGCCTGCAAACCTCAAGGCCCTGGATCCCAGGCAGCATGAGGTCGAGTACAATAAGGTCCGGCGTTGTTGTCTTGAGCAATTCGAGCGCCTCTTCACCGGTCATGGCCAGAATTACGGTGTAGCCCTCGCGCTGGAGATTGGACGAGATCAGCTCGATTATATCTTGTTCGTCATCCACTACAAGGATTTTGAACTGCATCTGTCTCTCTCCACAGCAGTGCTCTTCAAGATTTTCTTTGCCTTCCGCAGCAATACTATTCCCCCATGAGTGGCCGAATAGTCACTTATCGGAGGGAATCATGCTGCCGGTTTACACGTAAGTTTTCTGGAAACACCCCACCCTGATTGTCGCTACCATTACGGTAACGTCATAGTGTTAAGATTATATTGAGGAAGAGTTAATTTTTCGTGAAAAAGAGAGGGAGCACGGGGGGGAAATGGTGGACATAGAAGGGGTGCTCCCTCTTGCAGTGATGTCCGATAACAACGACTAGCAGCCCAGAAACTTCCTCTTCAGACCTACCAGCCCGACCATTCCGGAACCGAACAGATAGATCGCAGCCGGGATGGGGACGGGAGCGCCAGCTATGGGGCTAATGTTTGCTGTTCCGTTCAATTGGGGTCCATACAATTCTTTTTGGTTAGTGTTATCGTAGCCTAACGCGAAGACTGTATAGGACCCAGGGCCGTTGCCCCATATGTTGAGGTAGGATGAACTATAGGATGAACCGTTACTTGCTAAGAAACTGTTGTTAGCCTGAAGCACCAATCCATTACCATCGAGAAAAGGGTCCGAACCGGGAGTTAACTGGTTATCAAAGATTAAATCGGTACCATTACCGGGCAACGCACTGTACGGCCGAATGCTCGTTACCGAGGGGGCAATCGGATTCACAATAACGGAATAGGCAATACCCCCGTTGGAGGTACCGGTTCCGGTTACAGAGCCACCTAAAACGGTTAACGGCCCGTTTCCATTGGATGGCGTAGTAAGAGTTCCGGTGACATTGTACGAGCCATCATTACTCGTAAAAGTAAACGAGTAATCAGCGTAGGCGACAGTCGAGCCAATAAAGGCCAGAGTCACCATTACCATTAAGAACAACAACCTTTTCATTTTTTAATCCTCCTCATGTAAGGAAAGATTTTACCTTCGTACTGCTTTCTTGATTCCTATCAAACCGACCAGCCCCGAGCCGAGAAGCCATATGGCAGCGGGGATGGGCACGGCGCTATTAGGGGTTCCGAAATTATCGATGGATATAGTCGCGCCGCTCGTGCTCGTGAATCCAAGATTACTGTTGCTTGAAAAATCGCCGTTGCTGAAAAGCAGGCCAACATAGAACGGATTTCCGGCAACCGTCGCAAAATCGCCGGTGCCGCTCACTTGAGTAAAGTTGCCCGCGTTGACCAACAGCCTAAGCGTCTGCCAAACATCGCCCGTGTTGGGACCACCGAGACTGGAGCTGACGAAGAAGTTGGAGCCGCCGTCCGTGATATAAAAACGGACGTCTGCTCCGGTCGGCGCGTTAATGGTTCCCGTGCTCCTGTAATCGACCGTAAGCGTTTGACTGGTAAGGTTGCCGATCGCGGTGCCGGAGACCTCGAAGGAATAGAGGCGCTGGTCAACGCTGCTCCCGACGTTCCCGGATATGTAACCACCGGGATGACCTCCCGTCGAACTGAAGCCAGGCTGTGTTCCCCAAATATAGCCCGTGCTGTCGATCCAGTACGTTTTCACGCCTCCATCGTTCGCGTCAAACGTCAGCATGGACGCGTTTGCTCCGGGGGTCAGCCAGAGAAAGGCTGCGATAAAAACTGCAAGAGCTGCTGCTTTGATCCATCTCTTCATGCTTTCAACCTCTTCATGCTTTCAACTTCCTTTCGTTACTTCCCGCTCCGGTTAGAGTGGGGCCCCCGTGTCGGGGGCCCCTTTTGCTCACACGGCATTACGCTCCGTTCAGCTTACTCGTAGCATGTGCCGGCGTCGTACGCGCCCACCGCAGGCGGCGTTACCCAGTCGGTCGGCTTGGAGAACGTCATCCCGTTGGAGAGCGTCCACGTTCCGGCCTTGCTGGCAGGGAGATTGGTCTTCGACCAGGTCAACAGGTTGCTCACGGCAGCACCCAGATTGCCCGCATACCCCCCGCTGGGCTCAAAGATGTGCTCCAGGGTAAAGAACTCGTAAAGCCCGTTTTTTATGTTGGCCGCATTGCCCGTAACGCCGTTGTACGTGAGCCCGCCTACGGGATACGTATGGGCCCCGAGAGCTTTGTCGCAGTCGACAAAGCCGATGGCGCCGGGGGTGCCGTCGATGCAGTTGAGCATATCAGTAGAGCTGTTGTTGAACCAGAGGTTATTGCTGAGGATGCTGCTGTCCAGGGTCGGCAGGTTGGGGCCGATCTTATTCGCGTCGATGACGACCGACTGGAAGGCCCCTTGCGTGCCTGATCCGGCCACGCGCATGCAGCCCGTTATAGCCGCTCCCGCGGCAATGGGATTAACGCCACCAGGGAAGTACTGGTGCCAGTCAGTGGCGATGCCGGTGAAGATCTGCTGGGCCATGGCCTTGGTCACGTTCGTGAGGTTAGCCGCCAGCAGTCCATCGCCGACTGCTTTCGCGTCCTTATTGGCGAAGAAGCAGAAAGGAACGATAAACGGATGGTTGTCGGTGAGACCAACAGACCCTGCGCCACAGGTCTTCACCGTGGGAGGATTCGCGACGAAGTCGCCGAGGTCTCTCAGTATCGCAGGCCCGGCAGCACCGCCCAGCGCCAGGCTGAGTCCGTGTGTCACGCTGCCTGGGCCGTTAGGACCCTTCAACTGCCCTTCCGAACTCTGGACGATGGTCGAGCCACTCACGTCGGCGGCTCCGAGGGTGACGGGGAAGCAGTCCAGATTGGAGGGAGCGGCGCCGCCCGCAAGAGTGTTCATCAGGGTCCTGTAGTTCAGACCGTGCCCATTCACCGTTCCGGTGGTAGGACAATTCATCACGTCCACCGCGCCCGGGTTCGCCTGGCCGAGGACACCCATGATCCCGTCATCCGAGTCATAGGCACCAACCCTGATCCTGAACGTGTCGCCCGCGGCCACGCCGCCCACAGTGCAGGGCCCCGTAGCTTCGCAGACTGTATACTTGGCGCCGTGATAGTAGACGCCCGCCGGGGTGCCGTCGCTAGGCGTGAACGAAACGCAGCTGGCGGCGGGTGCCCCCGTGCAGTTTGCACCTGCCCCGGCGTTAAGATACGTAGGGGCAAGGGCGCTCCAGAAGTCAACCTGGGCCGATGCGCCATAGATATTGATGTTCATGTCCGTGGCTCCGCCGAAGCATGCGCCGGCCATGGACAGCCCCAAAACTCCTATTGCTAATGCCATCGAAAGTTTCTTCATGTCTTTTCTCCTTGTCGTTATGTGTTCGTTATGTGTTTGGTGCTATTCTACCGGATCATCTCCGGTGAGCGCTACCGCGCTCTCTTTACGCTGTTCTCCTCCGGATGCCGATCAGGCCCAGAAGGCCGGATCCGAGCAGCCACACAGCGGCGGGAATGGGCACGGCGGCACTGGTCGGGTTGATCTCCGTATAGGCCTTGCCGTCCGTGTTGATAAAGGTCTGGATCACGAATTGCGACCCGTCCGTGTTGGTGTACAGGGTGCCCGCATTCCCGATCCCGGTACTATTGGTGAAGCCGTAGAGTCCCCACTGGATCCCGGCCGTGGTGAGCCCGTTCAGGGCGGCTTCGGCAGCGCCGATCGTAAGGAAGTTACCGTAGCTGCCATAATAGGCGCCGGCACCGTTCATCGCAGCCCAGTAGCCATGTGGAGCGTCGGACTGGAGGTCCTGGAAGGTATCGGTCGAGGGCGCACCCGTATTAAATATGCCTTTTATCCCGTTCATGCCGCCGGCCAGAGATGAGAAGCTGCCCTTATCGATCAAGGTGCTCCCGGCGCCGATATAGGACGGGGACGGCCCGTACACGAAGTAGGCCACCTGGAGTTTGCTGAGGGGCTGACCCGTCAGGTCGGTGATGTTGCTCCCCACCACGTCATTTGTTTGACCGTTGAGGCTCGCGAGGGAGCCCAGGTCGGTGTACCACTGATTTGTTCCGCCAGTCGGTGTAATCCCACTGTAACTCGTGTCGTAGACCACCCGGACCAGATCGCCGTTGTTCCAAACGGTGGTGGTAGCGCTACCGTGCCCGGCCATGCCAAGCACGAGCGTGAGTGCTACTAAAATACCTAACATCTTCTTCATGCTAAATCCTCCTTTTTCGTTCAAAGCTTTGTTGTTTTTTTCCCCGATTCAGGCCCTTCGGACCATTTTTGTCGGGGCTTGTGACCTTCCGTGCCCGGTTGCCCGGGCTTTGCTTCACGTGAAGCCCGTGGTCTCCTCAAACCCATGCGCCGATATTCTCTTTTTTTATCCCTTTGTTCTCCTCGCATCACCTCCTTATCATTTGATCCCCGGTTAAACCTTCCGGGGTGACCCCACAACAAAGAAGCCCGAATCAAGCGCAAAAGCGGCTCTCGATTCGGGCTTCCTGGTTACGGGGTCCCCGTCAGCAAAGTACCCGGGTTAGAACATTGTGTGTTTAGTGTTTGGTGTTAAGTGTTAAGTGTCATTAAATTTCCTTTTCTGTGTGTTGAATGTTACGTGTTATGTGCCATTCAATTTCCTTATCGTGCTATCTCCTCTCTCAGGATCTCTTCGAATTTTTCTATTCTGCCGATCCCGCCCTGGCTGAAGTTCACCTTTATGTAGCCGGTGAATTTTTCATCCGCGAGAAGCTTCATGATCTCCAAAAGCCTGGTCAGTTTTTCCGGCCTGGCAGTCTTTCGGTACTGCGAAAGGTCTTTCATCAACTCGCTCATTACGATACCAGCATACCTCTCTGTTGTGTCACCGTGATGAAAGTCAAGTTAAAGTTTTTTTAATAATTGATTGACAAGGTGTGTCAAGAAATTCCGTCCCTTTTGATAGCAGTATAGGGTCAGGGTGTTACAGGGTGATTAAAGGCAGGTCAAAATTTTGTGAAAGGTTGCGGTCAAGAACTTGTATTCACCGCAGAGGCGCCGAGGATAAGATCTTCATCGCCGATGTACGCCGATAGCGAAGCATCCTGTGAGGATAAACGCCAGGAGAGATATGCACAGATGAGTACGCCTATCCTTCCTGGGAGCCGTAGAGATTTGGTTCCCGCCACACTCGGAAGCTCGTTGGTTAAGGCAAGGATGGTATTGACGAAGCGCGACACCATTGCGCGAAGAGAGGGTCCGTTATGCGGTAGATTCTTCCCTCTCCTATTTCGAGGATGTCCTTGTCGAGAAGTGATTTCAGGGGCCGCTGGATACTACTACCCGGGAAATGGAAGCGATCAAGAAAGTCCCTCTCGTAAAGCCGAGAGGTTGGTTTCTGCGAAAGAGCAACCACCAGACGCTTCTCTGTTTGGTTAAGAGCGTCGAAGATGCTTTGAAAATCGCCCGCTTCTATTTCAAGCACTTCCTTCGCAACAGCGCTCACCATGTCCTCGGTCACCCGCTTATCACATCGGTCCCAGACAAAATGCGCGAGCTTCTGGACGTAGTATGTGTGACCCTCCATCTGGCTGTAGATTCTGGACGCCTGCTTTGCATCGCATCTTTTTCCGGTCTTATCGAACTGGTCGGTTATGAATGTTACAAGCTCTTGCTGGGGAATCTTGCCGAGCTGGTACGAAACAGCCATCTTATAGAAAGGCCTTTTGCTGTCCATGAACATCTCTTTCAAGATCCTGCGCCGACTCCCGACAAAAAAGCAGGAAATGCGGGAACTCATCTGGATATTGTCCCGGAGAACTGATTCGATGATGCTATTTTCTCGCAGCCCGGTGATTTGCTGGAACTCGTCAAAGACGAGGAGACATCTTGCCTTTTTGTTTTCGAGGTATCTATTAAGACTCTCGAAAATATCCTCAGCAAGAACGTAGAAGGACACATCTCGGTCGTATTTTACAGAAATGCTCACACCCTCCGGCTTAAGATCGATTGAAGGAACGATGCGAGTAAAGAACCTCTTAAGCTGTTCTATCAATGAACCCGAAGTGATGTCCTTACCCAGGCACTTGACCACACCGGCCGTAAGTCTCCCGACAAAATCCTCCTGTCCGAGAACTGAAGCAAGGGGGATATATCCGGCAAGACACCGCTTTTCCTTAAAGCGGTCCATTACGCGCAGGACAAGAGACGTCTTCCCTAAACGCCTTGGGGAGAATAGTACCACATGCGTAGAATTGACGGCATGTCTATTGAGATCTTCCAGCTCTTTCTCCCGGTTGCAGAAAGCCTCTCCGGTAAGGATAGGCGTCAGCTTAAAAGGGTTCATGCAGTGCTCCTTCCTTTATTACGCACATCGCGTTCCGCGCTTCACGTTACGCATATTGCATAATACATTACGCTAGAGACTTATAGATGTCAAGCTGGTTCAGTATCGGCGTTCACTGGGGAGGCGATCTCGACTAATGACGCGTAGGACAGCGTCTGGAGCGCAGCGACTGGGCGTGAGATAAAGTCTTGTCCTCGGTTACAGCCTAGGCAGATCCATAAGATCTATTCTTCCGAGGGGAGGAAGATCTCCACCTTGGCCTTTTCCCGCACTTTGGCGATGTACGCGTTTGCTTCCTGCTGCCCTTTTTCCTGCTTCATGAGCATGCGCAGTTGGTCCTTCAGGGTCTCGAAGGGGACGGTCATCTCGGGCTTGCGGTCGGTGGCTTTGATCAGGTGGTAGCCGAGGCTGGTCTCCACGATATCGCTCACTTCGCCCGGCTTGAGCACGAAGAGAGCTTCCTCAAAAGGCTTCAGCACCTGGCCCGTGCGGATGTAGCCCAGGTCTCCGCCTTTGGCGCTGCTCGGATCTTCCGAATAGGTGCGCGCCAGAGACTCGAAATCCTGCTTCTGCTGGATCTTCTGTTTGATCTCCTCGATCTTCTTGCGGGCGGCAGCTTTCTTAGCGTCGTCCCAGCGCGGGTCCGTCTTGATCAGAATCTGGCTGGCCCGCACCTGTTCCGGCTGGCGGAAGGACTCCCGGTTCCGGTCGTAGTAGGCCCATATCTCTTTGTCCGTAACCACGACCTTGGAAGCAAACTGCGTTTCGATCAGCTTCTGAATCAACAGAGCGCGTTCCACCTGTGCTCTTAAGGTTGCAGACGATATTTTCATTACGCTCAGGGCGTTCGTGAAGTCGGTTTCGCTCGGATACTGCTCCTTCAGCTTCTTCATTTCCTCGTTGATCTCAGCCTCGGTGACCTTTACGCTTTTCTTTGCTTCCTGGTAGAGCAGCTCGCGCCGCACCAATCCCTCTACCACTTCTGTCCGGAGCTTGGTGATTTGCGGGCAGGTGAGAGGTTTGCCGGTCTGCAGCAGCAGGCGCTGCAGACGGTTCATCTCGCGGTAGAAATCGTCCACCGGGATGTCCGAACCATTGACCACGGCAACGACGCCGGGCTTCTGCGCGGCTGCGGTCGCAGCCGGTTGCTTCTGCTCGGCCGCACAAAGCATACACGGCATGACGGCAGCAACGGTAATCGCCAACGTAAGCATCAATGTCGCAATCTTACAACTCATCTTCATTCCTTTCCTCCTTCGATGTTTCATGATTTTTGTTAACGCGCAAGAACGGTTTTGGATCACCACCCGCTTCGCTAGAGGCACAGAGGGCACCGAGGAATGCCATATACAGGCTCCGACCGGATATGGGGAGACGGCCATATCCGGTCAGCCGCATCCCTCCGGGATAAGGTACTTACTACACCACGCGAAGCGTCGGTGTGTATCCGGAACAGAACCTCCACTGTTCTGGATACGGATACTGTCTTCTCTCCTTCAAATACCTCTCTCTGTGCCTCTGTGGTGAAACCGGGGTCATGCCTTGACTTTTTCTATTTCGTCTTCATCTTCTGCTGGTCGATTTTGTCCTTGTAATCCTGCACCAGCTTTTCCATCTCTACCTTCTTGACTTGCGTGAACGGCTCTTTTTCAGCAAGGGTGCCCAGGAAACCCTTGTCCTGATACTTCTTGATCACCTCGCTGGCAATGATATAGAGACGGGCATTATGTTCCGCGCACTGGTCGTACTTCTGGTCCAGGTTTCTCAGGGCCTTTTCCGTATCTTGCAGCGTCTTCTGCGTCTGCCGCTGCTTCTGGTCGAGTGTATTTCGGTCCGCCTCGACCTTGTTCAGGCGTTCAGTCAGTTCATGGTTCTTCGAGTCGAGTGATGTTGCCCTTGCTTCGACCGATGCATTTTTTTTCTCGAGAGAAGCTACCTGCGCTTCCAGTCCATCAGCTTTGGTTTTCAGCTCTGCCTGCTGGGCGCCTAGCATCCCTTTTTCCTTTGTCAGTTTATCGACTTCCTCCTGGACGCTCATCTTCTGCTGTTCCAGATCGTTCTGGGCCGCCACTCCCTGCGTGTATCGTCGTTGGACTTGGCTCAGGCGCTGATTAATGTCCTTGATCTTGGCCTGGTAGACTTTGTCGAGGCTTTGCAGTCGTATGTGGCCGTAGACGATGCCGATCACCAGGCCCGCGACAATTCCGAGAGCGACTATACCGAACTTTTTCATCCAGGATGCTAACACAGTTACACCTCGCTGAAAAGTGTCGAGTGTCGAGTGTCGAGTGTCGTAAAATTCTGGTTTGGCATTGCATTAGAACCTTGCGTTGACGTCCACGAACAGGGAATCGATGGCGAGTGGCGGGCCATCAATCTGGTTAGTGGTATACCATTTGGCAGAGAGCCACAGGTTTTTGGCCAGTCCCAGTTCGCCCCCGAAGTACCACCCCTTGGCATTCGTACCGCCCAAATGAAAATCCGGGTCGGTGAACGCAGCCACAACAGCGTCGGCTTCAAGATACTTGTAGTAGGCGTATAGCCTCCAGTCCTTGAAACGGTTCATTATCGGATGGCCGACCGATACGCCGACCTGATATCCCTGATTGGTCTCTTTCACATAGGGATTGCCCGTGAGCGTAGCCACCTGTGACCGATCGAAGCCGAGATTATTCACATAATCAGCCAGGAAGACCACATGGACCGGTTGCCAGAAAGCGATATCCAGCCTGCCGGTGAGGTTGAGCTCGTGGAAATTAGACGCGAGCGCCAGTTGGTACTGAGCAGGTGAGGTGGCGAGCGGATTGATGTTAAACACCGTATTGCCCTTCGAAAGGAAAGGTGCGGCGGTGTACTGCTGCCAGCTGTTGGGATTGAGCGGATTGATCGGCACACCCTGCAGGTTCTCATAGTAGTAGTAAGTCGCACCGAGCTTGCCGGTCAATCCATCCATCGGCTTGTACTCCAGACCGAGCTGCCCTGCGTAAAGCCATTTGTCTTTTGTGCTGAATTCGAGCTCCTGAATCGGGAAGACTCCTGCGCTCGTGAATACGCTCAGCCTTTCGGTCAGCGGCCGGGTGTAGCTTGCGAGCACTGAATCAAAGGTTAAGTCGTCATACCATACCAGGTTGGAATAGAAGAACGGATTGGGAATTCTCCCTCCCCAGAGGGTCAGGCCGGGAAGCGGCTTGATCTTGAGATACGCCAGATCCAGAACCACGCTCCATTTGTTTTCATAGGTGCCCATGGTCTGGTTGACCGTGACCGGATTCGTCGTATTGCCCGTGCTGAGCCGGACGCCCACCTCCGTAACGTCGTTTACATCGGCTGTGGCCCCGAGGCGGGCCCGGACCAGTAGACGATCACGCTCCGTCGTGCTGTTCAGGGTCTGGCTGGGGTTATTCGGATCGAGGAAGGTCGCGTTGTTGTTGCCAAAGTAGTCGCCCTCATAGCGGAGGCGTATGTCGCCGCCGAAGCGGATCCGTTTGGTCCACTCGGGCGCAGCAGCGGACTGGATCTCCTTTCTCGTCTCGTCGAGGACCTCATCCTTGACCTCTGTTTTTAGCTTCTCCCTGTCCTTTTTGATGAGGTCCTGGGTCATTTGCTTGGTCATCTTTTCCATTTCCTTCTGGTCCCGTTCGGTGTAAAGGACGACCGGCTTCGCCGCCGCTCCCGCCTCAGCGCTCTTCGCCACCTTGTCGGCATCTCCGGAAGTGATCACGCCCTTGTTCTTGAGAAGCTCGGTGAGGATTCCAAGGGGTGTACTGCCCGGCTCACCTTTTTTCTGCATCGCGGCAGTCACATCTTCCTGTTTCAGGACGCCCTTTTTTACCAGGATGTTGACCAGTTCGTCGACTCCGGCTGCTTCGTCTCCCACCCCCGCCACAGGTGGAGCTGTCTTGGTCTCGGCCGTCTGTGGCACGCCCGGTGCAGCAGCTTGTGCGGTGGCGCTCCTGGCAGGAGTCTGGCCGTATATGCCAGGAGCGGGCAGGAAAAAATTTAACAGGAGAAGCATCATCACAAAAGAGTATGCATTCTTATATCTTTTCCGATTGCGCCGGGTCATTCTCTCTCCAGTTGCACTTATGATAAACTGCACATTGATGCCGGGACTAGGCTAACAGGCACTTGTTAAAATCGTGTTAAAGGTCTGTGAAAGTCTCATGAAAAAAGCCGGTCTGTTCATCATTGCTTTTTCTGCTTACTGCTCACTGCTAATGCTCACTGCTTACTGTTAACCGTTGTGCGTCCACTGGCCACTGTTCACCGATCACTGTGCTCTATCCTTGCGACATGATCTTGATGTTCATGGCCCTGGGACAACCCTCGGGAAGGGGTTGGCTTATCCTCGCAAATTTGAGAGATTCCTTTACCGCTTCATCCATGGATCGGTTCCCCGAAGGCCGGATAATTTTGAATTGTCTGATGTCTCCCTTGTCACCCACGATGATCTCAGCCAGGGCCTCAAGCTTCCCTTTGGGGATGCCGCCATTCTCTTCGAGGCGCCTGCGCACCAACTTATTCACATCTTCCTCAACCAGCCGTGTGTAGGGGGCGTATTGTCTCAACAGCGTAGCCAAATCTCTCCCTCCGCCGACCTTCGGGCCGGTTCCCAGGGTGGTCACGTCTCTGCCGCCTTTACGGGCTGCTAGTCCGAATCCATCCGACCCGGCCCCGCCTTGAGCATCCAGCCCCAGGGGACCGTCCGCAGCGGGTTTGTCGTCGCCTTTTGCGCTGCTCGTCTGCTGTTGGGTCAAATCCGGCGCCACGATAGTCTCTTTTTTCTGAACCTCGGGTTCAGGGAGTTTCTCTTTTGGGGGCGGCGGGGGCTTATCTAGGGCATTGGGCCGCACTATGTCTACCTTCGCAATGAACACCTTCTTGCCGCCACCGCTGTCCGTACTGACCAGGTAGAGGATGCCTCCCGCCAGGAGAAGAAAGATGAGGAGCACGGCGCCGGTGACGATATACGTTTGGGAAGAGGATTTCTTTTTTTTCGGTTTCATCGACTTATCCTCCTTTGCTCTTCCAGACCTTGCTGCTTTCTAAACCTCAACCTTAACCTTGACCTCAACCTGTCTGTTATTCACTTCACCAGTTTCTGGGTCACAAGCCCCAGCTGAGTGATCTCCAGCCTCTGGAGAATATCCAGGACCTGGATCACGCTCTTGTAGTAGATTTTCTCGTCTCCCTTGATCACTACAGGAAAATCAGGATTAACAGCCTTGAGCTGCTGGAGCCTCGTCTCCAGGTCCTGCAAGGTCACGGGAAAGCTGTCGAGATAAATGGTCCCGTCGGCGGTTATAGTGATCGCCTTGGTGGCGGGCTTGATATTGCTCGCAGCCGCGCTGGCCTTCGGAAGATTCACATTGATACCCTGGACGGTGGCGGTGACGACCATAATAAAAACGATGAGGAGGTTCCACGCCAAGTCGAGCAAGGGAACGACGTTCAGCTCGGCGATCACCTCAAGCTCATCGTAGGGATTCTTGCTCATCACTTGCCCCCATATTCTTCCTCCACCCGCGTCGCTAATTCGTCCATAAACACGTTCATGTCAGCGGTGATACCCTTTATTTCCGAAGAGAGGTAACTGTATTGGAAAAGGGCCGGGATCGCGAGAGTCAGACCCATCAAGGTGCAGGCAAGCGCTGATGCCACGCCGGGCGCGATGGCAGCCAGGTTTGCCTCCCCTGCCTCAGCCACGCCGGCAAAGGTATTGATAACCCCCCACACTGTCCCGAACAATCCCATGAATGGTCCACCGGAAATGCTCAACGTAAAGAGAAGGAGACCGGCCGTATTCCTTTTGCTTTCCTGGAGCGCTGCTTTGTCGAGCGCTGCCTTGAAGGCCGAGATCGCCCGCTCCGGTAAGCCAGTGAACTCTTTGCGGCCGTCGGTCCTTCCTATCCTCCGCTCCAGCTCTTCAAGACCAGCGCCATACACTCTCAGCATGGAGGAGTTCTCGAAACCATCTTCCTTTTCTTTCATAGCCCGAACGCTGTCGGAGCGGGAAAAAAATTCGGCGAAAGCGGCGTTATCCTTCTTAAGCTTGCGCAGCATCATGAACTTGTTGAAGAAGAGTATCCAGGTCACGGCAATCATGACAACGATGAGGCCGATGACGAGCCACCCGTCGAGTGTAATTGCCTTCGCCGTCACGACGAGTAGGTGAACGGTCAGGCTCTCTCCGCCGCCTGAGGAGCTTTCCTCTTCCAGGTAGGAGAGAAACGGCGTATCCGGTCCCTGGCCGACTGCGGCTGCGCGCACCCAGGCCGCAGATCGAGGTGCGCCTGCGATCTCTACTTCATCCAGGTCTCCGGCAAAAGCGTTCTTTCCCTGAGGAGAAGCGCCGACAGCAATGTCAGCGACCGGCTCCGGCAGCGGCCCTGCAAGTTTTTGCGTTGCCCTCTCACGGCCGTCAGCGTACACGGTCAGGCTCTTTTCCGGTTCGGCAGCGACCGCCACGTGAACCCACTTCTGCTGTGGCAGGTCAACGGGGGTTGATGTGACAGCCTTTTTCTTTTGGTCGGAAAGGGTGGCATATAGCTTCGATCCGTCGATGCCGATAACAACAGACTGCTTGCCGTCATCACAGGAGAAAAGGCGCGCGTCCTGCTGAGACCGGGCCAGTCGGACCCACGCGGAAAAGGTGAACCCCTTGGCAATACTGAGGGACGGGGATTTCCCGATCAGGAGCAGCTCGGTGCCGCCTTTCAACGTGATGCCGCGGCCGATCGCCGCAGGCGTGCCAAGCTCGCCGGTAAACTCTTTGCCGTTGTTTCCGTATGCCGTCGAATCCTTGGGGATGCCCTCTTTTTCGGCCAGGTGAAATACGGCGAGCTGGGGCGTATCATAGGTCCCGCCCGAATCCTGGGCAGCCGCAGCGCTGCTGTTGCCGTAGTAGAGCCAGATAAAGTCCTGGTTGGAGGAAGGGGAAAGGCGTGGGACCTTGACCCATATCAAGACCATCTCTGCCGCCGGGTCAAACCCCTCGATGTGGTACTTGAGGGGTGTCTTGTCGTCCGAGGCCACGAAGCGGATGTCCGAGCCGTCGTTCTTCGCGTTGGCGAAATTGAAATTACCCGAGTGAAGCCTGACCAGGACCGGGAAGTCGGCGACAGCCTCCTTGATGTCGGCTCCCTGGGGGGTCGTGTCCAGAACTATCTTCTTGCGGTATTTCCACTTGCCGTCCCACCACGAGGCGTGGGCCGATCCGACGCTAGCGACCAGCGCAAAAACCGCGATCAGCAGGCCGCAGGCTAGAATTCTCCGAAAGCATTTTCCCGTCATTCAAAAACCTCCATCCCTTCCCTTCCGCTTTGTCAAAACCTGAAACTATCTTTACTCACCACCCGCTGCGCTAGAGGCACAGAGGGCACGGAGAGTTGCTCCAGGGAGCATAGTACGGTGTCCGTAACAGTGGAGATTCTGTTCCGGACACACACCGACGCTACGCGTGGTGTAGCCAATGCCCTTATCCCGCAGGGCATCGTTGCTCTGCCGGGTACCCGCGAGCAACCAAACTTTTACCACGCGGGTGGCTCTCCGTGTCTCTAATCCCGCCTGCGGCGGGATGGGTGGTGAAAATCGTTTCTTTCATCACTGCTCACCGGCCTCGTCCTCTGATCCTCCTCCCACGCCCTGGCTCAAATCGAAGCCGGTCACCTTCACGTCGATCCACTTCGCTACGATATCTTCGACAGGCCGCTCGCCAACCTTGCCCTGCGATGATCCCAGAGCCCCCGTATCCTGGGACATGACGCCCTTCTCCGCAAAACTGGTAGTACCGGAGAGAGCGCCCAGAGTCACACCCTGGGAAGCCACAGGCACGCCCACTGACCCGACGGAAAAGGAGATGTTAGCAACGTTCAGCACGGTCACGGCTCCCAAAACCACATTACCTCCGGATATGCCCGCCTCGCCCGCGTCTATGACGCCTTGTGGTGCGAATAAGAATATATCCCCTGGCGGCGGGGCCGGCACATTGTCACCCGGGGCGTACGTGAGCGCCCGTATGCCGCTCCCAACGGCAGGAGGAGCAAACGTAACCGAACAGACGCCATTGTTACAAATATATTTTGGCGGACTTGCGCTAACTGCTGTTTTGTCACCTTTTCCGGCGTTGATGTTACCCTGGTCGCTCCATACCGTGATGTCGCCTCCCTGGAAGGTCATCATCCTGGCCTCGTTCACATTCACATCGCCTTCCGCAAAAACGTTTATTCCTCCTCCGGTCTGGGTCAAAATACCCGTCTGCTTCTCGTTGTTGGTGCTCTGTGCGCTCTTGAGCGTCGCCGTTCCTACGTCCAGCTTTCCGGTGGCGACAATGAAGAGGCTGCCCCCGCCAGTGGTCGAAATCTGTGATGAGGTCATGAGGATATCTCCGCCCCCACTCCCCGAGTCCAGAAAGGGGCCGATGATGCTTGATCTCGCCTGATTTACGACCGACTGAGCCCCTGCCGTATCCCCGGCTGCCAAACGGCTGCTGTAATCGGTTCCCGCAGTGCGCAAGCTATCGAAGAAGTTCGATAATTCCTGTACGGTCATTTCACGAGCGAGTCCTGCCACCACTGCCAGAGAACTGCCAGTATCCCCGAGGTAGGGGTTTGCGTAATTCCCAACCGTCTGAATACCATCAGAATAACCTAAATCGATTTTCCCGCCTGCCTGAACTACAACGTACCCTGGCCCTCCCACGACAATCGATTCGGTGGCTGTTGTGGCGCTCTGGCCAAATACGATGTCCCGAAAGGCTGTGAGCCTCGTCACGTCGTCCGGTGCTAGGTTTTGCCCTGCATACGCGAGGTCAACGATATCCCTTCCGGCCGTAATGGTAGCGAGCTTCGGGAGCACAATGTTAACGTCAACCAAATCACGCCCGGCCGAGATGATGACCGGACTCGCATCCCCTGTGTGGACGGGAGCCGGTGCATGCGCGGTATTCAGATAGGCCGGGGATGGCTTACTCAGGGTCGGGTGGCCGGGGTATACTGTGTTGAGGTCCGCGTCCGACATGACCCATGTCACGCGTGAGTCGAAGAGAATATCGCGCCCCGCTTGCATACTCAGGCTTCCGCTCTGCGCCGGGAGCTGGGTACTGGAAACCATCGCGTGGATATCCCGTCCCGCTGAAATCTGCACCGAGGGCGGAAGATAGCTCGTCCCGCTCAGGTAGCCGTACTTGCTGGAGTCCACGTAGTTATAGATGTTCACATCGCCCGTAGCAGCTGCCAGCCTTATAGACGAACTCTGAGCGTACCTGTTGTCCCAGTAATTGCTCGAGGCAGGCTCGGCGAGGTTGGGGTTTACGATAGCACCGATTTCGACGTTCCCCTGGGCGTATGCGCTGATCTGCGACGCTCCCATCTCGATCAACTGCGGGACAGCTTCGAGCGAGCTCACTATCATCTGCTTGGGAACACCGAAATTGCCCATGGCGTTGAGCACGCCCGTCCCCTGCTGCACCAGGAAGCGGCCTGCCATGTTCCCCCCGGAATAGATCTGGAGGTTCCCTTGCCCGAACGTCCCTACCTGGACAGTGTCGAAATTGCCTCCAGCTTTGATGGATATGTCGCCTCCGGCCATAGTCACGATCCCCTGCGTGACCTCCTGCGTCTGGTTGACCACCTGCGAGAAGGAAGCTGTGACCGGATAGTACTTGATCCCTTGCGCTGTGGTTATTGATCTACCTTCGTAGAACCATGCATTCGGGTTGAGGGTACCCACCACATTACCCCCGACATCAAGGACGATATCCCCGCCGCCCTGGAAGCTGTAGTAATCGATATACCGGTAGGGCTTTGGAATGGGATTCCCGTTGCTATCCAGTATAAGGTTGCCGCTGGAATCGGTCTGATAGTCGACGTAGGGTCCCGAGCCCGTCACGGTACTTCGCTCGCCCGTTGTCCTGATGGCGCCAAGATTCTTATTCGGGTCGTTACTGGAGCCTCCTCCGATCAAATTGAGGTCGTTGCCCACGTGAATCCGGATGTCGCCGGTCGCTGACTGGATTGCAGCGTTCCGGGAAAGGACGAGACTACCGTCCACACTGCCGTTGATGTTCCCGGCATAGGTGGCCAGCGAATAGGGCATCTGAGCCGTGGCGGCCCCCGAGACTATCATGAAGCTATTGTTTGTTGGACTCGGGTAGACCGTGGTGTCCCCGCCGGAAGCGAAACTGAGTTTCCCCGTCTGGGTATAGACAACCTGACCCGCCGTAGCAGTGCCCACGAAGAGGTTTCCGGCCGTAGCTCCCTGCACACCCTGCGGCACCACCGCGAGAAGATCGGCACTGCCCGTCTGCGCGCCGGCGACCAGATCAATGCTCCAGGAGGGCTGAGCCGTGCTCTTCAGCAGATACCTATAATTGTCACTCGCCGAAGAACTGCCGGGCACCAGCGGACTGTCCGTGATGTTGCCTTGCAGGTAAAGGTTTCCCGCGGCCCGCAGCGTAAGCGTGCCCGGCTCGCCTGACCACCGCCAACTGGTCAGGTCCCAGTTCTGACTGAGGGTGATATCTCCGGTGGTCTGCTGGATGACGACCCCCGGCTGGAAATGGAACAGCGCCGGATTCAAAGGATTGCCCTGGCCGTCATCCAGATGCGCCAGGAGCGCTGTCTTGAGACTGCTGGCGTAAGTGTTCATGTAGTTCGAAACGTCTGTTTGGATCTGACTGATTACCGCCGAGGTAATCACCGGAAATTGATTCGTGTAAACCTTGTCCACCTCAGCCACTACGCTCGATGCTCCTTTGATGCTCCCGGAAAGAGACATGTTGATTGGAGAAGGGTTAGGCGGGGGGGGAGGCGGATCTACGAACGTAACGGTGCCTCCGGTACCCGTGCCCGAGCCCGAGACATCGATGATGCCTCCGCTGAAGTAGAGCATTCCGGTACCTACACTCAGGGTTACGTCGCCACCCTGAGCATTGGTCCCCGTGCCCTGCGCGAGAATGGTCCCGCCCACGGTGAGGTTCTGAGCATATATCTGGGCCGTTCCTCCGTGGTCGGGCTCCGAGACATCGATGGCGCCGGAAAGGTCAATCGCTCCGCTGTCCGCGGTCAGTGTGACGTTGCGGGCACGGACGGTCTCGCCGAACTGAATCGCGATGTTCCCTGTTGTAGCCCGTATATCAAGCGTTTCATTGAAGCCCCCCGCGTATAATTTCCGGTTGATATCCTTAAAATTCCGGCTGGAATTCAGGGGATCGTCAAGAACGTCGGTCACCATCGTGAAGGAGCCACCGCGTCCGCCCGGCGCGGCCTGCCCGGTAAGATCTCCCGCGAGAACTACCCCCCCGGCTGGGGCATACAAACTGATGCTGCCTGCATCTCCCTGCCCGCCTGCGGATACGCTGATTAGAGACCCAGCCCCCAGGGTAATGGCGCCACCGTTCGTGGCCATCATAGAAACGGTACCGCCGGGAGCCGAGTCGATACCGGGCAGCAGAAGCTGCGCTCCGCTTCCAAGATTAATATTACCAGAGGACGTCAAAGTAAGCTGGCCCGAAGGGATATGCACCAGCGTCGAGATGTCGATACCCCCCGCTGTTATCGCGAGGCTTCCCCCCGGCGTGGATGCAATTCCGGGTGAGCCGCCGCCCGCGCTTATAGTCACTTTGCCCGTGCCTGTGTTGATCGCGAAGTTGGCTGCCGTGTAGACCGGCGGCACCGATGCGTTGACCGGTTCCAGGTAATAGGAAGTCGTCAGCCGCGACGTTGCGATATTCAAATCGCCTCCGCCTGTCGACAGGCTGCCTATTCCTCTGAACGTCAGGTCGTTTGGGGCGTTCAGGTTGACTGTGGAGAAGGTGTCGAACAGAATATTCCCTTTGCCGATCTGCATCTCCGGAGCTACCAGCGTGATCTGTGACGTCCGCGTCGCGCCTGGAACAGGGGTTGCGGCGCCTGTGTTCTGAAGGGTGATGCTCTGGGCCTCTACCGTGACCGTGCTCCCGGCAGCAACGTCCATCAGCCTGGCTGCGTCTATCGTGAGCGAGTTCTTCGCGGAAAGGTCAAAAGTGCCGTTGAAGACCAGATCAGAAGCAGTGGCCAGCGCGATATTATCGAAGGTATTGCCGAAGCTTGCCCATTGACTCGAGGTGAGGAAGAGGCCGGAACCTGATGGCCGGGGAGTACCGTCGGGAATGAAGGTGATACTGCTGCTTGTCAGATTGATCGAGCTGTGGTCTGAGAAGAGAGTTCCCTGGAGATCGAGGCTCGCTGTCTGGAGCGAGATCACGTCTGAGGCATGGACGACGGCATTTGGTCCGATCACCGCTTTTCCAGTTGGAGAAATCAGGCTTGCCTGCCCCGTGTCCCCGGGGAGGGCGAGGGCGAGAACCTGGGCCCCGGGCTCGAGGGTGATGAGGTTTTGCGCGGCCACGATAATGTTTTCCGCTTGCAAGACTAAGCCCGCTTTAAGGGTGACCTGTGAAGCCGTGATGGAGTCGACGGGATCAGCCAGGTTGGAAAATCCGAGCCCGATCGTATTGAACCCTTTACCGCTGAGCGAAGACGCAGCAACATTCAGGGTTCCGGCAAGTTCCGCAGGGACCGGCGTAGAGAACCCGAATCCGGTCGGCAGGGCAGTAGCTGAGGGCTGGACTGTGACAAGGGAGCCGCTCAACGCAATGGAACCCCCGCTGTAACCGCTGAGAGCGTTGGCCAGAATGGCCCCATTCAGAATAGTGGTTTTCCCAGCGAGCGTGACGCTGCCCGCGTCTCCCGCCGTCGCACTCTGTGTTGTGAAGTACCCCTGAGCGAGGACAGTCGAGGCAGGCCTCACCACATACGCCGTGGGCTGGGGGGCGCGCAGGGTGGTCCCCACGGTCGTTGCGTACCCGGCGACAATAGGATAGCCGTCGCTGGAGAGCGACGGCGTCGAACTCGCTGTAGCAGTGCCCTGCTGCGTGATGATCACTGCATTGGGCATGTAGGCATAGGCTGTTGGATTGCCGCTTGCGTCGGTTGCGGGAAGGAGTGAATAGGTACCGGCGGGTATCCCTGTCGTGCCGGGCAGGTAGACACCCTTTCCCGGGAGGGTAACACTGTTGTCGGGAAGGATGACCCAACTGCCGGTGAGGGGATTATTCGTGCCCGAATAGGAAGGGATGAACCGGGCTGCGAAAACCGACCCGCCACCGGAAATATCAACGGTGGCCCCTTCACGCACAATGACTTCACCGGTCGGTGCACTGATTTGAATCGATTTCGCCGGGGCACTCCCGACAGCCACGTAGGGAACCGCCAGCGCGTTGTCCTTGCTGCGAACGGCCCAAATGTTGTCGCCAAGGGTCTGCATGTCATCCGCCAGTTGAATCACACCATACGGAACAGACAGATCACTACCTCGCGTGGTGGTCACACTCCCCGGCGCAAGATAGACCCGGCCGCCGGTTGCGTTCGCCTGAAGGGAGATGCTACCCATGGGCGCGGCCAACATTCCCTCTTGATCGATGCCGGGCCCACCCGCGGTTATGGTCAGACTTCCACCGGCAGAGTAAATGGCGCTGCCCACCTGGACTCCGGATGGAAGGATGGTCACCTTCCCGTAAGGCAGAGGGGCACTCGTCGTATCTATGGTAAAGCGGGAGAGGGTGGTCGGATAGATTCGCGCGGCCTGGAGGGTCAAATCACCGGCAACCGCAAGCAGCCCGGTATACTTGTCAAGGTATAGTTGGTCGGTAAAAGTCATATCTCGAGCCGCTTTAAGGCTTACACTGCTAAAGCCCGAAAAGCCTATTATTCCCGTAACGTCCAGCCAAGTGCTGTCGAGGGTGATTTGCGCCGGCCCGGACTGCAGTACCGGGGCTTGGCCCGTGCCGCCGCCCAGGAGTTTCACCCACGGGGCCCCCAGCGTAAGCTGGTCCGCCCCAGAGGTGGACGGCCCGGCTATGGTAGCCGCGTTCAGCGTGAGGTCCCGGCCGAAAAAAACTGTGCCGGATCCGGAGAGGTTCAGGTTGCCGCCGCTTATCAACGAAACAGAGTCGAATCCTCCATCCCTCAAACGGGTCAGATCACCTATTTGCAGGGACAAAGTCCCCGCCTGGACGGAAAGCGTCCCCCCCTGGAGTCCTTGAAGGTAGGCCTGCCCCGTCAGGACCCCGTGCTGCGCGCCCGACAATCCGTTGATCGTCGATCCTGAAAGGTTAATGGTGCCGGGCGCCCCGGCAAGCGTACTGAACGAAAGGCTTCCATCATCTGCAATGATTGCTTGTTGTACCGGTGAGGAGCCCGACACGCTCACCAGGGAACCCGGGGAGAGATTCAGCGCTTTGCCCGCCGTGAGGGTAATGGAGCCGCCCGAAAGCGGGGTCGCCTGCGCGGGTAACCCCTTCAGCGCAGCGGTGGTGCCCAACCGATTGTACCCCTCCGCAAGAATTCTTGCGGAAGGTTGTAAGGTGAGATCTCCAGTATAAGCCCCTTGCTGTGACAACACGGTAATCGTCCCCGCGGGAGCGCTCAGCAGCCCCGCGATATCAACGACAGCGGCCGTCACGCTTATGGAACCGCCGGGAGAGGTCTTAACGGCCGCTCCCGGGCCAACCAAAACTGTTGGTGAGAGATTTGGATTTGGTGGCACCAGCAGCCCGTTTCCATAAGGGTTGCTGAGCCCGGCGGTAACGGATGCCGAGGCTCCTGCGCTCAGGGTTATCCCACTTGCTTCGATCTGATCCTGCGACGCGAGGAGGATTCCGGAACGCGCACCCCCTTCTGTAAAGGCTGTGGAGAGCTTCGCGAGGGACGGACCAAGACTTCCATCTTGAAACACGATATCGTTCACGCT
Organism: Syntrophorhabdales bacterium; assembly: GCA_035315185.1. Lineage (GTDB taxonomy): Bacteria > Desulfobacterota > Syntrophorhabdia > Syntrophorhabdales > WCHB1-27 > JADGQN01. Next base: position 33,838 of record DATFYE010000057.1, on the reverse strand, counting down.
TCTCATGGTGACACTGGTAAAACCAGTGCCGTCCAGTTGATCAAAGCCGAAGACAAGACGCCCACGGAGTTCCTGGGGGACAGCCGAGTCAGCCGTAAAGCCCGCCGGAAGGAGGCCGGGGGAAGCTGCAAGGATGATATTTGGGGCTGTCATACTAATTGAACCCCCCTTATTTCCCAGGAGGGACTGGCCCAAAAGATCGCCGTTGAGGACGAGAGACGAACCTTGAAAAACCACTTTGCCCGCATCTCCTCCCGAGACCTTCCCGGATGTGCTGATCTGCCATCCACCGCTAACATCTACAAGGGCCCCGGGGAGGAGAAAGACTCCTTCTCCCGTGACCGTCTGGTCCTGGATACTGATCGAACCTCCGTTGATATGGCCCGATGTCGTGATGCCCGCTGAGGAAGATGCCGCTCCGGAGTTATCGATCCTTTCGCCTCTGGCGATAAGCGAGCTTCCCTCCCCCAGGTAAATCACCTCCTGGAGAGGAACATACCTTGAGTTAGTTTGATTGCCGCCTGCGTCAGGAATAGGATTTGACGTTATGTTGGTTTGCAATGCCAAATTTATGGCGCCCCCGAGCGCTGTGATCGCCCCATAGTTTTCGATTCTCCTCGCCTTGGCGCTGAAGGAACCTCCGGGATTCAGCGTAAGCGAGGCGCCTTTCTCCACGGTGATCGTCGTGTTGGCTGCGAGGCTGAGGTTGCTGAGGCCGGCGTTGCTCAAAGTACTCGCCGAAAGGACCGTCGTTGTCAGTGGCAGCGCATCGGACGGCCTGAACGTTGCGGGAAGGATTGTGCCCTGGGGAATCACCGTGATCGCCTGGGTGACATAATCGGTCGTGTCTCCCAGCGTCGCCCCGTTCGGAACATCCGTAGCGCCGATCTTCACCGTCCCCCCCGCAGCTTCGACGTAACCCGATGCCGACTGAGTATTTGTCCCGTTTACCGGGTTGGCCGCAAGCGTCTGCTGGAGGCCGTTTGTCGCCTGGCCGCTGAGCGTACCATCAAGGACCATTTGGGGAGCGATTATGTTGAGAACCCCCGCGTTCGCTCCCACTGTGTAAGCTGCCACGTAATTCATCAAAGGGTTTGCCCCGCCGTAATAGATCCCGTCGAACTGCTGCGTAATACCATAACGCTGATACGTCACCGTTTGTGAATTCAGGATACGGTCGTATTGTATGTTAGGGTTCGCGGTGCTGATGTCATAAATCTTGTTTCCCGAAAGAAGCATGGTTGTATCCAGTGAGCCCGCTGCGTAACGGATTCCACCGCCGGAAAAATCGACGGTCGACCCTTGCATCATCACCACGTCGCCTGGTCCTGCAGCCGATCCGGTGGCTCTGATGTCAACTTCGCCTCCGGTCGTATGTCGCTCTTCTGCCGTCAAGCTCTGGGTTGAGAAGGTCCCTGATACGTTTCCAATGGCAGAACCGCCGAGCTGGCTTATCGCGACCGTTTGCCCCTGGAGAACGCCATTCTTTTGAGAGAAGTTGTCCCTGAGGTTGACGGTATTCAGTTGAACGCTGATGAGGCCGCTAGAAGCCGGCTCATCGATCCAGAGACCGCTGACATCGATGAGGCTTGCCGACGCGAGGTAGACCCGGTTTACGGCATTCATGATTACCAAGGCTGAAGGCGCCACGATGGCCCCTTGATGAACGATCAGGTTCGGGTAGACCTGAGGGCTGGCCGGGTTAACCAGGTCGAGTCCGCTCAGGGTGACGTCACTGCGCTGCGTCGCAAAGGACTGATCGATCGGGTTAGAAGATTGGTCGACAGGGAGTAGAATCTGGCTGTTCGGTCCTGTCGACACCGTATCGGAAGCGAGGAGTTCCACGTGGCTTCCTCGCTGAACCGCCGTTACCGACCGGATCACTCCGTTCTGGTTCACGATTCGCCCGTACATGCCTACGAGGCCGGTGTCGGCGGCAAGGTAACCGCCCGCCAGGTTCGACGCAATGGATCCTGTCGAATCGTACATGTTTACTACCAGCGTAGCTCGGGACTCACCCCCGGGATAAGAGACTATGTTGCCCGAAGCGCTCTGGGGCGGGGCAAGCTGAAGGTCTTTTCCAGCCACGAGCCCGATCTGGCCGATTGGCGAGATGATCGTACCGCCGTTTTCCACCTGGGGACCGATAAGGAAGACTGAGCCGAGACTGTCTGTCTGGATGGTCCCGAAATTCGACACCGTTCCGGGAATGTTGTTGACCGGATCGTAAAAAAGGTTATCGTTCCGACCGTTGTAATTCTGAGCCGTGAAGTGCAGGGTGTTGTTGAGGAAGTCGTTGTTCTGAATGTTCAGCGAGGAAGCCACCAGTGTGTGCACGTTCACCTGCGAGCCCGGGCCGAAGAGGATACCATTCTGGTTGATCAGGTAGATCTGGCCATCTGCCGTCAGCTGGCCGAAGATCTGAGTGGGGTTCCGGTCCCAGATGCGATTCAGAGCGGCCCAGGTCGAGTTTCCCTGCTGATTAAAATATACCGAGGCGTTCTGGCCTATGTTGAAGCTATTCCAATCGATAACCGCCTGCGGTTGTACCTGGTTGACCGTAGCTTTGTTGCCTCCCTGGATCGTGTAAGGATTGTTAGGGTTCAGCCCCTGGATCGAGCCTTGAGGCTTCAGGATAGGGAGCGCACTGGGAGCGACTACAGGGAGGGAGGGGGTCACCGTGCCATAGAATCCGGGGATTGGTATCGGTGGCCCTGCTGCCAAGAGTATGGACGGAAACAGCATAGCCCACAGAAAAATTATGATCGCTCTTCGAGTCATTCTTTCTCTCCCCTAAAAACAGGCTTGAGGCAGGCTTTTTCTCACACCCGACCAAACCAGGATAGAGTATCGATGTGAGGGTACCAAAGAGATGTTTCACCCGTGTTACAGAACCTTAAATTCTTCATTAATATGCACCCATCTTGTAGGAAGTGATCATTCTCTCCTTCTTAACCTTAACCTTGACCTGTACTTGTTAGAACTGGGCACCCAGCTTGAAATAGAATTGCTGCTTGTTCTTTTCCGCGTCGCTCGGGACCGAAATAGGAAAAGCCAGGTCAGCCTCGAAGTACATATACCTGTAAAGGTTCCCCCGCAATCCCACGCCGGTGCCCTGGAGGCGGGTGGTCTCAGTCTGGGAGGGTAGAGGCTGTGTTACCTTCACCCAGGCGTAATCATAGAAAATATAGGGCGTGCATTGGAGTCGGCTTCCCAAACCCAGGCGAGGCCCGAGGTCGGGTCCGGAGAGCTCCGCGGTCCCGTGAACCGCGTCATCCCCGAGGGTCGCGGCCAGCTCGTATCCCCGCACATTCGTGACGCCCCCCGCGATGTACTGCTCGTTGTTGATGAGCGGCTGGTCCGCGATCTGGCCGTCCAGTTTGAGAAAGAGGCTCATGCCCGCAGGCAGTTTCTGTTGCCTTTCCACCCCGGCAGTCACATACATGTAATTCCCTTCCGCCCCGAAACGTTTCACTTCAAACTGGCTCTGGTCGGTGACCAACCCTCGGAAAGCCATGTTCAGCAGGCTGCTGAACCGGGTTACGCCCCACGCGTCGGGCAGAGAGGAGCTATACGAGAAAGAGAGGGGAAGATATTTGACCGGCGTCTGTATCGTCCCATTAGGACCCGTGGTTTCCTGGAAATCTTTGTAATCAAGGCCTATGGTGATGTTGTGCGCATACGCGCCGTAGGGGGCAAGTGGGACGACGTACCGTACCCCAACAATACTCCCCTTGCCGGTGACCAGGAAACCTTGACCGGCAGCGGTGGTATTGCTGTCCGACTTGATTGCGTATATGGCGATCTGGTGATCTTTCATCCACGGGGCGGGCAGCGTATAGGAGCCGGCGTAGAGTTTCACCTGGCTGGTGTCTTGCGGCGAGGTCTGGAACTGGGCCGAGATGGAATGGTCCCGCTGCCAGAGGTTGTCATACCGGAGCAGCGCGTTGAGTCGCAGGTCGTCCGTGCCGGGCGTATTGTAGTTGTTAAGTTCGAGGCTTCCGTGCAGGGGGAGCTTGTCTTCCACCTTTACGTCCACATCTGTCAGGCCCAGTTCTTTGCCGGGGGAGAGCACGGGCGAGGCTTTGAGATCCTGCCCGCGGTTGATCCACTCCAGATCTTTTTGCACGTCCGGCACGTAAAGAATTTTCCCTGGCGCAAGAGAAGGAAGATCCCGAAGGATTTTCTCCCGGGTGTAGTAGCGGTTTCCGGTGACCCGCACGTTACCGATCTTGCTTTCGATAACCTGGAGATGGATCGTGCCCTCCTCGACCGTCTGCTCCGGCAGGTTCACCAGAACTGCGGGGTAGCCCTGATCGTGATAGAACTTTTCGAGGGCATCCCTTGCTTTTTCCACATCCGCGGCGGTCTTGCTCGGCCCCATGTATGGTTGGAGGATGTCCTGGACCGCTTTCTCCGTAAGCAGGGTATTCCCGTCGACGACAAATGTTTGGATGTCAAAAGTGGGTGGCTCTTCAGCGGGAAAAGCACGCTCAGCCAAGATGGGCAGGCTCAGGGCGGACAGGAGAAAAAGACCCACCCACAATCTTCTGAATTTCCCCTGACCGCGAGGGCCGGGGGCCCTAAATTCCATGGATGTCAGATTCTCCAATCCATCCTGATTATTGCGTTGGCTTAGTCCGCTTGGTCATTCCAGCTGCGCTTGGTGTCCGGAACGGGAGTACTCTAGCAGCCACTTGTTAAAATTATGTTAAAACTGTGTAAAGGTCTGATGAAAAGCGGACCTTTATCCGCTTTGCCTGTAAGATTGCGGCGGAATAGAAATAAGTTACCGGAGCTAGGCAGTTTCCGGCCAGAGACCCAAGTATTTCTTGATCAAAAGAATGATCTCATCCGTGTGCTCAGGAATGGGTACACGTGCGTCCCGGCTCAGGCGATGCAAGATGATGACCGGATCGATAACATCACCACAAAGCAAACAGCGCATCCCAAGGAAGTAGTTGCCCAGGCTGCCAAATCTTTCCAATGTCATATAACCGTTGCACCGTGCGCGGCTCACCGCCACGCCCCTGCGGAGAGATGGGTTCTCCTCCTCAAGCATTTTCTCACGAAGGGACCTCCGCTCTGCCGCACGTCTCTGATACGCATTCATTTCCGGACCGCAATCTACTCCCTTTTCTTATTGGTCGCCGGCAACGCCTGTTGTGGTTGTGGCCTTCGGGCCTCAAACACGATACGTGACTACCGTGATGGCTGCGCAGCCACGGCAGGCCGCGGCAGAGGGGCCATCGACCCTGCTCGTAGGATGCCGTCCGAAGTAACTCCTTCCCTCTGTCTCTTTGGGTCGTTCACTAACGCAACGATCTGCTCCTCGCCACGTACCAGCACTATCCGGTCGGCTTCAACACTTTTCAGGAGATATCCGCTCACCACCTCGCCTTGCTTCACGACGGATTGTCTTTTCCCTCTTCCAGGAGTGCTTTGCGGAGATTTCTTGTCCTCCAGGTACGCAAGTCGCATGCCGTCCGCAAGCAAGGTGCCATAAAGAACGAATTCAGCTTTGGGCTTCTCTTTCTCGTCCTTATTTTCCGGTGGTATCTTCCTCTCCGGATGAAAGATGTTCTGCTCTGCAATCACCACGTAGTCGGCCGCGGGAGGGCTTTGAGTGGTCGCGGGCTTTTCTTCCTGTGCTCCCGGTGTCTCTTTCAGTGTCGGAGTTTTGTACGTCACCTTCATACTAAGAAAAGGGAACACATGGATCGCCAGCAACACTACCGCTGCAACGAGAAGAAGGTTGAGGAGGTTCACGTTCCTGAGCACGTGTCTAAGAAGACGCATCGATCACACCCTGGTACCAATCCCAACTGGACTGCAACGACAGAAATAGGCTAGACCACGCCTGTTACAACTGTATTAAATGTGTGTGAAGGTCTCATTAATCTACGGAGGTATCACCCAATCAACGCGACCGATGGCGCACATTTAACTTTGGATGAGGATATTGCCACAGAGTCATTACCAGCCACAGTAAGATAGGCAGCAGGTATTGCCCTATATCACACAGGAACAAGTCCAGTTGAAAGAGCGCGGAGGAATGGAAGGCTGACGTTAGAACATAATTAATTCTGTGTAAAAGATGCAGCAGAAAAAAGAGTCCGAGTCCGAAGGAAAGGGCCCTGGCCTTCTTTGACCATTCTGCCGGCGATGTCGCGATGGTGAGCGAAGCAAACGTAACTATACTGAAGGTCTCATAATAGATGGCGGTTTCTGGGGGAACAAGAAGGCGGTAGCCGTACAAGGAAAAGGCGAGAATCATGAGCCGGTCGAGGAACCAGACGTACCATTGGTGGACCTCCATCCAGAAGAGGAAGACGCAGCTGCAGATCACGGCAAAACGTGCGAGGAAGCTCACTGTCCTGCTCAGAGGGCTAGGAGCAGGAACAGGGTTGACCCATTTCAGCCACAACACGCAGGCCAGAAGGACCAGGAACACGGTAAACACCTGCCCGAAGTAAACGTGAGTGATGCCAAAGAGCCTCAGATCATACCTGCTCGCCAGGAAAACCAAGCCGAGACGAATAATGTTGCCAACATATAAAGCCGGGATCCCCAACGCAAGCGCTAGTACCTTTTTGCGGACATCTGCTTGGCTGAAACAGACAAAGCAGGCAAAGAGGCCCGCTGCGAAGAGAGCAGTGCACTCGAGAACGACCTGGAAAGCGACGCCGGTTCCAGAAACGATATTACCGCGGACAGCCACGGGGAGCCACAGATGGTGAGGACACGCCCCAGGGTCCGGGCGGTATGTTCACAGGCGAGCCTTGCAAATGAGGACGGCAGCACACAGATAAGGGCATGCAACCCCAGACAGGAAAGACCGAAGATTGCCGCAAAACGAAAACGCCCCGAGCGAACCGCGCCGGATAGACTGAGTCTGTCCGAAGGGGCGTTTTTGGAGCCGGTCCTCTCTTTATGTGTGGCCGAAGCCTCTTTGGCCATGGGACGGACTATTTTCAAACCTCATCCCTCGAGTTGTGCTGTCTTATAACACTTCCTTATTACACACGGATGACAACCCGGTTAAGGCAGAGTAAAATCTTTACCCGTCCTGGTCCCAGGAAATTTCATCAATTCTTTACAGAACCTTCATTTCGCTGACATGTTTTTACAGTAATATGGGCGCTTCCTCCTTTCCAGGAAGGAGGAAGCAACAGGGACAGCTTTAAGCATGGCCAAGGACCACCCACGTTCGCGGACCGTTTTTCTTTATTCGATGCTATTTGCCTCGTTTCTCGCGGTGTTCATGCCAGCTCACGGCATCGGCCAGATACCCGATCAGGCTCGCAGGGAAAGCATTTTGAATGCCATTCCGCAGAGTCTCGTGGACCGCTTGGCTGCAGGAGAGCCTCAAGACGTAATCGTTGAGTTCGATTCAGCGAACGTTGAGGCAGAGGCCGCGGCGGTGCGTTCGCAGAGGGGTCTAACGTACGACGACCATGGCATCAGCGAGTACAAAGCCCAACGTTTCCGGCAGATCAAGAACAGCGCTTTCGCGCAGCTTCCGGCTGCTGAGGTGGGAGTTCTCATCGACTACAGCCATCTGCCCATGGCCCTGCTGCGCCTGCGTTCGCCTTCGGCGATGGCTCGCCTGGTTGGCCTGTCACAGGTCGCAGCACTATATGAAAACCGGACTATCTACCCGTACGTGGCGCCGAATCTTCAGCTGATCAACCAGCCTCAGGCGGCTTCCGCCGGTTACACAGGCGCGGGCACCACCGTGGCCGTGCTCGACACAGGGGTGAACTATACCGTGGCGGATTTCGGCCCCTGCACATCCCCGGGCGTGCCGAGCGGCTGCAAGGTTATTGCGACCGTTATATTGGGGAACGACAGCAACCCGCTGGATAGCAACGGCCACGGCACCAACGTCGCCGGTATCGTGGTTGCCGTCGCTCCGGACGCCAAGGTCGCCGCTGTGCACGTGTTCAACACCGACGGCACTTCCACCGATGCGCTGGTGATCGACGGCATCGACTGGGCGATCAGCAACAAGTCGGCTTACAATATCGTGGCCATCAACATGAGCCTCGGCGACGGTTCCGACAATACATCTCCCTGTTCAAACCGGTACACCAATCCTTTCGTGACGCCCGTGAGCAATGCGCGCGGGGCCGGGATACTGCCGGTTGCGGCGTCGGGTAACAACGGCTATACCAGCGGCATCGGTAGCCCCGCCTGCACGCCCGGCATCATCTCCGTCGGCGCCGTTTACGATGCGGACATAGGCGGCGTCTCCTACGGCTTCTGCACCGACTCGACTACGGCGGCCGACCAGGTTACCTGCTTCTCCAACAGTGCCTATTTTCTCACAATGCTCGCTCCGGGCGCGGCCATAACCGCGGGCGGATACACCGACTCAGGCACTTCCCAGGCCACACCACACGTCGCGGGCGCCGTGGCGGTGCTCCGGTCAGCTTACCCATCTGAAACGCTAGATTCAACTACCACACGGCTTACTGCTACCGGGCGGCCGATCACGGACCCGCGCAACAACGTTACGACGCCTCGTGTGGACGTGTATGCCGTGCTGGAACTCGCGCTCGCGCCGGTGGCAGTGCCTGCACTCTCCAGCTATGGTTTATGGGGCGCCGTGCTGGCGCTCGCCCTGTTGGGCGCCACTACGATTAGGCCAAAACGCTAAGACTATTTTCGCGTACCACCCGCTTCGCTAGAGACACAGAGTTGGCAGAGAGGTGCTCCAGCGAGAAGGGACCGTATCGTGTCCGGAACAGTGGAGATTCTGTTCCGGACACATGCCGGCGCTTCGCGTGGTGTAGTAAGTACCTTGCACCCCCAAGGCATACAAGACCTTTAAGTCATTTCTCGCACGCGCCGATAAGAAAGATGGAATGCGATTCTTCTATTGGACCTTGTTCCTCTTTCTCTTTACCTGGGGCTGCGCTACGACGGAGACTACCGACCGGGAAAGAATCCATCCCGTCTACCGGGAAAAGATCGAAGAGTGGCAAATGAGAATCCGGAGAGAGGGATGGTCGGAAAGCCAGGTCCATTCCATTCTGACCCAGTTTCGCACTCTCGCCACCTACCGGATGGAAATACAGGACCACTGGGACACCCCGAAGGAGTTTATCCAGAAGGGTTTCTCCGGCGATTGCGAGGACATCACGGTTTTCATGATGGGAACTTTGAAGCGGCTCGGCTATCCATACCCAGTCCGCATTCTGATCGTGCATGCCTTGTTTGAAGATCACGCCCTCCTGCGAATACAGATGCCGGAAGGCGAGTGGAAGGTATACGACGTGGTCCCCCAAACCGTTCCCAGCCGCGAAGCAAGACTTCTCAAGCCCATTGCTGAATTCGATGAGAGGAAAGTAAGCTGGTTTGGATCCAGTCCCTCATCACTGACGTCCCGCGAGAGCTCGGGACTTAGCGATCGTGGCATAGCCCAGCCGTAACACGACATAGTACCATGGTGCATCCCGAGCATTTTTTTCGGCGAACGGAACAACGTTTCCTCATGAATTAACCGACTCTTCATAGTATCTTAATTTTTTCTTAACAATCTGCAGCAACAGTATCGTTTAAAGCATGACGACTGATTCCGTGCAACCCTGTGTGGTCATCACCCACTGGATCCACACCGAAGTGCTTGAGCTGCTGAGCCATAGCTTCCGTGTGATTCCCAACATGACACGCGAGCCGCTACCTCGTGGAGAGGTGCTGAAGCGTGCCCGAGAAGCAGACGCACTCATAATAGGCATGCCGGACGTAATCGATTGTTTATTTGTTAATGCATGTCCCCGTTTAAAGATCATTGCCGGTACCTTCGAGCGCTCCGAGAATGTCGACGTGGAGGCATGCACCGAGAATCGCATATGGTTTACCAGCATTCAGCACGAGCCGCTTTCCACACCGCACCCCGCAGATGCCGGCGACGAGGTTCGACGTGCGATAACCCTGGAAGCGGTGGCCTGTATCTTCGAGGCGCTGAACGGCGAGAGGCCGAAGGGCGCCGTGAATGATCCACTACGGTAGCGCGGCCGATTGCCTCGATCCATGCACTGTTAACCAAAAATTAACTGCACGTACAAGCCACCTTAACATCCGACCGTTACAATTAAGGGCCAAACGATGAATGAGCTAATAGCCGTTGTTGACGACGAAGCCGACATTCTGGAGCTCGTTTCGGTGCATCTCCAGAAAAACCGTTTCAGGGTCCGCGAGTTTCTTACCGCCGAAGATTTTTATCATTTTCTCCACTCGGAAGTTCCTGATCTGATAATTCTGGACCTCATGCTTTCGGATGCGGATGGATTTGAAGTCTGCAAGTTCCTGAGGAAATCGGATAGATTCGCCGTCACTCCGGTCATCATGCTCACCGCACGTGTGACAGAGACCGACAGGATCCTGGGCCTCGAACTCGGAGCGGACGATTACGTGACGAAACCTTTTTCGCCAGGCGAACTCGTCGCGAGGGTAAAAGCGGTTCTGAGACGATCCGGGTCGCCTGCGGAAGAGGCGCCGAGACTCGACATAGAAGGCATTCTGTCTCTCGATTTCCAAAAGCATGAGGTGTGCGTGCAAGGCAGGAAGGTCGAATTGACTTCAACTGAATTTCGCATTCTGCGGCTGCTCGCCTCAAAGAGGGGCTGGGTCTTTTCCAGGGACAAAATTCTTGACTATCTGTGGGGGAACGACAAGACCGTCGTGGACAGGACGGTGGATGTGCACATCAAGCACCTGCGCGAGAAGCTGGGGGCGGCCTCAGGGCTGATCAAGAACATGAGGGGCGTTGGGTATAAAGTGGAAGCATGAGCCGATCCCTCTTTCCCAAGGTATGCGGCTGGTACCTTTTTATAATCCTAGCGCTTTCCACGTTGATATTCCTTTTCTCGTTCAACACGATACGACAGTACTACACCGAAACTCTGACCGATCGGCTCCAAAACGTTAGCGTTGCCCTTAGATCGGCAGTGGTGCCGCTGCTTGACAAGAGCAGCATCGACGAGTTGGAAGAGCTTGTCAGAGACACGGGCAAGGAAACGAATCTTGACATTACGATTATCGATGCGAAGGGCGTTGTGCTCGCCGACTCGCAGGAAGACCCAGAAGGAATGGAGAATCAGAAGGCTCTTGCGGAAGTGGTGGAGGCTCGCTCCGGTAAGATCGGCCACGCCCTCCGGTACAGTACTACCGGAGATCAAGAGATGCTCTACGTGGCAATCCCCTTGCGGGAAAAAGGGAGAGTCGTCGGGGTACTGAGAACAAGCCTATCCGTCACGCAGATTGAAAGCCTTCTCTTTAGCCTCAAAATAGACATCCTCAAGGTCGCCCTCGTCATCGCTCTCCTCTCGCTCATCGGTGCCCTTGTCTTTTCCAACAGCGTTTCCACGCCGATCAAGGAGCTGGTGGCAGGCGCCATCAGAGTAAGTTCGGGTGACCTGAGCGCGCGTGTTTTTTTGAAGAACCGGGATGAAATCGGAGCTCTTGCCTCCACCTTCAATCATATGACCGAGCAGCTCAGCAGTTCCTTCTCGCAGTTATCCAGAGAAAGAGAAGAGCTGGATGCCATCATTTCTTCCCTCAAGGAAGGGCTCGTTGTGCTCGACAGGAGAGGCGTGATTCTTCGCTGTAACGAGAGCTTCAAAATGCTTGCCGGTACGGATCAGGCGGAGGGTAAGGTTTACTGGGAAGTATTCAGAAACGTTGATTTCACTCCGTTACTCGAAAAAGTACGGAGGGAGAGAAAGGGTTGCACCGGCGAGGTAGAACTGCCTGAGAATACCTATCTATGCAATGTCACGTTTATCGAGCCTGAAGAAAAGACTGTTTCCGTTTTTCACGACATCACAGAGATCAAGAAGCTGGAGCGTGTCAAGAAAGATTTTGTGGTCAATGTCTCCCATGAGCTCAGGACCCCGCTCACGGTGGTAAAGGGCTTCGTGGAGACGCTGGGAGTGGAGGTCGATGGTCACGGGAAGCATTACCTCAACATCATAAAGAGGAGCACTGAGCGGCTCATCAACATTGTCGCTGACCTGCTGCTCCTGTCTGAACTGGAGGAAAAGGAAGAGCTCCTGCCGGAGAAAGTCGATCTCAAGCGACTGGTACAAAACATTCTGCACATGTTTGACCATCGGCTGAAAGAGAAAGGGCTGACGTTCTCGCTCGAGGCCGCCAGAGGGCTGCCCGGCATACAGGCTGATTCATTTAAGCTGGAACAGATGTTTGTTAACCTCATCGACAATGCGATCAAGTATACGGAGGAAGGGGGGATAACCCTTTCCCTTCAGCCAACGGATGGCAAGGTTACGGTCCAGGTCAGGGACACGGGTATAGGCATCCCGGAAAAAGATATCCCGCGCATTTTCGAACGGTTCTACGTGGTCGACAAGTCTCGTTCGAGAAAGATCGGCGGGACAGGCCTCGGCCTCTCCATCGTAAAACATATCGTCCTCCTCCACAGCGGCACCATTGACGTTCAGAGCAGTCGAGATACCGGTACAACGATAATCATCGAATTACCCCGGGGTTTTTCTACGACCAATATCTAGCGCACCATTCCTTCACCATACCGCCCAAAGGCCACGACTACGGAAAGAAAGAGAGCATCTGTTCGCTGCCAGCAGGGGGAGACACCATACCTATTCGAAGCGGAAACGCCACATGCCGATCACGAAGGGCATGAGCACGAAGCTCGCCGGAGACAAAATCCTCAGCGCTCTTCTTGTTTGCGCAGTCTATTCCCAGCTGGTGACATCTTTATCCTCGCCTTCGCCTCCCGGATTACCATCCCGCCCGTACGAGTAAAGATCGTACTCCCCGTGAGTGCCGGGACACAGATACTGGTAAGGCTTGCCCCACGGGTCTGGGGGCAGGGTTTTTTTCAGGTACGGGCCTTCCCAGTTGTCGACTCCCGGGTTCACCATCAGGGCGTTCAGGCCTTCCTGGGTCGTGGGATATCTGCCCACATCGAGCCGGAACTGATCCAGCGCCTGGCCGATCAGCTCGATCTGCGCCTTTGCTGCGGACTGCTTGCCTTTGCCGAGCTTGGGAAAGAGTTTTGGTCCGACAAGCGCTGCCAGAAGCGCTATGATCGCCATGACGACGAGGAGTTCAACCAGGGTGAACCCTCGGTTATCCTTCACGTGGTGCCTTTGTGTTGCCATATACCTTCCTTGTATCGATCGTACTTCTGTGCCCTTTGCGCGCAGAGTTCCACGTCTACATGTCGCTCATCGGTCAATCTCGCGATTACACCATGCTTCAGATGGCTTGCCTGATGCTCCTCCGAAGCGTCTCTCTGTCGGTTCCGTGCAGGTACGTTGCCCGTCATGCCGCGTTTAGCCTCGCGCCGCCGCCGCGAACCGCCGTGACCGTCAAGGAGAACCGGTGCGGAGCCCCGGGGGCGGGGCTCCCCGCAACACAGGTTCGGGGTAGGGGGAGGCAAGGCCTGCATTGACACACCGGACGAAACGCATCAGTAGTGTGCCATGGGAGTGTTACAATGATGTGACGATCTGGTTAAAATTGCGGGAATTCTCGTGTGGCCTTGCTCCTTCTCGAGAGGGGTGAAAGGTACAGAGGAACCTTTCCTGCTGACGCGCAGAAAAACGCTGGTAGCTACGAATCGTCGCGTTCGCTGACCGGCCGTTCATGCATGTGTTCCGGATCATAGGTCATCGTTACTCAAGAGCTGTTTTTGAATAGGGCGCTCCGCTCCTGACCGTCCTCACGATGAATACGATATTGCGACTTGCGTGAAGATCTTTTGCCGTTGATAAGGAGAACTCCTTCCTCGGCATGAGGCAGTTTATCAAAAGGGGACTGTAGTAAAACTGTAGTAAAAATGTAGTAAAAAGCGCTAAAAAGGAGGGTATTTTGTCAAAACCTTACGGGCGCTGTTTCGTTTTGTTATCAAGTAATATCAGCAGCTTGGCCAGTATTTTCGAGCTCTACAAAATCCGCCACTTAGATTTCGGAGGCCAACGCTCTATCCATCTGAGCTACGGGCGCAACGTTTTTTACAGTATACCGCAAAACTGCAGCAAAACTGCAGCATATTTTTGGCGACGCCCGAGACTCGCAGGACGGAGTTGCAGAACGTTATCTTTAAGATACAATAAAAGCTATTTTGTCATATAATATAACTATTAAAGCAATTTATGTAATACAATAGGTTTCATCCTTGTCGGCTCACAAGACCTGACATGCTCCTGCCCTCGCTGCAGCGCCCTGGTTCCGTGTGCCGGTGGCTATATAAGGAGGTTCACTCCAGCTCCACGGGCCGTTTGGTGTAAGAGTCGTAATCCCGCACTATGGGTGTGTACATTTCATTCATCAGGGGAGACGACATGATAAAATCGGCCGTTGCCCGGTTGCAGGCGATGGGTATGTTGTAGAGCACGGCAATCCGCAGTAAGGCCTTCACGTCCACGTCGTGTGGATGGGGCTCCATCGGATCCCAGAGGAAGATGACCGCGTCGATCTTGCCTTCAGTGATCATGGCGCCCAGCTGCTGGTCGCCACCTAAAGGGCCTGACTTCAATCGATCTATGTGGTAGTCAAAGTGCTCTTCCGTCAGCTTCCTCTGAATCACTTCCTCGATCAGCCTCCCCGTTGTGCCGGTGGAAACGAGTTTATGCTTCACCAGGGATCGGTAGTTATATTCAAACCACTCGATCAAATCTTTCTTGCGGTTGTCATGTGCAACCAGGGCTAGCGTTTTTATTGCCTCCATACTACCTCCTCTATTTTCCGCGTCTCATTTGTGAATGGGCAAGCAGTAAATCAATAGGTTAAAAAAGGCGCGAAAAGTCCTCAAAAAGATTTATAGCCGATGAGATGAAGACTTGTCGGCAAACTGATTTCATCGACCATTATGAGCCGCAGGCTCTTTCTCTTGACAGGCGGCATCAGGGTTACCTTCAATCCCCGAAACAGGTACCGACGAGGCGGGCGCTCTGGACCAGAGGATGATCGGGCGGCACGAACTTCTTTTTGCCTGCTACGTCGGCGAGAGGAACAGGCTTAATCTCCTGGCCCTGCACGCCAAGCATAACGCCGTACTGCTCCTCGGTCAGTAGGCGCACGCAGCGCGTCCCCAACCACGTGGCCAGCACACGGTCTGCAGCCGAAGGCGTGCCCCCGCGCTGCAGATGACCCAGGATCGTCAGGCGGGATTCCTGTCCTGTCAATGCCTCCAGTTGCTTGGTGAGCTGAATGGTGTGCCCCACGTGCGCTTCGTGGAAAGCGCTGAGTTGATCGGATGCCTTCTGCCTTATTTGCTTGCTTTCGGCGTTACGTTTCTTCATTGCCAGTTTCTCGATCGTCCTGGCGTCGCGTTGTGACATGGCGCCCTCAGCCGCTACCACAATGCTGAACCGCTTTCCTTTACGGGTTCGTTCGCGAATGGCCTGAGCAACACGCTCTACCCGATAGGGGATTTCCGGAATCAGGATCACGTCAGCCCCACCGGCCGTGCCGGCCTCAAGGGCCAGCCAGCCAGCCCGATGTCCCATGACCTCCACGACGATGATGCGGTTGTGGCTGGTGGCCGTGGAATGGAGACGGTCAATTGCCTCCGTCGCAATACTCACGGCCGTGTCGAACCCGACGCACGTATCGGTCATAGCAACGTCGTTATCGATGGTCTTCGGGAGCGTCACCACGTTCAGGCCGGCGTTTTTGAGCAGCAGCGCGTTCTTCTGTGTACCCGCGCCCCCGAGGCATACCAGCGCGTCGAGGTGGTGGCGATGATAGGTATCTAAGATCGCATCGGTCATGTCGCGCGTCTTGTCCCCTATGGTCATGCGGTTGGGCTTGTCGCGGCTTGTCCCCAGGATCGTGCCGCCGTACGTCAGAATGCCCGACAGGGTCCGATCGTCCAGTTCCATGCTGCGATCCTGTACCAGGCCGCGAAACCCGTTGAGGAAGCCGATGACATGCATACCGTAAGCATCCTGGCCGCCTTTACCGAGAGCCCGGATCACTGCATTGAGCCCCGGACAATCCCCTCCGCTGGTGATAATTCCTACGTGCTGCGCCATAGCTCGTTCCCCTCTTTTTGGTTTTCCCCTTCTCTATGCGGGATGTTGGTGTTCGCCAACACCAGCTGATTTTCAAAGTTTTATGTTATTGAGCTGATAATTGCAACACAGAATCTTCAAACATATAGTTGGACGCGGTACTGCTCACGGGTTCCCGGGAGATCTTGAGTATATCTGGCTACTTCCGGCCGGGTTGATTCGTGATGCATTGCCGAGGCCAGGCGGCCTCTCCCAGCTCATGTTCCCGCGCGCTTTGCCATAAGAGCGTTTTTCATCGTTCCTCTCACCAGAGTTCCGGCGCGCAACCGCGGGAGAGGAAATGTAGACTTAGACCGATTTTATAACACATCTCTATTAAGCGAGTGTTAAGAATTGATTAATTCTTGATAGTGATCCCTTTTCCCATTTGGTCAAAATATTAACCACCTTTTCACTTCTTATTCATATTTTCTTAATAAAGAGCCTGTAGTCTTATACCAAGCAGAAACCGTATCAGGAGAAAGGAGATCAGAGATGAACGATATCATGGATCCGGGGCGAGAAAGAGGCAGCATGCGTGGCCACGACTTCATCTCCCAACAGGTCAGTGGTATGGGCGCGATGGCGCGACGCAGGCATCTGTGTGTCGTCTGTGCGTTGAGGAAACACGACTTCGAGGAGAGAGCGCCGGAACCGGAGACGGATGCATGTGAGGCTGTACCTCTTGCCAAAGCGTGGATAGATGGGCTTCCCTACAGGTCCGTCTACCATGTGGCCTCGCGAGGCGTCGCGTGTACCGACTGCGGCGAGAGGGTTATGATGACCTATGATCCGGAACACATGCATGAACGGCCGGTTGTTCTGCACAGCGTAAGTAAACATTCATTCAGCAACACCCCTGAAGGAGGATGACACACATGGACGCTGCACAAGTTTCTGAGTTGATCAGGCAGACATCGGTCAACGGGGACAGCTCCGAGATGATTTCGTTTTTCCATGGACACGAGAAGCCCTCGAAATGCGCTCTGGCGGGGAGCCTCCATAGGATTGTCACCTTATCGCTCCTTTGCTTCAACAGGTGGCTGAAACCCCTTCTGCCATGCTCGCGAAACGAGACGGTCAGTTCTGTCCAGGAGCATGATCCGTATCTGGAAAGCCTGCTGATAGCGCTCCACGGCCAGAAATAGAAAGCCAAACACCAGTCCGGAGTGATCCTGACCACGCCTGGCAGGCGCTGACCGTGGGGCCATAGCACGCCTTGCCTCACGCGGGACATCCGCGAGGGATTGCCGGAGGAGCCCGGAATCTCACGCCGCACGAAATAAACACTGGTGAGCCGTTCTTAGGATTCGTCGACTCATTTGCATATCCCAACGGATTCCGACTTGCATTTCCGTCCATCGACCCACGTGGCACCGGACAGCTTTGCGTTCGTCAGGTCTGCGCCTTCCAGATTTGCATTTTTCATATCGGCTCCTCTCAAGTCAGCCTCGGCGAGAGTGGCTTTGCGAAGGTCTGCATTCCGGAAATTTACATACATGAGATTGGCGCGACTGAGCTGCGCCATGTAAAGTCGTGCGCCATGCAGATCCGTATCTCGAAGAGTTGAATCCCAGAGATCCGCGCCGGTGAGATTTGCTCCGCTGAGATTTGCCCGGTCGATGGTGGCGTTCCCAAGCTGCGCTTTGCGCATATCGACGCCCTGAAGGTTCGCACGGCTTAGCACGGCCCCGTGCAGTCTCGCCTCACTGAGATCGGCTTGGCTGAGATCAGCGCTTCCCAGCTCAGTATTGTCGAGATTGGCCCCTTTCAGGTTCGAGCCGCTCAGGAGCGCGTCGTCCAGCTCCCAGCCTCCCAGCTGGGCGCCTGAAAGATCACATTTCGTGCATTGATGCGGGTGGGTGGTACGCAGTTGCTCGAGTTGCACCTCATCATACCCGTAAGCCGTCGCTGAAACTATTATGAATCGAAACAACACCGCGACAACTGCAAAGACATCCGCTCTTACGCTCATCCGCCTGCCTCATGTAATAGATTTTTCGGTTCACATACAGCCCTCGCCGCCGGGAAACCTTTATACCCGACGGCGAGGGGGTCTACAGTGCTTCAGTCTCTAGTTGTGGTCTCGGCGAGTCCGGCGTCTTTCTGCAATGGAATGCATCGAAGAAGCCGTCCTTACTATCTATGACCGGATACGAGCTATCTATTCTCAGAAATGTCCGAACCCGGCCGCGGCGAATTCACCGTTGTGGTTGATAACTGCCCAGACAGTCCTGGTCGCAAGATCAAGACCATACGTGCCCAGTCCGTAGGTTGACTTATACGGCCCAAGCACGAATTTCTTTGTGCCGCCCGAGTTCAAATCGACCGCATTAACCCAGTGACCCTTTCCATCCCTGGTCACAAGACCGAGAAGGCCCTGTCCAATCTGTATCGGAAGCAGCCTGTGATTATCATAGCTGAGTGAGAGCGCATAGGTATCGGTCGTGCTTGCACCCAAATCGGCCATGCCCCAAAGAGTGAAGATATCGCTTGCGAGATCGAGGTCGGGGTTCCATATTTTGGCAGGATACTTAGCGAACCAGCCGTCTATATCGACCCAGCCCGTGTCAACAGCCTTGGTAAAGGCGCGACCATCGAAATCTGTTGCGGTGCTGCCGTTCTTGCCGCCGAGAATCTTTGCGGTTGTCGATTCAAACGTTTCGTGTACGCCGGTGTAATCCTGACCTTGCGCCACCAGGTATTCATGGCCATTGAGGCTGTATCCGAACGTCTCGGCTTTGACGAAGTTAAGGGGCGGTGTTGTGGTAATTAGATATTCGCAGTTGGGACTGGTGGGGGTAGCGCAGCCGCTGGGAGCGGCAGTCGGAACAGGCGCCGAGTAATAATCTGCGGTTACCCTCGGTCCATCAACCGTGAAGATATAGTAACCGACGGTATGAAGCTCCTGAGAGATCTGGGTTTGGCGGGTCGGGGTGTCATACAGGACATCATTGGCCGGCATTCCCGGAGTGTAGAACTTAGAGCTGTCCGAGGCGCAGAGGAGCTGGTTGACGTAGGAGTGGCCGTCAGGGCTCTCTATGCGCGAGCGGTCGTGCATGTGGTCGTGGCCGTTCATGTAATAGCGCACGCCGTTGTTATACAGGCTTGAAAAGAAGGCATTCTGTCCGGCGGGATCCTTCGATGGATCGGACCCGAAAAGCACGTCTACGTGATTCTCCGTGATCAGGCCCTTGTGGCTGAAGACAAAGGCGTGATGGGAGGCGGGCTTGCTCCCGAGTACACCGTTTATCCAGGACTGCTGAAGGTCGATCGCATTAGGCGCGGGGTTTTGATTGGCCCCTGCGTTTGGAGCAGAAAACTGGTCGAGCATCACAAATCTGACGTTATCAATATCGAAGGCATAGCTCAAACCTGTCCAGTCCAGGTTGTTCGTGGTGCTGGGAGAGGGTGTGCTGAAGTTCGTGCCCACGTAGAAATGTTTGCCTTTGACCGTGGGAAAGGGCTGTACCAATGCATCCGGGTTGGGCACGGCGAAGACGTCCCCCGGAGTATCATTCATTATACCGGACAGTGTCTGAGGATAGATCCTCTTGAACTCGGTACCAGCGAGTGGTTGCGAATCGTGGTTGCCACGGAACGGGAAGAAGGCGATTCCCGCGTTGTACAGTTCCTGCGCAAAGGCAGCCCGGACATCCTCCGAATTGGCGACGGACGTGGCTGTTGAACCTGTTTGATCCACGAGGTCACCCACCTGCACAACGAGCTTTACGCCGTGCTGGATAAACTGCTGGTTGAGTACCTTGACGATATCAACGGCACACGAGCCCGGGTTCCTGCCATCGTCGGTGCCGATCCACTGAGTATCCGACATGACACCGAATTTCCAGGGTTCGGCGGATGCCGAGCCAACCGCGATAAGGATCGCGGCCATAAACGTAAACAATATTTTGTGGCAAAATATTTTTTTCATTCTACGCTTCTCCTTTCAAGATTTTTTTGGACTGTTGTCTGTCTTACGATTGCTCTTCTCTCTTACGTTCATACTGCGGACGACTAATCCTTCTGAGCGTAGCACCTCCTTATCGGCCCGACGTATGACGCATTCGCTCTGGAGGAAGTGGCCCTCGAGTGGGACAGAACAGATGGCGCCAGCATGATGCGACTATTTCATCAGACCCCTGTTAAGAATTGATGAAGAAAATGTTACATCCTGGTAAATTTTTTCAGCGAGCAGCTGGTGTCGGCTGACGTTGCTTTCGCGTACAACCGGTATAATAATAAAAACTGTAATGGTTGATTACGGTCAACCGAACGGAGATAATCGATCGAGATGGCTTTGCAGCCAGACAGAAAATCGGTGGTTGTCATGCACACTCTGGGTACTATGTCCGGAAGGCTGCCTGCATTTTACCGGGCGTTCTTTAGTTGCTTGTGAATTTCCAACTTGAAATATGGGAGTTTCGTTGTTATGTTCTAACGAGGGACGCAATCACGAGAAGAGGAACGAAATCATGGTAGAAAAAACAAAAAAAACTAATGTGCGCGCGAGTGAGGCTTTGGGGAAAGCAGCGCCGCCTCATCCTCGCGCAAGGCGGAGTCACGCAGCACCCGCAGCGAGCGAAGAACTGGAACCAAGTCTAAACGAGTAAAATAGCACAGGACGCAGGTGTACCATGAACGAATTTCCTTACAAACGCGAAAATGAGGAAAAAAAGAACGCAGCCGCAATAGAAAAAATCGCGGCCTCAATGGACGTGCCGAAGGAAGAGATCCGACAGCTGTATGAGGGCGTTCTTGCAGAGATGCAGCAGAGAGCCACGATAAGAACCTTTCTGGCGATATTCGCCGCGAGAAGAGTCGAGGAGCTCCTCCGGAGACGAAACACGCGCTAACCTGGCTCGTTGTGACACGCAATCCGTGAGGCTTTGCCCTTGCCACCGCGGGTGGACAGTACGTGCTCTTTTCGGCGACGTGGCTGATCAACCTCTTGCTCTTAAGAAGCTGTGTAATGGCTCCGAAGGGTGACTGGAAAAGTGAATTCGCTCTAATTCCGAGCTATCAAGAGTCTCAGCAAGGTTTGTAAGCAGTCTGTCAACGAAGGCATCCCTCGCGGCGCGGAGAGAATCATTTGTCGGCATCAAATCGGTCATGACGACGCCAAGGACGGCCGGGTAGCGGTGCCAGCCCTTCGTGTCAATCTCCCTCGTCGAAGAGAAGAGAGCCGACACTACGTTCCTCAGCACCCGATCTCCTTCCTGTCTTCCTTCGAAGGGCGTGAGATCCAGCAACACCAATAGTGATACCGTTTTGGACCTTGCCGCTCTTTTGCTCTCCAGCTCCACCAGCCGATGGAACTCTTCCTCCGCATAGAGTCCGTGGTCAGATTCATACAAGTACGACAACCTGAGAAATTGGGCGGTTACGATTTTCGCGTTTCTCTTCATGTTTCACCTCCGACTGAACCGTTTGCAGACGCTCCCCGCGGTATCCTGCAGGGGGCTTGGAACGGAAGCGTGGACACGCGCGGATGCTCATGCCACTCGCTTGACAGGCAGTGGCTTTTCTTTGCCCCCAACCTGTCGGCTCGGCACGTAGAGGGCGAGCGCACGGATGTAGAGATAAGCTGTGTAAGGCAGCAGCGCAAGTTTATCAATGCTTTCCCGACGCGCAAGCGCCCGCCTGATAACCGTCGACGATGCGCTGAACGGCAGACTTGGCATGCATGACACCTTGAGTCGCGTGTTAATGCTGCATTCTGCCGGACCCCGTTTCACAAAGATCAGGGAGATGCGCTGTCTTCTGCCGTCAAATCCGTACATCTTGCTCCGTACGTGCTCCTCCAGCTTTTGAATGGTATCTGCACTACCCGTCACAGGATCAACGCAACGGCAATGGTCTGATCCGGCAATATAAAAGGCCTTGATCCTCCGCCCCGCGTGCAGAGCCAGGATCTTAAACAGACTCGATTCGCCGTCCAGCTCGTCTTCCAGGGCAACAGATGAGTGCTCAAAGAGAGGCGTGAACATGTCCAGTATCGACCGACCCATGGCGTGGCGTGCTGTGGGCGGCGTCATTTCCGGTTTTCTAGGGTCGTGACCTGCAATTGCATAAACGACCTTATCGAGTTTGAATCTGGCAATGGCAGATAAGCCGATCAACAGATGTCCCCAGTGAAACGGGTCCGCGGAAACCGGATAAAAACCAACACGGAGCGTTCTGCAGGATTCTGCCTTTTCACTTTCATCGCCCGGCCTTGTGATTGAAACTGGGATCACTTCGCGGTTGTTCAGCTGTGCTGTAATAAGGTCAAGATAGAATTCGGCGTCCGCCCATATTTCCTTGAAAGGAGAGGCACTCAGCCGAATGTCGATCTCCTCTGCCATGTCGGTTAGCTCCTTCAGAATCCTTCCTTTGATGACCTCAGTGATCGGGTTGGTGCCGGATGATTTCGCGGCTCTTTGGAAGTCCAACCAATCCATGGTGGGAGTGTACCTGCCTATTGTTAATAGAGTTGATAGAACACGTTAATTCTTGGTTAAAAAGAGACGCCGAAAGAAGGGGTTTCCTAAATTAACCGACTTTTCATGTCACTTTAATTTTCCCTTAACACTCCGCAGACAAACTATCCACGAAGGTCGTAACCCTCCGCTTGTGATTAGCCATCGATATTGTTTCTTCAGAGTAAGTAACTAAGCTAGAAGAAAATTAACCAAAAATTAACAGTTCCTTCACCATACCTTAAATCCAGAGCATTACAATACGGTCACAGCACGTTCACGGCAGGCAAGAAGTAACTGCGCTACCCTGCGGCAAGCCGCGAGGTATATCACGTGAAAAAAACTGTTTACGCCAGGTCGTATACATCCTTTCCGGAGCGAGCTTCGGAAAATTTCTGTAGCAAAGGAGGCAGTATGAAGCGTAGCATAGTCTGTTTGGCAGTAGGAGTGCTCCTACTTTCGGCCGTAGGCACGGGCATGGCCAAGGAGCAGGAGCTGATAGGCGCGGGCGCTACCTTTCCCTACCCGCTCTATTCAAAAATGTTCGACGTATATAGCAAAGAGTACGGGGTGAAGGTGAATTACCAGGCCATTGGCTCCGGCGGGGGCATCCGCCAGCTGATCAACAAGACGGTCGACTTCGGCGGCAGCGACGCCGTGATGAGTGACGAGGACCTGAAGGCAGCCCAGGCACCGGTGCTCCACATTCCCACCGTTGCGGGCGCTGTCGTGGTCACCTACAACCTGTCAGGGGGCCCGGAGATCAAGCTGACCCCGGACGTTATTGCCGACATATTCCTCGGAAAGATAAAGAAATGGAGCGACCCGCGCATCCTGTCCACCAATACGGGCACGAAACTCCCTGATATGGCCATCACCGTGGTCCACCGCTCTGACGGCAGCGGGACGACCAACATATTCGCCGATTACCTGAGCAAGGTAAGCGCTGAATGGAAGGAGAAGGTCGGCACAGGTACCTCGCTGAACTGGCCGACGGGCTTGGGCGGTAAAGGTAATCCTGGCGTGGCCGGGCTCGTGCAGCAGACACCGGGAAGCGTAGGATACGTCGAACTGATCTATGCACTCCAGAACAAGATGCCTTACGCCGACCTTAAGAACAAGAAGGGCAACTGGATAAAGCCCTCTATCACGTCGACCAGCAAGGCTGCCAACATTGCCCTTCCGGACAACATGATGGTCAGCCTCACGGACAGCGAGGCAGCGGATGGCTACCCCATAGCCGGCTTCACCTGGATCCTTCTGTACAAGGAGCAGAAGTATGGTGACCGGACGGAAGATAAGGCCAACGAGGTTGTTAAGCTCGTCTGGTGGATGACCCACCAGGGCCAGAAGTACGCTGAGCCGATGGAGTATGCGCCTCTCTCCAAGGCAGCCATGGAAAAGGCCGAGAAACTGATCAAGTCGGTTACCTACGGCGGTAAGCCTATGATGAAGTAAAAGTCTCTTTAACAAAGGGATTCCTTTATGCTAGAATCGGCAGGGCAGATGATCGAGCCACTGGAGCGGGCACAAGCAGAAAGTGTGCACCACAGGCCGGGATTTACCCTCTCGGAAGGTGCGTTCCGCAAGATCCTCTACCTTGCCGGCATTAGCGTGCTGGTGCTCCTTATTGCCATCTTCTTCTCTTTGCTGCTCGCATCGATGCCCTCGATGAAGGCCCTCGGCATCAGGTTTCTCACCGGCCGTACGTGGGATCCTGTCACTTCGCATTTCGGGGCGCTCCCTTTTCTCGTGGGCACGCTTGTCACGTCCTTCCTCGCCCTCTGTATCTCCATTCTCTTCTCCTTGCCGATCTCCATCTTCCTCGGCTACTACCACCGGGAGGGGAAGGCCTCCTCCTTCGTCAAAACGGTCATCGAGCTCCTGGCCGGTGTCCCCTCAGTTATTTACGGCTTCTGGGGGCTTTTCTTTTTTATTCCGATCATCCGGTTCGTAGAGACAGAATTAGGTGTCGCCCCGTACGGGGTCGGTATACTTGCCTCGTCCCTGATCCTCGCGGTCATGATCATACCGTACTCTGCTTCCCTGGGCAGGGAAGTGATAAACCTCGTCCCCAATGACCTCAAGGAGGCAGCGCTTTCACTGGGCGCGACGCGATTCGAGGTGATCCGCAAGGTGATTCTGCCCTACGCCCGCTCCGGTATATTCGCCGGGATTCTCCTCTCTCTGGGAAGGGCGTTGGGAGAGACCATGGCTGTCACCATGCTCATTGGAAACTCGAACTTCTTGCCCACGAGCATCTTCAGCCCTGCCAACACCATGGCCAGTGTCATTGCCAACGAGTTCACGGAAGCCACCGGAGCAATCTACCTCTCCAGCCTGATCCAGCTCGCGCTGCTCCTCTTTGTGGTCACTACCGTCATCAACATCATCGGCAAGATCATCATCAGCAGGACGAGCGTGACATGAAAGATCGAACCCTCACCAGGAGAATCGTTGCGGACCGCATCTTCCAGGTTGTGGTGGTCTTTCTTTCGTTCTGTTCCATCCTGCCGATGTTTTTCATACTCTTCTTCATCTCGAAGAACGGGATCTCATCCATCAGCTGGAACTTCCTCACGCGGCTACCGGCTCCTGTCGGCGAGACAGGCGGCGGCATTGCCAATGCGATTGTCGGCAGTGCCCTTCTGATCCTGCTGGCGAGCGTGGTCGCGGTGCCCCTGGGCATTCTGACGGGGATCTACCTGGCGGAGTACAGAAAGGACAAATTCTCGTACCTGTCCCGCCTCTCCGTTGAAATACTGATGGGCACCCCCTCCATTGTCATAGGTATCATTGCCTACGTCTGGGTGGTGAAGCCCATTGGTTCCTTTTCAGCGCTTTCCGGCGGTGTTGCGCTCGGGATCATGATGCTTCCCGTGATCGTGATGTCCACCGAAGAGACGCTGAAGCTGATGCCGGACAGCCTGAAGGAGGCATCTCTGGCTCTGGGGGTATCCTATCCCCGGACGATCATGAAGGTTATCCTGCCCGCGGGATTGAGCGGCATCGTGACCGGGATGCTCCTCTCTGTTGCCCGCATAGCAGGAGAGACGGCGCCACTCCTCTTCACGGCCTTTGGCAGCCCCTTCATGGCCGCCAATGTGTTCAAGCCAGTCAGTTCTCTTCCTTTAACCGTGTTCAACTACGCCACAAGCCCCTACCCTGAGTGGCACGCGCTCGCCTGGGGCGCTTCCTTCGTGCTGCTCGTTTTTGTTCTCGCGCTCAATCTTATCGCGAAACTAGGAATGAGAAAATGGAAAGTCCAGTTCTAGCTGTCGATCATTTCTCTGCTGGTTTTGACACAAATCAAGTCCTCAAGGATATCGACCTGTTGATCGAGAAGAACAGGATCACGGCGATCATGGGACCGTCGGGCTGCGGCAAGACCACCCTCATACGCTGCATCAACCGGATGCATGAGCTGATCCCGAGTGCCCGGGTATCCGGGAAGATTCTGCTCGACAACGAGGATATTTTCGACATGGATGCCATCATCGTCCGCCGGAAGATCGGGATGGTCTTTCAACGACCGAACCCCTTTCCCACTATGAGCATCTACGACAACGTGATCGCCGGCTATAACCTGAACGGCATCAGAATCTCCAAAGGCGATAGAGACAGGATCGTTGAAGAGTCGCTGAAAAAAGCAGCCCTCTGGGACGAGGTGAAAGATGCCCTGCACCGCAGGGGGACCTTCCTTTCCGGTGGACAGCAACAGCGGCTCTGCATAGCGAGGGCCCTTGCCATGAACCCCGAGATCCTACTTCTGGATGAGCCCACGTCAGCCCTCGACCCCAAGTCGACCGCCCACATCGAAGAATTGGTCGTCCAACTCAAGAGCGCGGTTACCATCATCCAGGTGACGCACAACATTCCCCAGGCCGCACGCATCTCCGATTACACCGCTTTCATCTATCTTGGCGAACTGGTCGAGTTCGGACCGACCGAGAAACTCTTTACCGTGCCCAAGGATAAACGGACAGAAGAATACCTCACCGGAAAATTCGGATAAGGGGGAACGTGTGCTAGAAGAAAAACTGCCGGCCCTGAAGCGAGAACTCATAGAGTTCGCCAGCCTCGTTGAAAGTATGATCCAAAAATCGATCCGGGGCCTCATGCGGAAGGATAGCGCATTACTCAGAGAAGTGATTGAGCAGGATGAGCCCAAAGCAAATGCTTTCGAAATAGAGCTGGATGAGCATTGCACGAATCTGATAGCCCAGTACCAGCCCATTGCAAAGGACCTCCGCACCGTCCTCATGATTTTGAAAATGAACAGCGATATCGAAAGGATGGGGGACCACGCGGTCAATATCGCCGAGAGCGCCACGTACCTCATCGAGCGCACTCCCGTCAAACCTCTTCTCGATACGCCGCGCATGGCTGAAGAAGTGGTGCAGATGGTCAATGGCAGTTTATGCTCATTCATAAACGAGGACGCAAGACTTGCCAGGTCGATCTGCGAGCGGGACAACATTGTGGACGCCCTGGCAGAACAGATCCTGCGCGAACTGATCACCTACATGAGCGCTGACCCATCGACCATCGAGCGATCGCTTCACTTGCTCGATATAGCAGGCAATCTGGAACGTATAGCTGATCTTTCCACCAACATCGGGGAAGATGTGATCTTCATGGTCGAAGGCCGGGTAATCAAGCACCATAAGGAAGACGAGCAGGAATCGGCCGAGCGGGCATAACCCGATTTGCCTTCAAGTGTATACCTTCTGCTCCGTTAAGTGGCCGCAACCTTCACTTTAACCTACTTTACTTCTCTCCTTTATCTGCCTTTATCTCTCGGCTTGTTGTTGCTGGAAGAGTTGACATGATCGGTCCAAGCTGCTACTTTGTAAAAAACTTAAGTCAGGGAGGAGACATGCCAGAGGGAAGAGTGGCACGAGTTACAGAGATTATTGCTGGTTCGCCAAAGAGCTTCGAGGACGCGATAACGGTAGGTTTCAGGAGAGCAACAAAAACGTTGCGGGGGATTACCGGCCTCAAAGTGAAGGACATGCGCGCCAAGGTTGAGGACGGAAAGATTGTGGAGTACAGAGTAACGCTCGACGTGTTCTTTATTTTAGAGAACTAGAGCGCAACCCGGCGTCGTCAGGAAGCCCTTTTAGGTGCCAGAGGATCAACCGGCTGTAGTAAGCATACTTCCTTCTGGTTGACGCGCTAAGAAGTAAGAAAGGGAGAAGTGTGGTTACAATCAGGAAAAGAAGGCTCTTCATGATGCGAACCACGAGGAAGGCCTTGTAGTAAGTGACAGAGTGATACTTCTTTATAAATTTGTATAAAGATATTGCGTACTCAATCCGGCCTTTGACCCATTCCTGCCTGACGGTTTTTCCCTGCAAGTGGATCACTCTGGCAGACGGGACCAAGAATACCTTGTAGCCGTGGTGCCTGGCGCGCACACAGAGATCGGTCTCTTCAAGAAAAAAGAAGAATTGTTCGTCAAAACCTCCGAGTATGCGCATCACGTGCGCCTTTACGAACAGAGCCGCGCCGATGACGGACTCCACCTCGGTCGGGGCAGAGCAGCCTTTTCGTATCTTTCCATACTTTACCGGGAACATGAGCTTCAAGAAGAAGAATGGTACTAGCTCAAGAAGGAGCGATGGGGCTTGGGCAAAAGAGCGCTGTAGCCTCATGTCTTCGTAAATGAGTTGCGGGCCCGCAATACCTATCGTTGTTTCGTCCTTCATGAAAGCGGGTACTTTTTCCAATTCTGCAGGAATGAGGCGCGCATCAGAGTTAAGAAAAAGAAGGAAATCGCCTGTTGCGATTGCGGTACCTTGATTCGCGGCTGCCGCAAAACCCCTGTTCTGATCATTCTTCAGGTAATGGATCTCCGGGAAGCCCTCGTTGATGAGCTGGTCCGTGTCGTCGGTAGATGCGTTGTCCACGACGATTATCTCTCTGAGAAACGGCCGTAAGGATGTGTCCTGTCGTATTGATCCGAGAAGGCCTGCAAGCAATTCGCCCGTGTTCCGGGTGACGATAATGATGGACAGCATCTCTTATCTTATACCAAGGGAGATAGGCGTTCAAGGAAGTGGACGACCTGCCAATAGGGACGGCATATCCTAAAACCGACCCTTTGTTCAACGAATCATACTGCTTCTTGACTTCGGCAGGGTGTCGGCTTACGATAATTTGGTCAGATGCGCAGGCTTGTTTTACTCAACGTTCTTTTAGTGGTCGTGCTGTGCGGGGTTAACCTTGGCACGAGCGATGCCGGCGAGCCTCATGACACCAAACCCAAGAGCGACAGGACGGTCACCCTGCAGGTGGTGGACGTGCCCCTCAACGAGGTGTTGAGCATCTTGGCAAAAAATATTCCCATGGAGATAAGAGGAGCCGTACCCACCCAAGAACGCATCACCGTGAACTTTTCTCATTTGACACTCGAAGAAGCACTCAGCAGGATTATGCGAGGGTACAATTACGTGCTCGTGCGGGCTGATGATTCAGCGAAGCCTCTCCTCGTGGTCATGAACAGGATTGACCGCAACATCCAGGCTGAACCGGCTTCCCTTGCGCCCGCCGCTGTTGGCCCCTCCCCGCCTGTCGGCGCGGTAGCAACGCAGACCGGTCCTGCGCGGCCAGGCGTGCAGCAGATCCCACCTGGACAGGGACAGGAGGCGCCCCCACCAGTAGTCGGGCCACCTGGAAGCGGACAGGCCGGCCTACAAAGGCCCGAGTCTCAGCCTATCCTTCCTGGTTCTATTCCAGGAGGTATGCCAATGCCTCCAGGTGCAGCTTCCGGTTCGGGCGCACCCTCTTCCATGCCCGGGGGTGCTCCTCCAACCCCTTTTAATCCTCCTGGCGCGATGAACCCGCCCCCGCAAGGCGCTGCCCCCGGCGCACCTCAGTCCATACCGCCTGCTCAACCTCAACAGCCTGCGCAGCCTACTCCTGAGCCTGCGCGCATCATGACACCCTTCGGGGATCGCTCTGCGGAACAGTCTCACACCGGGCCATAGGCTCCCATGCCGATAAGCTTTCTTTAATTTGCGAAAGCAGGGCATAGTCTTTTTGAAAGGCAGCGAGGTGCGATGACCTTGAAACCTTCAAGGGCGATTTTCACCGGGAAAGGTGTGGTACTGTGTGCCCAAACGGATACCGTGCCCGTCGCGCGGACGACCGAACGTAAACCGTCATTTCCTCCCTCTCGTGAAAACTCGCCCCCTGTCCGTCTTCTGCCGTCCCCTCGTTTTGCTAGTTGTTCGCAGGCAGTATACGGCGAATATGGCGGCAGCTATGAGAATCACGACTGAAATAGCCCGGTTGTAAGTTGAAAGCGTCTGTCCCGCGTCATCACCGACGCCCTTTTGCTCCGCAGCTTTATAGGGTTCTCCTGTCCGCTCAGACCTCTCCTTCCCATAAGAGGTCGAAGCAGTGAGACAGATTGATACGAGGAGGAAAAAAAATCCGAACAGCATCACAAAAAGAACGCTCTTCCCTGCATGCTTCACAGCGCCCTGCCTCTCGCGGCCTCTCATACGCCCTCGCGCATGTTATCTGTGGCATCCACGGCCTTCGCCTCCTCGGCCTTAACCAGGTGGTCAGTGGGCCGCGCCCACCAGACGTACAGGGTGGGTAGCAGGAAAACGCTCAGAATTAGGTCGGTGATCAATCCGCCCACAATGACGATGGCGAAGGGCCGTTGCGAATCGGATCCGATGGCGTGGGACGTGGCCGCGGGCAAGAGACCCAGGGTGGCGACCAGCATGGTCATCATGATCGGCCTGAGTCGACGGGTTGCCCCTTCGATGGCGGCATCAATGATCGAATAGCCTCGCACACGCAGCTGGTTGATGTACACCACCATAACGACGCCGATCTGAACTGAAACCCCGAACAGCGCCAGGAACCCCACACCCGAGGAGACGCTAAAATACGTGCCTGTCACGAGTAATGCCAGAAGACCTCCGATAGGAGCCATGGCCAACGTGACCAAGTTGAGGCAGGCCCACTTAACCGAGCCGAAGGCGCTGTAAATGATCATGAATATGAGGAAGATCGTCAAGGGTACGATGACGGCCAGCCGTGCTTCAGCTCGTTTCTGGCTTTCATACTCGCCCGCCCAGTCGATGTAATATCCCGTCGGCAATGCTACCTGCTTGCTTACCTTTGCCATCGCCTCCTCGACAGTACTCCCGAGGTCGCGGCCGCGGACGCTGTACTTGATTGCCACATAGCGACGATTGCCTTCACGATAGATCTGGGATGCGCCATCTCGGGTTTCCACCGTGCAGAGCTGAGCGAGCGACACACGTTCACCTGAGGGCGACAACAGGCGGATGTTCTCGAGGGCTTGCTTGGTGTCGCGGTACTGAGGAAGGTAGCGCAAAACGAGGTCGTAGCGCCGCTCGCCCTGCAGAACCTGGCTGAGGGCGCCACCGCCCACAGCTGTCTGAACGGCATCCTGCACATCAGCAACGTCGATCTGATACCGGGCAGCCGCGTTGCGGTCCACGACAAAATTCAGGTTGGGTTGACCTATGACACGAAAGATGCCGAGGTCCTGGATTCCATGCACGCCGCGCATGACCCCGTAGATCTCCTGAGCTTTGGCCTCGAGCACCTTCAGGTCATCGCCGTAGATCTTCGTCGCGAGTTGCCCCTTGACCCCGCTCGTCGCCTCTTCCATGTTGTCCTGAATGGGTTGAGAAAAGTTCCAGATCACGCCGGGGATCTTCTTGAGCTCACGATTCATGGCGGCGATCAGCTTCTCCTTGTCCTGGTGAAAGACGGGCCGCCACTGTGCCTTCGGCTTCAGATTGACACAGTATTCCGTGTTGAAAAACCCCGTGAAGTCCATGCCATCATCGGGCCGCCCTACCTGACTCGTCGTCGTCGTGACCTCAGGGAACGAAGCGAGCACCACGCGAGCCTGGTTTGCCACCCGTATACCCTCACTGGGTCCGGTGCTGGGCGCGAGCGTGCCGCGCACCCAGATCGCACCTTCATCGAGGTGAGGCAGGAACTCGGATCCAATCACGCCGCTCAACGCCAGGTAAAGGCTAGCGCAGATGGTAAGCACGCCCACCCCAACCGTCACCCAGTGGTGATTGATAGACCAGGTCAGACCCCGGCGATAGTACTTCGTGAACCAGAGAACCACTGGATTGTGCCACTCGGGAGTTTCTTTGCGAAATAAGAAGCTTACGAGGACGGGCGCGATGATGATGGAGAATACCATGGCGCCGAGCAGCGCAAACCCTACGGTCCAGGCCATGGGCTTAAACAGGCGGCCCTCCACCCGCTCCAGGGTGAAAATGGGCAGGTAGCCGCTGATGATGATGGCAATGGCGTAGAAGACGGGCCTTTGGACTTCGTGCGAGGCGGCCCGGATCCTGTCCATCACTGAAGTAGTCGCATCCCTGTGGCCCAGGTGGCGAACGATGTTTTCGACCATCACGACCGTGCCGTCTACCACCATGCCGAAGTCCAGGGCCCCCAGAGAGAGCAGGTTCGCCGGTATCTTGCGTAGATCGAGACAGATTGACGCGAACACTAACGAGAAGGGAATGGTTATCGCAACGATCAGTGCGGCCCGAACATTCCCCAGAAAGAGGAGCAGCACGATTGTGACGAGAATGAAACCTTCGGTGAGGTTGCGGAGGACCGTGTGGAGCGTGTAGTGCACGAGGTCTCCGCGGTTGTTGAAGGGAACGATTTTGACGCCCCGGGGCAGGATGCGGTCGTTCAGTTCCTGGACCTTCTTGTGGACACCCTCGATAGCCGAGTCAAACTCTGCTCCTTTTCGCATGAGCACGATACCGGAAACGACATCGTCGTTGTCCAGTATCTTCCCGTCCATGCGGTTGATGGCTCTTCCGAACTGGCCGAGACGGATCTTGGGTCCCTGGGAGACGACTGCGACGTCCTTGATGCGGACCGGCGTGCCGTTCTTGGTTGTGATGACCGTGTCCTCAATGTCCGCGGTCGTGCGGATCAAGCCGACCTCGCGCACGTTGATCTGTTGCGAGCCTGCCTCGATGAAGCTTCCTCCCGCGTTCACGTTGTTATTGGCGAGGCGTTGTTCCACTTGGCCGAGGCTCAAACCGTACGAGACGAGCTTGGCCGGATCGATGCGCACCTGGTATTCCCTTGTAGGGCCGCCGAAGACGGACACATCCACCACGTTCGGCACCGTCTTGAACTGCTTCACCAGTACCCAGTCCTGCAGGGATTTCAGCTCCATCGCGTCATACGCCGGATTCGTGCTCCGCAGCGTGTAGAAGTATATCTGGCCGACGGGACTGAAGTCGGGCCCGATGGTGGGGGACAGGTTGGCCGGGAGGTTCACCATGGAGATGCGCTCAAGGACCTTCTGTCGGTTCCAGGCGTTGTCCGAATCATCGTCGAAAATGAGGATCACGACGGACAACCCGGCAATCGATACGGAGCGCAGGTGGGCGAGCTGCGGCGTCCCATTCAGCACGTTTTCAAGGGGAATGGTGACGAGCTGCTCCACTTCCTCCGCCGCGCGGCCGGGCCACTGCGTGATGACCCAGGCATAATTATTCGCCACGTCAGGATAGGCTTCGACGGGAAGACGGTGGAACGCAATCATCCCGCTGACAAAGAGCAGGAGGCCAAAGGCCAGGGCGAGCAGACGCTTGTTCAGGGCAAAGTCAACAACCGCACGAATCATCTCACTGTTCCTCCGCGCTGGCCTGGAGCCGCAGGGCGCCTGCGACCACCTGCTGCCCCGGCTTTATCCCCGTGACTTCCTGCATGTTGTCGGTGAGCATCCGCCCCCCCTTAACCTCCACGCGGCGGAATTTACCTCCGTCCGCCAGCACGTAGACCCAGTCGCGGTCATGGAGATGGAGGATTGCGCTGGCCGGAACCACGGCGTACGTCTCCTGCTCGTGGCCGTGGAAGGTAGCGGTGACAAACATACCGACACGCATAAACCCCGGATTCTCCATTTCGAGGCGTACCTTTGCTGTCCGGATGGTGGGGTCGAGAATCGATCCGATGTTGCTGATCCGGCCTTTGAACACCCGGTCGGGATACGCGTTCAGACGAACGTCTGCGTACTCACCCAGGTGGACAAAGGGGAAATTGTTCTCGTGCACGTCGCAGATGATCCACACATGGTCGAGGTTCGCGACGGTGAAGAGGTTCGGAGAATTGTCGAGGGTCTTCACGCCGGCCCCCGCCGTCACGTTCTGCTCGATGATGACGCCCGAGATGGGGGCGTAGACGTCGACGATCCCGTTCGGCGGATGCTCCAGGTCGGTCACGCCCAGTACGTGGAGCTTCTCGACAGCGGCCTCGCGGGTGACCTGGGCTTTGTTTTCC
>DATFYE010000056.1:0-13912 GCA_035315185.1 Syntrophorhabdales bacterium | reverse complement strand
AGAGCGCAGGGGGGAAGTTCCCCTGCGCCACTCACCCAGTTCTCACAATCTTGTGCCCTGAACACCGTGTAATGCTCACGTCCGGTGCAATAGACCGTATGGTAGGGCGGACCTGGTGTGTAGACGTAATGTACCCTTTCTAACGGATAGAAAGAAGGTGGCGGCATGTGTGGACGGGTTGCCAGAATACGCTGGCCACAATCCGGACAGATGACAACTCTGGGGAAGCCTTCACCGCAGTAAGCACTTATCGGTTAAATTGTAGCGGAGATGAGGTAGGGTGGGCAAGCGGGGATCATCACACACTATAATCGCCTCTCATGTATTGCAGGTAGTTTACAATAAACACTCAATTGCACTTACAGAACAGGGAGCCATACGTCTCTTTCGGTCCTCACCCTCAGTAATAGTAAGGGACCCAGACACGGTAGCACCTCCCATATGGATCGCACTGGGTGGCCCAGTACCCGCCAGCGTAATAGGGGTAATAGCCGAAGTAAGGCGAGCCATAATATCTTCTGTAGGGGTGATAGGGATAGTAGCCACGTCCTCCCCAGTAGTGGCCTCCTCCGTACCAGCCGCCACCGTAATGGCCACCCCCGTAACCATGGCCGGAGAAGCCATGCCCAAAGCTATGGCCACCAAAACCGCCTCCAT
Source organism: Syntrophorhabdales bacterium (assembly GCA_035315185.1). GTDB lineage: Bacteria > Desulfobacterota > Syntrophorhabdia > Syntrophorhabdales > WCHB1-27 > JADGQN01. The sequence goes on along the minus strand of DATFYE010000056.1, from coordinate 13,255 downwards.
GGGCGCCGCTAAATCCCCCATGAAATCCACCACCCCCGTGTCCGCCTCCTCCGTGACCTCCTCCACCATGTCCACCTCTTGCGTAGGCGTAGGAAACAGTGACCACCAGACAAAGCACCACGACCAACAGAAGCTTCTTCATGGCACGTTCCTCCCGTAAAAAGGGTACTTCCACCGGAGGAGTAGGTCAAAGGGTCTTGCAGGAAGAGACGCATTGCGCTTGGGATCGCACATGCTTTCATTCTTTCCTGCTGTGCTAGTGTCGGCCCCCTCCCCCGGCACCGGAGTTCCTGTCAAAATAGCCGGTATAGCCGCTCTCAAACTGTCCAATACCCTGCTCGTAGTCCCATATGTCATTTTCCATCATGACTTCAAGCTTGGGGAGATCCACCTCGCCCTTCCTGACCATAAACGCAATCCTTCCCGTGTTACTGGAAGGAAAGGTGTGCCCGTAATCATCAACGTATGTTTTGAGGACTGCCAGCCCCTCTTTCTTGTTGCCTTGTTTGAGGAGCACGAGAGCCTGGTAACCCAGGACCCTGAAATAGGAGGACCCCTTTCTGTACTCGGGGTTTGCTTCTGCTTCCCGGAGGTACTGTTCCGCTGCCGGAAGGTCATTGAGCCAATAACTGGCTGTCTCGGCCCAGGCAAGCGGCGCAACACGCTTTTCCGCTTCGTAGGCCTTCAGAAAGTCGGCCTTGGCCTGCGCATACTCTTTTACCTGCCAGTCCTGCTTGCCCTGGAACATGTAATCATTATAGACCCTGTTCATATCCGAGCTTGCGCAAGAAGCCAGAAAAAGGATGACCGTTACGCATCCGGCGTATACGCCTTGCCGCACACTTTGCATATTCCCCCCTCGTTGATGACCCCGATGCAGGTCCCGTCGCCGCAGAGGACCCTTTTGGAAAAGTCTGACTCCTCTGCACCTTCGGTCTCCGGCTGATCTGCAGTGGTGAGCTCAATGCCGCACCTGGAGCAGAAGGGCCAAATCTAAGTATTGTATTTCCCATAATCACAATTCTGAGAAGTCATTCCTCTAAAAACTCTGCCGCCTGATGTAAGTTTAATCCTCATTCGGGGGTCAGGTAAACATCTCTTTGGGGTATGGGGACTTCTCTTTCGGGTATAGCTTTCGGGCAAAGCTCAGGATTGTTAGACAGGATGTAATCGACTACGACGCGCTAGAACGGGAATAGAATAATCGCCTGCTAGCACCTCAATTCCTTCCTGAAATCCACACACGCGTATTTTTCCGTCTTTTACCAGCTTCCACGTCGTAATCGTCAGCCCTCGCCTGCCTGACTGGCTCCATAATCTCGCTGCGCCTTGAGATAAAAAGACAGCCGTTTAGCTTAAGCCAAAATCTAGTACCAAAAATTCCTTGACTGCTTGTGCGGCTGTGCTACGATTGAATCAATCTGAAAAAGCCAAACCACTCGCAAGGGTGGGACTGAAGAAGGAGGATGCATCATGAGCAATGTCTGCAGAAAAAAGCACGCCATGAGAGAACGATCTTCTCACTGGTGGTTCTGGCTCCTGCTCGTTCTGGGCTTCACGGCAGGGGTGGTGGTGGACGCTGGAGCAGAATATTCGAGAGACAGTGCAGCTATACCCACAAGGGCGGACCTGACGATGATCGGAGGACGATCTAAGACGCTGGTGATTCGCCTGCTCAACCTGACCCCCTACGACCTTGCCCAGGACACGGCACATATCACAGCATTAAACACCCGTGACACAAACCGCAACACCCACAAGAGCGGAATGTTCGCCCCGCTCGGCTGGCCCGGAGCATACCTATTTGGTCTACACGGAGATCCCCCAGACAATGGCTGGATACGGGATCCAGACACCGGCAATTGGATATTCACGCCCAATGCCACCAATACATCGACGCATCCCTACAACTTAGTCGTTTCCTGGGACGATCAGGGCGGGTATGTAACGAATAGCACCATGGGGTGGATAATCAAGGGGGTCTACGCTTCGGGACACGGGCCGGTAACAAAAGATGTGCCGCTCCGCTTTTGGTTCACCCGTACCGCTCCCCCCACAAAGCCTCTGTACAGCGAAATATTCAAGTTTATCTCAGCCAGCATCATAGAGATTGTCGATTTCATCGGGGTGGCCATCGATCCTGCGAATCCGATCGCATGGCTTGACACCTTTGTAGCGACTAAGGAGCTGGCGACGACGACGTTCGACAATTTCAACAGCGTAGACACGGGGAAAGACGGCGAGAAGATGTATTTCGCTGCCTACGTCGTACCGGACGGCACGTCGGCCAACCCCAACTGCCTTGGCTGCGAGCCGTCGACCGTCACCCAATCTTCATACGGTAACGATGAAGCTACCGACGGGGTGGACGTGATGTGGGCCCTCGGAACCGGCGAGTACTCGTCCGAGATCTATGTCACCACGGAGCTGCTCCGGGGAAAGGATCGGGGGATTGATTATGACCCCAACCCCTATACGAGCTTCCAAGACTATAGGCTTCCGATCGTGAGTGTGACCCTGTGGACACCGGAACAGTACAGGTACGCACAGGTCAAGGCCGCAGCGAAAATGACCTCGCATGCGCTCGGCGCGCCGCTCAATGCGGCGCTGGGGACCCGGGACCTGAAACGATATACTCAGTTTGCTTGCCTGTACAACTCCCTCAACAAATCACAGCGCCGGACGCTCCAAGAGGCAATCGAGGCGTTCATGCTTGGCAACCCGCTGACGCACGAGGAGGTGGTCCTCGTAGAGGAGATAATCGCTGCCATGCAGAACGGGCAGATCACACTCAGCCCGGAGAACCGCGAACGACATAGAGAGCGGGACGACCGCGAGCGGCATGCAGACCGGGACGACCGCGAGCGGCATGGAGAGGAGGATAGACCATGATTACCCATATGCAGAAAAGCGTTCTTGTGGTGGTCATCATAGTAGCGGCACTGTTTGTCTGGGGTCCGTATTCGGCATTAGCAGACGATCTCCCCGCGGGGATTTGGACCTATGAAACAGATTGGAGCATCGCGCTTGTCAACCTGACGGACTATCCATTGACCTACCTGAGATCCAATGAGCCAGGTGCGTATCCGTACCCTTGGGTTGGTAATGGTGGGGAGCCCATGTTGGAAGCCGGCACAGATTGGCAGGTAGATCCTTACCGGACCAAGATGTGGCTTGCATCCAGCGGAGGCCCTGCTCTTCCCATCATCTATGACGGTAGAATGACGCTGTATTCGAAGGGCTTTAAAGAATGGGCATTCGACCTTGTCTTCGTTGATCAGAAGACGGCCCTCCACGTCCGGGAACATGGCAACTGGATAGCCCTTAGCCCGCATTCAACAACACAAGGTTGGGCACCGGCTAATACCTGGGCTTATGGACGTTGGGCAACACCAGTAAGCGATAATAAGATGCACAACGTCATGACCCTCATCGGCCCTAAGATCATGGTCACGCTCTTCAGCGGGGACAATAATAACCTCACTGTTGTCGTTCAGCAGCTGATTGCAACGGACGCTTCCGGCAACGTCGTCTGGGACGATAGGAATACTTACAAGGCATATTACTTGGATTTCGTGGATAATGCGGGAAGTTCGGTGCCGGTGCCGTAGACGGCGATACGGGCAGGAGTGCGCTACCATGCGTGTTCCAGGCTGATTGGAGTGATCCGTTCGAGCAGTAATCAAGAGTCCGATTTCAGAGGAGAAGAGGCAGGGTTCCGTGACTCCTGTGATCGTCTTTGACCGGGCCAAAGGAGGAAAGATGAATAAAGGATTCCGAGTCGCACTGTATGCATCTCTGGTATTGCTGCTGATGTTCGGCATCAGCAATGCACAAAATCTCGTGACCAACCCGGGGTTTGAAACCGTTAACCTCGGTGGCTGGTTAACTATTCATGCCGGATCGGGCAGTTTCATTGGTGCTTCGAACTTACCTGGTGACGTCCACTCGGGCAGCTATGCTGCCGCCTTTGCTGCATTCGGAGGTATCGACGACTCCATTCAGCAGACCCTGCCTACGGTGCCGGGTGAGTCATACAGCATCAGTTTCTGGTTGTTGAACAAAGGTGGTGCCCCAAATGACTTCAGTATGTCTTGGGGTGGGACTACGCTGTTCAGTCTGACAGACGCCGCTGCTTTTTCTTATACCGAGGAAACGGTTACCGGGACGGCTACCGGATCATCCACGGTTCTCATGTTCAGCGGCGCTGACTATCCAGCAGCACTTTGTCTGGACGATGTCAGCGTCACACCTGCACCCGAACCCGGTACGATGCTCCTCTTCGGTCTTGGGCTTGTCGGTCTTGTAGGTATGAGGAAATTCAGAAAGTAAACGTCTTTACTATATGGACCGGTGAAGGCAGGGAAGGAGGGAGAAATTCTCATGGCTAAAAACACAATGAACGCTGTCATCGTTCTTGTCCTGGCGGTCGGTCTCGTGTTGGCCGTCCTTTCGCCGTCCGGCGCCGCCCAGCAACAGACGCAACCTGCTCCCTGCATGTATGCGTTCGAGTGGATCCATACATTCCGGTTTCCCCTGCAGGCCGATCCGCGCTGTGCATACTCGTACGTCCTCATCCCTCAGCTTTCCCAAGGGATACCGGTCGGCTTCGTTGTCGACGCGGAGTTCCCGTACGCAGCCTGGTTCTCATGGACGATCTACGGCGTGAAAGCGCAGGCGGTCTCGCTCGCGAGTGATCGTACCATCGTGCCGGACGGGGGCAGCACCAACCCGTTCGTTGACGGCAACCCCGTATTCGCCCCCCACCGGCACTATCGCCTCTTGTTGCTCCCGGCGGACATCCCGCCCGGCACAACCATCGCTCCTTCGCTTGCGGACATCCAAAACGTGCTCATGATTTCCTTTGACCAATCGATGACCGCAATCGCCTATCGCGTCTATCAGGCATTTCCTGGATACAACCTGGGCGGCTCCGGCGGCCGCACGAATACCCCGTTCCCGTCGGTGTATGCCGTCAACTACGAGACCGGCGAAAAGCTCGACTGCGCCACGTACGACGCGGTGCCGCCCACGATCGGTCACCTGCCGACCGATACTCCGGATGTGGAGAACATCTACGGTACAACGCCCGACAACATGTCGAGGGGACAGGATCTCTGGGCGCTTGAGGACAGCATACGCCTGCTAGGCATCCCCGAGTTTGCCGCACTTCAGTCCAAGGCCGGCTGGCAGTTTGCGCCCCAGATCGACCCTGCGCTGGTGACGTTCACACGGCCTCCGCTTGCGCCAGGCGCGGATGTCTCTTCCATGCCGCCGCCGGACCAATGCGCCGGATATCTCGGTGCCCGTGTCGACCCGCTGCGGATAGCGCTCATCCGCCTTCCGCATATCGCCTCGGTCTTCGAAACTGAGTTACTGAAGCCGCACACGACGTTTCCGGGCGACTCCCAGGCCGCCTACATCTCGCTGACAATGTACGGCGCGTCCGTGAACACCTATGAACCGAATCACCCGGACAGCGCGAGCCTCGCCAACGCCGAGTTTCGGCTGGACAAGGCCGGGGGATCGACGATAGTGGTCTGGCCCCGTCATCTCCCGGTCCATGAGCGCATGCGGCTCTTCGCCTATGCGCACGCACACGGGTGGGCGCTCATCCAAGGCGGGAGCGTTGGGCCGCTCACCACGGCAAACCTGCTTTTGCGGCTCAAGCGCGCGAACGACGATTACTACGGCGCATACACGCCACTCCCGCCGCCACACAAGCGCGGCGTGCCCTGTTACTTCAACGGCCTTCCTCAAGGTACGCGGTGGTCGGAAATCGAAAACGTGACTGATCCCACGCCGTATGTCGCGAGCTTTCAGAATCTCGGTAACGCCGCCCCACAGGGCGTTCACTGCGCCGATGTGGAGGAGGTGCTGAACGGCTCGTGCCTGAAGCGCCTCGAAGCTTACATTGAGAAGAACGGCGGAAAGTACTTCAATCCCGGCTACGCCCCGCCGCCTGGATGGTGAGCGCGACTACAGCAATGTTAAGCGTTAGCGAGGGACCGCGTAATCGTACCTAAGTTTTCGCTGCGGTCGCAACCTTGACCGTCAGCACGGCACACTGTACGGAATGACCTTCGGGTACCAAAGACTGATTGACTAAAGAACTGATTCTGCTACAATCGAAATCGGTAGATGCCGAGGGGATCAGCTAGTCTCAGAAAACCAAAGAAGGGGGAAATGGTATGAAGGCAAAAATGCTTCTGTCCTTAATCATGTCTACTGTGTTACTGCTGGTGGGAGGGCTTCTCACTGCACTCCTTGTCGTAGGGGTTGCGCGGGCGGATGGGACCCACCATAGGGAAAGGCCGGAGACTTTCCTGAAAGAGGCGCTGGTCCATGACCTCACGAAGAAAGGTTTCCAAGTCAGCGAGGGTAAGGCGGTGCTATATACTATAGACAAGTGCCAAGACTACACCTATCCGTTGCTGAAGAACTGCTTCCTCGGCAACCCCGCAGCACCGTATGTGGTACCGGTCGTGAAGTCGTGGCCGGACGAGTACGTGGACCCGGCGACGGTGAATGCGTTCGGCGAGACAGACCCCGGGTTCAGCTCCACATACCGGCTCGACCCCAGGGAGGCGATTCTGATATTTGGCCAGATGCCGCCGCCGGCCCGATACATGGGGCTGCAGACATGGGCGTTCAGCCAGCACGGGAAGTGGAAGCCCAAGGACTACAACCAGTGGGCACATACGCCGGATCTGCCTTTCCCCATGCAGTACTTGTTCGACACGATCCCGCCTGACGACCCGAAGTCCCAGCGGGTCATCACCTTCTCGGCTCTCGGGGATGTCGTCAACAACGTGGTCATGGAACGGCAGTCGGGTTACCCTTTCGGGGAGACCCGGTACTTCATCATCACCCCGAGCGCCACGACGGACTACGCTGTCCGCCGCGCGTTGCAGGCGCAGGGGGTTCCGGACATCCACATCTTCACGGAACAAATCCCAAGCGAGGATGATTTCGGTCCTATCGGGCCGCTCGGAATGGGCAAGAATGCCATCGACTTCGCGACCGCGTTCCGCTATGCCGTCGCCGACCCCGCCTATCAAGATGCCGCACAAGAATGGCGGCAAGACCCTCCGCTTACGGTGTTGCGCGTGCGTGCCCCTGCCTCACTGGGACCTGTGCAACGCTACACGTCGCTGATCTTTGAGCCGCGAACGGCTGAGAACGAGAAGCGACTGGCAGGCGACCTGCAAAACCTGGTCGCTGCGGTGTGCCATAGAGTCAGCAGCCATGCGAAGCTTACGAGCACAGATTGCACGCAGCCGCCGCCGGCCACATCGTTCATTGGCGAGCTGGTGCGTGACTACGGGTGGACGGGACCGTACTGCCGCGACATCGCCATGGACTGCCAGGCCGACCAGCAAGAGGCAGCCCTCTACTTCTCATCGCCCCGCTCGCTCGACTCCGGGCAGGTCTTAGCGGTGGTCGGCACACTTGCCACCGAAACCGGGAACGCGACCTACGTGGGCCTGTCAGCCAACGACGCCTCGATGATGGCCGGGGTCACGAACGTCCTGGACACAGACGTCAATGGCCCCGATGGCCTCATCAAAGGCCTCAAAGGGTCCGCACACAGCTATGCGAAGAGCGTGAACAACACCGGCAAGTTCTTCGTGCACTACTTCGCCGAGAATTGCGACGTACTCGAGCACGTGCGCGGCGGGAAGGAGAACTGCAGCACGACCCTTGGAGTGCAGCCGGCAATAGGGGACCCAGCGCTCCGCGGCAAGTTCATAATCGCACTGCGCGACTACATCGCCACTGGAACGCAACGCGGGCCGGATCCCTCCAAACTCCTAACACCGAGGATCCTCACGTTCACGAAGCCATAGTGGGCTCCTACGAACATGTAGGCCACTTATGTACCACTTTTGGGCCTACCTACCAGGTGATACGTTGTTGAACACGGTATGACATGTAATTTCTTACAAAGTATTGCATGTCAGGAATCCTCAAATCGTGACAATTATCCGATTACAATGAGGTTGTCCCGAACGAGAAGACCTCCCATGCTCAAATCTTAATTGAGAAGAAGCGGGAAAACTGGTAGAAATTTAGCCGATAGCAAATTGCAGCCTGATACTTGTTAAGCTGCACAATAGGAACACGCATGAGAACTTGGTCAGACCCCGCTGTGGACTCGGCGTTTCCTCCCACCATGGGCGAGTTGTCATTCGAGAGCGGCGGAAGCAAGCTCAACGGGCTCATGTACGTGGCCAACGGGCCCGGTCCGCACCCGACGGTCGTAATCCTGCACGGCTACCCCGGCAACGAGCGGAATCTAGACCTTGCGCAGGCTATGAGGCGAGCCGGAATGAACGTGCTTTACTTCGATTACAGGGGCACGTGGGGGAGCGGCGGCGAGTTCTCGATTGCACACGCGCTTGACGATGTGGTGAAGGCTGTAGAGGGAGCGCGGAGTGATGAGTGGGCGTCGGCGTACCGGGTGGACCCTGACCGCGTTGCGCTGGTTGGCCACAGCCTCGGTGGATTCCTCGGTGCGATTACGACCGCCGAGGACGACCGCATCGCGTGCTTCGCCTTCTTGGCCGGGGCCGATCTTGGGTGGTTCGGTTTGCATGCAAGCGCCCTCGCAGGGTTGGAGTCCACCCTGCGTCAGCATATGGATGCAAGGGGCGGCCCGGTCCACGGGGATGCGCGGCGCGTTGCCAGCGAAATAGTGAGCCGTGCGGAGGCGTGGAGCGTCCCTTCCCGTGCGGCCGATCTGGCAACCCGACCCCTTCTCCTGGTCGCGGCCGCGCGTGATGAAGTAGCGCCGAAGGCCGATCACCACGACAGAGTAATCGCGGCTTTGCGTGAGGCAGATGCGGAGCGGTTAACGGAGGTGGTGCTCGACGACGACCACGTGTTCTCTGCTCATCGAATGGAGCTGGCGAGTCGGCTCGTAGATTGGCTACGCGCGGAGTGTTGGCCAGGTGTGAGCGCCATAACAGGCCGTTGAAGCTGACAGTCGCCTTCGGTGCCTGCAGCTTGGCGGCATGGCGTTAATGGTCACTTTCGAACGGTAATCGTCGCTGAGAGAGAGTTGCTAAGACTGGGCCATGGTTGACCCTGCGCAAGCAAGACGATGCGTTTCATGTATTGGTTTTAGTGCAGTTCATGCTTAGTCTAATCATAGGGCGGATGCATTCAGGCTGTGTGGTGGGCGAGAAACCCTCGCCATAGAGGACGTGACTTAGGGCGTACCTAGCACAAACTGGTACGTATCGCTCGTCCCCATGTACAAACTGCCTTTTAACAGCCCTTGGAGCCCGCCCTTTCTTATTCAGCTTTCTTTCTCACGAAGCTTGTGTCAGCTGGAGGAGACGGGGGCGTCCTTAATTTATTCAATAGCTGGTGCCAATTGAAATATTGAAGGACGTCCCTGCTCGCGACGACTGCTGGATCTTTCTCCTGCCGGTGTAATGCTTTCTGTCCAGCGCGGCGAGCAACTCGCACAACGACTCGGGTGTAAGGTCGTAGCGTCGGACAAGAGTAGAAACTAAAAATCTAAGGAACGTCCCCAAAAAACTGAAAAATTTATCTAGGGAGATTTTACCAATGTCTTCCTGAAGTCTTCACCCTCGCACTTTTCCATCCTGTGCTACGTTGCATCTGGTAATCGTCAGCACTCAACAGGTCGTTTGATCCACGGGCCATGCGGCTCCGCCTAGCTGGGACAGGTATAGCAGACAGCAGGCTTGAGCCACCTCCTTATACCACGAGAGGCTTGACTCGGAACACGGTAGCGGTATAATGGCGTTAGTCAGATCGATGCAGTCTACATAACCTGGCAACACAACCCTTACCGCTGGAGAAAGAGCGTGATGCTACGGACGTTTTGAAGAGGTCAAGTTGATGCTTCTGGATAAGGTATCGTGCCTCTTCGGCGCCTTTTCCAAGTCACAGGAGAGTCATCAAAGGAGGGAAATGAAGAGCAAGATCGCTTCCTTTCACATACTGGTTACAAGCGCTCACCGTTGGCAGGGTTGCCCACAATGACAAAAGAGGAAACGTGGGCAGTGCTTGTCGGACTGGGGGTCGTTGTAGGGAGGAGCACCCAAACGGGATGGAACCTCCACGAGGCTAATCTCAGCGAAGTCGATCTGAGTGAGGCCGACCTCGGCGGAGCCGACCTGAGTGAAACTGATCTCAGTGGAGCCAAGCTCCGCGAAGCCTATCTCGGCCGAGCGAATCTCAGTCGAGCGAATCTCCACGGAGCCGATCTCAGCGGAGCCGATCTCCGCGGAGCCGATCTCAGCCGGGCTAATCTCCGGGAAGCCGACCTCACGGACGCTACCTTAACCGCCGCTGTTCTGATAAACGCAAATCTAACAAAAGCAAACCTAAGTGGTGCATGTATTGCTGACGCGAACGTGTCCGGATGGGTCATCAAAGATGTTACGTGCAGCCATATACTAGAAGCGAAATCTGGTAAGCAGACAAAGACAGGACTCGAGCCTCAGGAATTCGAAAAAAAGTACATGCCTATTCGAAAGACAGCTGAAGTGAGTACATATCCACCGGGAGGTAATAGCATGACTGATCTTCAACGGCTCATCGAGAAGTATGAAAAGAGGATGGAAGAGCTTGAGGCACAGGTTGAAGTACTGAGACACAAGCACGATGTCCTACTGGAAGCCTCACGTTTGTTGGAGGAAGAGGCCCAGACATCTGGTGTCAGTAGCGAATAGCCGGCGGGCTGCAATGTGGGGATGGCACAAGAGGGTCTTCCAGATGAGCGACAGGGCATAAGGATCGAGGCCGGACTGGTTCGGCCGTGTCCTCTTGTGCCTTGGCTTACTGTGCGCTGTTCTGGAGATGATGGAGACCTAGAAGAAATACCTTGGCCTCACGAGAAGCCGCAAAGAGCCACTTGGCCCGTACACCTATTACAGGGCAATGGCCCGGCGGGCCTGAGTAAGAGGTTAATTTCATAGTACGTTTGTTATTGCCTCTCGGCGTCAAGAGGCATAATATTCCTGAACTGGAGTTCCCTGACTGAGGAACGCATGCAATTGATCCAGGTACTCTACCGCAATGACAGAGGAGGGCCAGTTGATGATATTACCCTCGACCAGCTGATACGGTCGGAGAAGATAAAGAGCTTTTACCGGCCTTCAGAAGAGAGGTGGGTCGATATTTTCGTCGATCCTGTCAGGGGCAGAGGTCCCGCTCACGGTGCGGAAGGCTTGAAAAGAAGATCCGCCGACAGGGAAGAGGACAACAGACAGAGAGCGAGAGAGGAAAAGTCCGGCGGGCTCTTTAGGGGAGTGTTGACGCGCCTTAAAAAGCACCCTCCTCGCAAGACACTGAGTGCCGAAGAGTGGTTGAAGCGAGGGTTTAGGCTCCGTAACATTCACGACTATGTGGGAGCGGCTCGGGCATTTGCCCTGTCTATCCGATTGAATCCCCAGTACCATGAGGCCTACCTACATCGGGGACTTGTCTACGAGGCCCTGGGTAACCTTCAGCAGGCCGTACAGGATTACAGTATGGCCATTGCGTTCGATCCCAAAGGCGGGAGGGCTTACTACCCCCGCGGTCTTGTCCTCGGACGCCCTGGCGTGACTGTGAAAGCAATAGCCGGTCTGAGGAGAGCAACCGATCTGCAACACGGGCCTGCACTCACGTTGCTTGCGTCACGTACAGAACTGGGAGAGGCTTTGGAAGCCCCTACGGAACGGCGTCGTGAGGTGAAGGTTGGCGATGCGGGAACTGAGGTCTTTCCCGAGGTAGCAGGGGATCTTCAACGGCTGATCGAAAAGTACAGAAAAGAGATAACACAGCTTGAAGCACAAATTGAGGAGGTGAAGCACAAGCATGCTATTCTGGTGGAAGCCTCACGTTTGTTGGAGGAAGAAGCACTGACCTCTCACAGAACTTTATAGGAAAAGCTCGCAAACGCGAGTCGCGAGAAAGATTAGAATCAGGTCAACCTAAATTCTCAAAACGGAAGGTAGGGTCAGAAATGGTCCTGCCTTTAGTTTTTGGAGAGAAGGCCCAAAAGCCCGTTCTTCAAATGCTGCGCATTTCGGGCGGTAATGGTCAATATTTGTAAGCAACACCAGTGCTGCATTGGTAGGTGGAACGTGCAATCCGCGTCCCGCGCATAACTACCTGAACTCTTGAATCTCTCCGTCCAGCGACGAGTTGCATATTACGAGCGGAAAGAATTGTTTGACGAAGCGGCTGCGCAAATATAGAATTGCTCTGAGAAGCGCACACTTGAAGCCCGAGGATACGAGTGCCACCTGGACATTCCTATTGTGTAGCTACTCCAGCCGATTGTTCCGGACCTGCATGTTATCCGTTAGGAGTCCTTTCTCCTGCGCCATCCCCTAATGGGCCAATGGAATATAGAGGATTTAACTTTTGTCCCAGAAATGGTCAGCAATGCCTATCGTTCAAAGGAAATATCTGCGGAAATAGCAAACCATATTCAAACATTTTGCGATCCAAATGGGCTTAACACAGCGAACCCTTCTGGAGATAAGTTCTAGGATAGAATTGCAGCAGACGCTAATAAGTAGAGGAGGACACATGGCTAAAAAGATAGGATTGGCAATGCTAATGATCCTTCTGTTCTTCGGTATGGCACAGAGTAAAGAAGGTTGGTCACCATTTGCTGAAGGCTACACATCGGAGAGTCGATCAGAAGGCGTCGATGCCGGCTGGCGCATGTTCACCATTGCGACGGACATCTGTACAGGCACACCAAAACCAAAAAAGCTGATTGTATATAATAAGCTTCCACTTGTTCTCCATTTAGGCAGGTGGTTTCCGATGGATCACCTCATTGTGGTGGCTGTTGATACTCATAATCGACCCATTGGACCAGTGCCTATCGTAATCGAGGAACCGATGGAGGGTCCATTTTTGATCAATACCGGTGGATATATGCTTACCAATTCACGGCTATGTCCTGAGCAAATAGGTTCTACTCAACTTCGGATCAGAGATATGTGCGATACCACGCATGTGATATTCGATGTTAAAGTGGTGCCTGGAACCAAAAAGGACACGTGCTATAAGGAGGATCCGTACTATCCAGAATCCGTTGAAGGTAGTAGCAAAATGAAGTAAAAGGAAGGGATTTGTCGAGGGCCATGGTATATCCCCTATACAGGCCATGAGGACCAAGGTGAATTCCCCAGTAGCGGGGCCAAGGTAATTCCCCACTGATGGGGCCAAGGTAATTCCCCACTTTGCGCCGCTCTGAAAAGGGTGGACACAA
>DATFYE010000055.1:0-17283 GCA_035315185.1 Syntrophorhabdales bacterium | reverse complement strand
ACGATCCCGAAGAGAAGAGAATCGGTATGCTTCTTTGCATCTCTGCACCGCGCGGCCCATCTTGTCGTGAGGTCAACAGACGCCTGCGTATATTCGTATGAAGAAGGATAAGGCACACATTCATCGAAGCTCATACAGATGTCAGCACCTATGTTCTCCTGCACTTCAGTTACTCTTTCCGGGGTCAAGAAATGTTTCGACCCGTCGATATGGGACTGGAATGTGACTCCTTCTTCTTGTATCTCCCTCAAAACGCCGAGGCTGAAAATCTGATAGCCGCCACTGTCTGTGAGCATTGCGCCATTCCAGCCGGAAAACCTGTGGATGCCTCCCATCTCTTTGATCAGCCGGTCACCGGGCCTGAGGTACAAGTGATAAGCATTTGCCAGAATCATCTGCGCACCCATCTCACGCAGATCCCGATGTGTAGCGGCTTTAACGGTTCCCTGGGTGCCGACCGGCATGAATACGGGTGTATCGACTCTGCCGTGAGCCGTCTTCATAGAGCCGAGACGAGCTCTCCCATCTTCCTTGACTACTTCCATTGCGCTCATAGGATAAGCATCGCATCCCCGTAACTGTAGAATCTGTACGAGAGCGCCATGGCCTGCCTATAAGCTCCAAAGATGTTCTCCTTGCCGGCAAATGCACACACAAGCAAGAGCGGTGTCGATCGCGGCAGGTGGAAATTGGTAATCATGCCGTCAACCGACGCGAACCGATAACCCGGCCGGATGAAGAGATCCGTGTAATCCTCGATCGTGCCGGGGCCAATGTGACCGCCGTTGTCACTGCCACCGTTATTGCCAGAGCCAGTGCGAGCACCATGGCACGGGCCATCGACTGCACCATTGCCCGAACTGCCACCCGTGTCACTGTAGTTTCGGCTACCGAGCGTCTCAAGCGTTCTCACGGCGCTGGTACCAACGGCAAGTACCCTCCCGCCTCTCGCCTTAGCCTCGCGGATAAGCTCAAGTACATGGCGCTGCACGGAGAAGTACTCGCGGTGCATTCGGTGCTCTTCGACATGCTCCTTCTTCACCAGGAAAAACGTACCCACACCTATGTGAAGCGTAATCTTGACGATCGTGACACCCATCAGGCTGATACGATCAAGGAGCGCTTCCGTAAAATGAAGGCCGGCGGTGGGTGCCGCGATGGAACCTTCTTTTTCAGCGTAAACCGTCTGATAGCGCTCGGCGTCGAGAACGCCCACGCCGTTCTCGCCCCGCTTAATGTAATGCGGGAGGGGCATAGTGCCGTGTCTCGCCATGATCTCCTCTGCCGACGCATCCAGAAAATCAACCTGCCAGAAGTCCTCTTTCCGCTCAAGTCGAACCTGCACGTCGTCAATCTGCACATCGAGCAGGTCCGACGTTCTTTTGGCCCCACCAACAAGACAGGACCACCTGTGCTCATCAATCTTCTCAACCAACAGTAAGTCTACAAGCCCGCCGGTTGCCTTTTTCCCCTTCAGCCGTCCGGGTAGTACCTTGGTATCGTTCAATACGAGCATATCCCCTTTCTTCAGATATCGGGTGATATCCCTAAAGAAGGCATGCTCAATCGTGCCATTCTGCCTGTGGAGCACGAGCAGGCGAGAGGCGGACCTCTCCGTTTCGGGCACCTGCGCAATCAGCTGATGCGGCAGTTCATAATCAAACTCTTCCGTCCTCATACCAATCCCTTGGGCGAGGTAATTTTATAGCAGATTGCGGTGGGATTAGCAATCATTTTGCACCTTTACATGAGCGAAATTAGCGCATTTCCGCTCCCGACTCTAATCCTCTCTAAGCCTTTGCTTTATATTTTTGCATCTCTGTTTCTGAGAGGTTTGTCGTCACGTCTCTGGCCCGGTTTTTCATTTCAGCCTTAGCCTCTTGTCGTCAGTCTTGACTGCCCACTGCTTACTGTTCACTGCTCACTAGGCCGGGAGTCTCTTGACTTACTGTGTCGATTTCTCTTATTATTATTACAAAGCGGGCATAGCTCAGCTGGTAGAGTACAAGCTTCCCAAGCTTGGTGCCGCGGGTTCGATCCCCGTTGCCCGCTCCAAACCTAAAACACAAATCATATCCAGACGGACAAGGCTCAGTTTTCCCGGCTCCGTTCAAGCTCCTTCAATCTAAGCTCAAGCAGGGCGTACCTCTGGGCAAGCTCCTTGTTCGTCTCTTTTATCCTCGAGATAACAATAGAGTAATGCATAAGAACCGAAATCAAGAAGATGAAGACAATAACCACAACGGCAGAGACGTAAAAAAGACCCGTAAGGTGACTGAGCAATGCAACGAGCCCGGGCCAGAGGGAGAGCAACGCAATCGCGAGGGACATAGAAAGCCAAAGGATGGCATACTCCTCCCGCAAATGGCGTTTACGGATGAACTCGATGGTGAAAAGAAAAAAAACGATGGCAAGAATACCGATCAGCATTTGGGCTTGTGCCATAGGGTACTCCTAAAACTCCCTGAATAGATCGATGGTCATAGCAAGCAGTACTTTGGTCATATAATACGCAGCACGAAAAGGCGTAATTGATGAAACACCGTGCTCCCGATCCTTCATTTCTATTGATATCTCCATCACCTTGAACTTCTTCCTGTGAGCAAAAAGCAGAGACTCGGGCTCAGGATAGTCCTGTGGATAGTCCATCGCGAAGAAAGCCATTGCCCGCCTGTTCAGGGCCCTGAAGCCGCTCGTGGTATCCTTCACGGCCATGCCGCACACGACCCTGAGAAAGATGGATATGATCCTGATTCCAAGGGCTCTCATGAACGGAACGCGGTAATTCGTTTGCCCTATCAACCGGGAGCCGATCACGATGTCATAGTCATTCACAAAAAGCGGGTCTACGAGCTTTGTGATCTCCTCAGGTGGGTGCTGGCCGTCACCATCCACCTGGACGCATCCGTCGTACCCATTCATAACGGCATACTTGAAGCCTGTCTGTACCGCGCCCCCAATGCCAAGGTTGTAAGGCAGTTCTATGACTGTCGCACCTGCCGCTTCCGCACTTTGGGCTGTCTTGTCTCTCGAGCTGTCATTGATCACGACCACATCAAAACCCTGGCTCAGGGCTTTTACGCCCCTGACGACCTCACCGACAGTTTTTTCTTCATTGTACGCGGGAATGATGACGACAATGCGTTTGTTCATTTAGGAGGAATGCTGGGGGACTAGGATTCGAACCTAGATATCAAGATCCAGAATCTTGGGTCCTGCCGTTAGACGATCCCCCAAGGTGGGCCCTAAGCCCCTGTCCCCTCGGACTCTGTTTTCTTGGCCTTCCTTGCCCGTGGCTTTTTTTCGGCGTCCTCTGCCTCTGCTTCTTTTGTCTTGGCCCTTCTGGACCTTGCTTCTTTCTTCGGTTTTTCGTCTTTGGCCTTTGTCTCTTTCTGTTTTGTTTCTTTCGTCTTTCCCTGAGCCTTGGGCCCTTTTCCCTTTGCCTTCTTTGCGTCCACCTTTTTTTCTTTTTCCTCTTCTTCTTTCCTCTGGGTCAGCTCGATAATAGCCATCGGAGCAGCATCGCCTTTCCTTCGGCCTATTTTCACGACCCTCGTATACCCTCCGTTAATATCGGTGTACCGTGCCCCGATTTCTGAAAAGAGCTTCTTCACCATTTCCTTATTGCGCAGAAACGCAAAGGCGAGCCGCATCGTATGGGTATCGTTCTTCTTCGCAAGAGTGATGAGTCGTTCTGCAACACGCCGCAGTTCCATGGCCTTCGGATTCGTGGTCTTGATGCGTTCGTGTTCAAAGAGCGCATTGGCCAAGTTCCTGAAAAGCGCCTTCCGGTGGCTCGCAGTCATATTCAGTTTTGCTCGTGCCTTCAGATGCCTCATGGATACACCGCCTTCTAGACCTGATCTTTCCGCTTCACAGCCATCTTATCGAGCACTTCCCTGCTCGGGAAATTGTCAATCTTTGTACCGAGTCGCAAGCCCATGCAGGAGAGTATCTCCTTTATCTCATTGAGAGACTTGCGCCCGAAATTTTTGGTCATCAGGATTTCCTGCTCAGTCTTCTGCACGAGCTCTCCGATAAATTTTATGTCGGCATTCTTGAGGCAGTTGGCGGACCGCACAGAGAGCTCCAGTTCGTCCACGCTCTTATAGAGGTTATCGCTGAACTCCTGTTGGTCCAAAGCCCTGCCCCCGCGCTCTTCGAAATCTTCATCTTCTTCGAAGTTTATAAAAATGCGCATCTGGTCCCTGATGATCTTCGCAGCAAAGGCCAGCGCATCGAGCGCAGGGACGCTGCCGTTCGTTATGATCTCCATGGTCAGCTTGTCGTAATCGGTTCTGTGGCCTACGCGCGCCTGGGTCACGTTATAGCTCACCTTCTTGATCGGTGAATAGATTGCGTCGATGGGAATGGTCCCGATGGGATCGTCCTCTTCCAGATTCCGCTCGGATGGCACGTATCCTCGTCCCACCTTTGCCTTCATCTCCATGTAAAGCTTTGCCTCTTCGCTCAACGTTGCTATAGGGTGGTCCGGGTTGACGATCTCAAGACCACCCTCGTGGATGATATCGCCAGCCGTCACTATCCCTTCTCCCTTCTTTTCTATCCTCAGCATCCTGGGCCTGTCATCATCCATGCGCAGGACCACTTTCTTCAGGTTAAGGATGATCTCTGTTACATCTTCCTTGACGCCTCTGATCGTGGAGAACTCGTGATCAACGCCCTCAATCTTGACTGTGGTGATGGCCGCTCCCATGATGGAAGATAAGAGGACGCGCCGCAACGAATTACCGATAGTGATGCCGTAGCCACGCTCAAACGGTTCCGCAGAGAATCTCACGTGGTGTGTGGTAGAAGCTTCTCTTTCTATATCGAGCTTGGTTGGTTTGATCAGTTCCTGCCAATTCTGTTCAAACATATAATCTCCTCCTTACGGGGAAAAGGAACTATCGCGAGTAGTACTCGACTATGAGCTGCTCTTTTATGGGTAACGTAATATCATCGCGGGTTGGGAGCAGCTTCACCTTGCCCTTTGCGCCCTCCTTGTCCAACTCTAACCAGGAGGGGATTCCTCTTCGAACAACGGACTCGAGCGCATTTCTCACTGGCGGGAGATTCTTGTCAACCACTTCTAATTCGTCGCCCTCTTTAACCAGAAACGAAGGAACATTGACTTTCTTACCGTTCACCTTGATGTGACGGTGAGAAACAAGCTGACGGCCTTCCTTTCGGGAACCGGCAAAGCCGAAACGATAGACCATGTTGTCGAGTCGCCTCTCAAGCAACACAAGGAGGTTCGTACCGGTGATCCCTCCCATCCGTTCTGCCGTCACAAAGAATCTCTTGAACTGAGTCTCCGTAAGGCCGTACATCTTTCTCACACGCTGTTTCTCCCGGAGTCGGACTCCGTACTCCGTTACCTTCGTTCTCGTTTCAACGTGCACACCGGGCGGGTAGTTCCTCTTTTCAATTTCGCACTTTTCGGTATAGCATCGTTCTGACTTGAGGAACAGCTTTACGCCCTCCCTCCTGCACAGCTTACATGATGGTCCGGTATATCGTGCCAAAATTTCCTCCTAAATTGATCTCCTCCTAAACCCTTCTTCTCTTCGGCGGCCTACACCCGTTGTGGGGTATCGGCGTCACATCCCTGATCAGGTGAATCTTAAGCCCGGCGCTCTGGATAGCCCGTAGTGCCGCCTCGCGTCCCGCTCCCGGACCCTTTATATAAACGTCAACTGTTCTCATGCCGTTTTCCATAGCCTTTTTTGCCGCGTTCTCCGCAGCAAGCTGAGCAGCGAAAGGTGTGCTCTTGCGGGAGCCCTTAAAACCGGCCACACCGCCGCTCGACCACGCAACCACATTGCCCTGGGGGTCAGAGATGCTGATAATCGTGTTGTTGAAGCTCGACTGTATATGAACTGCACCAATAGGAATATTTTTCTTGATTTTTTTCTTGCCGGCCCTCTTGACCTTTGCCATGCTGCCCCCTTATTTCTTTCTCTTCATTTTTTCCATTTCATTTCTTTCTTTTCATGGAAGTCTTCCGGGGACCTTTTCGCGTCCTCGAGTTGGTACGTGTTCTCTGACCACGCACCGGAAGACTCCTTCTATGCCTTAAGCCTCTGTAACAGCCGATATCCATGAGCCTCTTGATGTTCATGCTCATTTCTTTGCGCAGATCACCTTCCACCTTTAAGTTTCGCTCGATGATCTCCCTGATCTTAGCTATCTCCTCATCGGTGAGGGCATTTGTTCGTTTGTTAACATCGATGCCCGCCTCGCTTAGGATCTTATTCGAGAGGGGTCTGCCTATGCCGTATACATAGGTCAATGCTATTTCAATCCTTTTATCCCTCGGAATATCAACACCAGCAATACGCGCCAACGTGTGCCTCCTTACCCCTGTCTCTGTTTATGTTTGGGGTTCTCGCAAATCACCCGGACTACCCCTTTTCTTTTGACAATCTTGCACTTTTCGCATCTCTTCTGCACAGAAGGTTTTACCTTCATCGAAAGCCTCCTACTTGGACCTGTATATGATCCTGCCTCTCGTCAGGTCATACGGTGAAAGTTCCACTACCACCTTGTCTCCCGGCAGGATTTTGATGTAGTGCAGCCTCATCTTGCCGGACACGTGGGCGAGCACCCTATGCCCGTTTGGCAGTTCTACTCGAAACATGGCGTTGGGTAACGGTTCTACGACCGTTCCCTCAACCTCTATACCTTCTCCTTTGGGCATATCTCCTCACAGGGCGCTTAGGATCTCTCCTCCCTTATCGGTAATCGCAACGGTATGTTCGAAATGCGCCGAAAGCTTCCCATCCCGCGTTGCCGCAGTCCAACCGTTCTCTCGTATCATGATGTCGCTTGCGCCCTCGTTGATCATCGGTTCTATCGCCAGTACCATGCCCTCTTTCAAGCGCACACCAGTACCCTTCGTACCGAAATTGGGCACCTGTGGCTCTTCATGAAGGCTTCTTCCAATGCCGTGACCGACAAATTCACGGACCACGGAAAACCCACTCGCCTCCACGAAGGATTGGACAGCATACGAGATGTCGTGGAGCCTGTTCCCAACGCACGCCTGGTCAACCGCTTTGTAAAGCGCTCTCCTCGTCACGTCCAGTAAGCGCTGTGCATTATCTCCTATCTCGCCTATCGGATAGGTTATAGCAACATCGCCGTAAAAGCCGTCGTACCTCACACCCATATCGAGGCTGACTATATCCCCGGTTTTGAGCACCCTACCCGACGGCATGCCATGCACCACTTCCTCGTTTACCGAGACGCACAAACAATAAGGGTACCCGTTGTACCCTTTAAAAGCCGCCTCTATATTTCCGATCTTGCGAACTTTTTCCTCGCAGTAAGTCTCCAGGTCAGCCGTCGTAACGCCATCCTCCATATAATCCTTCAAGCCAAAGAGGACCTCTAAAGCATACCGCGCGGCAGTCCGTATCTTTTCGATCTCCTCTCGGCTCTTCAGGATTATCATGCACCCTGACTATCTCCTCCCCTTCATTTTGGAGCTCTTCTTGACCAGCCCGTCATAGTGCCTGAGGATGAGATGCGATTCTATCTGTTGAATCGTGTCCAGTCCGACGCCGACGACGATCAGAAGCGCGGTTCCGCCGAAGTAAAACGGCGCGTTGAACTTCTGGACAAGTATGGTCGGGAGCACGCAGACAAATGATATATAGATGGCACCGACAAGGGTAATCCTCGACAGCACCTTCTCGATATATTCGGACGTCTTCTTGCCGGGGCGAATTCCGGGGATATAGCCCCCGTATTTTTTCATGTTATCGGCGACATTGTCGGGATTGAAGACGATCGCCGTATAGAAAAAGCAGAAGAATACGATGAATCCGACATAGAGGAGTTCGTATAAAATACTTCCCGGCGTCAAGAGCTTCGCAAACGTCTTCATGTAATCGTAGGGAATAAAGTTGGCGATGGTCGCTGGGAACATGATAATAGAAGAGGCAAATATGGGCGGAATAACACCCGCTGTATTGAGCTTCAGAGGCAGATGTGTTGACTGTCCTCCGTAGATGCGCCTTCCAACCACTTTCTTGGCGTATTGAACCGGTATTCTTCTCTGGGACGTCTCCATGAAAACAATGAAGGTCACCACAACGAGGATCAAAGCTATCAGGAGAACCACGATGAACCAGTTCATCTCTCCCGCGCTCACCAGGTTTCCGGTGCTGGCTATGGCGTTGGGCATCCTGGCCACGATACCGGCAAAGATAATCAGGGAGATACCGTTCCCGATACCTTTTTCCGTGATCTGCTCGCCGAGCCACATCAGAAATGACGTTCCGGCACAGAGCGTGATCATCGTGAACAGCCTGAAGCTCCAGCCAGGATTATAAACAACCATCTCTCCGCCGGTTCCTCTCATCTGCTCGAGACCCACCGCAATCCCGAACCCTTGAATGAGACTGATAACAACGGTCCCGTACCTCGTATACTGCGTTATTTTTCTCCTACCGGCTTCACCCTCTTTGGAGAGGCGCTCCAGCGTCGGCACAACCACGGTCAGGAGCTGCAAAATGATCGATGCGCTTATGTAGGGCATGATGCCAAGCGCAAACACCGAAAGGCGCTCCAGCCCTCCGCCGGCAAACATGTCGAAAAAGCCCAGGAGCGTGCCTCTCGCTCTCTCGAAGATGGCTGCCAGCACCTTGCCGTCTATTCCGGGAGTCGGAATGTGCACACCGATCCGGTAAACGGCGAGAAGGGCAAGGGACATGATGATTCTGCGCTTCAACTCGGGGATTCTTCCGATGTTCTGGAAACCGCTCATGAACTCAACACCTCTACTTCTCCTCCGCGAGCCCGAACCTTCTCAACCGCCTGTTTCGATGCTTTGTGCACCGTAACCTTGATGGCGAAGTCAAGATTCCCATCAGCCAGAAGCTTGATTCCGTCCTTCAGCTTTGTGACCAGCCCGCGCTGGGTAAAGTCTTCGATGCCGGCCTTACCTGTATCCTTAAACAAGGCAAGGTCGCCCACTTTGACGACCGCGTACTCTTTTCTGAACGGGTTCTTGAAACCTCTTTTCGGAACCCTTCGAGTGAGTGGCATCTGCCCGCCCTCAAACCTCGTGCCTTTCGAGCCGCCCGATCGGGCAATCTGTCCCTTTGTCCCTTTGGTAGCCGTTCTCCCATGGCCTGATCCCGGCCCTCTGCCAACTCTTTTCCTTTTTTTCCTGGAGCCCTCGTGTGGTTTTAAGTCCTCGAGCTTCATCTATCTCACATCCTCCAACACCTTCACCAGGTGTATCACTTTCTTGACCATGCCCCTTATTTCCGGTGTGTTCTTGACGATCCGCTCCTCATTGAGCCTCTTGAATCCAAGGCTCCGGATCGTATCCCTCTGGTCCTGGGTCCGCCCTATAAAACTCTTGGTCCACTTGATCTTAAGATGCGCCACTCGATGCCTCCGCTATTCTGGTCTTCGCCCGCTGCTTCAAAGTCATATCAGGACTTTTCAGCATCCCGAGACCATTCATCGTGGCCTTTACCACGTTGTGAGGATTTCGTGATCCATAGCATTTCGTCAGAATGTTTCTTATGCCAGCCACCTCAAGGACTGCGCGAACGGCACCACCGGCGATAACACCCGTGCCCTCGATGGCGGGCTTTATAAAAACTTGGCTCGACCCGTATATACCGGTTATCTCGTGCGGGACCGTACCCGCATGCAACGGTACCTCTATGACACCTTTTTTTGCCCGCTCCACAGCCTTTCGGATCGCATCCGGTACTTCGTTCGCCTTCCCCAGGCCAAAGCCCACGTGGCCGTTGCCGTCCCCGACGACAACTATCGCACTAAAGCTGAAGCGCCGCCCACCCTTGACAACCTTTGCTACCCGGTTTATGTGGACAACTCTGTCCTGCAGTTCCAATTCAGTCGGGTTAATGCGCTTCTTGTCGATCAACGATGCCTCCTCTAAAAGGTTAGTCCAGACTCTCTCGCGCCGTCTGCGAGGGCCTTCACTCTTCCGTGATACTTGAAACCATTCCGATCAAAAATGACACTCTTGATGCCGAGCTCCTGAGCTTTCCTGCCTATCGCTTTCCCAAGCGCCTTGGCAGCTTCTGCGTTCCCGGTCTTCTTAACTCCGGAGGACACTTCCTTGTTTAACGTGGATAGACCCGTGATGACCTTGCCCTGACCATCGTCCACCAGCTGGGCATACATGTGGCGCAAGCTCTTATAAACGCAGAGACGCGGTGCCTCCGCGCTTCCAGCAATCTTTTTCCTGATCCGCCTCTTCCTCTTCGCCCGTGCCGCTATTTTTGCTTGCCTGTCCATGCCGTCCTCACCCTCGTCGCGAAATCTACTTCCCTGTCTTGCCAGCTTTCTTTCTCAGCACCTCGGTGGTGTACTTCACACCCTTGCCTTTATAGGGGTCCGGTTTCCGGAGGCCCCTGACCTTGGCGGCTATCTGGCCCACAAGCTCCTTGTCGATGCCCTTGATCGTCACGAGGGTCTGTTTTTCTACCTCTGCAGATATGCCTGCAGGCAAAGGAAAATCGATGGGATGCGAATAGCCGAGATGAAAGACAAGTTTATTTCCATGGAGCTCCGAACGATATCCAATGCCTACAATTTCAAGCTTTTTCTCGAAACCCTTGGAAACGCCGTCTACCATGTTTGAAACCAGTGTCCGCATCAGGCCGTGAAAGCTGCGCGTCCTTTTGTCGTCACTGCCTCTCTTCACATTTACGGCTTTGTCAGTTATCTCTAGTTCAATCCCTTCCACCAAAGGTCTCGATAACGAACCCTTGGGGCCCTTGACAGAAACAACACCATCCTTCAGCTCCACCTTGACAGCCTGGGGGAGGATAATAGGCTTCTTACCAATCCTTGACATCGTTCACCTCACCAGATACGAAATAGAAGTTCTCCCCCAACGTGGGTTCCCAATGCCTCTTTGTCGGTCATAAGGCCGCGGGAGGTGGACAGGACACCCGTGCCCAATCTCCCTTTCCTCTTGCCCAGATCCTCGGCTTTCACGTAGACTCGCCTTCCGGGCTTGCTAACCCTCCTCAGACCCGATATCACGCTCCGGTTATGCTCATCGTAATTGAGATACACCTTGATGAACTTCTTCCTCGCTTCATCCGTGTAGATTTTGTAATTCTTCAGGTACCCTTCTTCCTTGAGCAACTTAGCTATAGAGAATTTCATAGTCGAATACGGCATGTCAGCCAGTTCCTGGCGCGCCATGATCGCGTTCCGCATTCTTGTCAGCATGTCCGCTACGGGATCCGTCATCGACATGGATATCCCCCTACCAACTCGACTTTATTACGCCAGGCAGTTCGCCTCTCAGGGCGAGATTCCTGAAGCAGATCCTGCACATCTCAAACTTGCCTATGAAGCCTCTCGGTCTACCGCATATCACGCATCTCTTCCTTGCTCTGGTGGTGAATTTGACCGGATTTCTGAGCTTTTCCATCATGCTCTTTCTTGCCATGCGTCCTCCACTAACCCCCTTATATCGCCTTAAATGGCCCGCCTTAAACGGGTCCTCAACGGCGGCCCTATATGACTTACTTAAACGGCCCGGAACGGCATACCCATCAGCTTCAGAAGCTCGTGCGCTTCCTCATCCGATTTCGCCGTTGTCCCTATGGTGATGTTCATACCCCGGACCTTGTCGACCTTGTCGTATTCGATCTCCGGAAAAATTATCTGCTCGCGCAGCCCTATCGTATAATTTCCCCTCCCGTCAAATGACTTGGAAGAGATCCCTTTAAAGTCCCTCACCCTAGGCAGCACAATCGTGACCAGCTTCTGAAAAAACTCGTACATCCGCTCCCTTCTCAAGGTAACAACGCAGCCTATGGGCATGCCCGTACGCAGCTTAAAGGAAGCGATCGATTTTTTTGCCTTTGTGATGACCGGCTTTTGGCCGGAGATAAGCATAATGTCATTTGCAGCACTGTCAAGGACCTTGATGTTCTGGATCGCCTCGCCAAGTCCCATGTTGATGACGATTTTCTCGAGTTTCGGCACCTGCATTACGTTTTTGTATTTGAACTTCCTCACTAACGCCGGCCGCACCTCATTTTCATAAAAATCCATATAAGCCGTTTTCAATACAGCCTCCTACTTATCCAGAACCTCGTTGCATTTCCTGCAGTATCTGACCTTCTTGCCGTCTTCAAGGATCTTGTTTCCCAATCTCACCGGCTTTGAACACTTGTCGCAGTAAATCATCACGTTCGAGACGGCGATGGGACTCTCCCGTTCCATGATGCCGCCCTTTGTTTTCTGGCTGGGCCGCACGTGTCTCTTGATAACGTTCACCTTTTCGACAATCACGCGGTCCTTTTTCTGGTTGATCCTTAGCACTTTACCGGTCTTACCTTTATCTTTTCCGACCGTGACCATTACCGTGTCGTTTTTCTTAACGTGATAGCGCTTCTCCATGCCTACCTCACACGACTTCAGGTGCCAACGATATGATTTTCATAAATTTTTTGGCTCTCAACTCTCTCGCCACGGGTCCGAATATGCGGGTGCCAATCGGTTCATTATACTGGTTGATCAGCACCGCCGAGTTATCATCGAATTTCACGTACGAGCCGTCTTGGCGCCGGACCTCTTTCTTTGTGCGCACTATAACGGCCTTGACCACTTCACCTTTCTTGACCTTGCTGTTGGGGATGACTTCCTTGACCGATGCAACGACGATATCGCCAACCGTTCCATACCTCTTCTTGGAACCGCCGAGCACCTGGATGCACCCAAGCTTTTTTGCCCCGGAATTGTCCGCCACCTCAATTCTGGTTCTGACCTGTATCATTGTTCCGTCACCTCTAACGCAGGCACAGCCATCTCTTTCTTGATGATCTCCTTGACGACCCACCTCTTTTCCTTCGAGAGAGGCCTGGCTTCAACAATCAATACCTGATCACCAACCTTTGCCGCGTTCTGCTCATCGTGCGCCTTGCAGCGCGTTTTGGTGCTCAGATATTTCTGGTACATCCCGTGTTTGTATCTCTTCTCCACTTCAACGACGACTGTTTTGTCCATCTTGTCCTTTACGACGAGACCAACCATCTTTTTTCTGTTCGCAGTTCTCGGTTCCATAAGTGTCCTCAGTACCCTTTATGTCCTGCTATGCGCTTCGGTGCCCTTTGCCTATTTACTCAGTGCCTTTTGACGCAGCACGGTTTCCACCCGTGCAATATCCTTCTTAACCTGCTTGAGACGGGCGGTATTGTCGAGCTGTCCGGTCGAATGCTGGAACCTCAGGTTAAATATCTCTTCCCTGAGCTCCTTCTCCTTCTTGAGAAGTTCCTCAGCTGTCAACTCCTTTAACTCGCGGGCCTTCATTCGATCTCACTCCTCATGACAAATCTCGTCTTGACCGGGAGTTTCTGCGACGCGATATAGAGCGCCTCGCGTGCCTTATCTTCGGGCACCCCCATGATCTCGTAAAGCATCTTGCCGGCCCGAACGACAGCAACCCAGCCCTCGACAGGGCCTTTACCTTTACCCATCCTCGTCTCGGCCGGTTTTTTCGTGATTGGCTTGTCGGGAAAAACCCTGATCCAGAGTTTTCCGGTTCTCTTTACATAACGGGAAAGAGTTATACGCGCAGCCTCTATCTGCCGGGCGGTGAGCCAACCAGACTCCAGTGCCTGCAGACCGTAATCACCGAAGCTGACCGCACTGCCCCTTAACGAGATGCCTGTCATCCTCCCCTTCATCTGCTTTCGATATTTCACCCGTTTCGGAGCGAGCATTACCGTGCCTCCTGGAAGACTTCACCCTTGAACAGCCACACCTTTATGCCTATGACTCCGTACTTCGTGCGCGCTACCGCCGTTCCGTAATCGATGTCTGCTCTTATTGTCTGGAGGGGGACTCTTCCTTCGCGGTACCATTCCGTCCTCGCCATTTCAGCGCCCGCGAGACGTCCTGCGCACATGATCTTGATACCTTTGGCGCCAAACTTCATTGCCTGCGAGACATTCCGCTTCATCGCCCTTCTGAACGAAACCCTCCGCTCAATTTGCAGGGCAACATTCTCTGAAACGAGCTGCGCGTCCACTTCGGGTCGCTTCACCTCGTTAATATTCAAAATGATCTCTTTGTCCGTAATAGCTTGCAGCTCTTTCTTGAGTATCTCTACTTCTGTCCCTTTTCTGCCTATCACGATGCCGGGCCGGGAAGTCCAGATGTTCATCTTGGCCCGCTTATCCTTGTTGGCCGCCCGCTCTATCTCCATCTTCGAGATACCAGCCTGGTAAAGTTTTGCTTTCAGGAATTTTTTCATACTGATATCTTCATGCAGAAAATGTGAATAATTCTTCGCAGCAAACCACTTGGAGTCCCACGTTCTTATTATCCCGAGCCTGAAGCCAATAGGATGTGTCTTTTGACCCATTTATCCTCCCAATCTCGTCAAGAGTTACGATTCATCGAGTATTAACGTGATGTGGCTGATTCTTTTTTTGAGCTTCGTGGCGCGACCCATGGCCCTCGGCAGGAATCGCTTCATCGCCGGTCCACCATCAACAAGCACGTTCTTCACATACAAGGTGTCTACGTCAACGTATTTCTTCTGCCGAGCATTACCGATAGCGCTGTCGAGAAGCTTCTTCAAAATAAAAGCACCTTTCTTAGGCGTGTAAAGGAGAATGCCCATCGCTTCGTTGATGTTCTTCTTCTTGATCAGCTCGCCTACGAGCCTTACCTTCGTGGGAGAGATTCTCATCATCTTGGCCTTAGCCACGATTTCCATTTGCGAACTCCTTGACCCCTAAATCTATTCCTTCTTCTTCACTACCTTCGCCTTCCGGTCCCCGGAGTGCGTGTGAAAGGTGCGCGTTGGCGCAAACTCGCCCAGCTTGTGTCCCACCATTTCTTCGCTCACAAAAACAGGAATGAACTTCTTCCCGTTGTGCACCGCAAACGTCACCCCTATAAAGTCAGGAATTATAGTGGAGCGGCGCGACCACGTCTTGATAACCTTTGTTTCCCTCGTTGACTTGGCGGCTTTCACCTTGTCCACTAGATACTCATCCAAGAAAGGCCCTTTTGCTAGAGACCGCGGCACGAAGACCTCCTATTTTCCTCTTCTTTTTACGATGAACTTGTCAGTTCTTTTGTTCTTTCTCGTTTTCAAACCCTTAGCCAGTTGTCCCCATGGGGAACACGGATGGCGCCCACCTTTGGAACGTCCTTCCCCGCCGCCCAACGGATGATCGACAGGATTCATAGCTACGCCTCTCACTGTCGGCCTTATACCCATCCATCTGGAACGACCGGCCTTACCCACCGTTATATTCTCATGCTCGATATTACCCACCTGGCCGATGGTCGCACTACAGGAGAGATGGACGAGCTTTACCTCGCCCGACGGGAGCCTGACTGTTGCGTAATCTCCCTCTTTGGCCACCAGCTGCGCGAAGCTGCCTGCGCTTCGTGCCAATTGCGCGCCCTTTCCCGGCTTGACTTCCACGTTATGCACGAGGGTACCCACGGGTATCACCTTTAGAGGAAGAGCGTTACCCTCTTTAATTTCAGTATCGCCTTTTCTGCTTGCCACGATCTTATCGCCGACTTTCAGCCCCAGAGGGGCTATGATATACCGCTTCTCGCCATCGACGTAATGGATCAGGGCCAGATTGGCCGACCGGTTCGGATCGTACTGGATGCTCGCTACCCTTCCCTCGATCTCCATCTTATCTCGCCGGAAATCGACGATCCTGTATTTTCTCTTGTGGCCTCCGCCTATATGGCGCGTTGTTATCCTGCCCGTATTGCCTCTGCCACCCGTTTTCTTAACCCGCCTGACAAGCGACTTCTCGGGCTTCTTTTCGGTTATTTCTTCATACGTGAGGCCGCTCATGAACCGTCTGCCGGCTGAGGTTGGCCTGAACTCCTTGACACCCATTATGCACCTTCAAAGAAAGATATTTTATCCTTCGGGCCTATCTTAACAATCGCCTTTCTCCAGTCGGCACGCTTGCCGGAAAACTTGCCCAAACGCCTTTTCTTTCCTTCCATGTTCATCACGCGAACGGTCAGTACCTTGACTTTGAAAAGGCGTTCAACCGCCTTTGCAATTTCAATCTTGTTAGCATCGCGAGCTACTTCAAAAACATACTGGTTGCCCGTCTCTTTCGCGAGAGAACTCTTTTCCGTAACGATCGGCCGCAACACTATATCGTACTGGTTCATGGCACCAATACCTCTTCTATGCGTTTCAACGCATCGAGTGTCACGACGAACTGGTCGTGCCTCATTATGTCGTACACGTTGAGGCCTTCAGCACGTAGAATCTTGACAAAGGGGATGTTCCGCGCGGATTTCTCCACCATTTCGTCCTTCTCACCCACAACGAAGAGTGGCTTCGTGAGGCTCAAGACCTTCACGATCCCGCTGAATCCTTTTGTGCTTATGGCATCGAGAGCAAGTTTGTCGAGAAACTTCACGTTTGCTTCCTGATAACGCTGGCTTAATGCGGACCTGAGAGCGCTCTTTTTCACCTTCTTCGGGAGCGACATGCGGTGGTCCCTGGGATGCGGTCCGAATACCACGCCGCCTCCAGGCCAGAGCGGAGATGTAGAGGAGCCTGCCCGCGCCCTGCCTGTCCCCTTTTGCCGATACGGCTTCTTGCTGCCACCGGATACGTCCGAACGCGTCTTCGTCGAAGATGTACCCCTCCTCCGGTTGGCCAGCTGCATCACGACAACATCGTGAATCAGATATGGCTTCACTTCAACGGTCCAGATCTCATCTTTGATCTCCACTTCCCCTACCTTCGCACCTTTTATGTCAAGTACATCGGCTTTGGCCATTACACGTCTCCCTAAGACTTGATCTCCACATCAACCCCGGCCGAGAGCTCCAGCTTCATCAAAGCATCTACCGTCTGCTGCGTCGGCTCAACGATATCGATCAGCCGCTTATGGGTTCGTATCTCGAACTGCTCCCGCGACTTCTTGTCGATGTGGGGAGATCTCAGCACGCAGAACTTCTGTATCATCGTGGGCAGGGGAACAGGCCCAACCACCTGCGCTCCTGTTTTCTTCGCTGCCTCGACGATCTCCTTGACGGACTGGTCGAGCAATCTATGGTCAAAGGCTTTCAGGCATATCCTTATTCGTTGCCTCATCGCTTAGCTCCTACGCTAGTTAGCTCTATTCCTGGATCTCCGTGACTACCCCTGCACCCACGGTCTTGCCGCCCTCCCTGATGGCAAAGCGGAGTTCTTTCTCGAGGGCGATGGGGGTGACGAGCTCGACGGTGAGGGTCACGTTGTCCCCGGGCATGACCATC
>DATFYE010000054.1:0-5928 GCA_035315185.1 Syntrophorhabdales bacterium | reverse complement strand
TTGAGAAGTTCAATGACACTTATGGTCTGCTTGGCAAGCTGCAGGTTCGCCCCTTTTTCGTTCGTGACCGGGTCAGGGAGTTCCCCCAAGTGGACGAGTGCGGACGTAGACAGGGAAAGAATAAAGGTGGAGAAGCCAAGTTCGCTGAAGAGCGTGTTGGGATCGCAGGTGGGCCCGGTTTTGTTGTCACTTGCACTCTCTCTCTTGTCTTTCAAAATATCTCCTTTCTCCTGTGTCATAGGAACCTCCTAGAGCAAGCTGTCCAACTTTATCGGCACAAAGAAGACTTCGTTCTTCCTGTTGACCTGAAATAAAATATAATTCGTCCGGAGCGCTTCTGCCAGGAGAATCTGAAATTGTCTCGCGCCCTCGATGTCCTGATTATTGATTTTGAGGATTACGTCGCCGGCGCGCAAGCCGTACCGTTCTCCAATACCACCCTTGTACACCTTCGTCACGATCACGCCACTCTTTTCCCTCACCCTGAACTTCAACTTCATGTAACCCTGGATATCTGACAATCGTACACAAAGCAATCGTTCATCAAGTGGCAGAGGCAGGTAGCCTGTCAGCTCGCTGCCGTTCACGTAAATGATAATCGTCTCAGCCCCACGTGAAATTTTAAGCTGGTTGGACACCCCCTCAGGTGCACGCATGAGAACCATGTGGATCTTCATCCCTTCCCTGATCCTCTTTCTATTGATCTCAACAATCCTATCACCTGCCTTGATTCCGTGACGTTCGGCAGGGCTTCCCTTAATCACCTCAGTCACATAGAGGTATGATCCCTTCTCGTCCTTTCGCCGTTCAAAGAAAATCCCCAGGATGCTTCTTTTGGTTCCGGTGTCCGAGAACTCGGACAGTATAGATGCCACGTCGTCTATCGGTATCGCAAAACCTATGCCTTTTCCTTCTTCGTAGATAGCCGTCACAATCCCCAGGAGATCTCCTTCGCCGTCGAGCAGCGCGCCGCCGGAACTGCCGGGATTGATAGCGGCATCGGTCTGGATGAGATTGACATAGACCCTGTTGTTGATCCTGAGATTCCTGCCGAGGGCACTGATTACTCCCGTTGTCACGCTGCTCGACAGCCCGTAGGGATTTCCTATAACTATGGCCTTTTCGCCCACGCGCACGGGTTTTTTTCTGCTGATCCGCAGAAAAGGAAAGTCGGTCCTGTCACTCTGGATCTTCAACAACGCAATGTCAAGTTCCGCATCCGCGGCCATGACGGTTGCATCGTACTCCTGCCTGTTCGTAAATTTTACCCTTATGGTTATTGCCTTCGAGACGAGATGCTCGTTGGTGACGACGATACCTCTCGGGTCAAGCACGACACCCGACCCTATGTTCTCGACTGTCTCCGCCTCACCCTCTTCATCCTCCGCAAACATCCTCTTAAGGATGTCCCTGCTCTTCGTTTCACCCGCATCCCTGGACCACTCTTCAGTCTTTATGTTCACGATAGACTTGCTGGTGCTCTCTATGACGTTCACCGTTGCGTCTTCTCGCGCGGAAAGGAACACAGGAAAAAGGAATATGAGGGCTACAAAAAAAACAAGCCTTTTCATTTGCGATGCTTCAGTACCACGAGAGTTTGCAAGCCGGGCCCTGGACTTTAGCCTCCGGGCTCCCTTAAAGGCTCAGTCTGATATCCGCACTGGGGTTCAGTACCAGTCATCCTTGTACTTCCGTTTCTTCTTTATCACCCGCTTCACAGCATCAAGAATGACATGTGCTACTTCTTCCTTGGAGAGCTTCGGTACATGTTTTGCCCTGCCGTAAGCGCTGACTATGATCACTTCATTTTCGTCGGATCCAAAACCGATGCCCTGTTTGGTTATGTCGTTGGCGACAACGAGATCCAGGTTTTTTCTTCTCAACTTGTTCTGTGCATTCTGGATTAGATTTTCGGTCTCTGCGGCAAATCCTACAAGTATCCTGTCTTCTTTTATTCGCCCCAACTCCTGAAGAATATCAGGGTTCCGCTCCAGTTCGAGAATTACCTCTTCTTCACCGGGCCTCTTCTTTATTTTGTGGTACCGCAACGCTTTGGACCGAAAATCGGCGACCGCAGCGGCCTTTATGATGACCGTGCACGCATTCTGGCGCGCCATCACCGCGTTTCTCATCTCGGTGGCGGTAACTACGTCGATGGCTTCCACGCCGGCTGGCCGGGGGAGGTCGGTTCTGCCCGTTACAAGGATCACTTCTGCTCCACGTCTATGTGCAATCTTGGCCAACGCGTAGCCCATCTTTCCGGACGATCTGTTTGTAATACATCTGACAGGATCTATGAACTCCTGAGTCGGACCGGCCGTCACCATGATCCTTTCACCATCGAGGTCTTTGGCCGTGAAGATGTCTTCCATCTTCTCGATAACGTCTTCAACCGGAGGCATTCTGCCCTTACCCTCCCAGCCGCACGCCAGATCACCTGCGTCCGGCTCGATGAACTCGTACCCGTTCTCTCTCAGTTTGTCTATGTTGCCCTGTACTATTTTGCTCTCCCACATTTTGGTGTTCATGGCAGGGACAAAAAGCACCGGCACTCGGGTCGCCATTACCATAGTGCTCAGAAAATCATCGGCTATACCGCTCGCTATCTTTCCGATGATATTCGCGGTTGCGGGCACGATAACGAGCTGATCTGCCAGGTCTGAAAGCGCTATATGCCCAATCTTTGAGCCGGCGAGCAGCTCGAACATCTCATGCGTAACGGGGTTACCGGAGACCGTCTGAAAAGTAAGGGGCGTCACAAACTCCATTGCATTCTTGGTCATGACCACATGCACGTACGCACCCTTTTTTGCAAGAATCCGGACAAGTTCAGCAGCCTTGTATGCGGCTATGCCCCCCGTGACGCCAACGATGATCTGTTTGTCGCGAAGCATGGTATACTGCTTCGTCACAACTTCGCTCATATACCCAGACCAAGCTTCCTGAAGATGCGTGTAAACAGGTTTGCTTTGGGAACATAGACCGGCGAAACAACGTCTACTTTGCCTATCACTTCATCGTCAAGCTGGAACCTGATCTCCCCCAGCTTCTGCCCTTCTTTCACTTCACCCTTGATCCGGTCAGGCATGTCAAGGATCCGCTTTATCTCTTTCTTTTTGCTCTTGAGCAGCGGGTAGGAAAAGTCAGACGCGCAGATGCCCTTTAACCTCTTGTATTTTCCATCTTCCAAAAAGACCTCTTTATCCACAGGGTCCCCTTTTTTCACCAGGGGAGTGACTACGTATTGAGAGAAATAGGTCTTCAGTCTTCCTAAAGCAAACTCATCCCTCAACTTACCCGTTGAACTGCCCATGACCACAACGATCAGGCGAAGATTACCCTTTTTCGCGGTAACGGTTATATTAAAACCTGTGCTCCTGTAATAGCCTGTCTTAAGCCCATCCACTTCGGACATCTTTGTGAGCAGCTTATTCGTGTTGGTCAGGATGAATTTGCCTCCCCTGAACTCCCCCTGTTTAGTTGAGGTCCATTCCATAAGTTTGGGGTACTTCACCAACTCCCTTGCAAGAATCGCCATATCATAGCAGGACGTGAGGTCCTCCTTCTGATCTTTGGCCGGCGGTAATCCGTGCACCGAATGGAATTCGGTATCAGACATCTTCAGGTCTTTAACCTTTTCGTTCATCAGGGCAACAAAATCATCAACGTTTCCTGAAATGAATTCTGCGATGGCGTAAGCTGCGTCATTGGCTGAATGTATCATCATGGCCTGCATCAGCTCTTCCAGGGTGAATTCTTCACCCTCCTTCAGGTAAACCTGGCTTCCCCCTATCTTGGAAGCAGCTTTGGAGGCGGTTATCTTGTCCGTCAGGTGGATCTCCCCCCGCGCCAGTTTCTCCATGACTATGTCCGCCACCATCAGCTTTACCATGCTGGCAGGGGCTCTTTTCTCGTGGGCATTCTCCTCTTCGAGTACTTTTCCGGAATTGGCTTCCATCACGAGGTAAGCCTTATATTTTTCTGCGGGCGCCGTCGCTGCCTTACCCTTCTGCTGTTTGGGCGCGGCCTTGACTGCCTTGGCCCAGCCATCGCCCACAAAAGCAAGGTTCACGAGAAACGTAGAGATGGCGAGGAGAATGGCTAATCGCTTCATCATTTCCTATCCGTTATGGCCTTCATCAGCTCGATGGGTAGCGGAAAAATGATCGTCGAATTCTTTTCAGCCGAGATTTCAATCAGCGTCTGCAGGTAACGGAGCTGGAGGGCCATGGGGTTCCTTGAAAGGATATCGGCAGCCTCGCCAAGGCGGGTGGATGCCTGGAATTCGCCTTCGGCACTGATAACCTTCGCCCTTCTTTCACGTTCTGCCTCTGCCTGGCGTGCGATGGCGCGCTGCATCTCCTGGGGCAGGTCAACGTTCTTCACTTCAACATTGGAGACCTTTATGCCCCAGGGCTCTGTGTGCGTATCGAGTATCTCCTGGAGCCTCTCGTTCAGCTTCTCCCTCTTCGACAGAAGCTCGTCCAGTTCCGCCTGACCAAGCACGCTGCGGAGCGTGGTCTGGGAGAGCTGACTCGTGGCGTACAGGTAATTCTCCACATCAATGACCGACTTCATAGGATCAACGACCCGGAAATAGACGACTGCGTTCACTTTGATCGTCACGTTATCCCGCGTTATGACATCCTGTGGCGGTACATCGAGTACCACGGTCCTGAGGCTGATCCTTACCATCTTATCGATGATCGGTATCAGAATGATAAGCCCGGGCCCCTTGGGCCGACCCAGCACTCTGCCCAGCCTGAATATGACGCCCCGTTCATACTCGTTCAATATCTTGATGGCGTTGTACAGAAAAAAGAAGATAAGCACAATCAAAAAAATTCCGTATATCGGTATGCCTACCATATTCAGCCCCTTTCTTTTTTGACCTTCACGGTCATGCCTTTGACTGCGGTCACTATGACCCGTTCATCTGCCGCTATCGGCTCGTCGCTTTCCGCGTTCCACAGCTCACCATGCACGTAGACCTTACCCTTCTCCCTGATATCGGTTCTTGCGACACCTTCCTCCCCGACAAGCCCCTCGATCCCTGTCCTGACCTTAGAGAGCTGTGCCTTGATGGCATATGATAGCACACCGACGAAGAATAGCACAGTCACTCCAACAACGACCAGAATCGACGCCCACGAGATGGACAACCATCCTGTGGGCAGATCGATCAGCATAACAGACCCAAGAATGAGCGAAATAACCCCAGCAAGACTTAACGCGCCATGGCTCACCACTTTTATCTCCAGAATAAAGAAGATTATGCCCAGCAGAATCAGGCCCAGGCCGGCAAAGCTGATCGGTATGCTTGAAAAAGCGTAGAAAGCAAGTATGAGGCAGATACCGCCTATGACGCCTGGAAAGATGGCGCCGGGGCTATAGATCTCGAAAAGAATCCCATAGAAGCCGAGCATCATCAGTATGTAGGCCACATTTGGATCGGTGATCGTTGAGAGGAAGCGGTATTTGAAGGAGATCTCCAGCTCTTTAGGCTTGACTCCCTTCGTCTTGAGCGTAACTTTCTTGTCGCCAACTTCCACAGTCTTGCCGTCTATTTTGGTGAGCAGATCGTCGACACTGTCCGCAACAACGTCAACCACATGCATCCGCAGCGCATCCTCCGCAGTCGCGGAAACGCTCTGCGTTACGGCTTTTCCCGCCCAGTCCACGTTTCTGCCCCGTTTCTTTGCAATGCTCTTTGCGTATGCCTCAGCGTCTTGCACCACCTTTTTCATCATCACTTTATCCGGCTTCTCATCCTTGCCGATGCTGACCGGGTGGGCTGCGCCGGCATTGGTGCCTGGCGCCATCGCTGCTATGTGAGAGGCAAGCAGGATGATGGAGCCTGCTGATGCAGCTCGCGCGCCCTGCGGATACACATAAACAATCACGGGGATTTTCGAATCCATGATTGCC
>DATFYE010000053.1:0-6259 GCA_035315185.1 Syntrophorhabdales bacterium | reverse complement strand
CTTACGAAACGACTCTGTGGGAACTTGAATTGTAACATATATTTTCCAACGGCTGATTCGGCACGTATGCGAGGCTCCCAACTAAGCCCTTCAAAAACGTCCTGATGCAATTCATCGTCTGTCCTGATCATGGCTCCCCTTCTTGTGATCTTCCGTCAAACCGATTTTCTTATACTCTTCTTGACCTGAGTATAAGTATGTCTCGTCTGATTTCAAGAGTGTTATCGCAAACCAGGTGCCATTTCCTGGCGGACCAGTAACACCGTGATTTCACAGCATTTATGATGAGCCATCTGGTTTGGACACCTGGAAGAAATCGACCAAATGGTGCAGGTTATTACGTTTTGCGGCATTAGCCAGATGCACAAGCGACCGCCTTGTCGGCTTTGCGGCGAGAAGCGTACAATCTTGAAGGACTATCGTAATACCCTCCAAGTGCTTGACAGAAACTATCACAACCCGATATAAAGTAAGGGGATGCTTTAAGTTAAGGCCCAAAGTGAAACATCCGCCAGGGCGCTATGGGACCTGTGCAAAGGAGGAAAGGTGAAGAAGCCCACCCTAAAGCCGTCTATCTTGGTGCTCGATGACGAGCTGGCCCAGCGGAAGATTCTGTCTATGA
Organism: Syntrophorhabdales bacterium; assembly: GCA_035315185.1. Lineage (GTDB taxonomy): Bacteria > Desulfobacterota > Syntrophorhabdia > Syntrophorhabdales > WCHB1-27 > JADGQN01. The sequence goes on along the minus strand of DATFYE010000053.1, from coordinate 5,637 downwards.
TTCTTGAAGACACGGGTTATGAAGTGACGGCGACCGGTAGTCCTGCAGAGGCTCTGCGGATGCTGGAAACAAGCAATTTTGATCTGGCGCTCTCAGACCTTCTGATGCCTGATATGGATGGGGTTCAATTCCTCGAGCATGCCAAGCGACTTCGGCCCGAGTTGGTCGTTGTCGTGGTGACCGCGCACGGCTCAATTCCATCGGCTGTAGAGGCCGTGAAAAAAGGGGCCTTCCAGTACCTCACGAAGCCCATCGGCAAGGATGAACTTCTTCTGGTCGTTCAGAGAGCGCTGGACCAGGCGCGCCTGACGGAAGAAAACAGATGGCTGCGCTCGCAGCTGAAGCAGCACTACTCTATAGACAACATGATCGGGCAGCACGGTAGCATGCAGGAGGTTTTCCGACTCATCAGGAAGGTTGCGCCAGCCGACACGACGGTCTTGGTCTGGGGAGAAAGTGGGGTGGGCAAGGAGATGGTCGCCAGGGCCGTCCACCAGTTGAGCCGCAGGTCCCCCCGGCCTATGCTCGCCATAAATTGCGCGGCAATTCCGGAGACACTGCTCGAATCTGAACTGTTCGGATACGAGAGAGGCGCCTTTACCGGAGCTTATGCCAAGAAGAAAGGTCTGGTGGAACAGGCGTCAGGCTCCACTCTCTTTTTGGATGAAATTGGCGATCTGGGTCTGCAGCTTCAAGGTAAGATCCTCCGGCTCCTGCAGGAAAGGCAGATTCAGCGGCTCGGTGGAACTGATACAATACCGGTGGATGTCAGGATCATTTCAGCAACACACCGGGACCTCGCTAAGATGATGGGCGAGGGTAGTTTTCGCGATGATCTCTACTACCGTCTGAATACGTTCCCTATCCTGGTACCGCCGCTGAGAGAAAGACCTACGGACATTTCCCTCTTCATCGAAGCTTTTATTAGAAAGTTTCAAAGTTTGGGAAGTGGTAAGGTCAAACGGGTTTCTCCGGCTGCTATGCAGCGACTTCTTGCCTATCGTTGGCCCGGGAACGTGCGTCAGCTTGAGTCTACCATCGAGAGAGCGGTCATTCTGGCCGAAGGCGAGGTTATAGAGGAATCCCATCTTCCTGCGGAGATTGTGTCCGTTGATGCTGGGGCCCCTGGGGAGACGCTGCCTGCCGAGATCGATATTCCGGTTGGGGGGGTTAGTCTTGAAGAGGTGGAAAAGCGCTTGCTCATCCAGGCCATGCATAGGAGCGGAGGCGTCATCGCCAAGGCGGCGCGTCTCCTAGGTCTTACCTATCGCACAATGCAGTATCGACTGGACAAGCACGGTATCACGTATCACTCCGGAACGTAAGTGTGCTCTATTATCCAGTTTGTCTCGCGATCGCACCAGGACGGATTGGCAAGCGTTTTTTTCTTTTCTTTGAAGGAAAGCTCAAACCGGACTCCCTTTTTCAACCGGCTTGGCTGGCCTCAAAGAGCCCCTTGACTGCTTCGACGAGGGACCGGTAAAGGGCCAAAAGCTGACTGAGATAAGAGTCAACGCCTGTCCCTCCAAGCGCAGTGGTGCCCGCGCCCGCGGAATGTTCAAAGGCGTCCATCGCATCTTCGAGATTCGGTATCGCTGCTGGAGAGCCACTGACTACCTGTGTCTCTATGGCCAGCAGCGCCGTCGCCACGACATCATTGATCTCACGAGCTGCCACCCGAACCGCATCCGGAAACACCGGCCTCTGGCGAGCGAGCGTGAGCAGCAGTACGAAGACGGTCTGAGCTTCGCCGATGAGCCTTTCTTCCTCACCCACTTCGGGAGCACCCGGCTCAAACTTTGACGATTCGATAAGTATCTGAGCATCCTCTACTTTCTGCGCTATCAGGCGGCGGCACGAATCCACATCGTTGCCGGTAATAGCCGGTGGCGCGCCACATGCTCCCCTGCGCGCTAACTCCGCCAGCAGCTTCAGTATCTCTGCCAGGCGCGCGCGCAGCTTGTCTGTCGCCCGCTCGGGCCAGAGGAAGTGCTCCACGATGCCGAACACGGTAAGCCCGAGGGCGACACCCACGCGGGAACAGGGGTATGGGTGGTGAAGATGCACTTTTCTCTGACTGCCTCGATGTCGGGGCCAGAGACGGAGGTCCGGCCCGCGCACTTCGCCTCCCATCTGAGAAGCTCCAGTGTGAGCAGGGCGGAATGGCCCTCGTTCATGTGGAACCGGGGAATTTCATTATGCCCCAGCGCCTCGAGTATTCTCACCCCACCGACCCCGAGGATGACCTCCTGGCATAACCTGTAGCGCCGGTCACCGCCATACAGGACATCAGTCCAAGTCCGGTCTTCATCGGCATTCTCGGGAAGGTCGGTGTCCAGTAGATACACGGGGACAGTAAAGCCCGTCACTCCCTGTACCTGATACAGCCAGGGGCGAACGGAAACGGGTCTATTCTCTATCATCACCGTGATCCGCTCCGGTAGTGCTTCAAGGTGGTCCTCGGGAGCCCAAACAACCGGCTCTTCGTTCTGCCTGCCATCCTTATCGAGTCTCTGAAAGAAGTAACCCTTCCGGTACAGTAGAGTTACGGCCACCATCGGTATGCCCAGATCGGCCGCAGAACGGATCGTGTCTCCTGCCAGCACACCCAGGCCGCCGCTATAGGTCGGTATATCCGGCTCCAGAGCTATCTCCATGGAGAAATAGGCGATGCGGCGCTTTTGTGTTCCGGCCTTGTTGCTCGCGCCGGTGATAACGTTAGTCTCGGTTTTCATGATGTCTTCTCCTCGTATCATGCCATCGGCCCGCCATGCTTGAGGTTGACTCTCATTTTCAGAGTTGAGGTTGCTTCCCTTTCCTCAACCGGATAACCAAGCTCCCGCTACTTATACCAGCCACCCTTTAAGATCACGACGGCGCGCTCACCCTTAAAAAAACCCGACAGGCGAATTGTACCGACAGCACATTGAACCTTGAAAGCAGCTACTCGGCGTCCTTAGGTTCAATCGGGTACTTCGCCAGTTCCCACGCTCTCCATCCACCTTTTAAGGCGAAAACTTTCGTGTATCCTTTCCCCATGAGAAGCAGTGCCGAACTGGCACTGGTTGCTTCGTTCAGTCAGTTGCAGTAGAAGACGATTGTCTTGTCCTTCGGGTACTTGTCGATCCATGCACTCGGGTTGTAAAAGTCTGCACGAATGGCGCCCTTGATTTTGGTCTTACTCTCCTCCCAGTCATGGCTTATCCGCACATCCAGGACGACCAGATCGGGATTTTCAAGCTGCGCTTTCAAGTCGTCGCAAGAGATTCTCGGAACATTTGCAAGTGAGGCTGCCGTTTGCGAGCGGGCTGTTACGCCCACGAAACTCATCGCGATCACGGTCAACGCCACAAGGAATACTGCTCTTATCATGTTTCCCTCCCGTCGGTTTTGTGTGCTTCCGACACTCACTTCTGGTGAACTTGGGTAGCGTAATTGATCTCGTCGATGGTCTTGTAAGAGCCCGATGCCGGTTTCCCTAGCTTCAGACCCTTCACGTTGTCATATTCCTGGTCGAACTTCGCATAGTCGTCCTGAAGGACGAGGTTACCCTCTGCTCCTTTTACGATAATGCAATGGCAGGGGACGTCATGGCTCACCACGGTGCCCTGGAACTGCCTGACCTCGGCGGTACCCCATTTCGTCTGGAACTCCTTCTGCGCAGCCGGGGAGTCTTGGGCGAAAACGAGTCCCGCGTAAACGACGCTGAGCAGAACCGCTACCGCAACCACTGATGCTCTTACCTTCATCACCGCACCTCCATGATAAATATTTGTTACAGGATTTTCTTCCCTACCTCCTCACTTGGGCTGCTCGTGCTCGTAGATTCGCTTCATCGCCTCCTGCATCCTTGGCAGGTCGATACCCAGGTCGTTCCACAGGAAGGCCGTCATGCTTTCGAAGTGACATGTGTTGCAGCCGGCACCGTGCGGCTCGAAGCCGTTCGAAAGCTTTCCTCCTTTGAGAGAACACCAAGAAAGGTTCTTGTGACCCAAGTATGTTTCACAGAAGCAGTAGCAGTGGAACTTCGAGAGAAGGTCAGATTCCTTCACGGCGATCTTATACGATATGGTAGCTTGCTCTTTCAGGTAGACGTAGTTGGGGAAATGGTACTTTTCCCAGTCTTCCTTCGGATACTTCTTCTCGAGGAGCGCCTTTGCCCTGGCAACCAATTCCGGGCCCTTCATCCTGCCTATCGCTTCGAATTCCTTTTGTGGATCCGCGGAAAAGGCGATGCGTGGGTGAGGAAAAAGAAGCAGCAGCGACAAGCATACCAGTAAACTAGCCAACGTCTTCATATCTCCCTCCTTAACGGTTGATTGGTTTGTCAAAACTTCTTCTCTCTTTCTTTCAACAGAACCCTTCTAATTGCGTGTTTTCTTCCCCAAGAGCTGCTCTCTGTGCCTTCTTTGTTCGACACCCGCAGCCCCTTCTTTTCACATCCGTATGACGTATTTCATGGATAAACAAGTCTGAACTCCGTAAAAATCATCCTGGAGGTGACGGTCAGCGTGAAAACCAGAAAGAGAGCGATCGTCACCAATGAGAGCCGCTTCTGGAACCGGGGGACCTGCGTCTTCAGGCTCTCGACGCCCCTGGCCGGCATAAGGACTCCAACGCCCGTGCCGCCTAAAACGCCGCCAAGCAGCGTAAAATAGAGAAGATAACCCACATAGTGATATTCGGTCTTGAGGATGCAAAAAGGGCAGTGGTGCGTGGGCAATTCGTAAAAGTAGGGTGATATGAACGAGATGAGGGCAGAGATCGAGACGACGAAGGAGACGGCGGTAGCGACCGCGAAGCCATAGCCGAAAAGACGCATCCCGTTCTGCCTTCTGGCCTCCCTGTCGCCCCTTAAGTAGAAACAAAGGCCTAAGGCTACGGTCACAGCCATCATCCCGTAAAAGAGGGGCGCCATAGTGCTTGGTGGAAGGGAAGCCATGAACGCTGCCGTTCCCTGCCCCTCGTTGCCAAAGAGACTGCCGCAACACGACGTGATGACATTCGGGGCAAGACCGAGGAAGTACCTGCCTTGCAGGAGCGCTTCTGTCGCGATGAAGGGAGCTATGAACAGGAGAAAGGCGTATTTCTTTTTCACGAGCGGGTAGGCGGGGGCACGATTGTCAACGTAGTTGAGAAGAAGCCACGTCCCGCCGAGGATGAAGTTGACAACCTTCAAGATCATGGCCGGGTAACCGAACTCGTTGACGTTGAGCGTGCCCGCTGCGCACATAGCGCCTACGAAGAGACTGCTCAGCCTGTCAGCTGTGAAGATGAAGAGGAAAAGGGAGAGGAGTTGAAAGATAAAGGCGTAACTCATGATCGTGGCGACAAGGTAAGTGCGCCTTTCAAGGTCGAGCTGCGTCTCACTCCCGCTCGTCAGGTCCCAGTGCCGCAGGATGGCTACAGCATGGTACGCCGAGTAAAGGACCATCGTGCCGACTGCCAGGGAGCCAAACGTGAGGGCAATCACGGCCGGGTGCATAATCATGTTTGCCCTCCGGCAGGCATTACTCGGCCATCCCTGAGCTCGAGGACCGCCCTGACAGCATGCGCCGAGAAGACAATCGGATCGTGGCTCGCTATGATGACCGTTTTGCCTTCTCTTTCGAGGCGCTCCATCGCTGCCATGAATTC
>DATFYE010000052.1:0-34117 GCA_035315185.1 Syntrophorhabdales bacterium | reverse complement strand
CCGTGAAGGATTCAGCCCTTGGCTTTTCCGTGTGACCCCGTCCACCTTCCAATACACGTATGAGCCTGCAAAGTGGTGGTATCAGCATGGTTATAAGGGAAAGACTTACAAGAAGGTGGTCTTCGTGGGGGCTGATTATGCCTCACCTCGGGAAGTCATTGTGGCATTCAAGAAAGGCTTTGAGGAGGTAGGAGGCAAGGTGATCCAGGAACTCTGGCCTCCTATGGGCTGCCCTGACTACGGACCTTATCTTTCTGCCGTAAAAGTAGACGAGGCCGATGCGATTGTTGTCGCGATGTGGGCAGGCGATTCCGTGCGGATAGTCAAACAGTGGGTTGAGTATGGATTAAGCAAACGCATACCGATCATCGGAGTTGCCTCTTTTACTGATGAGGGCTCAGCGTTACCTGGTATGGGCGTGAGCGCCGATGGCATATTGAGTTGGTATATCTCGAGTCCTCAGTCGGATCTCCCCCAGAACAAAAAATTCGTTGAGGCATTCAAGAAACGAACAGGCAATTTACCTGGTCAGTATGCATATGTGGCTTACATTTCAGCTCAAGCTGCATATGAAGCCCTGGCGAAGGTAAAGGGCAACGCGGAAAATAAAGAAATGTTACGGGAGGCTATACAAAAGATCTCCTTCACCACACCAATGGGCGGTAAGGCCTTCTTTGATAGCAAAAATGCAATGGTCTATGACATGATATTCCTGGAGGCAAGAAAGACAAACGGTGAGTGTCACATTTTTGAGATTGGTCGATTAAAAAATGTGAAGGAGCCATATGACGTATTTCCATAAAAACAGGCTAATAACAAATGTAGCCTGACAGGCTTGCCGTACAGGGGTGGGGCCTTTCCAAGATAGGGGATCGGGTCAGATCGTAATGGCCCCTTGTGGGCCTAAAATTCGAGTAACTGGTTACGCTATCAAATCCCCGGAAAAGTGATTCTTAAGGGGGATCGTGATGAGCATGTGGATTATTCATGCCCTTAATGGAATCAGCTTCGGTATGTTACTCTTCCTGCTGGCCAGCGGTCTCACGCTAATACTTGGGCTGATGAGCATCACCAATCTCTCTCACGGAGGATACTACTTACTGGGGGCCTACATCGGGGTCACGGTAATGATGCGTACGGGGAACTTCTTTCTGGCTATGCTGGTGAGCGGCATCTCCATCGCGATAATCGGGGTCTTGATGGAACGCTTTTTTCTGCGTGGGCTTCACCTGCAACCTCTGCCTCAGGTCTTGCTGACCATCGGATTCACCTTTGTTTTTGCCGACATCGCCCTGATGATGTGGGGCGGCGAGGCGCGTGTCATTGAAAAACCCGCATTTCTGGCCAATCCAGTGTTCATCGGCAAAATTGGTTTTCCGTCGTATCGGCTCTTTGTCATCCTCGTAGGTGCCGCGGTTGGCCTGTTACTCTGGTGGTTGCAGGAAAGAACACGTGTGGGGGCCATGGTCCGGGCAGCAGTGAACGATGAGGAGATTGCCCGTGGATTGGGTATCAATGTTCCCCTCCTTTTTACACTCGTCTTTGGGCTGGGAGCCTTTCTCGCGGGCCTGTGCGGCGTGCTTGGCGGGCCCTTCATCGGAGTATACCCGGGGGCTGATTTCGAAATCCTGCTTCTGACCCTCATAGTGATCATCGTGGGTGGTGTCGGAAGTCTCAAGGGGGCCCTCATGGGCAGTCTCCTGATAGGATTGATCGATAATTTCGGGAAGGTATTGTTTCCGGAGCTGGCACGGTTTACCATCTACGCGCCGATGGTCATCATCCTGGCGTTGAAGCCCTCCGGCCTTTTTGGCAGCAGGAACTGAACGCTATGCGCTTGAGTTTCAGACAGGCGTTGCTGTTCCTCGTGCTGGCCGCGGTGGCTGTCGTCTATCCTTTTGCTGTGCCTTCCTACTACTTTACGGCCCTCTTGACGCAGGTCCTTATTTTCTCGATATTTACCATGTCCCTGAACCTGCTTGCGGGCTATACGGGGCTGCCTTCTTTGGGGCACAGCGCCCTTTTTGGGGGCGGCGCTTACGCCGCAGCGCTTCTGGCTAAGTATTTCTCACACAGTGTGTGGCTCGGTTACGGTGCGGGCATCCTGGCGGCCGGAGTGCTTGCCGCCCTTTTTGCCCTTATTGCGCTCAGGACAACACAGGTCTATTTCCTCTTCATTACGATAGCTCTGGGCCAGCTGATATGGGCAATCGTATTCGGATGGCGGTCGTTTACGGGTGGGGATGACGGTTTGCCTGGGATCGGAAACCCCTTCATATGGTCAACCTGGAAATTGTCCGGCGGCTTAACTTACTATTTCTTCGCGCTGGGGCTCTTCATCATTGTTGCATATATTACATACCGCATCACCACGTCCCCTTTCGGACACGTGCTCGTCGGGATCAGGGAAAACGAGAGTCGGATTCGCCATTTGGGCTACAACGTGTGGCTTTACAAGTTTACAGTCTTTGTCTTGTCGGGGCTGCTTGCGGGCCTTGGCGGCGTGACCTGGGCCTATTACAACGGCTTTGTCAGTCCTCGTGATACGAGTTTTGAGCTCTCGGCCGAAGCCCTGCTCATAGTGATCTTAGGCGGGCGGGGTACCTTGTTCGGCCCTATTGTGGGAACAATCATAGTAGTGCTCATAAAGAACATCGTCGCGGCCTTTACCCAACGGTGGCTGTTTGTGCTGGGCGTGGCGTATATCCTGACCATCATGTATGCGCGCACCGGTATCGTGGGAACCCTCCAAGCCCGGCTTAAAAGGCGGACCACAGCGTGATGGAGCCAATGATAAAGGCTGTTTCAGTAGAAAATCTTTCCAGGAGCTTTGAGGGCATCCAAGCTTTATCCAACGTTAGCTTCACAGCTAACAAAGGGGAACGGCTCGTTATCATCGGCCCTAACGGTGCGGGCAAGACAACGCTGTTCCATCTGATTACGGGTGAAATTCCTCCCACCGACGGAAGAGTCTTTCTCTTCGGCCAGAACGCTACGTACATGCCGCCCTACCGCCGAACCCAACTGGGCATAGCCCGCACCTTCCAGATCACGAACCTCTTCCCCAATCTCACACTACAGGAGAATATCTTGCTCGCCGTGCTAGGTGTGAGCCGTCAGAAGTTCATGATGCACCATCCGGTCAGCTCTTGCAAGGAAATTCTTGCCAGAATCGACAGGTTCCTCGCATTATGGGACCTCCAGCCATACAAACAGAGCCTCGTCAGGGACCTCTCATACGGGGTACAGCGCCAGGTGGAGGTCATCATGGCGCTTTCGGGCGGGGCAAGAATAGTGCTCCTCGATGAGCCGACTTCCGGCCTCTCCGCGGCCGAGACAAAGACAATGACCTCGATAATCCTCGGTCTCGACCCGGAGATGACCCTTATCATTATCGAGCACGATATGGATGTAGCGTTCCGGCTGGCACATACCATGGTGGTTCTTCATCACGGCATGGTGTTAGCGGTCGGTCCTCCGGCGGAGATCAGGGCAGATTTGAGAATCAAGGAAATATATCTGGGTGCGGAGGGTCAGGCGACGTGCTAGAGGTGAGGGACATCCACACTTACTACGGAAACAGTTATATCCTGCAGGGTGTCTCGCTAAAGGTTGATGAAGGATCAATAGTGGGCATACTGGGGCGCAACGGAGTCGGCAAGACAACGTTGATCAGCTCCATTATGGGTTTTACATCGCCTCGCAGAGGTCAGGTGATCTTCAAGGGAACCGATATCACGAACCTCCCATCCCACAGGATCGCAAGAATGGGTATCGGATTGGTTCCTCAGGGGCGGAGGGTCTTCAAGTCGCTCAATGTGCGTGAGAACCTGACCGTCGCGGCGATGGACAGGGGCAAGGGCTGGAGCCTCAGCCGAATATACGGCCTGTTTCCTGTCCTGGGGAAGCGGGAACGGCAGAAGGCCGGTAGATTAAGCGGAGGCGAGCAGCAAATGCTGGCCACGGCGAGGGGTATCAGAAACGAGCCTGATCTGCTGCTCATGGATGAGCCCTCCGAAGGGCTCGCGCCCCTGATGGTCCAGGAGCTGGGGCGTACAATCTCACAGTTGAAAGCGGAGGGATTTTCCTGCCTTCTCGTGGAGCAGAACCTGGCTCTTGCCCTGAGAGTAGCTGACTACATCTGCGTGATGAGCAAGGGAACGATCGTCTACAGATCAACGCCGGAGGAACTGCTCCGCAACGAAGAGGTGAAATCCCAGTACCTGGGAGTCTAGAGCATGACACCAAATAAAGTGCCTATTGATCAATTGCTGGTACATCGAGCATACTGAGATGAGACTTCGTTATTGCGCTTCTTGGTCGATACCGGTAAAATGTCAAAGCATACGGACACGCCGTACATTAATTGCTGGGCGCCGAATACTATTCCCGAGGGAGCATCAGTATGAAGCCTCACATTAAAGCCACAAGCTTCGGTTCGATAACCGTTGGAGATTCACTGATTGAGCATGACGTTCTCATTCGTTTGTCCGGGGAAATCAAGAAAAGAAAAAAGAAGCTATCCAAATCTATGTATGGGACGTCTCACCTCATATCCCTTGAAGAAGCAAAGTACGTGTACGAAAAAGGTGCGGAAAGAATAATAGTCGGCTCAGGGCAGGAGAACAATGTGACGCTATCTGAGGAAGCCCGCGATTATTTTAAGAAAAAGAATTGCAAAGTCGATCTCATGGCCACCCCCAAGGCTATTCAAGAATGGAACAAAGCAAAAGGTGAAACCATTGGTCTCTTTCATGTGACCTGCTAGTTTGTCTCTTCTTCACTCTTTGTTTTTTTCACGGCCGCCTAGAATTCTCACTTCAAGAATATCTGTAGAATGTGTCCGAGTATACTGTTAGACTGGTTAATGGATGTCCCGTCGGCGGTTTCATTTATTTCTGGTCGATAGTGAAAACATTGCGTCCGCCAGAGCCCCATGTAGCTTGAGGATGACGGGAGATAGGATTGAAGAGACCGTTCAAGGGAGGTGCAGCATGAAAGGCAGAAGATCCATAATGCGAAACATACTATTATTGTCCGGAATTCTTTTGTTACTATTGCCAGCCGTTTCGCCTGCCCAGCAGTACCCGACAAGGCCGGTGAACATCTATATCGGAATGGCTCCGGGCGGAGCGCAGGATCCGTGCATCCGCGGGATGGCAGCAGCCGCAGAAAAGTTTTTGGGCCAGCCCTTTGTCGTCTCAAACAAAGGCGGAGGAGGAGGATCGGTTGCCTACGGTCTCATCGCAAGGGAGAAACCGGACGGCTATCATCTCGCGGGCACGTCCTCGGGTGGTCTCTTATATGTACCTCAGGTGCGGCAAGTCTCCTATACACTGGACGATTTTGTCTTTATCATGACCTTTGCAAAGGCACCCCCTACAGGCCTTTTGGTTCAGGCGAGTTCACCGTGGAAGACCTTCAAGGAGTTCGTAGAGTATGCAAAGAAAAACCCCGGGGCGATCAACTATGGGACATCGGGGGTTGGCGGACCCCCACATCTGGCAATGGAATACGTTGCCAAACAGGAGGGGATCAAGTGGACCCATGTACCCTTCAAAGGCAGCAGTGAAGCGCTGACCGCGTTGCTCGGAGGCCATATACAAGCGCAATCGGGCGGAGTTCTGGAAATCATAGATTACGTGAAGACAGGGAAAGTTCGCGTACTGGGAATCCAGGATGACAACCGGGCGAAGGGTCTTCCCGACGTACCGACATTCAGGGAACTGGGATACAATTTTGTGGCTGAGCTGTACTATCTATTCTCGGCGCCCAAAGGAACGCCTGCAAACGCGGTGAAGAAGCTGGATGAAGCATTTCATAAGGGAATGGATGATCCGAAATTTCTCAAGATCATGAAGGACCTGGAGATGGAGGTTGTCTATCGCAATTCCGAGGATACGAGAAAATTTCTGAAGAGTGCCTACCCGCGCCTGGAACAGTTCGTCAAGCAGCTTAACCTGCCTAAGGAAGCGGAAACCAAATAATGAAAGGGTATGACCGGGGGAGTAGCCTTTTCTGGCTGCTCCTTTCCACCTATGTCTGTATCGCATCGTTACGGATGGGTATCGGCACGCTCAGGAATCCGGGTATGGGCTTCATGACCTTTGGAGCTGCGGGAATATTGGGCATACTCTCGTTGATCCTGTTTACCGGATCATTCTTTAAGGGAACGAGGGATGAACTGGCGCCGTCCTTTTCTGGAATTCTCTGGAAAAGAATACTGTTTGTCATCATCGTGATCATCGGATACGCCAAGTTCATGCCTGATCTGGGTTATCCGATCAGCACGTTTCTTCTCATGTCCTCTTTGTTTCTGATCTTGAAGAGGACGCGCTGGTGGTGGGCCCTCGGTTTGTCGCTCGTCACGACCCTCCTCACCGATTACATTTTTTCGACATGCTTGAACTGCCAATTTCCAAGAGGTCCTTTTGGATTCTGATACCAATTTGCCTTCAAGTGTATACCTTCGTTGTCGCTGCGTCGCTCTCCTCGACGTACTGCCAGTACACCTGCGTCGGCTCCTCGCTGCCGCCTCGGTCTCCAACTTGAATGCTAATCGGTATAATAAGCGGTTACGGGGAAAAGCATGACGTTTTTCGATAACATCCTTCTCGGTTTTCGGGTGATTGCGGACCCGATCAATCTCTTTTTCTGTTTTATCGGCGTATTGATAGGTACCCTGGTGGGTGTGCTTCCCGGCATCGGTCCGCTGGGGGCAATAGCCCTGCTTCTTCCGGCCACGCTTAAGAGCACTCCTACGGCGAGTATTATCATGCTCGCGGGCGTGTTCTACGGAGCCATGTACGGAGGCTCGACCACCTCCATTCTGGTGAACATTCCCGGTGAAAGCGCCTCCGTAGTTACGTGCATGGACGGATATCAGATGGCGCGCAAGGGTCGCGCGGGTCCGGCACTGGCCATTGCGGCATGGGGCTCTTTCATTGCGGGCACGCTGAGTGTTGTGGGTCTCATGCTGGTTGGTGTTCCTCTGGCCAACGCCGCCCTCAGTTTCGGTCCGCCTGAATATTTTTCACTCATGTGCGCTGGACTGGTCGTCGTCGCGTTTCTCGTCCAGGGCTCTATGCTTAAAGCAATAATGATGGCTCTGGTGGGGCTTCTCGTCGGGAGCGTCGGTCTCGATCTGGTGACCGGCCTTCCAAAATTCACGTTCGGTATTGACGATCTGACGGACGGTGTAGGCATAGGCCCGACGGCCATGGGCCTTTTTGGAATATCGGAAGTGCTGGTGAATCTCGAACAGAGCCTGGAGGGCAGGGAAGTTTTTCAAACGAAGATCGATCATCTGTGGCCATCTTTGAAGGATTGGGCAGCGTCAGCATGGGCCATTGCCAGAGGGTCAGTCATTGGATTCTTTCTCGGTATCCTCCCGGGAGGAGGCGCGGTTCTCTCTTCATTCGTCTCCTATGCCGCGGAGAAGAAGCTTTCCAGGCATCCCGAGAGGTTTGGGACAGGCGAAATCGCGGGGGTGGCCGGTCCCGAATCAGCCAACAATGCTGCCACGGGAGGATCGTTAATCCCGCTTTTGTCTCTTGGGATTCCTGCGACTCCTACGATGGCGCTCCTCTTCTCCATGTTGCTCATTCATGGAATTCAACCCGGTCCGCTTTTCATAACAACGCATCCCGACATGTTCTGGGGCTTGATAGCCAGTATGTATCTGGGCAACGTGCTTCTCCTGATTCTCAACCTGCCGCTTGTCGGCATGTGGGTCAAGGTACTGAAGATCCCCTACCGGATTCTATTCCCCTTGATCCTTCTCTTCTGCCTCATCGGGGCTTACAGCATCAATAATTCCAACGTCGATATTTATGTGATGATTCTCTTCGGAATCGTGGGTTACTTGATGAGAAAATTTGGCTATGAAGGCGCTCCGCTTATTCTTGCATTCGTGCTCGGGCCCATCCTGGAACAGGCCCTTCGGCAATCTCTTCTCATCTCGAAGGGGAGTTTTGCAATCTTTGTCACCCGTCCTATATCGGGGGTGACATTACTGATCGCTGTTCTTCTCCTTCTTTCCACAGTGCTTCCTTATATGAAGAAGAGGCGCATGGAATTCAAGGAGTTGAAAGAAGATTAGATGGAGCGTGATTAGAAAAAGCTTGCAACGCCGGATAAATCTTTATTGGAGGGAGGAATTATGTTCTCACCAACGGAAAAGGAAAGAAGACATGGACCCGTTCGGCAGGTCATTAAGGACGATGATCTCAAGGCCATTCTCCTGATCGGCGATGCGGGCAACGGCTCTGGATTCTCCGGGGACTACCGGTACTATACAAATAACCGCACGATTACCTACCGGGAGGTGATAGTAGTATTCCCTCACTCAGAGGCGGTTCTCTTCACCACTACTACGCGAAAACTACCCGAGATTGAGCGCCGCTCGTTTGTGAGCGACTGTCGTTTCAGCGACGATCTCCTGGATGATACGATCAAACTCCTGATTAAGCATGGCATCTCATCAGGAAGAATCGGCGTCAGCTTTGAAATGCTTTCTGTAGCCTGGCATAGACGCCTCATGGAGTCATTTCCCTCGGTGGAGTGGGTCGAGGTGCATGAAAAAATGATGCAAATCCGCTTTAACCATAGTGACGAAGAAGCAAATATCTGCCGCAAAGGCGCGAGCCTGGCCGACGGGAGCTACGAGGCAGCGCTTGCGGCCATTCGTCCCGGCGCAAGTGAGTTCGAGATAGTTGCCGCAATTGAAGGCTTTTCTCGTCCCCGGGGTGCAGAGGAACATTTCAGTCTCATCGGCTCCGGCAAGTACAGCTTTAGAAATGGCACAAACCTCATTTTTTACTACCCGACTCACAGACGCCTGGAAGTTGGCGACAGCGTGCTTATGGAGATCACACCCCGCTATGAGGGCTACTGGACGCAGGTTGTGAGGGCTGTCAATGTAGGAGCGCCAAACCCTGACCTGGAAAACATACAGAGAGTCTGCCGGGGCGCCATAAAGGCAGGTCTGGAGCAATTCGGGCCCGGCAAAAAGGTAAGAGACGTCGTGTTGGCCATGGAGCCGTATGTTGCCAACTGCGGCTATGTGCTTAAAGCCCCCTTCGGACACATCTCCGGTATCGATCTGGTCGAGGCCCGGGTTTCCCCCAAAAACGAGATGGTGCTGACACCGGGGACATCAGTCACCATTCACCCCACGGTATTCACTCGTGATGATAAGAACTGGAGTTTCTGCGGTGAAACGTACTTGGTGACTCAGGATGGCTACGAACGGCTGAATCGTGCTGCGGATGATTTGATCACCGTGTAGGGACCAACTCGGACGTGAACAGAAGATAGGAGGCCATTCCTAAATATTTTTATTGCAATAAATGTCTATATATTGTAAATATTATACCATAGGCCTAGCTGGCAGCGCGGCTCGGAATTTCGGGCTGACCCGATGTCACGTTACGGCCGGGAGTCGATAATCCATCGATTTACTATCACAAACAGGAGGTACGATCATGAAAAAGAAGTTACTTTATGTGTGGCTGGTGCTTGGTTTCTTCGCCTTTGCTTTCGTTCCCCTGGCCGCTCAGGCCCAGGAGAAGGCAATGAAACTCAGGCTTTCCGTTATGTGGCCGCCGCAACACCCTTTTACGAAACTGTTTGATCAGTGGGGTAAGGATGTTGAGAAGGCAACTGCAGGGAGGATAACCGTGACGGTATTCGCGGCCAACACGCTTTCACCTCCCATGCAGGTCTATGACAACACCGTAAAGGGTGTGGTGGACGTCGGCACGAATCTATTGGCATATTCGCCCGGCAGGTTGCCGCTTTCCGAAGTACTGCAGCAGCCGTTGGGATATAAGAGCGGCTATCAGGGAACCAAACTGGCGAATGCCTACTATCAGAAGTTCAAACCGAAAGAATTCGATGACGTGCACGTTCTCTTTCTCCATGGTGCCGCTCCGGGTTTCATTTTTACAAAGAGTGCGGCTAAATCGATCGCTGATTTAAAAGGGCTCAGGATAAAGGCTAATGCAGAAAATGCAGACATAGTGAAGAACCTCGGCGCTTCTCCGGTCACCATGCCCGTTACTGAAACCTATGATGCTCTTTCAAGGGGTCTTGTCGATGGGTGCCTTTTCCCGTTAGAAGCATTACAGGGATTCAAAATCGGAGAGGTTGTCAAAACAGTGATTGAGGACTACCCCATGTCTTACCTGACATCCATGTATGCTATTATGAATAAGGCCAAGTGGAATTCAATATCCCCGGCGGATCAAAAAGCAATCGATAAGATCAATGACGAATATATCGAAAAAGCGGGCAAGCTGTGGGTCGAACTGGATAACAATGCCACGGCATTCGCCAAAGGAAAGGGCGTAACGTTCGTCAAGGTTTCCAAAGAAGATGAGGCGGCAACGGCTCAGAAGATGAAGCCAATCCTGGATGACTACGCGAAGATGGCGAAATCCAAGGGGCTGCCCGGCGACGAGGCGTTGAAATTCGCCGAAGACTTCTTGAAGAAAAATCCTTAATAGCATTTTCAGGATGGGGGACTGTAATCGTGCAGCCCCCCATGCTACAATGATAATGTTATAGAAAAACAGATCACGTTTAGTTCTTCTAAATGCGGAGGGCAGGCGATGAAGCGTTTCATGGCAGGGATTGTCAATATTGATAAGTCATTGTACGTTGTTGCCGGAATCGTACTGGCGTGCATGATCGTATTGACCCTCTTTGATGTCATCCTGAGAAACCTTCACCATCCTATTACCGGATCCATGGAATTCATACAATACGGAGGGTCTATCGTATTCGGCTTCTCGATTCCGTTCGGCACGTTGCTCGGCGCCCAGGTAATTGTCGATATCTTAACGGAGAAGCTTAAGCCCGGGACGAAACGAACCGTAAACATAGCCACGAGATGCATCGGCATCCTCCTGTTCCTTTTTATCGCCTACAATTTCTTCCTGTATGGAATTGACGTGCGACATTCGGGCGAACGCACGGCAAGTTTCAAAATACCATACTACCCATTCAGTTTTGCTCTTTGCTTCAGCTTTCTCTTGCAGAGTTTCACTATATTTCGCGACCTGATATTGGTGGTAAAAGGAGCAGAGAAATGAGTGATGTCGCAGTCGGAATATACGGGATCATAGTGCTTCTCGCCCTTTTTCTTACCGGACTCGAGATGGCCTATTGCATGATACTGGTCGGGTTTCTCGGATTTACCTTTCTCATGACATTCCCGGCAGCCTCCAGTCTCGTCATTAAGGACTTCTTCGATAACTTCACCACGTATAGCTATACCGTAATCCCCCTTTTCATCATCATGGGCGAATTCGCTTCAAACTCAAACGTAGCGAAGAGACTCTACTTGGGGGCGCATAAGTGGTTCGGTCATATACCGGGGGGACTCGCAATGACGACCGTAGCAGGCGCGACAGCCTTCAAGGCCATGTGTGGTTCGACGCTCGCTACCGTCGGGACGTTTTCAAACCTCGCAATGCCTGAAATGGACCGCTATGGATATCGGAAGGAACTCTCCGCAGGAACCATTGCATCGGTAAGTACCATAGGCATGATATTGCCCCCCAGCACCGTGCTTATTATCTATGGACTCGAAGTTGAGCAATCGATAGGCAGGTTATTCCTTGCAGGTATCGTCCCGGCGCTGATGATATCATTTCTTTTTATGGTGGTTATAGCCGCATGGGTAATGTTAAAACCTGCAGTAGCTCCCAGGGGGCAGAAGGCACCCTGGAAAGAAAGGCTCGCTGTCATCCCCGAGGCATTGATCGTTTTGGTCATCTTCGGCGTCGTGATAGGCGGGATGATAACCGGTTTTTTCAGCCCCACAGAGGCCGGTACGATTGGTACGGTAGCCATTTTCATTCTCGCCCTTGTGCGCAGAGAAGTTAATCCACGCATGCTTATCAGTTCCTTCAACGGGGCCTTGAGAACGTCTATCATGGTTCTCATGCTTATTGCCGGATCTGCCATCTTCGGCCATTTCCTTGCAATAACGGAAATCCCGATGATCGCCGCAAAGTGGGCTTCCTCGCTTCCCATCCCGGGTTCCATGATCATGCTTTTGATAATAGCCATCTACCTGATAGGCGGCTCTATCATGGATGATCTGGCATTCATGGTGCTTGCTACGCCTATCTTCTTCCCGACGGCCGTTCAACTCGGTTATGACCCCATTTGGTTCGGCATCTTGATTTGCGTCACCCTGATGATAGGCGGCATTATTCCACCCGTAGCGATTTACGTTTTCATATTGGGCAACATAACAGGCTTACCTTTCAAAACGATCTATAAAGGCGTGGTTCCCTTCCTCTCGGCCCTTGTCCTGGCCTTGCTGATTCTCTTTCTTTTTCCGCAGGTCGCCCTATGGCTGCCCAATCTATTCATGGGTAAAGGATAAGTAGTGGAGAGATGGATAATTCAATCGATGGCAATCTACCGGAGAATGAACCGTTCCTTTACCGGACTGGGTGCCATTGGGCCATAGTTCTCGGGCCGATGCTCCTCATCATTATTGGCGGGCTTGCCTTGAAGTCTCAGGGATTTCACGCAATGATGCTTATGGCTTTTGGTTTCATCTGGGGTGTATTCTCGTATGTCAGCTTACATAGATCGGAGCTAGGGTTGACCCGAAAGAGGCTCTTAATCAATGCCGGGTTTCCATTGTTGAAGTCTTATGATATCGCGCTCGGTAAGATCGTTGCTATCGATTTCCATCAGCCTTCTCTCGGCTCAATGCTGGATTTTGGCAAGATCACGATCATCTATGGCGGGCGGAGTAGATGCGTTATCAGGTTTGTTTCTTCGCCGGCGGAATTTGTGACCATGGTTCGACAGCAAATGCCTGTTTCATGACCGACGGATGCCGGCCGCCGACCTGAAGGCTTATACCAATTTGCATTCAAGATGGAGACCGAGGCGGCAGCGAGGAGCTGACGCAGGCGTACTGAGCAGTACGTTGAGGAGAGCGACGCAGACACCCGCAAGCGGGTACCCGGAAGGTATACACTTGAAGGCGAATTGGTGTTAGAGACCAGTCTGCTCCCATACCTCTTCAGTGGGATGAGGAGCCTCTCCTGTCTCGAAAATCAAGCTCCATCTCCATGAGCGTCTTGCCAAATTGGAGGGCATGTTTTCTCATGGCTGTTGCTGCTGCGTCGGGGTCACCGGCGAGCACCGCCTTGATGATGGGCCGGTGCATGCCTGAGGGATGCAAAAAAGGGGGTTGATTAGGATGCACCGCCTCGATGGTTCTGCGGGTTAATCCCATGACAGACCTGACAAGCCCCTCAAAAAACCGGTTACCGCACATCTCAGCCAGAATAAAGTGGATTGCAGTCTTTCTGTCCAGATCTTCGGCCAAAGAGGGTACAACCGCCTCCTCAGCCTGGAGGGATGCTTGCAATCGCTTGGCATATGCCGGCGTAACCCTCTGCGCGGCCAGACGCGCCACCTCCGGTTCTACCAGGAGACGCACCTGGTACAGTTCGGGGATGGAGATCTTGTCAGCCATAAAAAGATCCAGGAAAGCATTCACCAGGTGCTCAAAAGTGAGGTCAGTAACGAATGCACCGCCGGTCACTCCCTGGCGGGTCGTTATGAAGCCCGAATGTTCAAGGGCGCGCAGGGCCTCCCGCACGGCCACCCTGCTCACCTGGAACTGTTCGGCCAGATCGCGCTCAGAGGGCAGTTTGTCGTCCGCTTTGAAATGGCCCAGCAGGATTGACTGCTTCAGCTGTTCAGTGACTTCCCCGGAAACCCGGAACTGTTTGATCGGTCTAAAACTGGGCATTTTTGCCTCGCGGTCTTAATCATACGGGAAGGAAACATATTTTTCAAGCAATTTTTGAATATTTTTATTGCAATAAATAATTATATATTATAAATATTATACCAATTCCCAGCACCAGCGCGGGCCGGGATCTACGGCCGACTCGGCGCTCCCCGTCAACCTAGACGGGACAAGGTAGCTGGTATTGCCAAAGGTTTTATGAGAAATGCGGAACGCGGCTCAACCTTTCCTGAGCGAAGCATTGCGAGAGTCTCTCGGGACCCGTCTTATGTTCGGAGGGAGCGGTGCGCAGTGTGAGGCGCATGCCGAGGACTGCCTGAGCGGTAAGCCTGCTGATGACAGCAGGCGTGCGCGAGTTCCGCAGGCAAGCGGAAGGAGAACTTAGAACGGGTGAGAGACGGAGCACCAGCAAGCGAAGGAAATGGTTGAAGCCAGCGCGGATTTTGACAATATCAGGTAGCTTCCGAGGAGAGTTGTATGAATCTTGCCACCAATCTTGAGGCATCCGCTTTCTTTTTTCCTGATCATCCCGCCATCAGCGAGAACGGGATCGAAATAACATACGCAGAGCTTAACGATCGCGCCAGCCGTGTGGCAACCGGTTTGATAAGCATGGGTGTCAACCCGGGTGATTATATCGCCCTGTGTGCGCCCAACTCGGGTGACTGGCTCACGTTTTATTTCGGTGTACTCAAAGCAGGTGCCGTCGCGGTGACCTTGTCTGCTTTGTTGAAGCGAGATGAGCTTGAACTTCTGATCAACCACTCCAGGCCGCGGTTGCTGTATACCTGGCCAGATAAGCTCGCCGACCTGAAAGGCCTCAGGGGGACTGGAGGAATTGAAACCACGATCTGCCCAGGAGGCGATCTCGATCTGAAGACGCTCATGGACAGGGGAACAAGTTCGTGCAAAGCAATCGACAGGGAGCGCACTGACACGGCAGCGATCCTGTATACGGGAGGCACAACCGGGGTGCCGAAAGGCGTCATGCTGACCCACGAGAACATCAATGTATCTGCTCACAACGTGGCCCACAACGAACGCTCAAATGAGCATGACCGTGCACTCTGCTTCCTGCCCCTTAACCATGTGTTCGGCCAAATGCATATTACGAATGCCACGATACTGAGCGGCGGCTGCCTTGAACTACTGCCGGGCTTTGACTTGGACCGTGTACTTGAACTGCTCAAGGCCGGCCGCGTGACCAAACTCTTTTCTGTGCCCACGGTATTTGCCCGTCTCCTCTCTCTGGATAACCTCAAAGAAAAGCTGGGGCGTGTCCGTTACTGCTTTTCTGCGGCAGCGAGCATGGCCGAGGAGATAGTCCGTCAATGGAAGGAGCGGACAGGGGTGACGATCAGCGAAGGCTATGGCCTGACCGAGTCAGCCTCTGCAGTCACCTACAACCACTATTATCGGCATGTTGTCGGATCGATCGGGACGGTCGTGTCGGGCGTTGAGGTCCAGATCAGAGACCTTGCGGGTAACAGGCTGGGCGTGAACCAGGAAGGCGAAATCTGCATCAGGGGACACAATATTATGAAAGGGTATTTGAACAACCCCCAGGCAACGGAGGAAGCTTTCTGGCCCAATCATTGGTTTCGCTCGGGAGACATCGGCTTTGTGAACGAGGACAGCTATATCTATATCGTAGACCGCCTCAAGGACATGATCATTACAGGTGGTGAAAACGTGTATCCCCGCGAAGTGGAGGAGGTTATTTACAAGGTACCCGGCATACAGGAATGCGCGGTTATCGGCGTGCCTGACAAAGAGTGGGGTGAACGGGTCACGGCATTCATCGTGGAAAAGCCCGGACAAAGAGTGGATGTGGCAGGGCTCAAGTCTTTTTTGAAAGCCCGGCTCTCTCCTTTCAAGGTTCCGAAAGAGTTCATCGTGAAGAGCGACCTGCCAAAAAGCGCTGCAGGAAAGATCCTGAAGCGGGAACTGAGGACACAACGTGAAGAGAACAAATAATGGTGCGCCATCCATCTCATTCTTGGTTTGTCGTCATTCTTGGACACGAGCACTAGGACCTGAGATGGCCCTTCGACTTTTCCTGATGTACCTAAGGAGTTTGATATGAATCTTGCGCGTAACCTGGAGGCATCAGCGTTTTTCTTCCCTAATCGGCCTGCTGTGCGAGAAGCCGGCCTGGAGTTGACGTATGCTCAATTGAACGATCGGGCAAGCAGGATCGCAACAGGCCTGATTGCGATGGGGGTTAAGCCGGGGGAGCACATCACTCTTTGCTCGCTCAACTCGGCTGACTGGATTGCTTTCTACTTCGGGGTAATCAAGGCAGGAGCCGTGGCTGTGACGCTCTCCGGCCTTCTTACAGGCGATGAACTGGCGCTCCTTGTGAACCACGCAAGGCCACGCTTCATGTTCACCTCCGAACATAAGCTCCCGGAGATGGAGCGGATAAGAGGCCAAGCCGGGCTTGAGAAGGTCATTTGTCCAGGGGGAGACGTGAACCTTGCTCACCTCATGGCCCTTGGCTCCGGATCATTCGAAGCAACCGAGAGAGGTCGTGCTGATGTTGCTGCCATCCTTTTCACCGGTGGCACAACAGGTATCCCCAAGGGGGCCATGTTGACTCATGAAGGGATGATTTTTTCGAGTTGGAGCATAGCCTACTATGAGCGCTCGAGCGAAAATGATGTTGGCCTTTGTTTTCTCCCCTTCAACCACGTGTTTGGCCAAATACACATCATGAACGCCACAATTTTCAGTGCCGGATGCCTGGAACTCCTGCCTGCTTTTGACCTGGATAAAGCCCTGGAGTTGGTTCAGGCCGGCAGGGTAACTAAATTTTTTGCCGTGCCCACGGTCTACATCAGGTTCCTGGCCCTTCCCGACCTTGAAAAAAAGCTGGGTAAGCTGCGCTACTGCTTTTCGGCCGCGGCCTCGATGGCCATGGAGACGGTAAGGCAGTGGAAGGAACGTACAGGCATCACCATTGCAGAATCTTTTGGACAGACAGAATGTATGCCTATCACGTTCAACCATTACTATCCTGAGCGACATGTTGTAGGATCGGTCGGCCATCCCGTGCACGGGGTGGAAGTCCAGATCAGGGATATGTCGGGAAACGTGGTGAAACAGGGTCAGGAAGGCGAGATCTGCATGCGCGGTCGCAACGTGATGAAAGCATACCTGAATAATCCTGAAGGTACGCGGGATGCCTTCTGGGGCGAGGATTGGCTGCGCTCAGGAGACATAGGTGTGTTTGACCGCGACGGCTACGTGTACATTGTGGATCGTCTTAAGGACCTCATCATCACGGGTGGCGAGAATGTCTACCCCAGGGAGGTGGAGGAGCAACTTTACACATCGCCCGACGTGGAGGAGTGCGCTGTCATCGGACTACCCGACAGGGAATGGGGGGAACGTGTGGCTGCTTTCATCGTGCCCAGGGCCGGACGAACCCTGGTCCCTGAAACCGTAAAATCCTTTCTCAAAGGAAAGCTCTCGCCCTTCAAAGTGCCCAAGGAGTACGTGGTTGTGCGCGAGCTCCCCAAGAGTCCGCAGGGAAAGATCCTCAAACGGGAACTCAGGATGACCTATTCCCAAAAGCCGGTCCAGACGTCGAGTAAAACTCCGGGCTGATTGTGCGAGGCGAAGGTTCTGTCCCCTCCTCAACCTGAGCCCTTGCTTTCACCTGTCCTTGCTCTCCTCGATCAGCGCCAGGAGCTCATCGTACGCAATGGTTTTCACTCCGAGTGATGTAGCTTTCTGCAGCTTGGAGCCCGCATCGTCGCCCACAACAAGAAAACTGGTGCCCTTTGAGACCGATGAGGTACTGCGCCCGCCCAGGCTGTCGATGAGATCCTCGATCTCCTTCCTCGGCCTGGGAAGTGTGCCGGTGATGACAAACGTAAGTCCGTCGAACGGTTTCTTCTTCTCCGTCTCTTCCTCAAAGTCCGGGTTGGTGAGCCTGAGACCCAGCGCCTGTAATGTCTTCAGCGCTTTGATATTATCCGGATGGCTGAAAAAACTGGAAACGGAACCCGCAATCTTCTCACCCATCTGTTTAATCTCCATTATCTTTTCCGTTCGCACATGATACAGATCTTCCAGTGTTCTGAAATTTTTTGCGAGCAATTTCGCGGCATACTCTCCGACGTGCAGGATCCCAAGGGCATAGAGAAACCGGGCAAGAGTCGTCTGCTTGCTTTTTTCAATTGCGTTGATCAGGTTCTCAGCAGACTTGTCTGCGAATCTCGGCAGCTTGAGCAGGTCTTCTTTAGTAAGTTTGAAGAGGTCCGAAAAGTTGCCGATCACGCCTTTTGAATAGAAGAGCTCCACGTTCTTCTCACCCAGACCTTCAATATTCAGGGCATCACGGGAGGCAAAATGTATGATCCTCTCGACGACCTGCGCAGGGCATTCCAGGTTAATGCACCGGACTGCCACTTCTCCCTCCTCCCGCACAACTCTGCTTCCGCAGGCAGGACACTTCTCGGGAATCGCGAAATGTCTCTCCTTCCCTGTCCGCTTCTCCTTGATAACAGCTACCACGTGAGGAATAACGTCACCGGCCCGTTCAACAACAACGGTGTCGCCGATCCTGATATCTTTGCGAGCCATCTCGTCCCAGTTATGGAGCGTGCTCCTGGAGACCGTGACGCCGCCGATGCGGACCGGCTCAAATACGGCATATGGCGTCAAGACCCCGGTCCTTCCCACGCTTGCATGTATCTCTGCTATCCTGGTGGTGCTCTGATGGGCGGGGAACTTGTACGCGATAGCCCAGCGCGGCTCTCTCGTCTTAAAGCCCAGTGCCCGCTGCAAGTCAAACTGATTCACCTTGATCACCGCACCGTCAGTCTCAAAAGGAAAGGCGCTTCTCTTTCCCTCCACTTCTTTAACGAGATCGATTGTCTCAACAATGCCCGAAGCCCGTTTGACAAAAGCCGGAGTCGGAAACTTCGCGGCCTTCAGCCATGCAACAAATTCGTAGTGGCTCTTGAAGGTCACACCCTTCGCATAGCCAATCCCATAGCAGGCAATATGAAGTTTTCGTCCTACAGTTATGGTGGGATCAAGCTGCCGCACGGAACCGGCAGCCGCGTTCCGGGGGTTGGCGAAGAGAGGCTCCCCTTTTTGCTCCCGTTCCTTATTCAGCTTCTCAAACTCCGCTATATCCATGTACACTTCCCCTCTAATATCGATCTCGGCAGGGACATGTCCATCCTTATCAATCTTGAGGGGAACAGCTTTTATTGTGCGGATGTTCTGGGTGATATTCTCTCCCTCGTACCCGTCACCCCGCGTGGATGCGCGGTCGAGTAACCCGTTCTTGTAAGTAAGTTCTACCGCCAGCCCGTCATACTTCGGCTCAACCGTGTATTCTATCTCCCGGGTCGTATCGAGGAATCTCTTCACCCTCTTGTCAAACTCCGTCAGCTCATCGTATGAAAACGCATTGTCCAGGGAGAGCATCGGCTCAGTATGTTGTACTTTTTCAAATTTTTCGAGCGGTGCCGCCCCGACCCTCTGCGTGGGAGAATCAGGCAATACATAGCCGGACTTCTCTTCCAGCTCTTTGAGTCTGCGGTAGAGCCTGTCATACTCATCGTCCCCGATGACCGGTGAATCGAGCACGTAGTAGCGGTAGCTGTGATGATTGAGCTCTTTGACGAGCTTTTCTATCTCTTTCTTGGTATGTTCCGCTATTTTCTCCATGAAATCTTCCTATCCCGTACTTCTCTTTGAAGGATATATCTTCTCAACAGAATCTTCAACAGCAGGGTTAGGAACACAGCTTGAGGGAAAGGCTCCTTTTTGGTATCCTTAATACCGTTAGACGAGAGACAAGCCAAGATTGGGAGGTTCCGGCAAATGTCCTTATTATCTGCGATAGGTAATACACCCCTTATCGAACTCCACAACGTAAGTCCGAATTCAGGGGTGAGGATATTTGGTAAGCTCGAAGGCTGCAACCCAGGTGGCTCAGTCAAGGATCGCCCGGCATATTACATGATCAAGAGGGCCGAGGAATCAGGGGCGCTCACCCGCGACAAGGTCATTCTCGAACCGACATCGGGCAACACCGGCATAGCCCTTGCCATGATAGGCGCCGCTAAAGGATATCGTGTCAGACTTTTCATGCCCGAATGCGTCAGCAGTGAGAGAAGGCTTATCTTGGAGGCTCTTGGCGCTGACGTGCTGCTTACCCCGGCAAAAGAAGGCACCGACGGCGCGATACGCAGGGCTCACGCGCTTTATGAGGCTGAACCGGACAAGTACTACATGCCAAATCAGTACGACAACGAGAGCAATATACTGGCGCATTATGAAACCACAGGCCCTGAAATAGATCGCCAGAGTGGCGGAGAGGTCGATGTGGTGGTCGCCGGGATGGGCACCGGGGGAACGCTGATGGGTCTGGCGAAATACTTCCGGCAAAAAAAGCCGAAGGTGAAGATCGTCGGAGTAGAGCCCACCCTCGGTCATACCATACAGGGCCTGAAAAACATGCACGAATCGATTGTGCCGAAGATTTATCGGGAAGAATACCTGGATGACAAGATCGTGGTCGAGGATGGGGAAGCCTTTGAGAGAACACGACTCCTGGCCCAAAAGGAGGGTGTCTTTGTTGGCATGTCCAGTGGGGCGGCTATGGCAGGCGCTCTGCTTGCAGCCAGCGGCATGGACCGGGCGAATATAGTAGTAATCTTCCCCGACCGCGGCGACCGCTATCTAAGCGTCACTCAGTTCAGGTCAATCTGCGCCAAGTGCCCACCTTAGAGGTGGGCACGAGGTTAAGGTGAAGGGGGCTCTTGGCATCGCCTGAAGGCCCCCTACCCTCAGGCTGAGGGGGTGCCACGTTTACCGCTGTCCCGTCAGCCACTCCCTGAGCTGTTTCTTCGCCTTGCTTACTTCTTCTTCGCAGGAGCTTTTTTCTTTGGTGCTGCTTTTTTCTTCGCGGGCATCATCCATCCCCCCTTCCTTTAGAGTATTTGCTCCCTGTCGTCCAGCTCTATCCTTCCTTTGCGTATGAGCAATCTCAGGAACGTAGAGACATTCATCCCGAGACCGGAAGCCCTTTTTTCCACCATCTCATATTCTGCCCTGCTGAGACGAACCACCACGGGGACCGATTTTTTTTCTTTGTCTGCCTTTCTTTTCCTCATTATCTATCTCTATAGTATATAGTAATAATCCCATAATTCTGTCTTGTCAACAAAAAAATCAAGGAAGAGCATATTTATTTGCCGAGAAGCTGCTTAGTTGTGATTCAATGTAATACATTTTACACGCTCTGCCGCCCGTACGTCGCGGGCCCTGCGCGAGAGGTTGGTCCGCCAAGAGAGGGGTCAGATTGCATCAGAAAATTTCTTCAATTTAAAAGCCGGGGTTTTTGGTCTATGATATTGACATGTCCATGTTGCGCAATTCAATCTGAGGATGCCCGTGCACCACACATTTCTGTTTGAGGAGGGACTCTGGAGAGCCGAAGGATTCTACGTTGACGGCACAAACACCGTTCTACGCGCCGAAGGAACGATCAGAATAACGCACGAGGAGGCAGTCTGGATCAATCAAGGCTCTCTCAGGCTGCTGCTCCCCACGCCTGTCGAGTTTCAGAACCGGTATGAGATTGTCCCCTTCGAAGAGGGTAGAGACTACACAACGTGGCATTCCCTGAACCCCGTGATAGGCACGTTGCTCGGCAAAATTGTCCTGGTCGATGACTCATTCATATCACAGTATGAGTCGCAGGGCGGCCATTACACCGGGTCAGAATATCTTCTTCAGGTCAGCGAGAGCATGTACAGAAACAGGGGCTTCGCCTTTAAAGACGACCGGCGCATATCCTCGTGGGCAGTGGAGTTGACCAGGGTCGAATAACGTTACAATACGCTGATACGTTATGCGTTGATACGTTGATACGAAAAGGCGCGGGTATAGCACTCGTTCGAGGGTCTCTTCGCGTCAACGCATAATCAGTCAACGCATCAACGGCTTTATCCAAAGATCTCTCGAATCAGGGCCTTGGCTTCTTCAACCTGCATGCTGCTCAGCTTCAATCCTTCGGCGGTGCTCTCGGGCGCTGCGTTGATCGAGTAAATACGCTCCGTCATCTTCGCCTGCTTCTTCATACCCGGCGGAAGTTCCGGCGTGAGCCCGATCGCCTGCTGTACATCTTCGGGAAATTTGCCTGGATCTGCTGTTTCATAAATCACACTGAGCCGGTCGTGACGGCCCGACAAGTAAATCTCCAGCGTTCTCCAACCCACCGCACCATGCGGATCGAGCACAACTCTGAACGTGTCAAAGACCTCCTTCATGGTCTTGTAATGCTGAGAGTTGTCCACGCCAACCGAAAAAATATCCCATCTCATGGCATCCATGTTTGGCAATTTCCCGATCACGCCCGGCCTCAACACATTGCCCGTGGTTCCATCTCTCTCGTCGTACATATGCCCGCCATAAAAGTCGATCAGCCTGGCGAGATTACTCGGGTGCGAAACGATCATAGCGGACGAAGGTGACTTGATCGAGGAGCGTACCTGGTAGACACCGCTTTCCAGAAATTCAGGGAACTCGGTGTTCTCATTAACCCCGGCCAGGATGCGCGAGACCGGAAGTCCCATGCCTTTTGCAAGCACAGTGCCCATCATATCGCCGAAATTCCCTGAAGGAATGCTCGCAAACATCGGCTCAGGATAGTCAGCGACTCTCACGTACGCGTAAAACGGATACACGGCTTGTGGCAGTAACCTGCCCACACTGATGGAATTAGCAGAGGTGAAGCGCTCGCGCTCCCCGAAGACCTCGGCGGCGAACGTCTTGTCGCCCAGGAGGTTCTTGGCCAGGGCCTGGCAGACGTCGAAGTCCCCGTTTATCTCAAAGGCATAAATGTTTTGCCCCAGGGTTGTCATCTGTCTTCTTTGCCCTTCGCTTATCGAGCCCTTGGGAAAGAAGACGATGTTATCTACATTCCCGAGCCCGTGGAGCGCATCTGCTACTGCCCCGCCGGTATCCCCGCTCGTCGCCACCACGACGGTCCGCCTCAGGCCTCTTTTTCCGAGAAAATAGTTGAGAGCCCTGCCAAAGAAGCGGGCTGCATAATCTTTGAAGGAATAGGTCGGTCCCTTCGTTAACCACATGATGTAAGTTTTACCCGTAACGTGCTGGATCTCGGTCGGTATTTTGTTTTCCCGGTACGCGTCTTCAAGGAACGCCCGAAGTGCATCGCCCGGGATCTCAGCGAGGAGATACGGAGAGAGCACCCGGTAGGCAATCTCGGCGTACGATTTGCCCTTCATGCCCGCTATATCGGACTCGCCGAGCATGGGGATATTTTCCCGAGACACCGTGTAAAGCCCGTAATCGGGCGCTAACCCGCGAAGCAGGGCTGTTTCGAAATTGACCTGCTCGTCAGGATTATTGGTGCTCTTGTAGAGTATCGGCGTCATGAGAAAAGCAACCCACTGTAGTCTTCAAAGAAAAATAGGATACCTAATCGCCGGCGCTTTATCAACACTCGTTCCCCGTCTTAGTCCCATGCTTGACGGCCTCAAAGATTAAACAGGTGGAGACGGCGTATGCGTAGAGAAGGCCCTTAGTGTCCAGCATTTTTGCCTCTGCCACGGCAGTGCGGCTTCCTTTGTGTATCAAGGACCCTTCGCAACGCATGATCCCTGTCTCACTTACGATGGGGCGAAGGTAGTTTACCTTCACCTCCAACGTGGTCAGAGCCATGCCTGCCTGCAGTGTTGAATGGACCGCGAAGGTTGCGGCCGAGTCCAGCACGGTGAACGTGACGCCACCATGAACCGTGCCGGCAGGATTATAATGGTACTCCGCTGGATTGATTTCAAAAACGACCCGCCCTGAATCAACCTCAGCCAGCCGAAAACCGACAAGGCTCAAGATCGGCGGCGAGACCTTTCCGTCTCTCATCGCCCGGAGAAAGTCGATACCATTCATGGCTGAAATTGCCTTCACCGTAATCATGGGGTCTTGCCAGGTCACCGTGCGGCTTCGCCTCGTAGGACTGATCTTCTTTGCGCACATGACCCCTCCTCTAATTCATACCTGGCTATCAGTCGCCGCAAGCGACCTGTATGGTGAAGTTATACCTGTTCCCGTGCTATTAGGCAAAAGAATTACATGTTCAAGGCGGGCTGGTGGATGACCGGCAAGTGAGCCTTCACCCGTCGGAATAGGGTGTAGGAAAGAGATTGACTTCCAGACCTGATTCTGGTAAATCCTTTGCTAGATAGGAAGAAAACTCCTCTTCCGGCCGAGGCCGGTTTCGGTATCGATGGTTTCGCGAGTTCTGGGGGATCGTTCAACGGCAGGACAACGGACTCTGACTCCGTGAATTAAGGTTCAAATCCTTATCCCCCAGCCATTACATATCAAGGGGTTAGCTGACATTAGCTAGCCCCTGTTTTTTATCCGTGCTAACCTATAGCTAACCGAGGGGCGCCGGAATGACCCTCCACCGGCTGGCCTCCGGAGCCAAAGGCCCCGCGTTCGAATCGCGGCGGGCGCGCTTTATTTTAAGGGATCTACAGAGGGCGGCAGGTTTCCGTAGAGAATCCTAGCTACCCTATTGCTACCCTAAAAGCTTGGGCATCTCCATCAAGGACTTGTGGGAGAATTTGTGGTTCATCCGGTTCCCGATGACAATTGTGAGACGGAGATGCAGATGAAAATCGTCAACAGCAAAGACACAGCCGTATCTAACCCTGTTTCGGTCTGAACGCCGAATAGTCCTCTAGTTATCCCTCTCAGGAGGTCTTCTGGCGGAGAGGACTCGTGCGCCTTCCTTTCTTAGGTCTGTCTCTATTCACAAACCAAAAAATATCAAGCAGAACAGGCTTATCCGGATGAATAGATCTTAAACATTTCTGCCAAGCATAATACATATCTCTCAGGAATATACGGCTCAGCGAGAAATTGGCGGGGTTTATTATACCTTTTAAGGACGATTCCACTGCCTTCTCTCCCTGGTGTTGCAGTTTTGCCCTAACATCGTCTCTCCTTCCGAACAGCTCACGGATGCGATCATATTCCTGAACAACGTGGAGAGAATAGTCACTTGGAAAGTTATCCTTTATTGCCTTCATAACGATAGAGTCCAGCGGAACATGAAGAAATGGCCTCAAGGTCATTGCCTCTTCTGGTGTCGGCTTATTTGCCCAGTCGACAAACACCTTGAGAAACACATTCAATGGTTTTTGGGCTTGGCCGTATGACGGCTCCTCACCCCTAATTGTTTTGATCTCCTTACTTATGAGGCTAACAACCTGATCGTGAAATGCATCGAATCCTGCTTGATCGTTTATTCTTTCAAGTTTCTCCACATTCTCCGACATAAGGTTAATAAATTTGTCAACGCCACCTCTTTTCAGAACACGGCCAATTGACGGAATATAGGCCATCCCCGCAAACCCTTTTACAATAGCTTCGGCTTCCTGCTTCTTGAGGTTGTCTATTATACCCATCTCTCTTCCTCCATGTGGCTCACGTTTTATCCCCATTTGTAGATCAAGTGATATATTTCTTTCGATCCTCCTGCTAACTATAAACCGCCGGTCACTGTAAGCCTGGCAGCTGCCACGGTTTCTTATCCGAGTTTGCTTCATTGACAAGCTCGAAATCGAGAATGCGAAACTCCACTGCAGACTCCCTCCACTTAGTCAAGACCCCAATGCTGGGATGCACTTCGCTGGTCACTCTTTTTGCAAGGCCGGCTGGGATCAGCCCGCCGAAACGGACGAGATCCACTTCTATTGGCTTGCCCTGGGCACCATGGAAGACTACAAGGCAATACACGTTCCTGACGTTTTCCCTCAGTTGGTTCCGAAGAGAGAAGGAATACCCGCCATGGAACTGGTTGTCAGGCATATCCCAAGCGAGCTGTCCTCCCACGACGCCCTGTGAGCTTCGACCTCCCAGGTCCGCCACGAGCGAACGTTGGGCCTTGGCGGGCTTTGCCTGTGCGAGGGGCTTTGCAGGGCCTCTTTTTCCAAGTAGCGCTTTCAAATAGTTCGCCGGGATTGCAAAATTCAGATTCTGGCCAGCCCTGAAAGTCGCGACCGAAACACCGATAACTTCGGCCTTTCCGTTCAACACCGGACCGCCGCTGCTGCCCGGCGAAATGGGGGCCGTGATCTGGAGTAGTTTGTTGGCGCCGACTTCCCGGACGCTGCTGACGATCCCTTGCGAGAACGTGCCTTCTAGCCCTTGTGGATTTCCGACGGCGTATACCGTCTCGCCAACCTGGACGGCGTCACTGTTGCCAAAGGGGAGCGGTTGTGAATGAGTCGCCGAAATCTTGAGCACCACCAAATCCCGCTGAGGATCGACCGCAGTAATGCCCTGAATATCATACTTCGCTTGCTGGCCGACAAGCTTTGCGTAGCCCCGCGCAGCCCCTTCCACAACGTGCAGGTTGGTCGCGATCTCCCCGTCTCCAACAAAGAAGCCGCTACCGAGCGAGAGCACCTGCTTATTGGCGTCTTCCATCACCAGTAATAATGTCGAGCCGAATGCCTTTCTAGCTATCTCTTGAGCGCTTTGGGCATGCGCTGAATTTGCCGCAAGCACCATGAGGAACATAGGGCATAGAAGCCGCAGCCATCTTGTTTTCATCTCTGCCATTGCCTCATCCACACCCCTCTTCAGTTATCATCCTTTTCAATCCTTCGTGTTTTTCTTTTTACCGAGTGCAGATTCACCTGGTCCACGATAATCAAAATCACCAAAACAGCGATACAGATAATGATGTATGTGCCGTATTCCCCCCACAGGCCTCCTGCTTCTTCCTTATTACCGTTAATCGTGTTAACCAGGAGTTTGAGAAAAAGAAACGCTCTCCAAAGTGCTTCCTCCATTGGATTTTCACCATATGCCGACGGACGCTGTTTAATATCGTAAAGGCGGACAAGGGGTTAAGCTCTCGTCGGGTATTGCCCCTTGCAACCTACCCACCCATACATTACCACTAGCAATCGTGCATTTGAAGAAAAATATCTGGGTACTCACTTCCAGGAAATTGATCATCTTTCTGCATAGCACTTTCGGTGGATCTTCATCGGCTATAACTAAATGTTGGTTAGATGCCCTAGTAGGTTGGATCGGCCCTCTGTTGGTGAAAACATCCCCGTAGAATGCCCCAGGGCGCACGTTTAGAACCTCGTGAGGCATATATTACCCCCGGATGCGGCATCGATGTGCTGGCGGGCGGGCGAGGAGCCGGCAGAGAAGAAAGGGTTCTGGAAGGAACCTTTATTGTCTGTGGGCGGAATGGGCGTGGGGCAGAGAGAGTACGTGTATTCGAGCAGAATAGCCGTACTCTCTCTGCCCTATCCTCAGCGCATGAAGGGCAGGGGTCTCAAACCCGGTGACCCACTCAATAGCACGGGGGGCTACCTCGCCCCCCGTACCCCCTCGGCGTCCTCAGCGAGGGAAAGCTTGCCCCCTCGCTTCGGACGCTTTTGATCACCCTATCCCTTCACAAAGTGGTCTCTGTTCTCCCACCCCCCACTTGGCTAGAAGCTAGAAGATGTGTTCACTTGTGGCCACTATACGGACTGGAAAAGTGGCCCTACACGTTCAGTTATGGCCACTATGAGGAATGGAGGCTTTAAATATAGGTTCACTTTTGGCCACTAACTGAGGCCAAAAGTGAACTTGCGATATCACATCGGTGCAGTGAACAGGCGGTAAAGCCATAAATCGAGTATACTTCGGGTGCGCCCTGATGTCTGGGCGGGATAAGGAAGCGGGTAGAGAGAAAACCTCTGTGGAGGCTTTTCTGTCTGCGCCGCTGAATCTGTCAAGGCATGGAAGAACATGGGCATTTGAGGCTACGAAAATTGCCATGTTCATGCATGCCTTTCCTCGGCGTTGGATGGGTGGGGCATCCGGGCGCATTATCATCATGAAACTTTGCCTGCGGTCACAGGCCGAGGATGAGGAGTGCATCTTCGGCTGAGAGCTGGATCCTGGCGTAAGAGTTGCGTACGGGGGCGCAGAAAGAACTTGCCGCTTCAACGTTACCACACCTTGGAGTCTTGACTTCAATTTTACCGCGCCCCCTTGATTCACGACAAAGCATGTTTTTCGCCGGAGTTCCTCAGGTTGCAGCAGGCTCACGCATGCGGCCGCATAGTGCAGCTCGTCGCATTTCTCGGTTTGTCCCACCAGGGCGATTTGCACTTAGCACAGACCCGTATTTTGTTTACGCGTGGCACCCACGTGTGTCCGCACCTGTGGCAGTGCAGCTTCCTCACTCTAATCCTCATCGTAAAGGGCTCCTTTTCCCTGTGATATTTTCCTACTTTCTCGAATCTACACATTACCCCTGTTGCCTATACCTATGAAGCCTTGCTGCACCACCAGTCCATGACCAGTTCGGGATGCGTCGGTTTAAGAGCCTCGGCAACGTCAGGTTCCATGCTATCGAGAGGGGTAATTCCGTAGTTGTCCATCACAGTGGCGTCCGCCCCAGCGTCGACGAGGACGCGTACAACGTCAACGTGGCCGGCAATAACGGCGGCGTGCAAGGGAGTCAGACCAGTGCGTTCCTTCGCATGCACGTCCGCCCCGGCCTTGAGAAGGGTGCTCAGCGTCCAGGTGGTACCAAAGTATGCTGCCCAGTGCAGAGCGGTATTTCCGTGCTCGTTTTTCGCATTGACGTCCGCCCCAGCCTTGAGAAGGGTGTTTACGATCTGGCCGTTAGCGCCGTGCACCGCCAGGAGCAACGGGGTATTTCCAAGCTCCGTCTTCGCGTTGATGTCCGCCCCGGCCTCGAGGAGGGTGGGTATAACCTGGCCGTTAGCGCCGTGCACCGCCAGGAGCAACGGGGTATTTCCGTGCTCGTTCCTCACGTTCACGTCGGCCCCGGCCTCGAGGAGGGGACGTACGTGCTTGGAGGTACCGACTTGTGCGTGAAACAATAATGCTTCGTTTAATGCCTTTTGTCTTTCCATCTTGACCTCTCATTTAGTTTGACCTAGCGCTCCCCAGGGAGCGCGCCTGTCTTTGATCCCAGGATCTGCACCGCGGTCGAGCAAGTTTCAATTCACGCGCCCGAAGGCGCGACCAACACCGGCCTGGCGCCAGGCCGTTACGGCGTTGCCTTTTTGGTGACGAGTCTCGGCCGGTTTCCGCCCAGGATCTGCTTTTTGATCTGCTGCTGCCCGAAGCCCACCCAGGACACCTGGTGATAGGCAATGTTGCCGTAAAGCATCCAACGATCGGATAACCTGAATTTGCTAGCGCTTAGGCCCCAGCCCCGCAGACCGCCTTTCACCACGGGATCCACGAAGCCATGGTCAATGAGAGCCACGAGAACCCTGGAGAACGTCCGTCGGGCACAGCCGAGGGCGGCCGCCTCACTGTAAGGGAAGGTGAACTCCATGGTGTGGTAGGCGGGGTGCTTCTGGGGCACTTTGACCTTACCGAGAAAGTACGGCAGCATCTTAGCGGCGAACGGCGGCAAGGTCCGGTATGCAAGGCTGTTAAGCATCTCCCAGATAATTGCCACAAATGCTGACAGTTTGTATTTCGTCTTTTTTCTGGCCATGTTACCTCTCCATGCTGTCGAGCGTCTGCACTGGGTATGCACGTAGCCAACGCTCAACGTCCTCGATATAGTAGAGAACCCTGCGGCCCCTTTTATAGAAGCGTGGCCCCCGGCGTTGTGAGCGCAGATTAGCAAGCGTGCCGACCGGGATTCCGTATTGATCCGAAATCACCTCGGGCCCTGCCGCAATTCTGCGTTGCGCCACGTTCACCTTTTGGATATTTTCCATTTCGTCCCCCTAATTATTGAGTCCTCTTTAACTATGTCCTTTTATTAATATAGGAGATTTTGGCGACTTGTCCAGCAAAAAATGATCAATAAGTACCTAAATTTATTAAAGTTTCCGCACAAACGTTATTGCGGCATTTTGCCGCACAAACGTTATTGCGGTATGCGGCATTAAGAGAGGCCGGCCCGTTTCGACTAGTTACCGGTACACGTCACACGGTTACTTCACAGGCGGGGGCTTGGGTATTCTGGTTCTTCGGGATCTTGATCGGGGCTTGAGCAGGTGCTGCCTGGGGCGAAGGCGGTGCCCACATCACCTCCAGCAGCCGAAGCGCTAGCATCGGTGTCGCCGTCGCCTTGTTTCGGTTTGTCCTTCTGCCTGTTTTTTGATAGAACGTGGACGAGCTCGCCGACAAAACTCTGGTATGACTGACCGTCTGGTATTGGGATGGAGTTCTCTTTAATGAATTGAACGGTCTCTTGATATGCTTTCGTCAACCACCCATTTCGAGTGACTGTATTGGTGATTTCCCAGTAATTCCAGAATTCCATGCCCCGGGTCTCGCATATATCCCGTGCAAAGGACTCAATGTCGGCATTCAGCTTTTTGAAGACGGTCGGTGGCAGCTTCGCTTTCATGTTCTGCTCCTTTCTAGCGGGGTTTCAGGCCAGGCCCTGGGCGGAAGGATTGCGACGTGGCCTTGGTGGTCTTCCAGGACTGGTAGAGATCCGCTAGCTGCATGTTTCTGTCTTTTTGTCGGAGTGCTAGGGTAAGGTTTGCGATTTCATGCTCTATGGAGTCGAGCTGCTGCCGAAGCATCGAGGACTGCCGGACATAGCGCCGAATGAGATAATCGTCTCGGCTGACGCGGTTGCGTTTTTGCGGTGCTGGGTTCTCGACTATGGAGTAGCCGAATCTTGACAGCTGCGCCGCGATGAATGCATAAAAGTTTTGGGCGAAAGCGCGATCCTTAAAGGTACGGTCATTCTTACCGGTAGAGATTGATCGCGTGTTAAAAGCGATGTGAAAGTGTCTGTTTTCTGGCACCATGCCGTTGCGTCCGCCGTGGAAAACCATCATGTAATTCACATCAGTGAAGTATTTTTCCTGAATGCCTCTCATGAGGGTTTTTACCTGTTCAGATGATATTGAATTTGGCACATCAAAGATGATACGGGTCTGAAACCTCGCGTCTTTTCTTTTAGCGAGGTCAGCTTCTTCCAAGGTCTGCCACTTCTTTTCGATCTCTGCCTTATTAGTACCCATATTGGAACGATAGGAAGTACATTCGGACGATCGCATCAGGTACCTTGCGTGGACTTTTGATTTGCCCGCATCGCCAACACCAGACTTTGTTGAAATGTTACCCCAGACTTTCCATTCCATGGTCAGCTCTTGTTACCTATGAACCGTTGCCAACATGGCAATGGGACATAGGGCAATACTTGATGTGACGATTACGGTTCAGCGGCGTTCCCAAAGGTAATCGATAGCGCATCGTCGCAATCTTTGCACGCATTGGTCAGTATCCCCCTGAAATTTTGAGGGTTCGAGTCCATCAGTATTGCGGAGGTAAGTTTGAAAATATCCTGCACAAACGATTGGTAGCTGATATTGGCCGATGTGAGCAGCTTGTCCGGATCCATGCCGTATTGCTGTTGATTGGTTTTTGAACAAATGAGAGCCCCGACCTGGATCAGGGAGCGAGTTCTCTTTCTCTTTTCTGCGGCAGCGTTTTCCAATTGGATCCTTTTTATTTTGGCGTCGATCCTGTCTCTTTTCTTTTGCAGAGCATCGAGTCGGTCACGCATGCGTGCCGTCATATCTGTTTCGATGGCTCGATTCTCTCTCATTTCTATCCCACCACTTCGTAATGGTATAAGCGATTTATCACCGCTTCGCAATAATAACTATCTCAAGTCGAGAAATTAATGCCGCAACAACGTTATTGCGGCAGGCGGCGGGCAGCGTTGGGCGTTTCTGCGGGAAGGTTACTCTACGTCTTAGAGGTCTTTCAGAAAGCGTTCAAATGTGCGGCGACTCATCGGGCTCATCCCTTTTCGCTCCGGCGTAAAGGTGAATTTCGACTTGGATTCGTTGCCAGACTCCTGCTTAGAGCCTTGACTCCGTTTAGTACTGCCATCAGTAGTTCTTACCGCGTAGCCCTCTATGGGCCCTGTATTGGCACTGTTTATCTGCCGCCATACAGTCCCAATGTCTTTTTTTAGGTTGTACTTCGTGCAGTGATCGAGGGTCTTTTGAATTGCTGTTTTCGCTATTCTTGATTTAAGGGCTTTGGTGACTTTGCTATTATGCTTTTTATCGAGTTCCGCTTTTGCTAAGGGCCCGAGGATGTCATGGATAATTTGCATGATTCCTTCACCCGCCTCCAGGGCGTTTGATATCGCGGCATCAGTATCGTTACGCGCAATCCCGTCACTTGCTTTATGGACGAGCTGTAATATCCCTATACACTTCTCTTCAAGGTCTTCGTCTCCCTCGTTTGCTTGCAGAATCAGCATGAGAAAGTTTTCGTAACTTGCAAGTATCGCCTCTGTCCGTGTAACTAATATTTTACCCGACGTGTTGCGTGGATAGGCGCCCACCAACGGGCCCTTAGGGCCCTTAGGGTTCAGCGCACTCCCTAATCGCCTGGTGAACGACGACGCCCTGCCTCGTCTAATTTGGGTTGAAGTGACCGTAGTATTCGGTTTGCTTCCGGATTTCATGCCCATTTACCTTTTATCGGCGGATTGGCACCTGCACGTAAGGCCGACCACGCGAGAAAAACACTTTTTATAGAAGAAGCGCAATTAAGTCGATGTGATTTGCCGTCGCGCTTTTTCAAGGCTGGCCTCCAATCTTCTAGTGGCCTTCTTCTTCTCGTCGGGAATAAGGTGGGTGTATTTTTTGAGCATCTCGTAAGACTGATGCCCCATGAGTTCGCGCATGGTCGGAAGGCTCTCCCCTTGAAGTGCTAACCACGAGCAGAACGTGTGCCGGAGCGTGTGGAACGTGACCTTGTGCCGCCGATCCGTTACGCCCTTGTTGAATTCCAGCTTATCAACGGCTTTCGTGAAGGTGAGAGAAATATGTTTCACTTCCTCATGGTGCCTCTTATCGGTGAAAACAAACTCGCTCGGCTTCTCGGGTAGTCGCGCCTGCAGGGCCTCTTTGACTGCTTGCGTCATAAACGCCTTTCGGCCTTTCTTGTTCTTCGTGTCAGCCACGTTGATGATCTCATTCCTGAAATCAAGGTCTTGCCCTCTGAGGTTAAATATCTCTCCAGCACGCAGTCCACAATGAAGGCTGATAAGCGCCATGTCGTGTGTGAATTGTGATCTGGAGAGCAGTTCCTTGAGCAGCGCATCGGCTTCTTCGTATGAGAGAAAACGCTCGCGCTGATTCTGCACCGTAGGCAGTTTTACGCCCTTTATCGGATTCTTACCCTCGTACATCCCCCAGGAGACTGCCTTATTGAAAATCTGCCGGAACAATACAAGGCAATGCTTCACCGTGGCGGGAGCAAGGCCCTCTTCCTTGAGTTCCTTTTTCATTTTCTCAAGCGCAAGCGGCCCGATCTCGTCTAAACGCTTATCGTCGAAACGAGGTGCAAGGTTGTTCTTGTACCGCCCTTCGTCATCCTTGCCGCTCTTCTTGTTCTCATTCGCCCACTTCACATATTCTGCCGCTACGTCTTTGAAATAGGGCGCTCTCTTCTTTTCGCCGGGCAACTCTTCACCGTGCCGGATTGCCCTCACGCGGTTGTTTCTGAGTTCGTCGGCCAGCCCCGGAGAATAGCCCTCACTGCCCCAGCCTACCTTTTCCCATACTAGCTTTCCGTTGTTCTTATAACAGATGTCATAGCAAACATCCGGCTTACCGTCATGGAGCCGTGTTGCGTGTTCCCGAGCGTAGACGCCAGTCCAATATTGCATCTGTTTTGTACCCTTCACCCTGCCTTTCGCTACCAGGATTCTTTTCGCCATGCTAACCTCCTGCTAACCGCGAATGTTATTTCTTGTGATTTTCAGTGAAGTAAACGGATTGGATACCATCTGTATATAGTCTAAATTACTACTTCTGTTATGTCAAGTGAATTGTGGTTATTAGCACGAGACTGTTGCTAAAACGGACTCTGACTCCGTGAATTAAGGTTCAAATCCTTATCCCCCAGCCATTATATATCAAGGGGTTACGAGACATCGTGGCCCCTTCTTTCGTTTTCAACTGCCTTTTTGCCAACATTATGCCAAACATGAACTTCCCTACGCTTCCTCTTTGTTATTTTGAAGTTCACGATATGCCCTTGTCATGGAAGCATGAGTCAATCTGAATTCCGTTCCATTCGAGGCTCCTTCGGGAGTGCACCAATCGTACGCATATCTTCCTGAATTGTTGCATCCACCTTTTCTCACGCCGGTGCCAGCTTTCAAAAGGTAATGGTGCAACCGTTTTTCAGGCCAACAGCCGAAATGGAGTTGTCCGTGATAATCCCTGACACTCTATCCTTCAGACAAGAAGGTCAGTACATTTC
>DATFYE010000051.1:0-20985 GCA_035315185.1 Syntrophorhabdales bacterium | reverse complement strand
TTTTGACTTTTATTGTGACATCAAGGCATTTGAAAAACACTTAAATCAGAAACTCCTTTGTCCGCGCTGTGGAAAACAGTTCTTCTTACGTGAGAGCTCTGAGGCTGGGAAGGGAAATGGATAGAAGGGTTACAATCGATTTCAGATACTATCGTATGCGGGATGGCCGGCCCGGTGGAAGCATACGTATGGTCTCCGGATGGGGAAGAGGATCCCGACTTTTCACAAGATTACGTGAGGAGGTTTGAACATGGCAATGGAAACGGCCATACCCAACGGTTCCGATAGCGTCCAAAGACTTGGTTTTTTCCGGCGCAACAGGGCTGTTATCCTGTTCATTGCTGGTATCGTAGCTGCCCTTGTCGTGGCACGGCTTCCCATAACGGGCGTCACCCGCGAGCTTCAACTCACCCTGGCCGCATTCACCTTCGTCGTCGTGATGTGGGTCGCTGAAGTCCTTCCGGTGGGCGTCTCGGCGGTGCTTTTTTGTATGGTACTGGTGGTCCTTCTGGGAAAGAAAATGCCGGCCACGGTTGTTTTTAGCGGATTTTCGAACCCTACGATCTGGCTCATGATCGGTGCCTTATTGCTCGGAGAGGCGACCGTGACGACGGGTGTGGCAAACCGTATCGCATACCTCACGATGCGTCTCGGGGGGTCATCGCACAGGAGGCTCTTGATATATGTCTGGCTGGCCCAGACGATACTGGCCTTGATTACGCCTGCGGCGAATGCCCGCGCGGCCATGTTCATCCCCATAATGGTGGGTATCGTCCAGGCATATAAGGCAAAGCCCAACAGCAGATTTGCCTCCAATCTGTTATTGCACATTTTCTGGGCGATCCAGTTCGGCGCGGCACTCTGGTACACAGGCACCATTATCAATCCGCAGATCATGGGCATTCTCAGGGCAGTGACCGGGTATGGCCCCTCGTACTTCGTTTATGTGGTCTGGAACTTCATACCCATGATGATATTTGCCGTCGCGACCTTCATCATTATTGAATGGATGATGCCCGCTGAGAAGGATCTGATCAAGGGCGGGAACGTCGATATTCTGGACAAGAAACTGGCTGAGATGGGGCCTATGTCGGCAGACGAGTGGAAGGCCCTCATTTTTTTTGTCGTCGCCATCGCCTTGTGGGCAACGGAAAAACTCCATCACATCGAAACCTCATGGGTGGCGCTGGGCCTTGCGGGGCTCCTCTTCCTCCCGAGGGTCGGCGTGCTGAAGGCAAAAGCCCTTAGCAACCTGAACTGGGATATCATACTGCTCATGGCAGTCTCGCTGGGGATAATCAACATAATGAGCGTCGTGAAGCTGGACATCTGGGTCACGGACCAGGTGCTGGCGCCGATACTCAACCCTCTTGCCTCGCTCGGTTCTGCAGGCCTGGCCCTCGGCGTGACGCTTGCCGTCGCCCTGGTCCATTTCATTGCCTCGAGCGCCCTCGGAGAAGGTGCCTTGATGGGCCCTCTCGTCATCAAATTTGCGTACCTCATGGGATATAACGCGCCCCTTGCGGCACTGGTTACGTCAAGGGCGGAGATGCACATCTTTCTCTTCCCGTACCAGATGACGCCTCTTCTCCTTCTTTGGGGCCCAGGCTACCTGGACATGAAGAGATGCCTGCGTTGCTTCGGCATAACATCTCTTTTCAACATTGCGTGGATAGTGGCTATGGCGCCCATTTGGGAATGGACAATGAAGCTGGTGAAGTGAGACTGCCATCAAAGACTAAGGAGACCGCCCGCGGCATCCCATAAGCCGCACGAATGACAGGAGGCTTGGACATGGCGAAAGACCTTCAGAACTACCTCGATGCGTTTGAAAAGGCATACCCGCAGCACCTCCTGCGGATCAGGAAAGAGCTCGACCCGTTGAACCACGAGGTGGCGGCGATCATGAAGCACCTCGTTAACGAGGGTCGATATCCCATCGTCCTCTTCGAGAAGGTGCGCGACGTCAACAGGAATAGTTCACGCTTCCCGTACGTGGATAACCTCTTCTCCACGCGCGAGCTTTGCGCGCTGGCCCTCGGCCTCGCGCCCGAAAAATCGGGCATGGAGATGAGCCTCGAGTTCTCCAGGCGGGAGGCGGCAGCCATCGAGCCCGTCGTCATCGACCGAAAGGCGGCGCCCGTCAAGGAGGTCGTTCGGAGCGGGAACGACGTGGACGTCGGCGAGCTGCCAGCCGCCCGGTACCACGAGATGGACGTGGGGCCGTATCTGACGATGATGGACGTGATGAAAGGGGAGGGCGGTTTCTATGAAGTCTCGTTCGTGAAGCACCTGATCCTTGACGCCAGGACGATGACGGTGTCCCTCCACCATTCGCTCCGGAAGCACCTCCTTAACATCGTCCAGGAAAACGAGGCGAAGGGCATCAAAACGCCGATGGCCCTGGTGCTCGGTCACCACCCAGCCTTCTCTCTGGGCGCTGGGGCGCTCACTCCTTACGGCAACAACGACTACGGGACCATAGGCTCGATCATGGAAGAGCCCGTGCGGCTCGTCGCCTCCGAGACCTGGGGGGAGAGCTTCCTTGTGCCCGCGGACTCCGAG
Source organism: Syntrophorhabdales bacterium (assembly GCA_035315185.1). Taxonomy (GTDB): domain Bacteria; phylum Desulfobacterota; class Syntrophorhabdia; order Syntrophorhabdales; family WCHB1-27; genus JADGQN01. The sequence continues at coordinate 18,420 of DATFYE010000051.1, read as the reverse complement.
ATCGTCGTCGAGGGAGAGGTGATCCCCGGGAGGCGGGAGGTCCAGAATCCTTTCGGCGAATACTCGGGCTACTACCAGCCGCAGTGCCTGATGCCCGTTATGACCGTCACCGCCATGACCCACCGGAAGAACGCGATCATGCAGGGCGTCTTTCCCGGCCACAGCAGCCATTTCAACATGGGGAGCATCCCCAAGGAAGGGAGCCTCTACAAGGAGATCAAGAAGATCGCTCCCGAGGTGACAGCCGTCTTCATGCCCCACTCGGGCGTTGGTAGAGCGTCCTGCTACGTCTCCATCAAGAAGAAGCGCGAGGGCGACGCCAAGCACGCGGGCCTCATGCCGTTTTTGCAGGCCGGCCAGATCCAGTATGTCGTCGTCGTCGATGACGACGTGAACGTCTTCGACGAGCAGGAGGTGCTCTGGGCGATCATCACCCGCCTGAACATCACAAAGGGTGTTGACCTCATCAAGAACATGCCCCGGTACGACAGGGTGCTCATAGACGCGACGAGGCCCCTCGACAGACCCTTCCCCGAGAAGAACAGGATCCCGGAAGAGGTCATGAAGAGGATAAAGCTATCGGACTACACAGGATAGGTCGGGCGCACGAAGAGAAAAACGGCAGCGGCCCTTGGCTGCTGCCCGACAGCTATCATTTAGGAGTTCAAGGAGACCGTCATGGCGCTGAAAGAAAATATTTTCTGGGTGAAGTGCCCGAAGTGCGCGGGCAAGTTTTACGCGGACAAGGAGCTCAGGCACGACAAAGAGCACAAGCTGCGCTGCCCTTTCTGCCAGAACAGGTTCTTGGACAGCGAAAGCCCCGAGATATTCGAGTAGGCGGAATACTGCGGGAGTGAATACCACCTGAAAGGGCCCGCTCCCCGCGGCGCGCGATGGTGTGGTTTCAGGCCAACTCACCCTTCCAGTCTCTATGCTATAAAAATCCTTTGCACGGGTAACCCTGGCGTGTGGTATCTTTCCGGCCGCTGCACCGATAACGAACGCGAGAATCCGATACCGAGATGGAAAAAAATGTGGTACCTTTAAGCACGTATGGATACGCTCCTCTCTCTTCTTCGACCCAAGCAGTGGATCAAGAACACGTTTGTCTTTCTGCCTCTCTTTTTTGTCGGGGGTCTGACAAGCCTGGGAAACCTCGCGAGCACGTTCCTGACGTTCGTAGCGTTCTGTCTTACGGCGAGTGGCGTTTACATTTTCAACGACCTCATGGACGTCGAGGAGGACCGCATACACCCGGTCAAGAAGGAGCGCCCCATAGCTGCTGGAAGGGTTTCGAGACGTACAGCTTATCTCCTCATGGCCGGTATCTGGATGGCCGCGCTGCTCCTTTGCATCTTCTGCTTCTCTTTTTCCCTGGACCTGCTCCTCTTCGCTTACGTGCTTCTCAATATTCTCTACTCTGTGAAGCTGAAGCGCATTCCCATTATCGATGTGACCGTTATCGCAGTGGGGTTCGTGATGAGGCTCTTTGCGGGAAGCATGGCTTCCGCCACTCCGCTTACTCACTGGATAATCATCATGACCTTCCTACTCGCCCTGTTTCTTGGCCTGGCGAAAAGGCGGGACGACGTGATCATTTATGAGAGCAAAGACCAGATGGTGCGCAAAAGCATTGACGGATACAACCTGGACCTCATCAACAACGGCATGGTCCTCATGGCAGGGGTTATCATCGTAGCCTATATCATGTACACCGTCTCTCCCGATACCATCGCCAAGTTTCATTCGGACAAGCTTTATCTGACCACTCTTTTCGTGATACTCGGCATCATGCGCTACATGCAGGTTATCTTCGTCTGGCAACAAGGGAGCGACCCTACCAACGTTCTCTTCTCGAACAGGTTTCTGCAGATCGTCATCCTGGCCTGGATCGCTTCCTTCGCGGTGATCCTCTACGTGAGGGGCCATGGGTAAGCGATCCGTCGTTTCAGTGGTGAAGACAACCCCTGAGCGAGTGCTGGGGGATATCCGGGAAGGGATGGAGGCTGCAGGCTTCAGAGAGGCCCTCTCTGCCGACTCTACGACGATCCTGAAAGACAACATCTCCTGGCACCTACCGTATCTGAGCGCCAATACGACTCCCTGGCAACTCGAGGGCGTGATTCTCGCACTTAAGCACGGCGGATACTCTGATATGGTGGCGGTCCATAACAATACCGTTGTAACGGACGCATTCAAGGGCGGAAGGCTCAACAGGCTGGCGCCGGTCTACAAGAAGTATGGGATCGAGGAGCGCTATAACTTCCTACCCGGCCACATGGAATGGGTTTCGTACAGACCGAGATCAAAAATGCTGGCCCTCGATCGTATCTACCCTGAAGGGATCCGGCTCCCTGATTTTTTCTTTGGTAAGAACATCGTACATCTACCGACAGTAAAGACCCATATCTACACCACCACGACCGGGGCGATGAAAAACGCTTTCGGCGGCCTTCTCGACAAGAAGCGGCATTACACACATACCTTCATCCACGAGACTCTGGTCGACCTCCTTGCGATTCAGAAGGAGATTCATTCCGGGATCTTCGCGATAGTCGACGGCACCATGTGCGGAAGCGGACCGGGCCCCCGGACCATGCTCCCCTTCGAGAAGGATTTTATGCTTATGAGTGCCGACTCTGTTGCGGTTGACGCTGTGTCCGCGCGTATGATGGGCTTTGACCCTATGACCATTCCCTATATCAGGCTAGCCCACGAGCGGGGCCTGGGCACGGGAAGAATCGATGAGATCGAGATACGGGGCGAGGATATCAGCCAGGTAAACTTTGGCTTTCGAGTGGGCGACAATCTGGCAAGCAGGGCCGGAGATGCCCTCTGGTTTGGTGCGCTGAAGCCGCTGCAGCACCTGCTCGTGAGAACACCCCTGGTCTTCCTCTTTATCTTCGGCTCTTTTTTCTATCATGACTTCGTGTGGTACCCCGTGAAGGGAAAGGCGATCCAGCGTCGAGCGCGAGAGACCAAGTGGGGGCGTCTCTTCAACAGCTACCCGCTGGAGCCGTAAATGAACCGGCTCGACCTCCGGGATCTCCGGTGCTCTCTACTGCTTCTGTTGACCGCTGTCTTCTACGGTATCTTCATCCTCCGTACCGTGATCACCATTGACGGCCGGCTCTATTTCTCCCTCTTCGACGATGCCATGATCTCCATGCGCTACGGACGCAATCTTGCCGAAGGGCTGGGACTTGTTTGGAATGCAGGCGAACACGTGGAAGGATACACTAATTTCCTGTGGACGCTCTGGATGGCAGTGCTTCACCTTCTGCCGGTATCCGATGCCAAGACCTCTCTTCTGGTCAGCCTGTCCAGCGCCGCGGCGCTTCTACTGAACCTTATCATAGTGATGAAGGTGGCGGACAGGGTGTCCGGCCGGTCGCCGACGGTTCGATGGCTTGCGCTGCTGCTCACGGCTCTCTTCTACTCGCTCACCTTTTGGAGCCTGCGGGGCATGGAGGTGGGTATACTCGCGTTGCTCATCAGTTCGGGAGTCCTGCTGGTCTTCGACATGGAAGAAGGGTTCACTCTAGCGCGGATCATCGGACTCTGCCTCGTTCTTTCCGGCCTTGTCCTCGTGAGGCCTGACGGTGCTGTACCGGCCTTCGTGCTTATTGCATTCGCCGGCTGGATGGCAAAGAGGAAAGATAGAGCGAAGGTCCTGATCTGCCTCTCTGCTACCGTTGTTCTCGTCCTTGCGGCCCACTCATTGTTCCGCCTTTACTACTACGGGGACCTGCTGCCGAACACGTACTATCTCAAGATGACCGGGGTTCCCCTGGCGACCAGGATTTCAAGAGGGATTGCGGCGTACGGGGAACTCGTGTCCGATAGTCTCTTTCCGTTCTTTCTTGTGGTCGGTCTGTACGCGTTGGGCCATTCTTCGGCATTTCGGGAGAAGAAGGTGCTGCTCCTCGTGGCCCTTTTCTCGGCTGCCTCACTCTACTCTATGTATGTCGGAGGTGATGCGTGGGAGTGGGCCTCCTTTGCCAACCGCTACGTCAGCATCGGCATCCCCTGCCTGATCGTTCTTGTAGCTGTCAGCCTTGAGGGACTGCGGAGAACCGACACGTCGAGACTGACCCTTCTCAGCCTGTTGGCCCTCACTCTGCTGGTTCAAAGACCGTGGATCCCGCCTCACCTGCGCTGGCCTCTCGCGGTGATTCTCGCGCTCGTCCCTGTTGTTTACCGCGGAGGAAGACCAGGATTTCAAAAGAGGGCGATGACCGCGCTTTTTCTGGGAGCAGCCGCCGCGCTTTCGGCAGCCACCTATCTTGGACTTTCGACGCTCCTCTCGCCCTCCCTTTCTGCCAGCAGCATGCTCAAAAGAATCGTGGTCTCTGCTTTCCTGATCGCTATTTTCCTGCTCCTGATTCGGGATATTGCAGCCTTTAAGGGGCAACAGAAGACCGTTCTGCTCAAACCGGCGCGAACCGGCTCCCGCGTCATGGCCACGCTCATCGTCATCGCCATCTGTTTCTTTGTTAATAATGAAGGCTACAGAGAATGGGCAAAGACAGCGGGCGTGAATGTGAACGCCGATTCGGAGATGACCAAGCTCGGCGTGCGCATTCGGCAATGCACCGAGGCCGACTCCAGAGTGGCCGTGGTCTGGGCGGGTGCCCTTCCGTATTTTTCGCGGCGCTATAGCGTCGACCTCCTCGGCAAGTGTGATCCGGTGATCGCGCGCAGGAACCCGAAGGGAAACGGATTTTATCCGGGGCATAACAAATGGGATTATGTCTATAGCATTGAACGATATCAGCCGGACCTGATCGTCCAATTATGGCAGCAAAACAGCGAGGACGTGAAAGAGATTCTCTCCCGTGGCTACGTGGAAACCAAGGATGGCTATTTCATCAAAAAAGAAAGCCTTGCCAAAATGGGCTGTCTCCTTAGTTCGACGAATCCTCGTCCGTCTCGTAGCGTTGACGAACACCCTCAGGGCGGCTAGACAGTAGCGCTTGCTACCATCTCACCGCTGAACCGAGGCCCGCGACCTGGGTCTTCAGGTCTGCCAGGTGCTGGTCGATGTTCTCCTTAGTTACCAGCACACCGAAATCAGCGGGGACTTTGACACTGCTTTCGTTAAACATGCGGGCAAGCATCATCGCGCCGACATTCCGCCTGTAGTGAGAAGTTTCGTAGTAATAGTAGTTGTTGGTCGTGATGGAGTTCAGGCCGCTGAAATCATAAAAGCTGGTGATCTTGCTCAATTCTTTCTCGAACAGAAGGAACTTTTCAAGGCCTGTAGCGAGGTAGGTGACCTTGTGGATAGGGTTTATGAAGACGATCAGCCGTATTCCATGCGCTTTCAGGAGATCCACCGTCTCCCTGATTTCCTCCAGTGCTTCCCTAATCCTGTCCCCTTGCGTTAGCATCGGCTGCTCGAATCTGGTATCTTTCACATAGTTAACCGGGTCCGCCTCAATCGCTCTGTCACCCTCGGCTGGCGCCTCATCAAGGCCCGTACCGTAATGATCATACGGAATCGGTTGTCTTTTACCCACGAACCCTTCGAACTGGTCGTTCATGCTTCTCGGCGAATAACGAATTAGGTATTTCAGATAGAACAGGACCCTGTTCTGATGCACCGCCGGAGGGTACGGATACCTCATGTAGTCTGTGAAGTGTTCCGCCGGATCTTCCTTGTAAGCGAATTCATCCAGGCCTATGAGCACTATTCTGGGCCGGGCGCCTCTCTTCAGTATGTAGCGGAGGTTGTCCAGGTGATTGCGCGGCAGAGCGTCTGGGTAGCTCATGGTGTAACAGGTTGCATTCTTGATTTGTCTCCCATCGATCCCGTTCACTCGTGAGGATCCAAAGATGAGGCAGTCGTACTTCTGTGGGTTGAGCGCCACGTAGCGCGTTTTGATGAAATTCTTGCTTGGTTGGATGAAGAACTGGTGGGAAACATCATGGCGCCAGACTCCGTACCTGAAAACGCCTTGTGGATCCACAATGTAGTTCAAGAGCGCGACAAAGCCCAGTTCGACCGCCAGTATGGCGAGTCCGGTAAAAAACCATTTTCTGTACCGCCTCATAGCATCCTCAAAAGAACCGATAGACAAACTCCTGCATCGCGCCCATATGCAGTACAGCGTAAGCCCCCGCTGTCAACACTATGTACGATTTCCAACCAGGCTTGAATCTTTCGGTCATCTCGTTGGAATTTTTGAAAAATAAGCAGATAAGGAGTGCTCCGAAAATGAAGAGCCACGAGTCTCTGTTTCCCTCCATCACGCGCTTCCACGGCATAAACTCTATGCCGTAATTGGCAAGCGAATGGAGGGCTCCTTTCCATTCCTCGGGTAGGGCAACGCCGGAGAGGCCCGCCATGCCCCTGAGCACCCTCGTTGCATCGGTCCATGTTTTTGCCCGGAAGAAGACCCACGCAATATTGACAAAGTTGAAAGTCACCAGCCACGCGATTACAGTCGGCATTCGTAATCCGATCTTTCTCCATGCGCGATGGAGTATGAGAGCTGCCCCGTGGAGAAAGCCCCAAAAGACAAAGGTCCATCCCGCCCCGTGCCACAAGCCGCCGATCAGGAAGGTGGCCATTAAATTGCAGTAAACATGCGCCTCCGATACCCGGTTCCCGCCGAGTGGTATATAGATATAATCTCGTAGAAACCTGGTGAGCGTGATGTGCCAGCGGCGCCAGAAGTCCTGTATATCGAGTGCCTTGTAGGGACTGTTGAAATTGATGGGAAGTCTGACGTTGAAAAAGAGCGCCGCAGCGATGGCCATGTCGGTGTAGCCTGAGAAATCGAAATATATCTGGAAGCTGAAAGAAAGGGAGGTCGCCCACGCGAGGAGCAGATTCAAATTGTGGGTCCCGTCAAACCCCGCGGCGGCCCAGTCCTGCAACCGGTCGGCAATCTCGACCTTCTTGAATAACCCTATGGCAAAGAGATAAAGGGCCAGCGACAGGTTTCGATAGTTGAGTGTCTTGCTCTTCAGACTCTGCAGTTGAGGTATGATCTCGTCATAACGGGCAATGGGCCCGGCCAGAAGACGCGGAAAAAATGAGATGAAGAGCACGTAATTAAGAAAACTGGTGCGTCTGTCAGCGCTGCGGTAGACGTCTACCAGGTATGCGATCTGGGTGAAGGTAAGGAAACTTATGCCGACCGGCAGAAGCATCTTCTTGACCGGCAGGCCGAGGCCCCACCATTGGTTCAGGTTGTTGATCACGAAGCCGGTGTACTTGTAGTAGCCGAGCAGGGCCGCGCTGACGGCTATTCCAAAAATAAGGAGGGCTTTGCGCCTGGCCTGCCCGGTCCCGGAAGGAGGGCGGGCGGTTAGCGCGAGACCGAGGCAGAAATTAAAGAGTATCGAAAAAGCGAGAACTATCCCGGACTTCATTTCAGCCCAGCAGTAAAACACGAAAGAGCAGAGGATAAGCCAGACCGTCGAAGCAAGGGTCAGGTGCCACCTGTTGAGCAGCAGGTAGACAATAAGCGTGCAGGGGAGGAACACAAAGATAAACTCGTGGGAGTTAAAAGTCATGTAACGTTAATCGCTGGTAACCCTGGCACTCATTGCTCTGGGATCGTTGGCGACAATTCAAGGTTCCCGGACAGAACGGAGAATCGGCATGCGCTGATTAGCCTCCTTATATCACAGGGTGGCCGCATTGTCCACAGATCGGAATCGAGCGCGATCGGAATCGAGCGCTGACATTGACAATGCGTGCTGAAATGTGTCACAATCCCGCCAAGAACCGATGAGCAGAATCGAAATTGTTCTGCCGGGCAAGAAACCTTCCCCGTGGCCAGGTTAACTCTTAGAATAAAAATCGTCGTCTTCTGCCTGATAGGTCTGTTTGCTCTGTATTCAAATCTCAGGATCATCAATAAGGAGGCCGATCGCCTTCGCTTTCATCCTGAGGAACGGATGCAGGAGGAGACCAAGGATCAGTCACTTGGCAAGCTGAGGGGGTTAGCGCCTCTAAACGGAGTCGTGGGTTACGTGTCAGAGCAACAATCAGACATGGTCCAGGAAAACTACGACCTCTTTCTCGCAGAGTATGCGCTCTGCCCCTTGATCCTTGTGAAGGGCGCAAAGAGACCGTTTGTCATAGCCGATTGTGGACGCTCCGCGGATGGTATCTGTTTCTTCGACACTGATTACGCTGTTTTCAAGAGTTTTGATCATGGGCTAAGAATCTACAGGCAAAAGCAGAAATGATTATTTTCGATGCGATCTGTGTCTCCATGCCTTACGTTGCAGCCTTTGCCATCGCCTATTGGGCCTTTCAGTCACCCAAACGTGGCGTTTACTTGGACTCTCTTCTCGTCGTACTCGGGTTGGGGATAGGAACGGGCATGGGATCCTGCAGCTTTTTTCTCTGGCGGTCTTTGCACTATCCGACTGAAGGCCTTAAGCTCGGTGAAGTGTTGTTTTTCTTTTTGTGCACGGCAGTCTTCGTCGTTTTGATGAGGCACAAATTGAGCCAACGAATCCCAAACGGCTTACCTGCTCAGGATGGCACGATTGTACGCCCCGCTTCAGCGCTACTCTGCCTGGGCTTTTTGGTGGTTCTCATTTCCGCTCTGGTTGGTTTCGTGCTGCTTTCATACAACAGACCCCATGGATCGAGTGATGCATATGTAATATGGAATCTGCATGCGAGGTTCTTGTCTCGGGGAGGTGCAGATTGGAAGAACTATCTTTCTCCTCTCTTACTCTGGACCCATCCTGACTACCCCCTCCTCGTACCCGCAACCATTGCACGCTTCTGGACGTATCTCGGAACGGAGACCGTGCTCGTGCCGGGCCTGTTAGGCGGTTTCTTCACTTTCGCAACGGTGGCGCTGCTGATTTTTTCCCTTTCTTTTCTTCAACTGAGAAATCAAGGCTTTCTTGCGGCCATCTTTCTCCTGGCATCAAGCCCCTTTATTAACCTTGGCGCTTACCAAATGGCAGACGTGCCCATCGGTTTTTTCATACTCTCCACCACAATCATTCTGACCTTGAAGGACTATGGTGCGCTCCAAAACAATCGATTGACTGTTTTGGCCGGGATAACGTGCGCTCTGGCGGCATGGACCAAGAATGAAGGCCTTCTTTTCGTTCTTGCGGTGGTCATATCGCGGATCACACTTTATCTGACAAAGCGCGACATCAGGCACTATTTCAGGGAGACGTTATTTTTCTCATTCGGTTTTATTCCTATCATCGCCGTTCTACTTTTCTTTAAGATAAAGTACTCGCCCCCAAATGATCTCATGACTGCACAGACGCTGAGTTTCGCCGTGCCAAAATTGCTCGATATCTCACGGTATGTTCTTGTTGGAAGGTGGTTCCTCAGGGAGATCACGCACTTTGGAAATGGTGTTACGGTGGTCTTCTTTGTTTATCTTGTTCTGGCCGGAGTCGAGCTGGATGAGCGGAAGATACAGCCACTCATTAGCACAGGGGTTCTGCTCGTCACTATGCTGTGCGGCCATTTCTTCATTTATATCGTGAGCCCTTTCGACCTCAACTGGCACCTTTCTTCTTCCTCGCAGAGATTGCTGATCCAGCTCTGGCCAACCCTTCTCTTTCTTGCCTTCCTCATTACGAGGCCTCTTTTCGACCGAGAATCGGAAAGGGGGGCACGATTTCTTTCTACCTAATTTTCGGTTCTGACATGACAGCACACCCGTGCTCGTTAGATAGATTCTTGATGGGCGGCGCCGAGCCAGCAGAGGACCACGCTTTCAAGCGTGGGCGAATGCATGGGTGGTTTACGCGAGGGCGTGATCTGAGTAACACCCGTGGAAAGTCGCCACGAGTACCTGGCTTGCCCGGGGAATCTATTTTCTTGACATGCATGTTCTGTTTCCCTAATATGTAATTTGCCTTAGAGCCCGTTCCCAGCACAACAAGCAGAATCCAGAAAAAGAAGGGAGGATATGATGCAGGCACTCGTACTCGGCGGAGCAGGAGATATGGGTCAGGCAGCTGCCCGAGACCTTATCAAGCAGGCAGAGGTTAAAAAGGTCATCATCGGTGACGTCAATACAGACCCGGGCAGGTTGCACGAGAAACTCCGCACGAATGAGAAGGTATCCTTCGAGAGAATCGATGCTTATGATCATAGTGGCCTGGTGAAGGCGATCAAGGGTGCCGACGTCGTCATCAACTGTGCCGGGCCCTTCTACAAGACGGCTGTTGCCGTGGCCAGGGCTGCTATCGAGGCGAAGGTCAGCTACATCGATATCTGCGATGACTATGAGGCGGTGAAGATCCTCTACGCTTCGGAGATTGACGAGGCAGCCAGAAAGGCGGGCATAACCATCCTGACAGGCATGGGATCCGATCCGGGAACAAATAACATCATCGCGAAGTATTTTGCGAACCAGCTGGACCGTGTGGACGAAATCGCCCTCTACTGGGTCGTGAGTATAGCCGACCTTGGGGAAGGAGCAGCCTGGGATCACAGCCTCCACATGGTGAGCGGCAACGTTCCCCAGTACCTGGACGGCAAGCTGGAATGGGTACCGGGCGGCACCGGCGAGGAGCGAGTTACCTTCCTCGAACCTCTCGGCGAGTGCCTGATCAGCTATGTGGGACACCCCCAGCCCCTCACCATACCGCGCTACATACCAGGGGTGAAAAGTGTCGTTATCAAGGGTGCGCTCATACCAACCTGGGTGGATCAGCTCATCAAGGAGCAGAATGCGACCGGCTTTCTCAGCACAGAGCCCGTCGAAGTGAGGGGAACCAAGGTCGTGCCCTACGATCTGACGCTGCGGCTCTGGCGTGCGATCCCCCAGAACCGGGACCGCGGGCCCGTGGCTTCTGGCATGAAGATGACTGTGAAGGGGGAGCGAAAGGGGAACAAGGTGACCTACACCGCCGATGTCGTGGGCAGGACCGCGGCGGGAACAGGACTTCCCGTCTCGATCGCAGCACTCATGCTCCATGCCGGCGAGGTTGCGGCAAAGGGAGTGGTAGCCCCGGAAGGGTGCATCGATCCGAAAAAATACCTCGCGGCATTGCTGAAGAGAGGCGCCAAGATACATCAGACGGAAACGATCACCTCCTTGATTACCCTGTAGCGCGAAAAGGAGACTCCCATGAAGGGTGCTGAAAAACTGAACATAACGAGAAGTCTTGAACTCTTCAATGAAGCAAAGCAGTTCGTTCCCGGCGGAGTCCTGGGTGCCCGGAGGCCGAGCGATTTCATCGAAGGGGAATATCCGATCTTTCTCGAATTCGGCAAGGGCGCGCACCTGATCGACGTTGACGGCAATGAGTTCATCGACTTTCTCTGCGGGTATGGGCCCATCATTCTCGGCTACAGGGAAGAAGAAGTCGATGACGCGGTCATCCGGCAGATAACAGAGAAAGGCTTCTGCTTCACCCTGACCCAGCGGTATCAGAACCAGCTTGCAAAAAAACTGACCGAACTGGTGCCCTGCTCAGAGATGAGCATCTTCTTGAAGACCGGCTCAGATGCCACCACAGCGAGCGTCCGTATCGCCAGGGCCTATACCAGCCGGATCAAGGTCATACGCTGCGGCTACCACGGCTGGCACGACTGGTCCGTTGAAATGAAAGGTGGCATCCCGAGTAAGCTTTACGAGGATGTGTACGAGTTCCGCTACAACAATCTTAACCAACTCGAGGAGCTTTTGGCCAAGCATGGGAGCGAGACCGCTGCCATCATTATGACTCCCTTCGGCCATCCCAACCATCAGAAGATGGAAGAACCGCTGCCCGGATTCCTTGAAGGCGTCAGGGAACTCGCTAACAGGTACGGCGCGGTGCTGGTCTACGACGAAATCCGCACCAACTTCCGGCTCAGCATGGGAGGTGCGCAGAAGCTCTATGGAGTTACTCCCGACCTGTCCGTCCTCGGAAAAGGCATGGCCAACGGCTATGCCATAAGCGCTGTTACCGGGAAGAGGCAGGTCATGATGGCTGCGGCGACTAAGCTCTTCATATCCTCTACCTTCTTTCCGAACAGTGACGGCTACATCGCCGCCCTCAAGACGCTTGAGATCCTGGAACGCGACAACGTCCTCGACGCCATATGGGAGAAGGGCGGCCGGTTCCTGAAAAGAATCAGGGCCCTCGTGGAAAAGTATGCTGCTACCGGTGCCGAGCTGACCGGTGTCGCACCCATGTTTTACATAACCTTCAAGAAGGATGAAGGGGATACTTACAGGGCCAGGCGGGATGCGTTTTACACGCAGCTTATCCGCAGAGGCATCTTCCTGCACCCGCACCACCACGGCTATATCTGCTACCGGCATACGGAAGAGGACCTTGACAGGACTGTTAACTCAATAGATGAAGCCCTGGGTTATGTGCATGAACGATACCAGAGAAAATAAAAGTCAGGTAAACAATTTTACACTGAGCGATCATTCTGTTACATTAAACCGCATAAGAGGCTCAGGTATCGGATTACCATGCTCTTCAATTCATACGGTTACATCTTCCTCTTCCTCCCTCTTGTTCTCGTTCTCTACTTCGTTCTAAGCAAGCGCAGATTCACTGTCGCGTCAAAAGTCTGGCTTCTTTTCGCTTCTCTTTTATTCTACGGCTGGTGGAATCCAGTATACCTACCGCTCATCGCCGGAAGCATCATCTTTAATTTCATAGTAGGAAAGCTGATACTGCGGCAGGGGGAGGAAGGCCGATCTTCTTACAGCAGATCTCTGTTGGTTATCGGTGTCGTAGGAAACCTGGCCCTGCTTGGTTATTTTAAATATGCCGACTTTTTTATTTCAAACATCAACGCCGTCGGCCATGTTAAGCTGCCACTGCTCCATATCATCCTGCCTCTCGGGATAAGTTTCTTCACTTTTACCCAGATTGCCTTTCTCGTGGATACGGCTAAAGGCAAGGTAAAGGAATATAGCGCACTCAATTACAGTCTGTTTGTCACCTTTTTCCCACACCTTCTGGCAGGACCCATCATACATCATGCTGAGATGATGCCCCAGTTTGACAGATTGAGAAACAAGGTCGCGGACTACAGGAACGTGGCATCCGGCATTTGCCTTTTCTTCATAGGCCTGTTCAAAAAACTGGTGATAGCGGATACATTTGCTGTCTGGGCGAACAATGGTTTTGATACGCTCAATCAACTCACCGTGATCGAGGCATGGGTGGTGTCGCTATCCTATACCCTCCAACTCTATTACGATTTCTCCGGTTATACCGATATGGCCCTGGGTTCTTCGCTGATGTTCAACATAAAGCTGCCCATCAATTTCAACACCCCGTACAGATCTTTGGATATCCAGGAGTTCTGGCGACGCTGGCATATTACCCTGAGCAGGTTTATGAGAGACTACGTCTACATTCCCCTCGGCGGAAACAGGGTTCCTGAGTGGCACATCCTGCTCAACCTGATGATCACTTTCTTCGTTGTCGGTCTCTGGCACGGAGCGGGTTGGACCTTCGTGCTCTGGGGGTGTATGCATGGTGCCACCCTTCTAATCCATCGCCTGTGGAAGAGGTCGGGTTTCTCCATGCCATCCTGGATCGCGTGGTTTCTTACCTTTAACTTTATCAATGTCGGATGGGTCTTTTTCAGAGCGAAAACTTTTGGCGATGCCCTCAAGGTGCTGAGAGGCATGGTTGGTATAGACGCTGCTTTGCTCCCGAAAAACATATGGATCAGCTTGCGGCACGCCAACAGTTTCTTACCGGGCCTTGACGATCTGTTCGGGAGACTGGGAAATAACAGCAGGGCTATAGTCTGCATGTTCGTTATATTCCTGCCACTCTCCATCCTCTTTAAGAATTCTAATGAGATCGCAGAAAGATTCAGGCCGACTGTCATCCAGCTCATTCTGTTTGTGCTTGTAGCATGGCTTTCGGTACTCTTCTTAGGCACATACTCTGAGTTTCTCTATTTTCGGTTCTGACATGGCGACACAAAGAGGCTCTTCTCATCGTTCATGCAAAAAGTGGCTCAAAGGGTTTTTGTTAGTCTTCCTTTTTCTTCTATTGGTGACAGCCGCCTTCAACTTTGAGACGGACTGCTCCGGCATATTCAGGCCAAACAAGGGGCTCAAGGGCGTGGCGTTAAACCTCATCAACGGAAAGATGGTAGCCGGCTACATGGGCCGCAACGATGAACGGGAACTGGAGCGACTCATAGTAGAGAATTATCCGGGGCAGCGCGATACCATAGCCCTTGGTTCCTCGAGGACGATGGTGCTCCGAAAAAGGTTTATACGAGGGGGGAACGTTGACTTTTTCAATAACTCGGTCTCGGGCGCGATCATAGAGGATTATATAGCAATCGTCGGCCTTTACAGGAGAAAAGGGGTTTTGCCCAAAACGGTTATCATCGGTATAGACCCCTGGATTTTCAATAAAAATAACAGACTGGGATCGGAATTCTGGAGGGTGTTGGAATCTTATTACAGGGAGATGGTCGCTGAGTTTCCGAAGGGCGCACGCGGAAGAACGTTGGTTGCGAGTATCACAGAGCCGCGGTCAGATGTGGCAAGCAGCTACGAGCAGCTTATCAATTTGGAGTATACCCTTCAGAACTGGGATTATCTGCAGAAGGGCAAGAAGCTCTACGTCACTGACACGGTCAACGTTGATGATATTATTCGCGAGCCTGATGGAAGCGTTGATTTTCCATACAACCTGAGGTTTGGCACAATGGCACAAATAGGCTTGCGCGGTTTGCCGCCTATCATTTACCGCGATTTTGAAGCCCTAAGCGGCACCGAGCTGTTCGAAGACCTTCTACACTATTTGAAGACCCATGGTGTGGCGGTTGTGTTATTGTTGCCGCCCCTTCATCCCGACGTGTACCAGGCCTGCCTGAATGACCCAAAATATAGTATAACAATTAAGGTTGAAGCATACCTGAGGCAACTGGCGCGTGATAACGGTTTTACCATGGTCGGCTCTTTTGATCCCGGAAAATATGGTTTCAGGGCCGAGGATTTCGCTGATGAAATTCATGGACACGAGAGTGTCATGAAAAGACTTTTTGAGACATACAGGTGAAGGTCGAAGCGAGGAAGCGAGGAAGCGAGGAAGCGGGAATACCAACTGATTTCTTCTGTTCTTCCGCTTCCTCGCTTCATCGCTTGTAGCTGTTCTAGCGTACCCGTCGTAGCCAACCGCCCTGATGCTGGGAAAAAAGGTTTCCTCGCCAGACCTCGTCATCCCGGATAAAACGATGGTCGATGCGGAGGAAATCGTCCACTGCCTCCCATGGACCGGGCCCATGCGAGGGATGAACAGGGTGCCCGTTCACATCCGTGTCCTCCACAACCAGGTAGGAGTCTATGCTGACAAGATCCGCGTAGATGGAGAGCTCGGAAAGAACATGATCCCTGGAATGATCGGAGTCCAGCACGACGAAGCCGGTGGCCGCCGGCAATACAGCCTTCACCCTCTCCACTACCGTGGGATCTGTCGAGCTGCCTTCGAACAATCGGATGCGGGGGTGAGTGAGTGATCTGGCTGAGGGTGTCAGCTTGAGGTCGATGCCCGCTACCACAGCATCCGGAGGAGCGCCAACAAGGTCAAGCAGAGATGCAAAATAGAGCACCGAACCGCCATGCATCACCCCGGTCTGGAGGATGAAAGGAGGCTTTACCCTATAGATCAGTTCCTGGTAGAGCTGCAAGTCGAGCGGACATTGCTTGATGGGGTAGCCGAGGAAGGTATGCTTGCGCCACGTGGAGTCTGAGCGGAACCAAAGCCAGTGAAATCCGCCGATGGTCAGGGGCCTGATCAGGCGGCTGCCCATAATGCCTTTCAAGACTGCTTTGCTAATGTACTTGTTCATCCGCTCCCTGAGCCCTGAGCATCTTATCCCCATAGCCTCGACTCTGTCAAGGGAGGCCTTGACATCAGGTCAGGAACCGGCTTGACGCTTGAAACAGGTCAGTGCTAGACTCTTGCCGCCCAATGCCTGCAGTCAGCGTTGTTATACCCAGCCTCGACGGAGAAAAACTTCTTCCCGTAGTTTTGGAATCACTCCGCCTTCAGACTTTTCAGGATTTCGATGTTGTGGTCGTGGACAATGGTTCAAAGGACCACTCGTTGGAGCTTCTCAAATCCCGTTATCCAGAAGTACTAGTAGTTGCGCTGCAGCGAAATCTTGGGTTTGCAGGAGCGGTCAATAGAGGCATTAAGGCAAGTGCCAGCGAATTCGTCTCCGTCTTGAATAACGATATCGAGCTTGACCCCCGATGGCTGGAAGAATTGCACACAACCCTTATTGAACATCCGGAGGCAGGGGCTGCCGGACCGAAGATGATGATGTATTTTGAACGCAACCGGATAAATATTCTCGGGCTGAGGCTGAACCGGACCGGTGAGGTGGAACTGATTGGCGCCGGAGAAGACGACCACGGCCAGTATGACCAGATGAGATACGTCTTCGGAGTGAGCGCGGGCGCCGCACTTTACAGAAGAAAAATGTTCGATGAGATAGGCTTGTTTGACGAGCAATTCTTCGCCAATTACGAAGATGCGGACCTCGCTTTCAGGGCGCAGCTTGCCGGCTACAAGGCCCTGTATGTGCCTGCCGCTGTGGCTTACCACATGGTAGGGTCTACGATCAGACGAAGAAAATATCTCTCCACGTATCTCAACAACCGCAACAGAATAATTTTTTTGTGGAAAAATATGCAGGCCGAAACCGTCGAAAAGTACTTCCTTACCATTTTCCGGCGTGAAGCAGGTCTCCTTCTCAAACGGATTCTCTTGAATTTTTACAAGCTGAGAACGTTTTATTATCTCAAAGGAACCGTCTCAGGACTTATGCATATCCCCGGCGTACTCCAGCAACGAAAAAAGAGTAAAGCTTTGCAGAGAGTCTCCGCGGACTATATCGAATCGATCATGGACAAGGACTTCGTGTGAGAATGATTTCGCAGCGACTTTTTTAAAGAGTCTCATCATTTGGCGCATCCAGATACGTTTTGTGCATTTCGCCCCAGTTATGTTATCTTGTGGACGAGTTGGTTCTACCTACAAAAAAGCCCGGCAGGAACGCCTCGAATATATGACAACCTTTCTTTCTTCTTGCGTTCGTAGGGCGATTATTGCCCTCATACCCTTGCTTTTCACCTACCACACTCTGCTCTTTTACGGTTTCCTGCCCAATACCGTCTTCTATGTGGTGCTCATCTTATTCTTCCTGGCCTATATATTTATGGACTGGAAGAACTCCCTTCTCCTCGCGTGCTGCCTCCTCGGAGCCACCCTACTCGTCAATGTGGGACTGGGACTTATAAGAATCGACAAAGGGATCTATTACCGAGAGCACGAGAGGTTTGCTGCCTATAACGCCGATATGCAGATGAGCGGCTACAAGAGGAACGTCGATGCCGTGGTGAAAATGCCTTGTGGAGATACGTGTGCGGTGGGGGGCGCAAAGAACGTCGAAATAGAGCCGAGAACCATACGGTTTAAGACCGATTCCCTCGGGTTCCGGAACGATCGAGCCTACAGGGGCCAGAAATACGTGCTTGTGGGGGATTCTTTCGTCGTGGGGAGCGATAATAGCCAGGAGGACACGCTTCAGAGCCAGTTAAAAGAGACGTACGGGATTGATACTTATTCCTTGGCATATCCGGGCGGCATCCCCGAATACGTGAAGTTCATCCTCTACCTGCAGCGGAAATACAAGGACGACTTCAAGGTGCTGTTATTCCTTTTTGAGGGCAATGACTTCCCGGAGGCTTATTCGCAAAGAGAACTCTTGATAAAAAAACCGTATCTGAAGGCCTTCTTCGACAGGTATCGGGCATTTTTTGAAGGCACGCTCCTGTACCGCTACACATACAGTGTCGCGAACAAGCGCTCCAAAAAGGCATCCACCGCCAGGGTGCTTATGGTGAAGGGGCACAGGATAGCCGATTTTAACGAATATATCGAGGCCACCGAGAGAGAAACCTACCGTTTCCCCGAAAAGGTCATCCCCATGCTCTCCCTAGTGCGCAATCGGATAGACCACATCTTCTTTATTCCCACAAAATTCCGAGTCTATTACCCGTTCCTGGAAACCGGCAACCAAAAGCCGCTGCCCAACGCCCAGTGGGACGCGGTAAAGGCCCTGTCGGAAAGCTGGCACATTCCATGCACCGATCTTACCGGTCCCCTGACCGCTGAATCGGAGAGGCTGTTGAAAGAGGATAAGTTTACTTACTGGAAGGACGATTCTCACTGGAACAGGTATGGGATCGCCGTTGCGGCCAAGGTGATCTCGGGTCAGATACCCGCCGGACATTAGCGCCGGGAAGCCGGGTCACTTCGGCTCTGCCGCGCACACTAATCCAACCTGAATTCTTTTCTCCAGTCAGCAGCTTCAGAGAACGTCGGCTGATCTTTCTTGTCGAGAACGTAGTCCCCCATCACCAGGTAGTCCATCTCCGTGCGCATGAAGCACCGGTAGGCATCCTCGGGGGTGCA
>DATFYE010000050.1:0-25608 GCA_035315185.1 Syntrophorhabdales bacterium | reverse complement strand
GCCTTCTTCCAGAGTCTATCGTCGAACTGCTCTTTATCGTCTAAGTCGCGGGCTACGTCCGGGAACTCCTTTTCGGCAAATTCCCGTGCAGCCTGTTTGATGTCTCTTTGTTCCGGGGTGAGTTCAACCATCGGGGCCTCCGTATGATTCTGCTTGTCCGTGTATCGCAAGGTTTAATGATACAAGTGCTGTGCCAGGAGGAGTGCGGCTCAAGATTCGATAAGTGAGCGTTGCCCGAAAGGCCTATAAAAGGACATAAGAAGATATGACACAACGTGAGCCGAAAGTGTATAGGCTGGAAACAGGTGTAGCGAAAGGAAACAGACTAGGCAGTCCGGCCTCAGAGGGAGTGATTGTCAGTCGCGCAGAAAAGGATGCCCAAATTAGAGCATATTTTGAGGCAGAGCAAGTCGTGATGGCCCGCTTTATCAAGTTTCTGCGGGTTATTCCATGGGAATAATTGTATACATCGTGCTCTGCGTCACAGAGGCTAGGTGACGGATTAATGCTGGGCATTGTAATTGCTTTTTCTCTGACTGAGGCGGATGATATAGGGGGGCGTCTTGCTAAAATGCCATCAGCATTACACCCTGAGAAAGGGGCTGCCGAGGTCCTCATGAAGGGTTTTGCCCAATAGGAGATAACAGATGATTTTGGGAGATTTGCTCTCGCGGAACGCTCGTAAGTTTCCGGACAAGCTGTCACTCGTCTCAGAAAAACTTTCGATGAATTACCGAACGTTAAATGAGCGGGTGAATCGCCTGGCCAATTCTCTGATCGACGCAGGACTGAGGAAGGGGGATAGGATAGGGGCGCTTGTCCACAACTCTCACCAGTTTTTTGAGATCTATTTCGCTGCAGCAAAGACAGGCGGCATCTTCTGCCCCTACAATAACCATCTTAAGGAATCTGAATTAAGAGACGTTATAGATTATTCCGCGCCGAAGTTTCTTTTTGTTGACAGAGATTATGGTGAGATGACGAATGTGCTTAAACCTGGATTGGCCGCGGTGGAACGATACATCTGTCTGCAGGCGCCGGAATGGCCCTTCATGGAACATTACGAAAACGTGCTCGCCAAGAGGGATGAAAGTGAACCCAACAGCCCGGTCAGCGAAGATGATGCTTTGAGCATTTATTTCACTGCGGGCACTACCGGAAGGCCGAAAGGCGCCGTCCGGACCCACCGGCACTTGCTGTCCGACGCGATTGCGGGTGTGATCGAGCTAAAGGTTGACTACGATGAAAAGGTGCTGATCACTTTCCCTCTCTACCATGTGGCGGGTGAAGACAACATCGTTCGACACATGTTCATGGCGAATACATTCTATCTCAAGCGCGAGGGCGGTTTTGACCCGGTGGAAATCCTTCGGTACATTGCCAAGGAAAAGATCACGCGCTGCCAGATGGTGCCGACCATGATCCACAGCCTTCTCCAGGTTCCGGATATCGGGGAGTTCGACCTCGGAAGTTTGCGCCTCATCCTGTATGCCGCTGCCCCGATGCCGGTCGAACTGCTAAAGCGCGCTTTAGCCGTCTTCCCTTGTGGCTTTGCGCAGCTTTACGGGCAAACGGAAAGCGGACCGCTGACCACCGTGCTGAAACCGGAGGATCATATCTTGAATGGCTCCGAAGAGACGCAGAAAAGGCTTGCCTCCTCGGGACGACCAGTGGTCAATTATGAGATCAGAATTGTGGACGAGCATGATCGAGATGTGCCGGTGGGAGAGGTTGGTGAAATTATCGCCCGTAGCGAAGCCATGATGAGAGAATACTGGCTCATGGCAGAAGAGACCGCAAAAAAGCTGAAAAACGGGTGGCTCCATACGGGAGACCTCGGCCGGATGGACGAGGAGGGGTACGTCTACATCGTGGAGAGAAAGAACGATCTGATCATTTCCGGAGGCGTCAACATATACCCGAGGGAGGTGGAGGAGGTGTTGTACCGGCACCCTGCGATATCCGAGGCATCGGTCGTAGGGATTCCTGATGAACATTGGGGAGAGGTCGTGAAAGCCGTCGTTGTGCTCAGCGATGGAGCTCAGACGACGGAGTCAGAGATAAAGGAGTTCTGCGGGCAGCATCTGGCCGGATACAAGAAACCAAAGACCGTTGACTTCTGGAAAGAGCTGCCGAAGAGCCCGCAGGGTAAAGTACTCAAGAAGGAGATACGCGCGCACTATGCGCGCCAGGCAAAATTGTAGAGTCTCCGCTTGTCCGGCTGAAGCCGGTAAGCGGCAAAAACAAAAAAGGAGGGGTTATGAAACAGTTTCGGATTTTTTGTCTTTTTTTGTTGCTGCTCTATTCGGTATCATGCATTTTCAGTGCAGCGTCCGCCGCAGAGGTAAAAGTCATTACGCTTAAGGTATCCAACTGGTTCCCTATAACCCATCAGCAGAATATCCTTCTGGAGCAATGGGGCAAGGATCTTGAGAAGCGCAGTGGAGGAAAAGTCAAAGTCAACTATTACGCCGGCGGCACGCTTGTGCCTGCTGCCCAATCATATGACGCCGTGGTCAAGGACATCGCTGACGTGAGTAACCACGTTCTGGGCTACACGATGGGCAGGTTCCCTTTCTCACAGGTTCTGGACCTCCCCATCGGAACCCCGCCTGGGCCTGCGGCGACGAAGATAGCGAACGAAATGTACAATAAGTTCAAGCCCAAGGAGTTCGACGATGTGAAAGTGCTGTGGTTCCATGCACAACCAGGTGGTTATCTCCATACAAAGACCAGACCTGTCGAGAAGCTTGATGATGCAAAGGGCCTCAAAATAAGGTGCTACGGATCGAATGCAAAGTTCGTAGGTCTGATCGGGGCAACGCCCGTGGCCATGCCCATGCCTGATGTGTATGACGCACTCGCGAAAGGCGTCGTAGATGGCCTGATGTCAAGTTACGAGGCCCTGGAGGGCTTCAGGACCGGCGAGCACGTAAAGTATTCTACGGAGAACGTGACGACCGCATACTCTGCGACTTTTATCGTCGCGATGAATAAGAGAAAATTTGCCTCCCTTCCTAAGGATATACAGGCGATCATCGACAAGATGAGCCCCGAGTACGTGGACAAGTACGGGAAGATGTGGACGGACATCGAGGTGTCAGGCAAAGACTGGCTTATTAAGAGGGGTGACAGAATTATCTCCCTGAGCAAGGAAGAGGAAGCACGCTGGTACGAGAAGGGTGGCAAGCCCCTTATCGACGAGTACGTAAAGGAAATGAAGGGTAAGGGATTGCCCGGTGAAGAAGCGGTAAAATTTCTTCTCGATTCCTTCAAGCAGTACAGGAAGTAGCAGACTGGCTGCCCGGGGAGTCTGCGTCAACACTCCCCGGGCATAGGCCATAAGAGGTGGAGGCGAAAGCTATGGGTAAATTCATCAAAGCTGCCTTGAGGTCCAGCAAGGCCCTGAATTGGTTGGGCGGGGTCATACTCGCCTCGATGATGCTCCTAACTGTCCTTGACGTGATCTTGCGGTATGCGGGAAGAGCAATCACGGGTACCTTTGAACTTATGTCTTTCGGCGGAGCTCTGGTCGCCGGTTTTGCCATCGCCCAGACTTCCCTGGACGGCGCCCATGTCAACGTCGACATGCTCACGGTGGCCTTATCAGGGAAAGGAAGAAGAGTCCTGACGATTCTTACCAAGCTGATAGGCCTCGGAGTATTTGCTCTGCTCGCGTGGTCCCTTTTCTTGAAAGGGAACGATCTCTATATGACAGGAGAGGTCTCCCTCACGTTACATGTACCCTATTATCCGGTGGCGTATGGCTTGTCGCTTTCGAGCTTGGCGGAATGTTTTGTCCTTCTCTGTGATTTTCTAAAAGCGATGTTTGCAGGAGCTGAGCATGAATGAGACGATAGTTGGGATTGTCGGGCTGATTGTCCTGTTGGGCCTGTTCTTGACGGGCATTGAACTGGCCTTCGCTATGGCTGCGGTCGGTTTTGTGGGGTTTACCATCCTCAATGATTTCGATACCGCCGTCAGCCTGCTCGCTAACGATTTTCTCGATTCCCTTGCCTCGTACGGCTTAACCGCCATACCGCTCTTTGTCCTCATGGGCCAGATCGCATTCAATGCGGGGATAGCGAAAAGGTTGTACGATACGACGCACAAATTTCTGGGGCATATCCCGGGCGGACTCGCCATGGCAACGGTGGCTGGTGCGACCGTCTTCAAGGCAATTTGCGGGTCTGTCGTTGCCACCTCGGCAACCTTTGCGAGCGTTGCTATACCGGAGATGGACCGGTACGGTTACAGCAGGAAACTGTCGACGGGAATAGTCGCCACTGTAGGAGTGCTCGGTGTTCTCCTTCCGCCAAGCGTAACACTCATAGTTTTTGGCATTGTCACGCAGCAGTCGATCGGCAGGCTCTTCATGGCGGGCATATTTCCGGGTCTCATCATGGCGTTCTTTTTTACGGTGATTATCTTCGGGTGGTGCAAGATAAATCCGTCCCTTGGCCCAAGGGGCGAGCAGTATCCATGGTCCGCGAAGGTGAAGTCGCTCCCCGACGTAATTTGGCCTATCGTCATATTTATTCTGCTCATAGGCGGACTTATGTACGGGTTCTTTACACCGACCGAAGCTGGGAGCATTGGTGCCTTTGCGGTCCTGGTTCTCTGTATGGCCAAAAAAGACTTAGGATTCGGAGGCTTTGCGAAGTCGATTCAGGAGGCACTGCGGACTTCGTGCATGGTACTCCTGCTCATTGCCTCTTCCGCGGTACTGGGTCATTTTATCGCCGTCACCAATATGCCCCAGGCTTCCGCGGACTGGATCGTCGGGCTCCCGTTGCCCCGCGCTGTGATAATGATCATCATTTTTCTAGTATATCTTTTGGGCGGATCCTTTATCGACGATCTGGCATTCATGATTCTCGCGACCCCTATTTTTTTCCCGATGGTTCTGAAATTAGGATACAATCCGCTCTGGGCGGGCATCATGATAGCCTGCACGGTCTGCATAGGCTCCGTTATCCCTCCCGTTGCTATCTGTGTCTTTGTAGTTAAGAACATTACAAAGGCGCCAATGAATCTGATTTACAAAGGTGTCTACCCATTCCTCGCATCAATGATTTTTTGCATGATACTGCTGTTCATATTTCCTGAGCTTGCCACCTACTTGCCTGCGGTGCTGATGAAGTGAGGACGGTTCGCGAACTGAGAGCCTTTTTGCAAGCAGAGTCGAAGCGGGAGATCGTTGGAAAACGAGAGCTGAATTGTGCTAAAGTACAAGCGGGATACTGAAATCAGATGGCTCAACTACGTCGTCGCTGCCGTCGCGCGACGATATCGTCCATTCTGTAACAACCGTGCATAGAGGAGGCACTAAGGTCCCTTGAATAGCGAACGCGTACTAGCCTGTATGCAGTGCGGGAAGTGCACCGGAAGCTGCCCTGAAGCAGGAAAAACGCCTTTCAACATCAGAATGATCGTACGAAAGAAGCAATTCCAGCGTGCCATCGAGGAGGATCTGCCCTGGTACTGCACGTCCTGCAGCACCTGCACGATACGATGTCCGCGGGACGTGAAGCCTTCGGAAGTTATCATTGACCTGAGATCCGCGCTCATCGAAGACGGTCGCATACCTGCTTCCATCCAGAAAGCTCTCGAGAGCACGTTCGTCCAGAAGAATCCCTGGGGAAAGCCGAGGAGCAAGAGAGCGGAGTGGACTGGGAAGGTCGATTTCGAGATCCCACACATTTCCGAGACGAAAGAGAGGCGGCTCCTTTTTACCTGTTGCATTCAGGCATATGATCCTCGATGCATGGTGATACCGGCCAACGTGTCCCGCCTGCTCCACAGTGCCGGCATGGAATTCGGCATTCTCGGTGAGGAAGAGGCATGCTGCGGCAACGAGATCAGAAGGATGGGGGAGGCGGGTCTCTTCGAAGAACTGCGCGAAGAAAATCTAGCCAATTTTAAGGAATACGGCGTGAATGAGATCATCACCCTCTCACCTCACTGCATGAATACGTTCAGGAAAGAGTATGGGGATCTCGGGATACGCGTTTCCCATTATTCGGAAGTGGTGCAAGGCCTTCTGGAACGCGGGGCAGTAAAGCTTGAAAGCCGGTATGAAAAAAAAGTGGTCTATCATGATCCGTGTTTCCTTGGCAAGCAGAATGCCATCTTCGATGAGCCGAGAACGCTCCTTGCGAAGGCCCTTGGTACAAACTCGCTTGAATTCTCGCGCATGCGGGATAATTCACTCTGCTGCGAGGGCGGGGGGGGACGGATGTTCTTTGATGTTGAGACGACGTATCAACGCAACAGCGAGTCACGCGTGAAGGAAGCGCTCGAAATGGGGGCCGAGGTCATAGCGACGAGCTGCCCCTTTTGCGTCATGAACCTTGAAGATCCGGCAACTGAGAAAGGATTATCCGTGAAAGAAGTATCGGAAATTCTCGTGGAGGTCATCTGATATGGAGATCGTGGTCTTTACAAAAAGGGTGCCTGTGACGCAGGAAGAAGAGTTGCGTATTCTGGGAGATGGTCAGTCCGTTGATTTGAGCAAGCTTCCCCACCGGATGAATGACTGGGACAACTATGCCGTCGAAGAAGCCGTGAAACTCATAGAAAAAGGCGGTGGA
Organism: Syntrophorhabdales bacterium; assembly: GCA_035315185.1. Classification (GTDB taxonomy): domain Bacteria; phylum Desulfobacterota; class Syntrophorhabdia; order Syntrophorhabdales; family WCHB1-27; genus JADGQN01. The sequence goes on along the minus strand of DATFYE010000050.1, from coordinate 19,015 downwards.
GGCGTTACCAGCGTGGCCATAGGCGATTCGGAATCTGATGAAGTCCTCAGGCGCGCCATAGCCATGGGCGCTCGGGACGGCTTCCTCCTGGAAGCGAACGAGGTGCTGCAAGACCCTTTTGCGAGGGCAACGCTGACCTATAACTTTCTGAAAAAGGAGAACATGCCATTTGACGCCATCTTCACCGGCGTGCAGGCCGAGGATGAGCAGTTTGCCTGTTTCGGAGGGATACTGGCGGCCCTGCTCAAGATCCCTTACGCTGCCCAGGTCATCGGCATTGACGCCGTAGAGAAAGACCATTTCGTGGTCCGCAGGGAGCTTGAAGGTGGACTTCAGGAACGCGTCAAAGTCTCTTTACCCTGCCTCCTTTCCATACAGAGCGGCATAAACGAACCCAGGTACGTCTCGATCATGGGTGTGCGTAAGGCCTCCAAGGTGGAGAGAAAAGTCTTCAAGGCGAGTAATTATACCGATAGCGGGAAGAGTCTGGTCGAAATCACAAAATGGGTTTATCCTCCGAAGAAGGAAGGGGCTGCGATGCTCGCGGGAGATGTTGGTGAAATCTGCAGCAAGCTCTTCGCCATACTGAAGGAAAAGGGGGTCTACCAATGAGCGATGTCCTGAGCGCGAGTTATGTCCTCGTCGTGGCTGAAGTGAGGCGCGGTCTCTTTGAGGAGAGAAACCTTGACACCATAGGACTGGGAAGGTTGCTCGGGAGTCCTGTCTACCTTTTGCTTCCAGACAACGCCAGCGGCGTCGATGCGTCCATAGTCGATAAGGTGATCAGGGTAGGCGCTGACGAAGGGAACTTCCAGAACCCCCTTACCATGGTCTCCATACTCACAAAGGTGTTCGAAACCCGCGGTCAGCCCGACTTCATACTCTTCACCCACTCCTCATCCGGAGCTGAATGCGCCGCTTACGCTGCGGGCCACTTCTCCTTGCCGGTCATCACTGATGTGAGCGGCTTCGACCGACCGACAGGAACCTTTTCGAAGAGCTATTACTCCGATAAAGTCTTTGCGCAGTTTAAATCCGCATCGAGTCCGTCGATCCTGACGGTTCGGAGCGGCAGCTTCAGGGACCAGGTGACCCGCAACCAGGCGACTGCGGACACGGAAAGTCTCGGTGCGTTTACTGCGCAGGAAGGAAGGACTTTCCTGGACTATGTCGAAGAAGCAGGGGGAGCCGTCGACATAACCAAGGCCGACTTTCTCCTCTCCGTTGGCAGAGGCATCGGCAGCAAAGATGAGATCCCCCGCTACGAAGAACTTGCCCAGACCATGAAGGCCGTGCTCTCGTGCTCGAGGCCCGTGGTGGACAAACTGTGGCTTCCCAAGGAGCGGCAGGTCGGTACTTCCGGCAAGACGGTAAAACCGAAGGTCTATCTGGCTATGGCTATCAGCGGTGCTTTCCAGCACATCGCCGGCATGAAAGATGCCGACTGCATCATCGCCATCAACAAGGATCCCGAAGCACCCATCTTTCAGTATGCACACTTCGGAATCGTCGCTGACGTGAACAAACTGAGAGATAAGCTCATAGAAACAGCAAAGGCATCATGACGGAGAAGAAGATCCTTGTTGTGGGAGGCGGTATTGCCGGGATAACAGCGGCCCTGGAGCTTGCCTCGTGCGGGATTCAAGTCACACTGCTCGAGGCTGGTCCGTCCATCGGCGGACGGATGATACAGCTCGATAAAACTTTTCCGACTCTTGACTGCTCCACGTGTACTCTTTCGCCAAAAATGGTGGAAGTTTCACTCAATCGTAACATTGAAATTCTCTCCTGGGCGAAGCCCCTGGGGGTTAAGAAAAAAGGCTCGGGCTTTCAAGTTACCATCCTCAATAAAACACGATTTGTCGACACCAAGAAGTGCACTGCCTGCGGTTCCTGTTCGCTGGTTTGTCCTGTGGTCATGAAAAGCGAGTTCAACATGGGCACGGGTCCGAGAAAAGCGGTCTATATTCCTTTTCCTCAGGCTATACCGAACAAGGCGAGCATCGATAAACGTGAAGACCGCCCCTGTAAGGCAGCCTGTGTTGATGCATGCCCGATTCATACGAATGTACTTGGCTACCTGAAGCACGTCAGCGAAGGACGATTCCGAGATGCCTACATGCTTATCAGGGCCACAAACCCATTTCCTTCCGTGTGCGGGAGGGTCTGTTATGCGCCGTGCGAAGGGGTGTGCAACAGGGGCCAACTGGATGACCCCCTTGCAATCCGTGACCTGAAACGCTTTGCGGTTGACCGGTTCGACATTAATTCCCTCGAAGTGCCGCAGATAACGAAGAGCGACAAGAAGGTGGCTGTCATTGGAGCGGGGCCGGCAGGGCTCGCCTGCGCTCATACCCTTGCTCTGGAAGGTCATGAGGTAAGCGTTTTTGAGGCACTTCCTGAACCCGGCGGTATGTTGCGCTATGCCATACCTGAATACAGGCTCCCCAAGGAGGAGTTGAGAAAAGAGATCGGTTATATCGAGAAGCTTGGCGTTACGATCCGCTGCGGCGTTGAGGTGGGCAAAGATATTAGCATTGATGCGATAAAGAATGATTTTGATGCAATGTTCATTGGTACCGGCGCTCCCGAAGGATTGCGGCTTGACGTGGAGGGGGAAGACCTGCCCGGTGTCCTCGATGGCATTCGGTTCCTTCGCGCCGTAAATAAAGGAGAAACAGTCAGACTAGGCGCCCGTGTTGCCGTTATCGGTGGTGGCAACACTGCCATCGACTGCGCAAGAACAGTGAAGCGCCTTGGAAGCCGGTCCGTAAGGTTGATTTACCGGAGAACCCGCGATGAGATGCCCGCAGCCCCTGAAGAGATAGAGGCTCTTCTTCACGAAGGGATAGAGATAGAGTTCCTCACAACACCGGTACGTTTCTACGGAGAAAACGAGACCCTTTCACGCATGGAGTGCATCCGCATGGAACTGGGGGATGCGGATGAAAGCGGGCGGAGGCGTCCGGTCCCGGTTGAGAATTCTGAATTCTCTATGCCTGTTGATTCTGTTATCACAGCTCTTGGCCAGGCTGCCCAGACCTCTTTTACGGAGGAGATGGGGCTGTCTCGTGCAAAAAAGGGCTTGATCGAGGTTGACCCCTCAACAGGGGTAACTAACGTTGAAGGAGTATTTGCAGGCGGCGATGTTTGTACAGGGCCTGCTTACGTGGTTGATGCGATAGCCGCGGGCCAGAGGGCAGCCTTATCGATAACCCGCTACCTGAAAGGTGAAGAGGCGGCTGCGACAAACGAGAGGAAAGAACCCGAAAAACTGTCGGAGCCTGAAGTCGCTAACCTGATCACGAGATTTCCCCGAATAGAGCGTATCCCTATGCCGGAAGTAAGGGTCGAAGAAAGAGTAACGAATTTTGGCGAGGTCACCATCGGATACAACCCTGAAGAAGCCCGTGCCGAAGCATCACGGTGTCTTGCCGGTCAGATAGAAGGGTGTATTCAGTGCGGCGAATGCGACAGGGTGTGCGAAGTAAAAGCCATCGATCACGCCATGCGGGACGAGATCGTCGAGATGGAATATGACAGCATAGTGCTGGCCCCTGGGTTTGATCTGTACGATGCCAGTGAAAAGAGAGAATACGGCTACGGAACGCTGGAAGGCGTTATGACGGGCATCGAGTTCGAACGGATCTGTTCGGTCACGGGTCCGACAGGGGGAGACATCCTGCTAAACGGGAAAGTCCCCAAGCGCTTCTATTTTATCCAGTGTGTCGGATCCAGAGACAGGCAGAGTGGAGCACGGTTCTGTTCCAGGGTGTGCTGCATGTATACGGCGAAACATGCCAGCATCGTCAGAGACAGGATCAAAGACGCACAGATCTACGTGTCGTACATAGATGTGAGGGCCTACGGTAAGGGTTATGAAGAGTTCTACAAGAATACGCAGGAAAGCGGAACCTTTTATATACGGGGTATACCGGGAGAGATAACGAAAACGGAGAATGGGTTATTGGTCCGGGTGGAAGACATGTTAAGCGGCGAAATGCGTGAGGTTGAAGTGGATGTTGTTGTCCTTGCAACAGGGGTAAGGCCGCGCAAAGGGGTCGAAGAACTCTGTAGCATGATCTCGTTGGAGAGAGACGAATACGGTTTTATCAGGGTGGACTCAATAAATCCGTCACGGACGAATGTGGATGGCCTCTTCGTATGCGGTATGGCCTCAGGACCCAAGGATATTCCTGATACCGTCGCCTCTGCCGGAGAAGCTGCGGCGAGTTGTATGGAGTATATAAGAGAGTGATGAACGAGCAAAAAATCCGTTACGAGTTCCGGGTTACGAGTTCCGAGTTTTTTATAACCCGCAACCCGAAACTCGTAACTCGGAACAGGTAGTTATAGATGAAAACAGGCATATTTATCTGCCATTGCGGTCACAATATCAAACACACGGTTGATGTGAAGAAGTTAAGCGAATACTTCAAAAAATATCCGAGTGTAACCGTTTCCAAAGACTATGTCTTTATGTGCTCGGAGCCGGGCCAGGACATGATCAGGGAGAGCATTGAAAAAGAAGGGCTTGACCGCGTCATCATCGCATCCTGCACACCCTCGCTCCACGGAGAAATGTTCAAGGATGTTTTAAAAAAATCAAATCTCAACCCATTCCTCTTGAGAAGGGTAGGCATCAGGGAACACTGTTCGTGGGTCGGGGATGATATTGAAAAGAACACAGAAAAGGCAAAGAGACTAATACTGGCAGGCCTTTATTCGGCGGCGCACTATGTTCCCCTTGAGGAGAAGATTGTAGATGTAACAAAATCCGCCCTCATTATCGGCGGCGGGGTATCGGGTTTAAGCGCAGCGTCGTTTCTTTCAAGGGCCGGCATGCAGGTGTGCCTTGTAGAGAAGGAGGCTGAACTGGGAGGTCACGTGAGGACCCTCAAGAATGTCTGGCCTTCACGCAGGGACGGCAAGAGCATTATCGACGATATGGTGAAGGAGTTGGCTGCGCGAGATAACGTTGAGCTGTTCACCTCAACAAGGATCAAAGACTTTGAAGGTTTTTTCGGTAACTACCAAGTAACGCTCGAAACCCCCGAGGGTGAGAAAAAACGCACAGTTGGAGGAGTCATTATAGCCATCGGGTTTTCACCTTTTGATCCAAGCGTAAAACCGGAATTAAATTACGGGAAGGATAAAAGAATTATCACAACCCTGGAGTTCGAGCGGAACGGAGACACGCTGCAGCTTCCTGAGAAGCCAAGGGTCGCGATACTCCACTGTGTCGGATCTCGCGACGAACAGATAGGAAAACCCTACTGTTCAAGGGTCTGCTGCGTCAATGCGTTGCGGGTAGGGGATGCAATTAAGCAGAAATACAAAGATTCTTACGTAGAGTCCTTCTACATGGACGTGAGAGCCCATCCCCGCGGGGGAGAGGAATATTTTGAGGATACACAGGAAAAGGGTGTCCTTTTCACACGGGCGAATGTAGCAGAGATCAATCCCACACCTGCAGGCGTTGTGGTACGCGGAGAGGATACACTCTTCGGCGAAGTGTTCGAGCGGGAGTTCGATCTTGCCGTACTCTCTATAGGTATGTCCTCTCCGGAGGACAGCAAACGCATTGCGACCCTCCTCAAGGTAACCCTTGATAAAGATAAGTTCTTCATGGAGGCCCATATCAAGCTCCGACCTTTCGATACGGCGCTCAAAGGGATCTTCATTGCAGGGTCGTGCTCCGGCCCCAAGGATATTGAAGAATCAATCAACCATGGAAGGGCTTCGGCGGTGAAACTCTTTGGTTTCCTCAATCTCGGTTACGCCTATGTGGATCCCTTCATTGCCTATGTTGATCCCAAGAGGTGCAGCGGGTGCAGGATGTGCGAGCAAGCGTGTGTTGCAAAGGCGATAAAATATGATGAGACGAAAAGGACCGTCCATGTCGAAGAAGCGGCCTGCATGGGCTGTGGGCTCTGTAACGCCACCTGCCCGTCATCGGCAATAGAGCTCAGAGGATATATCGATAGCATGATCGACGATGAAATCAGCGCATTTTCGGAGGCGATATAAGAACGGTGACCAGTGAACGGTTAAAAAAAGCGCATTTGTTGCTGTTTTTGGTTGTTAACTCGCAACACGTAACCCGTAACTCGTAACGTGCATTTCGGAAAGGATGTAGGCGATGGCTGAAGCGGAAAAGAAGGATGGCGTGGAGATCGTCGGGTTTGCCTGCTCATACTGTTCATTCAAGGCATCCGAGATGGCAGGAAGCCTGAGACTGAAATACCCCGAAGGTGTGAAAGTGGTGCAGGTGCCCTGTTCGAGCAGAGTCGATCCGGCGTTTGTTCTGAAGGCGCTCTTTGAAGGCGTAGATGGTGTGTTCGTCGCCGGGTGCCACCCCGGGGACTGCCATTTTATCAAGGGAAACTATTACACGAGAAGGAAAATGGCGGCGCTGAAAGAGATGCTCAATGCCTTCTCGATGAAAGAGAAACTCAGGCTCTTCTGGGTAAGTGCAGCCGAGGCGCGCCGCTTCGTGGAGAAAGTGGAAAAAATGTACAGCCAACTTAAGGATGCGAGGCATGAACGCAAAGAGGGTTGATGTAGAGGTTATCCGGGCCGCTGTCGAGCAGTTCCTTGCGAAGGAAGGCCGCCTGGCCTTCGGTTTTGAAGAGCACAACGGCAGTGTGCGCCACCGGATTCAGCGCACCGCGGCGAGGAATCTCGCCCTCTTCAATCCCTACTTCGATCTTAATGGCCTGCTCTATCTGCGCCGCTTTTTTTCAAAGGACGCTCGAATCCTCGCGATACTCCGGCCCTGCGAGATCCGTGCCTACGTCGAGCTGACCAAATTGACACAGGTGGAGCGCACGAGCCTCATCGCTGTCTCGGTAGACTGTTTCGGAAGTGTATCCTCGAAAGAGGACCTGCATTTCCCTCTCGACCCGCTGGCTCTTAAATCCGCGCTGGAGGAATCGGGCAAGCTCCGGTATGCGTGTACGGTGTGCAGGGAGCCGAGAGGCCTGGTGGGTGATGCAGGAATTCGCGTCGATGCAGAAGGCAAGCTATGGGCCCAGGCGTTTACGCCCGTAGGTGAAGAGTTCCTTAACCTGCTCCACGGGACGGATGAGCCAGCGCCTGATGCGTTTATCGTTGCAGAAGGGCGTGCAACAGATCGTTTCCAAACGGACATGGAGACATTTTCCAGGGACTTTGCCAAGTGCATCATGTGTATGAATTGCAGGGATGTCTGCCCGGTCTGTTACTGTGTCGACTGTGTATTTCAGGGAGATGAATATGTACCAAAGGGGGATGCCTTCATCAACAAAGTCTTTCGGCTCGGCGACACAGCCCTCCCGTTTGGTAAAGAGGTCTTTCACTTTATCCGCATGTACCATGTCTCACAGACCTGTGTGGGATGTGGTGCGTGCGAGGAGGCCTGCCCACAGAGGATACCCCTCACGAAATACATGAAAGGGACATCGGAGAGACTGCAAAAACTCTTCTCATACATGTCAGGGCGCAGCTTCGACGAGGCTATACCTTACCTGACGTTCCTCGAGGATGAGCTGAAAGATGCCGAAGATTAATCCGATGAAGCGATGAAGCGAAAAGGCGATGATGCGATTCGAGTTTACATAATGCCTAAGATTGAATCTATAGCTGAACTCGCTGGCTACAAGAGGGAGGATTTTGCAGTTTGCCTCGGGTGCAAGATCTGCGGCTCCGTCTGCACCATAAATGACCTCTCTGTGGCAGCAAATCCTCAAGCGCTCCTCTTGAGCCTCTTTCTGCAAAGAGAACTGACGCCGGATGATCCGGTTCTTCTCTATTGCACCAACTGCTATAACTGTACAGGTGCCTGCCCCTGGCACATCAGGATCCCGGAGATCATTCGAGCACTCAAGGGAGAGATGAGCCTGGAAACGCCCTTTGAAAAAGCGTTTAAGTCTTCCATCAAGGTCTGGGGAAGAGTCTATGAGCCGTACGTCTTCCTGAAGGCACTTCCCTTTCTGCTGCGAGGGGGATACCTCGCATACGTGACGCGATGGAAGGAGTACATGAACTTTCACCTGCCGCACAAAGTCAAAAACATGGGCCACGCGCAAACAAAGGATAGCCAGGACAGGAAGGATAGGGAGGACAGAAACACTCGATGAGATACGCTTACTATCCAGGGTGTTCTCTTACCGGAAGCGCGCGGAGGCTTGATAAAGGCTTGAAGAAAGTTTTTGCGAAGCTCGGCCATGAGCTCGCCGAAATTCCCGACTGGAACTGCTGCGGTGCCTTTGAATTCGGCGATCGGAGGGCGCTCGTGGAGTTATCAAAGACAAACCTGGAGAAAAGCAAGGCCCTGAGTGCGGCCGAGGCAGGTGTTGTTGCTCCCTGCCCAGCATGTTACAAGAACCTGAAGGAGGCTAACAGCGGAACGGCGCGTGCCGTCTACCATCCGCTTGAGTTGTTGAACGGAGACCTTGCGGGGTCCCTGAATATCAAGAAAGACCTAAAGGGCCAGGTCTTTACGCCCTATTACGGTTGTTTGCTGATGCGCCCCGACGAAACAGCCATAGGGGATAAAGAGGTGATGGAACGATTTATAGACCGGCTCGACGGAGAGATCGGAGGTACCAAGGTAAGAGCAAAATGTTGCGGAGGTAACCAATTCTTCATCAACAAGTGGGCTACCGAGAAGCTCTCGCACATTGTTCTCAACGGGTCAAAAGGGACGATCGTGGTCTTTTGCCCGCTCTGCCATATGGCCCTGACATCCTTCTCAAAGAACAGGAAGATCATCTATTTCACGGATCTTCTCCTCTACGTGACAGGGGATAGAACAGCACTATGAATGTGGTCATTGTTGGAGGCGGCATCAGTGGGGTCTCTGCAGCAAAAGTCCTGGTCAAAGGCGGCCACAAAGTGATCATTCTCGAACAGGCTGACGCACCTGGCGGCCTGATGGAGAAGATCGCCAATTGTCGCGTGGGCTTCAAGACCTTCTTCGCTGAAATACAAAATAACCCTGCGCTTGAAGTGATAACCGGAAGCCGCATCGTTGATGTTGACAAGTTCTACGAGAAATCCCTTATCACGCTCGACGACGGCAGGCTGATCGAGGCTGATGCGGCAATCATTGCGGCTGGACTGGCTCCCTACGAGCCGAAGGAGAGAACAGGCAGACGTATCCTTGCCAGCCTCGATTATGATCATCTTATCGACCAGAGGAACGATTCACTGCCCGATGATCTCAAGAGAGTAGCCTTTATTCTCTGTGTCGGTTCACGCTGTCTGGAATACCCTCTCTGCTCTGCCATGTGCTGCTCATACACTCTGCGGGAAATAAAATGGACCTTTCAGAGAGGTGTTACGCCCCAGATCACCGTCTTTTACAATGATCTCAGGTTTTTTGGCCAGGAGTTTTATATGGAAAAACTCTATCGGGATCTTGGGGTCTCCTTCGTCAGAGCGAACTCTCGCTATCTGGAGGAGGATAATGATGGCGTGACCATGCGCTATTTCAACGGAGGACGTCTCAACGAGGAGCGCTTCGATTACGTTGTGCTTGCGGCCGGTTTGAGGCCGAGCCCGACGCTCGCGGAACTCAGCCTGTTTTTTGGCTTCTCACTCAATGAGTGGGGATTTGTCAAAGAGACTGACCCGCTGAAAACGGACTCGAAGGGCGTCTATGTGTCGGGAGGCAGCTTAGAGCCGATGAGCATCAAGGATGCGATCCTCACGGGCTACGGCGCTGCGGTCAGATGCATGAAGGAACTGGATGGAGGCAGGTATGTTCCGGACATAAGAGTCTACAAGGAGACAGCACTGGCCATAGGTGTGGGCACGGGAGCAGATCGTTACGTCTTTTATCTGGGCACAGACGATACCCTACTGAAGATGTTCTACGAGTTCTTCTCGGAAAAGTTCATACTTGAGGCCTTGAAGCTTAAGAAGAAGAAAAAGGACGTCATCTTCATCACAAGGAACCTTGTCACGCCATCTTATTCAGAGCTCCTGTACGAGCAGGCACGCAGAGAAGGAATTATCTTCATCCATCTGGAGGAGGATGAACGGCTCGATCTCCAGCAGAACGGAGCGGTCATCTCCGGTCCAAAGGGGGAGGTGGCAATCGCAGCAGACACGGTTGTGACTCTTGAAGAGTATGCTGATGCGATGCGGCAGCGGGAATTCCTTATCCAGTACCGCTCGGAGCCGCAGCTGCGGTGGTCGCCCACCAAATGGGATAGGGAGCGATATCATGCGGGATTCATACGCTTCCCGAGGGCTGCTCGGTGGGAAGAGAGAGAAGTGCTGGGCGCACTCGGCGAATTCCTTATCGAGAAGGATGAGGAGCGCACGCTTCCTGATGTTGACGAAGAGCGATGCAGTGGCTGCGGCTCTTGCAGCAACGCATGCCCTGCGGGAGCCATAGAGATAGAGATCAAAGAAAAACAGGTTTCCATTTTCGGACCGCTCGGGTCCTCTGTAGTACCGGTTGCGACGGTGAAAAAGGAGCTCTGCCTGGGCTGCGGTCTTTGCGCTTCTACATGCCCGTCGGATGTGATCGGATTCAAAGAAGCTTCGTAAAAACCTCACATTTTTGTGCAGAAAAGCATCCATTAAAATTTTTTAAGATTTCGCTTGACATGCACTAAAAGAGCGAATTAAGATACAAATAGCTGCACTATTCAACGCTTAGAAAGGAGTTTAGCAGTATGCCAGTAGGTAAGGTTAAGTGGTTCAACGATTCAAAGGGGTACGGCTTCATAGAACAGGATAGCGGCGACGACGTATTTGTGCACTACTCTGCGATAAAACAGGATGGTTTCAAGACTCTAAAGACCGGAGAACAGGTCGAGTTTGAGATCACCAGCGGACCAAAGGGGCCACAGGCGGCGAACGTAAAAAAGGTCGAATAGGGTAGAGGAATCACCTTCCCCTCTTCTCGGCGTTTTTTATCTCGTTCCATAGCTCATCCATAGCCTTGGGGTTAGGATTAGTCAGGTCGGCCTTACTCTCCACGTAAGCAAATCTCCTGACGAACTTGCTGTTTGTGAGGCGCAGAGCAGCTTCCGGATCTATGTCGTGGAAGCGGGCAAGATTCACGATACTGAAGAGCAAGTCCCCTATTTCCTCCTCAACGAGATCCTTATTTCCTTCCTTCTCAGCCTCACGGATCTCGGCGATCTCTTCAATGATTTTCTCGTGGACGCCTTCTTTTGTTTCCCAGTCAAATCCAAGTTTTGCTGCTCGCTTCGATATCACATAAGAACGCAGGAGGGCAGGTAGTATCTTTGGTACACCCGAAACCGCCGAGTAGTCTTCCTTTTCAGCCCGCTTTATCTCCTCCCACCGCTGTTGTATCGTTATTTCTTGGGAAGCATCCGGCTCACAACCCCTTTGGAATACGTGCGGGTGCCTGTTGTACATCTTTGTGTGCGCTGCTCTCAGCACATCCCTGATGTCGAAGAGATTCTTCTCTTTGCAGATCTGGGCGATGAATAGGATGTGAAACAGCACATCTCCCAGCTCCTCTTTAAGCCCCTCGTGATCCTCTTTTTCGACGGCATCGATTACTTCGTACACCTCCTCAAGGAGAAAGGTGCGAAAGGCTTTTTCTGTTTGTCTTTTATCCCATGAGCACCCTTGTTCTCCGCGCAAAGACGCCATCAACTCGGCGAGGCGGCTGAATTCTTCCATATGACCTCCGTAATTAAACGTACCGTCTCGGTCATGACTGCTTCCTGCTCCCGAATTACCTGCAACCCCGCATCGCCCATGGTCTGCCGCAACTGAGGGTTCTTGATGAGAAGCGTTACAGCTTCGAGCAGCTCGCGCCCATCATGGACCAGCATGCCCGCCTTCGCGGAGAGGATTCTGTCAGCAATCTCTCTGAAGTTTTCGACATGCGGCCCGAAGAGAACAGGAGTGGCAAAGAAGAGGGGTTCGAGTAGGTTCTGGCCTCCGTATGGAGCGAGGCTTCCTCCCACAAATGCAACGAGACTCTTGCTGTAGAGAGACACCAGGTCGCCTATAGTATCCACGATCACAACATCGAGAGCCCTTGTTTCGCTATTTTTCAAAGCGGAAAATCGGGTGACACGTAACTTTTCCGAAAGTTCTGTTTCCAAGGTGTTGACCAGTCTCAGGTCTCTGGGCACGAGGTAGATTGCGTGGCCGGGAAGCTCTTTCCTGAGGGGTTCTATGAGCGGCAAGATAATGGGGAGTTCCTTTTCCTTGATGCTGCCGAATACGATGAGATTCTCTTTAGAGGGAGCATCAGGAAGATGGTTGAGAAACCTGTAGTATTTGAGGTTCCCTACGTCCCTAACACGCGACGGGTCCATGCCAATTGAGATGAATCGCGCTGCCTGATCATGTGACTGAGCGAGTACCAGATCGATGGAGGAGAGCACGTGCCGGAGAAAGAAAGAGAGAGACCGGTAGTTCCTTACCGTACGATCCGATATCCTGCCGTTGGCTATGATCACCGGTATTTTTCGCGCTTGCGCAGCCCAGATGAGATTGGGCCAGAGCTCGGTTTCGATGATGATCAAGGCCTTGAAACTAGAGCCCTTCATAAACCGATTCACGGCACAGGGAAGATCGAAAGGGAGATAGAGCACCTGCACGCGCTGATCAAACCTTTTCATCAGGAGATCACGCGTATAGTCTGTGTTTGTGGTGATGACAAAGCGGCTAAAACTCGTGCGGCTGACCATGTAGTTGACCAGGTTCTCGGCGATGACGGCCTCACCCACGGAGGCTGCATGGATCCAGAGAACATCCCTCATTTCCGGTCCCTTCTTTATCGAGAGTCTCTGGAAAAACGTTTTCCTGATCTTCTTCTTGGTCAGGGCAAAAAGAGAAAAAAACGGGAAGGCGCAAAGTATGGCGATATTATAGACTAATTTCCACATGCCATTTCGTCTGCTTTGTGGGTGAGCTCCGTGAGGGTTTGCTCAAGCCTCAGCCGTTCAGCTTCCAGGGCATCCTTGGAAGCGTTCCGGTCGATATAGACAGGTTCCCCCCACAAAAAGACAATTCTCGAAAAGGGATGAGGAAGAACGAAGCTGTCCCAGGAACTGAAAGTTTTTTTTTACGAGCACCGTACGTAACAGGAAGGATGGGCTTCTGGCTGATCTTGGCCAGTTCGATGAGACCTTCCTTGACCCTGTATTTCGGCCCCTTGGGTCCGTCCGGTGTTATGGCAATATTCCAGCCTTCGCTTATCGCTGCGATCATTTCGCGTATCGAAGTCACACCACCCTTCCTGTGCGAACCTCGAACCGTCCCCAGACCAAAGAAACGGATGACACGGGCTATAAATTCTCCGTCCCGGTGGCGGGATATGAGTACCTTGGCCTTTACCCCCTTGACGGCGAACGGCATGAGGAGCAGCCTTCCGTGCCAGAAGCAGGCGATCACGCTTCCAGCCTGTTTCATGACATCCTCCATCCGCTCTCTGTTTACATGCTGTATGCGCAGCGTGGCACGGAGAAGCAAAAGAAAGAGATAGACCAATGGGGGAAGGGTGTGAACCAGGAGAAACTGTTTTATGCGCTTAGGCATTTTTTGGCCTCTTGCCCATGCGTATGATTTTTTTTCCGTCGTCCTTGAACTGCAACTCGTAAAGGTCTTTGTACGGGCCGTCTGCTGCGATCAGAGCCTGGTGGGGGCCTTCCTGGGCAATTGCCCCGCCCTGGAGAACGATAATGCGATCTGCGTTCATGATCGACGACAGACGGTGGGCGATAATGATGGTGGTTCTTCCGCGCATAAGATTTTCCAGGGCTCGCTGCACCTCGCCTTCGGATGCCGAGTCCAGAGCACTGGTCGCCTCGTCGAGGATAAGGATGGGCGCATCCCTGTAAAGGGCTCGCGCTATTGCAATCCGCTGCTTCTGCCCACCCGAGAGGCGTAACCCTTTCTCACCCACGTTTGTATCATATTTCTTCGGGAGCTTGAGAACGAAATCATGGGCAAACGCGGTGTGTGCTGCCTGTTCTATCTTTGCAGGATCCTCTTGTGCACCGTGGGCGATGTTCTTCGTTATGGTGTCATTAAAGAGAATCACATCTTGCGTGACAATGGCGATATTTTTTCGCAGGCAGTTGACGGTAATATCTCTTATATCGACACCGTCTATCTTGATCGAGCCTCCCGTGACGTCATAGAAGCGAAGGATAAGATTAATGAGGGTCGTTTTGCCCACCCCGCTTTCTCCGACGATTGCCACCACCTCGTTCTTGTTGATTTTCAGGTTCACATTCTTCAGGATCATTTTTTCTTCGTACCGGAAGTAAACATTCTCGAATTCGATTGCCCCCTCCACGGCGGCGAGTTCAACAGCAGTGCTCTTGTCCGTGATCTCGGGCTGCCGGTCCACAATGTCGAAGACCCGCTGGGCCGCAGCAAGGCCCTGCTGGACATTGTGGTTCTCCTTGTTGAGCCGCTTGATCGGTTCGTAAAGCATGAGCAGAGCAGCTGTGAAGGAAAAGAAGTTGCCAGGTGTTGATTGCCCTGAGATCACCTGTGATCCGCCGTACCATATGATAACCGCCACGGCAATGCCTCCGAGCACTTCCATGACCGGTGAGGAGAGGGCCCTTATCTTGTAACGTTTGAGGACGATGCGAAAGAGACTTTCATTTTCTTCTTGAAAGCGCTCGCTTTCGTAGGACTCCATGGTGAAGGCCTTTACAATACGCTGGCCGGTGATAGTTTCATGGAGGAAGTTAGTCAACCGTGCCATGGCCTTTTGGTTCTGAACAGCTATTTTTCTCAGCTTTCTTCCGAAGGCGATGATGGGGTACGTGGCAAAGGGAAGTATGATGAATGCTATTGCAGCCAGCTTCCAATCCCTGTAAAAAACAACAAAGATGAGCCCGACTATGGTAAAAGCGTCTTTCAGGATAGCCGTAAACGAATCAGAGACAGCGCTCTGAATGAGGGTTATATCATTGGTGATCCTTGAGATGATCACTCCGGTGGGTGTTTTATCATAGAACGCGAGAGGCTGTCGCTGGAGATGCGTAAATAAGAGGTTCCTGATGTCGGTTATAACCTTTTGTCCCACGAAACCCATGAGGTAAGCCTGCAGATAGTCAAAAATTCCCTTGGTGAGATAGAGAAGAATTATCCCGACCGGAATGATAAGAAGCATTGTTCCGTTCTTCTCGAAGAATATCTTGTCGAGGACAGGTTTCACCAGGAAGGCTGTTGCTCCATTGGTGGACGCGGAGCCGGACATAAAGACGGCTGCCAGAAGAAGCTTGCCCCAGTAAGGCTTGACAAATCTAAGAAGTCGGAAATAGAGGGCCATAGGTTCGCTCTAGGAAATGGATAACGGCATCACGGGCGAGTCCGTATGAATCGGACGTACCCAACTTCCTTCGCACCTCCTCCATATCCTCTCTCACATTCACTATCTCATTATTTAACATATGCAAAACCCTTTGTGCAATGGTTTCTGCATCCAGGTCTTGAATATACTCAGGAAATACCTCCTTCCCGGCTATGAGGTTGGGAAGACTGATATGGTTCACCTTGACGAGGTATTTAGCTGCGAAGAAAGAGAGGGTCGAGACCTTGTAAATGACGATTGCCGGACAGTTGAGGATTGCGGCCTCCAAAGTGGCGCTGCCCGAAGCCACCAAGGCCACGTCAGAGCAGGCCAGCGCTTCGTGCGAGGTGCCCTTGAGAAGGTGTATATACCGCGTGTCTTTGGTGAACGTCTCAATAATACTACGATCAATGTTCTCAGCAACTGGCAGAAGAACAGCCATGTTATCAAGCTCGTGATGGAGCCGGCTGACCACCTGAAGCAGTACCGGCATGTGTCTGACTATTTCGTTTTCTCTGCTGCCAGGCATAACCGTAATGATCGGTGCCCTGCCGGTCAGGCCCATCTCCTCAAGAAAGCTATTTCTCGGCTTTGTAGGTTGTATGGCCGTCATAAAGGGATGGCCGACATAGACAGACGGAATTCCGTGTTGGTCGTAGAGTGCCTTTTCAAAGGGGAGGATGGAGATAACCAGTTCTACGTCTCTCTTTATCTGCCTGATCCTTGCAGCCCTCCATGCCCAAACCTGGGGCGGTATGAAATAGATAACGGGAATGCCCAGTTTTTTTGCCATCGCGGCTACTCTCAGGTTGAACCCTGGAAAATCGACGAGGATGAGCAGTGACGGAAGGGTTTCCAGCAAATATCGTTTGAGCCGCCGGTACGCCCTCCAGATGTGTCCCATCTTCGGCACGACCTCGCTCAAACCCGTAACTGAAATCGCTCGATAGTCGTATAGAATATCGACGCCTGCGGCTTTGAGCCGTTCGCTTCCGATAGCACTCCATTGTAATGGAAGAAAGTCGCTTAGTGCGTTGACCAGATGAAGTGCGTGAGTTTCTCCGGACAGCTCTCCGGTCACGATGAGCGCCTTTCGATTAAAGAGCCTCACTCGCGCGTCGTTCCGCAAGATTGTTCTCTATCGCTTCCTTAATGAGGTTAGCGAGTACAAGCGCCCTGAGACCATGTCCTCCCTCTACTCGCGGCTGTCTTCTTTCCTGAATAGCGCAAACAAAATCCCTGAGCTCGTCTTTGACCGGGTCGATCTGTTCTGCCTCGTATTCCTCAACCTGAGAAGTGCCTTTAGTATCTCTGGTGAGGGTCGTCATACGCCCCTTGAGAAGATCTAGATTGAAATAGCGGTCTTTTTGAAATATCTTAAACGTCCGCTCCTTTCTTTTTGACGCCCTGCTCGCTGTCAGGCTGGCAACACAGCCGCTGTCGAACTCAATGCGGGCATTAGCCACATCGATTTTATTGGTCACGACCTGCGTGCCCTGGGCACGCACGTCCGTCACCTCGCCTCCCGCGATCGAAAGAACAAGATCTATGTCGTGGATCATGAGATCCATTATCACGTCGATGTCTGTGGATCTCCCCGTAAAAATGCTTACCCTTTGCGCCTCTATAAACATCGGGTCTTTGACGTAGCGCATAGCCCTGGCAAAGGCAGGGCTGAAGCGCTCGAGATGCCCTACCTGAAGGACAAGGTGCTTGGCCCTGGCCAGTGCGATCAGCTCCTCCGCCTCCCGTACGGTTGCCGTAATTGGCTTTTCCATAAAAACGTGAATGCCCTTTTCCAGGCAATCTTTCGCGATCTCGTAGTGTGTTTCGGTGGGAGTGGCAATCAGGGCAGCATCTGTGAGCTGGAGCGCCTGCATGTGATGGTTGAAATGGGGTGCACTATGCTTTTTTGAGGCCTCCTCGAGACAACCGTGATCCGCGTCTACGAGGCCGCACAGGGTAACGCCTTCTATCTCCTTCAGCTTGCTTGCGTGTATCCTGCCCATGTGGCCCACACCTATGACGCAGAGCTTCAGCGACATATACCCCTCTCCGATGAGCGGATAAAAGTGATCAGCTCCCTGATGTTCTCTCCGTCCAGTTCCTCTTCAACAAGCTTCAGTGATTTCTCCAGAGGCAAAGAAGATCTGAAAAGAATGCGATAGGCCCTCTTCAGCTTGACAATCTCAGCCTTGGGAAAGCCTTGCCTTTCAAGGCCCACACTGTTCAGGCCATAGAGTCTGGCCCTGTTGCCGGCTGCCATCATGAAGGGAGGTACGTCTTTGGGGACGCCCGTGAGGCCGCTTATGAAGGCATACTTGCCGATCCGGCAAAACTGGTGGGCGGCGCTGAGGCCGCTTATTATCGCGTAATCACCCACGTGGACGTGCCCCGCGAGGGTTGCGCAGTTTGCCATGATGGTGTGATTACCTATGCGACAGTCATGCGCGATGTGGGCATAGGCCATGATAAAATTGTTTGAGCCAACAATGGTCGATTCGCTCGACTTTGAAGCACGATTGACGGTCACGTACTCCCGTATTGTGTTGTTGTTCCCGATCACACAGGTAGTAGCTTCCCCTCTATACGTGATGTCTTGAGGCGGTCCGCCTATGGCGGCAAAGGGATAGATCGTACAGCCTTCCCCGACTTCTGACAGATCCTGTATGCTCACATGAGCGACGAGCTTCGCCCCCTTTTTAATCGTGACCTTTGGACCGATGACGCAGTACGGGCCTATCTCAACATCAGGGTCCAGTTCCGCACTCTTATCAACAACGGCGGTCGGATGTATCATCTGTTCCCTCACGATGCTTGAAGCGTTGCCATGATGCGTGCTTCAGCCACTTTCTTCTCGTCCACGAAGGCTTCTCCGTCGAAGACCCATATCTCTTTTCTGTGTTTGACTACCCGAAGCACAAGCTTGAGCTGGTCCCCGGGGGTGACGGGCTTTCTAAACCGCGCGTTATCAATGCCGATGAAAAACACATTTCCCCGCAAATCCGGGTACGACTTGAAAGCCAGAATGCCGGCGGTCTGCGCCATGGCCTCAATGATCAGCACGCCGGGCATAACCGGGTTCCTTGGAAAGTGTCCCGGGAAGAAGGGTTCGTTGAACGTGACGTTCTTGAGACCCACAATCCGTTTTTCAGGCTCATACTCCAGAACCCTGTCCACAAGGAGAAAGGGAAAGGCATGGGGAAGCAAAGTAAGGATCTCATTGATCTCGATCATTTTTGCTCCTCTTGCGTCAGTTTCTTTTCCAATGTCTCTATTTTATGAAAAAGGTCAGGCAGCTTCTTCACGTAATTCTGGAGCCTCAGCCATTCCCTGTGAGGCATGTGTGGCGTTCCCATGATATTGGAATTGGACGCAACGTCCTTGGTGATGCCCGTGCCACCACCTGCCTTCACGTTGTCTCCGATCGTCACATGGTCTTTAACCCCTACCTGGCCCGCGAGAACCACGTTCTTACCGAGGGTAGAGCTTCCCGCAATGCCCACCTGCGCGACGATGATCGAGTTCTCCCCGATGGATACATTGTGGGCTATCTGTACGAGGTTGTCGATCTTGACACCCCGTCCGATGACGGTTTTGCCCAATGAGCCGCGGTCTATCGTTGTGTTTGCGCCTACCTCGACATCATCCTCTACGACCAGTGAGCCGAGTTGTGGTATCTTCCTGTGTTTCGCGCCGTCCCACGCGTACCCG